>CAZVKC010000003.1:91999-97718 GCA_964627455.1 uncultured Solibacteraceae bacterium | reverse complement strand
GTGTTCTTCGGGTTGATGATGTGATCGATGCGTAGCGTGTGATCGCGCTGGCGTTCCTGTTCGTCGGCCGCGAACACATAGCCCGCGGTGTTGAGGCCATCGCCGACGTCAAAACGATTGGGGAGCGGCGTCTTCTTGATCAGGTCTTGAATCGTGGGATTCAAGCCGCGGCGCGCCGGGTCGGACGTGATGACGTTGTAGGTCGCGATGTTCTTACCAGGCAGGACGTTACCACTCAGGTCCACGGCCGCATTCGGCGCGCCTGCCGCGCCGTTCTGGCCGCCTGCGACATACCGCAGCAACCCCTGGCGAGCGGTCGCGGTATAGACAGTTGACGTCGTCACCTGCGTCTGGTTGGCCGCCAGTCCCTGGATGTTGTAAAAGAAGAACGTCTTGTTCTTGATGATCGGCCCACCAATGCTGCCGCCGCCGATGTTCTGCACGAAATTGCGCTTGCCGACGCGGTTGAAGTTGTTCTCCCACTCGTTGGCGTTGAGTCGCGGCGTCCGGTAGAACCAAAACAATGTGCCCTTGATCTGGTTTGATCCCGAATTGCTCACCATCGCCACTTGTCCGCCGGAATTGCGCCCGTATTCCGCGCTCGGATTCGCCGTAATCACGCGGAACTCCTGCAGCATGTCGGGATTGGTGCGCACGGGCGACGAGTTGCTGCCGCCTGCCGAAGTCTCATTGATGTCGATACCGTCGAGCGTGTAGTTCCAGGACCGGTCGCGCGCACCGTTGACGTGCACGCCGCCGCCCGTGTTGCCGCCGTTCACAACGCCGGGCTGATACGTCAACGCCGCCAGGATATTGCGTCCGCGTGCGCCGACAATCGGGATATCGCGGATGGTGCGTTCGGTCAGCGTATTGCCGAGGTTCGCCGACGAACTCGTCTGCACCTGCTGTGCGGTTTCCACCACATCCACGACATCCACCAGGTTGCCGATCTCGAGCCGCACATCGACCGTCGCCGGTTGACCGATCTGCAAGCGGTTACCGCGCGAAACAAATTTCTTGAATCCCTGCGCTTCAACGGTGATGGTGAACGCGCCAGGCTTGACGCTCTCAAAGAAGTAAGCGCCATTGTCTGCGGCTTTGGTTTCGAAAGAGAGATTCGTTTCTTCGCTGGTCAGTTTGACCGTGACGCCTGGAACCGGCGCGCCGCTGGGATCCAAAACAACTCCCGTAATGCGCGACGTCGTTCCTTGTGCGAACGCAACCAGACAGGCCGCAAACAGCGGCAGCAGGACTCTGAAAGCAGACATGGACTCATCGTAACAACCGCAACGCCGATGTAAAGACTGTAAAATAGTGCCCATGTTTGTGACCCGGAGGCACATGCTGCAACTGGCTGCAGCCACGGCCGGATCCTCTTTGCAGGCACAGCGCCCGAGCAAGCCCAACCTGTTGTTCCTCATGTCGGACCAGCATCGCGGCGACTGCCTCGGCGCCGCCGGCAACCTGACCATCTCGACTCCCAACCTCGACCGCATCGCCCGCGAAGGCGTCCGCTTTTCCTCCGCGTATTCCTGCACCCCGACCTGCACGCCCGCGCGCGCCTGCCTGCTTACCGGCATGGCGCCATGGAACAACGGCATGCTCGGCTACGGCCGCGTCGCAGACAAGTATCCGATTGAAAAGCCGCGGATCCTCAAACAGGCGGGATACTATACGGCCGTCATCGGCAAACTGCATTACTCGCCGCAGCGCAACTATCACGGCTACGACTGGGCTGCACTCGACGAATCCGGACGAGTCGAATCCGTGGACTTCCGCTCCGACTATCGCGCATGGTTCGCCTCCGAAGCGCCCGGCTTCAACGCCGACGCCACCGGACTCGGCTTCAACGACTACGATGGCAAACCCTATGTGTTGCCGGAACGCCTCCATCCCACCAAGTGGACCGGCGACGTCGCCGTGCACTTCCTCGAGCAATACCAGCGTCCGGAACCATTCTTCCTCAAAGTTTCATTCGCCAGGCCCCACAGTCCCTACGATCCACCACAGCGGTTGTTCCAGAAGTATTTCGAATCGGACCTCCCCAAAGCGCACGTCGGCAAATGGGCTGCGGACCGGTACAGCAAGCCCAGTTCCGCGGCGTCAGACGCCTGGCACGGGAACTTCGGCGAGACGCAGGTGCATCGTTCGCGAGCCGGCTACTGGGGTGCGGTTTCATTCGTCGATGAACAAATCGGCCGCATCCTCGAGGCGTTGGAAAAACGCGGGATGCTCGACAATACGCTCATCATCTACACATCGGATCACGGCGACATGACGGGCGACCATCATCTCTGGCGCAAGTCCTACGCGTACGAAGCGTCGGCGCACATTCCAATGTTGATGCGGTGGCCCGGCGGGATGCTGCCGCGCGAAGCAAGAGGCAGGACGATGCCGCAACCCGTCGAACTTCGCGACATCCTGGCGACGCTCGCCGATGCCGCCGGCGCCACGATCCCGGGACAGCTCGATGGACGCAGCATGCTCGACCTCGTCCGACGCAATGGTGAAGGCTGGCGCGAATGGATCGACCTCGAACACGACGTCTGCTACTCGCCGGCGAATCACTGGAACGCCCTCACGGACGGCCGCCGCAAGTACATCTTCCATGCGCGTGACGGCGAAGAGCAGTTCTTCAACCTCGAGTCGGATCCGCACGAATTGACCGACCTCGCCGGCGATACGTCGCAGCAACGCGAGG
The DNA here is from genome assembly GCA_964627455.1 of uncultured Solibacteraceae bacterium. Classification (GTDB taxonomy): domain Bacteria; phylum Acidobacteriota; class Terriglobia; order Bryobacterales; family Bryobacteraceae; genus F-183. Next base: position 95,017 of record CAZVKC010000003.1, on the reverse strand, counting down.
TCGCGCAATGGCGCAGCCGCCTGATCGATCACCTGGCCGTCCGGGGCGAACATTTTGTTTCGAACGGTAAACTGGCGCTCCGCCCGAACAGCCTTACGTACTCGCCGAACTATCCGAAGAAAGCCTAATCAGCGAGTTCGAGCAGGTAGCCGCGCTTGCCGACATTGCGCCCGCGGGTAACGCCGAGCAACGCGTCCACGCCCTCGGCCTCGTGGATGTGTCCGCAGAAGAACCACTCGGGCTGATGCGCATCCACAAACCTGCGAATCGCAGGACTCCCGAAATGCTTCCCCACGCCCGCCTGATCGAGCGGCGTGTCTTTCGGCGGGCAATGGCAAACCAGAACCAGAGGTTTCAAATCAGCCCATGGCGAAAGGGCCTGCTCCAGCGCCTCTTCCGTATACTCGCCCGGCGTGCGGAAGGGCGTGATGTTCGAATAGCCGAGTCCGGCGACGGTGTAACGGCCCACGCTGATACTGCGGTGATGAAAGTACTGCAAGCCCCATTGCGCCGTGAACCTCTCGATATCCGCCGCGGACTCATGATTGCCCGGCATCACGTATACGCGTTCCGCCTTCGTCTGCAGGATCGGACCCATCTTGTCCAGATTGCGCGCAAACGTCGATAAATCGCCTGCCGCGATATAGAGGTCCGCGTCTGTCGCCATCAGGCGCTCGGCGGCTTTGGTGTCTCCGTGCAAGTCGGAAAAGAGTAGGATTCGGTGCATGAACAGGAAATCAGTACCAGTCGATTTAAGGACTTCACTCTAATGTTAGGACGCCTCGACCTTAGAAATTTTTGGACCCTTGTACCACTGACAAAACACGCTGCCGCCGGTACTCTCAGATCAGGTGAGACACATGCAGAATCAACCGGCAAAACGAACCCCCGTCGCGACCCTCGCACTGATCGGAATTGCACTGGGCTATCAAGTCTGGCCGGTTCAGGACCCGCAGCAGCAGAACGGCCGCGCGCAGGCGGCTGTTCATAAAGTCGCAGCGGTTATGGAAGGAACCAGTCCCACTCACCACACCAAAGGCGCGTCCCAAACGCAGGCGGTTCCTTCCATCCAACAACAGCAGTAATCGATCGCGCAGCAGGACCTGTATCGCGGGCGCGCGGAGGCGTCCGCGATAATGAAGGAAAGGCCTTGCACGCTTCTCTCTTCGATTCCGAACCACTGGCCGGACGCCCGCTGGCCGAACGGCTCCGTCCGCGTACGCTTGACGAGTACGTGGGCCAGGAACACATCCTGGGACCCGGCAAGCCTCTCCGTCTGCAGATCGAACGCGACCAGCTCAGCTCGATGATCCTCTGGGGACCTCCCGGAGCCGGCAAGACCACACTCGCCAACCTCATCGCCAACGCCACTAAAGCGGACTTCGTTCCCTTCAGCGCGGTGATGAGCGGCATCAAGGAAATCAAAGCCGTGATGGCGGACGCCGAACGCAACCGCGCTCTCGGCCGCCGCACCGTCATCTTCGTAGACGAAATCCATCGCTTCAACAAAGCGCAGCAGGACGCGTTTCTACCGTATGTCGAACGCGGTGATGTTGTGTTGATCGGCGCCACGACCGAGAACCCGTCGTTCGAAGTCGTTTCGGCGTTGCTCAGTCGCTCGCGCACGTACATCCTCCGGGCGCTGACGGTGCCGGAACTGATTCAGCTCTTGAAGCGAGGTTGCGAGATCCTGCAGGTCACCGCACCGGATGATGTGCTCGAACAGATCGCGCTCTTCTCGAACGGCGACGCGCGATCCGCGTACAACCTGCTCGAACTCGCCTCCGCCGCCGCGCAGGAAGGCGTCATCACGCAGCAGGCGCTCGAGGATTCGACGCAGCGCAAGATGCTCGTCTACGACAAGGGCGGGGAAGAGCACTACAACCTGATTTCAGCGCTGCACAAATCCGTGCGATCGAGCGATGTCGACGCCGCGCTTTACTGGCTTGCGAGGATGCTCGAAAGCGGCGAGGACCGCATGTATCTTGCGCGCCGTCTTGTGCGCATGGCCGTCGAGGACATCGGCATGGCGGATCCCAAAGCGCTGGAACAGGCAATCGCCGCGCAACAGGCCGCGCACTTCCTCGGGGTGCCCGAGGGTGATCAGGCTCTGGCGCAAGTCACGATCTACCTCGCGCTGGCGCCCAAGTCTGACGCCGGATACGCGGCGTTGAACCTGGCGCGCCAGACCGTACAGAGCCGCCCCGCGGATCCGGTGCCGATGCAGTTGCGCAACGCTCCCACCAAGGCGATGAAGGCATGGGGATACGGTAAAGGCTACCAGCACGCGCATCAGTACGCCGGCGCGCTGAACACGATGGATTGCCTCCCCGAAGCCCTCGCCGGAACGCGGTTCTATCAGCCCAAGGACGCGGGTGTCGAAAAGCGAATCGCCGAGCGTCTGGAAGAGATTCGTAAGTGGCGTGCGGAACAACGGGAAGCTACACTGAAGGAGTCCGGTGGGGGGACGTAGCTCAGATGGATAGAGCAGCCGCCTCCTAAGCGGCAGGTCGGCAGTTCGACTCTGCCCGTCCCTACCATGTTTCCGCGACGCCTCATCCCCGTTCTTGCCGTTGCCCTCGCGGCAATCGTCTTCGCACTACTCTCCCCACCGATCCCGCAGGACCCCCGCTATCACGACTTCTCGGATCAGCGCGAATGGTGGCGCATTCCGAACTTCTGGAACGTCATCTCGAACGGCCCGTACATCCTCGCCGGACTGTACGGCCTGTACGCCTGGTCGAAATCGCGGTGGCGCGAACCGCACGATCGCTGGCCCTGGCTCGTCATCGCACTCGGCGCGATCCTCATCGGACTCGGCAGCGGCTATTACCACTGGCGTCCCAACAACGCGACTCTGTTCTGGGATCGCCTGCCGATGACGCTCGTCTTCATGGGGCTTTTCGCCGCCGCCATCACCGAGCGGATCCACGCCCGCTGGGGGATCCTGCTGCTTGGTCCCTTCTTACTCCTGGGCCTTCTCAGCGTGGAAGTCTGGCGCCGCGGCGAACTCGCCGG
>CAZVKC010000003.1:86809-91899 GCA_964627455.1 uncultured Solibacteraceae bacterium | reverse complement strand
TCTTACTCCTGGGCCTTCTCAGCGTGGAAGTCTGGCGCCGCGGCGAACTCGCCGGAGTCGGGGACCTCCGCTTCTACGCCATCGTCCAGTTTTACCCCGCGATCGCGTTTCCGCTCATTCTGTGGCTCTTTCCGTCGCGCTATACGCACGGCGCGATGTTGTGGCGTCTTGCGTTGCTCTACGTTGCAGCCAAGTTCGCCGAAGGCTTCGACCGCCAGCTCTTCGAACTCACTTCGTACGTTCTCTCCGGACACACCATCAAGCACTTCCTCTCAGCGATCGCACTCGAAGAGGCGATGCGTATGCTGCGCATCCGGACTCCGCTGGACGGAAATCAACGGGCTGCCGACTGAAACGCGCGAATCGCTTCTTCAAACGTCAAGCCGCCGAAATGTTTCGGAAACAAATCGCGCCATCCGCGTGGATCCTGCATCACCGCTTCCAGATATCCCTGGTACGCCGTGCGTCCCTTCGCAGCCATCAAATACTCGTTGAACTTCCGCCACACCACGTAGGCGTATCGCATGTCGAAGATCCCGGTCACCTCGCCCCGGCGCGCCGGATCGAGGAAGGGTGCGACCTCCTCGCGGCGGATCCGCGCTGTGAACTCCGCGTCGCTGTAGTAGGACTTCTGGTTGCCGTACGCAACGGCCAAACCCTCGCTCAGCCATTCGACCCCGCCGATGCGAAACGCGTTGTACAGACTCTGGTTCTGATGCAGCGTGGCGTGCGAAATCTCGTGCCGCAGGAATTCGCCAACGTCGAGGCTGCGTTCTTTCAACCGCGGCGTCACGTAAATCACCGTGCCCGTGGCAAGCGTCACCGCCGCGATCCCGTGCGAGCGATACTGTGGCAGGAACCGCTGAAACGCAGCCCAGTCCTCGCACTCCACGACGCGAATCCGTAATGGCGCGGGCAGCTGGTGAAACTGTTCCGCACCCCGGAGGTATTCATCAACCCGCAAATATGCAGGATCCAATGCGCGCCCGGCCGGATAATACACGTCCGCCCGTTCGAGCGAAACGTGAGTGTACCCCGGCTTTACGGGCGACCACGGAAACAGAGGTCCGTAGGGAAACAGCAGCAGAATCAGGAACGCAAGCGCATACGGCAGACGCCTCATGCACTCATCATACGGCGGTAGGTTCGCTGACCTCGGACTTCGACTTGTCGAAGCTGTACCCGAATCCCCGCACCGAACGGATGAAGTTCGGATTCGTCGCGTCGGTCTCGATCTTCTGCCGCAGGCGCAGGATGTACACGTCCACCGTCCGATCGGTTACCGCGCGGTCGTGTCCCCACACCGCATCGAGCAACTGCTCGCGGCTGAACACCACACCCGGGCGGCTCATCAGGAACTCCAGCAGCCGGAACTCGGTCGCCGTCAGCGACAGTTCCTCGCCGTTGAGCTTCACTCGGCAACTCGACTTGTCGAGTTCCAGTCCGCCGAAACGAAGGGTCTTTGCCGGACCCGTCTGCCCGCGGAACTGGATCTTGATACGCGCAATCAACTCGCGAATGAAGAACGGCTTGACGATGTAGTCGTTGGCGCCCAGTTCGAGGCCGACGATCCGGTCCGTCTCCGACGCGCGCGCCGTCAGAAAGATCACCGGCACGTGGGCCAGTTCGGGATGATTGCGGATCCCTTTGCAGATATCCAGGCCGTCCGAATCGGGCAGCATGATATCCAACAGGATCAGGTCCGGACGTTCCCGGCGGCAGAGGTCCAGCGCACCCTTGCCGGTCTGCGAACCAACCAGTGCAAAACCCTCTTTTTCGAGGTTGTACTTGAGCAGCGCAAACAGGTCCGCGTCGTCTTCGATCAGGACAATCTTCTTCATCCTGTAACACTGTAACTCGTGGACCGTTACAGCATGATTACGGCGCTGTCATTTGTGACGGAAGGGCGGTTTCATCCGGGGCGCCTTCCACCGGATGCACCGGGAGCGTGAACCAGAACATCGACCCCTGGTTGACCTCGCTCACGACACCCACCTCGCCGCCCTGGCTCTTGGCCAGATGCTTTACGATCGCCAGTCCCAGCCCCGTGCCGCCTAACTCTCTTGATCGAGCCTTATCAACACGATAGAAGCGTTCGAACAGCCGCGGAAGTTCGCCTGAGGGGATCCCGATACCGGTGTCGCGGACGAAGAATCGCACCATGTCCCCGCCTGCATCCGGTTCCGCCCCCACCGTGATATGCCCGCCCTCCGGTGTGTACTTCAGGGCATTGTCCAGCAGGTTGCCAAGCATCTGGTGCACGGCTTCCGAATCGCAGAAAACCTCTTCTTTCGGATCCGCCGCCTTGATTCGGATTTCGACGTTTTTCTTTTCCGCCATTGGCCGCATCGAGTCCGTATTCTCTTCGATCAGCCGGTTCACGTAGTACGACCCGAACTGGAACTTCTGCCGCCCCAACTCGATCCGCGACAGGGTGAGCAGGTCCGCCGTCAGGCGCGCCAAACGCTCGGCGTTCTGCCGGATGATCCCCAGGAACTTCACATTGTGATTCGGGTCGTCGATGGCGCCGTCGAGCAGCGTCTCCGTGTACCCCTGGATCGAAGCCAGCGGGGTCCGCAGTTCGTGCGATACGTTGATCACGAAATCCTTGCGGATCCGCTCCAGTTTCTCGAGTTCGGCGTGCTCGCGGTCAAGTTCCCGCACCATGTTCTCGAGCTTTGCGCCGGTGTCGTTGAGCTTGGCGCTGAGGATCCCCAGTTCGTCCCGGCCCGAATGTTCGAGTCGAGCCGCGAAATCCCCCTGCGAGAGTTTGCCCGCATACTCGATGATTCTCGCCAGCCTGCTGGATACATGCCGGGAAAACAGCGCGGCCAACAGGATCGAGGGGATGAATCCCAGCAGCGTCGACCACAGCACTTTGCTTCGGACGATATCGACCCGCTCGCCCAGCTTGGACATCGGCACGGCCAGCCGCAACGCCGCGCCCTGATCGCCAAACGGGACGGCAACATACAGGAAATCCACGCCAATGGTCGGGCTGTGCCGGATGGCGGATCCGACCTCGCCGCGCAAAGCCTTCGCGATCTCCGGACGGCCCTGGTGATTCTCCATCTTATGGGCGTCCGCTTCCGAATCGACGATGACTCGTCCGTCCGCCGCGATGACGGTTACGCGCGCGCCCGCTGCCGCTGCAATGGCGCGAACCCGTTCCTGTGTCGGTGTGATCTCGCCCTTTGCGAGCATCCGGCCCTTCTCGATCAGTTCCTGTTGCAGCCCTTCGCGATAGGTCTTCTCAGTGACTTGGGAGACGAGAAAGTCCACCGCGGTGAGCGCGACGACAAGCACACCCAGCACGGCGAGAATGAGTTTGACGAAAATCCTGGCAGTCAAAACACGATTGTAACGGTCGCGTGTCAACATTGCGTGACAATAAAGGAACGATGGTCAACTACGATCCGCACCGCTGGCTGGACCATTTCTTCGACATTCGGGGATCCATGGTTCGCGAGATCCTCGGCCGTGTCGCCGCCTGCGTCATCTGATCGGCCCTCGTCGTCGGCGGATTCCAGTACGGCTGGAAGGTCGCGATCCCATCGACGCTCCACAGTCTCGTCGGTGTCGCGCTCGGCCTGTTGCTCGTCTTTCGGACCAACGCCTCTTACGACCGTTTCTGGGAAGGCCGCAAACTCTGGGGCGGCATCGTCAATGAGACCCGCAACTTGATCCGTCTCGCGCGCACCCACATCGGCGCCGCGGATCCCGACCTGCTCGCGCAACTCACGCGCTGGGCCGCAGCCTTCCCCTACGCCGCCATGCAGGGCCTGCGCGGCAGCACCGGACTGGGCGAGGCCGCGGACTTCCTGCATTTCGAACAGTCCCGCATCGCCACCGCTGCCCGCCATCCCGCACTTGCCATCACGCAGCAAATGACTGAATGCCTCGCCCGTGCACACCGCGCCGGCATGATCACGCCGCACCTGCTCGTCGCGCTCGATCAGAATGTCCAACTGCTGGTCGATTACCTCGGCGGCTGCGAGAGGATCCGCAAGACGCCGCTGCCGTTTGCGTATGTCGTACACCTGCGCCGCGCGCTTGTCGCCTACTGCTTTACTCTTCCCTTCGCGCTGGTGGAGACCTTCGGCTGGGCGACGCTCCTCGACGTCTTTCTCGTGGCGTACGTCTTCTTTGGCATCGAGGAAATTGGCGTCGAAATCGAAGGTCCCTTCGGCTACGACGACAACGATCTGCCGCTCGAACAGATCTGCGACACGATCCGCCAGAATCTCTCGGAACTCGCCGGAGTTCCGCTGGGCAAGCTTCCCGAGGCGGCCATGGAACTGCCGGGCGCGCTTTAGCCGGGATTTGGGTTTGACCAATCATCCACCGGCCCAGGCGTTCGAATCTGATCTGCTTCAAACTGACGCTATTCCTACTGGCAGCCACATGGGAACATTTGCCCGCGGCCAGTGCGTGGCTGAAGAATATCAGTGCCGGCGCCCGGGCGGAGCTGTTGGAGACGACTGACGAACGTTTTCTCGCGACAACCCCGGCAGGGGACGTTCTGGCGAGGGAGCGGTTAGTCCCGGTGGACACCAGCCAGTCGGTTCAGCGGCTTCCCCCTCTGGAATTGGATTCTCCGCTTACACGCGTCGTCGGGGAGACCGGCGTGGTTGTTTCAAAGCTGAAGACAACAGGTGGTCCACCCTTAAATGCGACATTCGTTTTCTCTCGGCAAAAACCGGGTTGGAAACTGGTAGCGATTCATCTCTCACCGGCCGGGAAATGACCTCGGTTCGGATTCTCCTCGGAATTGCAACGGCCAGTCTGCTCGCTGACGCGGCGGGGCTTCCTCCCTCAGGAACTCTCAAGTTCCAACATTCGCAGTCATCTTTGTTGACGGAATCCAACCGCCGTTTGACCGTTGATGTCTGGCTGCCGGTGGGTTCCAACGACAATCCATTTCCGCTTCTGATCTTCTCTCCGGGCTATGGCAACAAACCCTCGCAGTACTTGTCCCAACTTGAAGACCTTGCCAGCCACGGATTTGCGATAGGTGCGATCGAACATGCGCCAGACCGGCTTGACTCGTTCGAGGCACGGGCTCGGCTCTGGGCGACGGACATTCTTGC
>CAZVKC010000003.1:0-86709 GCA_964627455.1 uncultured Solibacteraceae bacterium | reverse complement strand
ACCGGCTTGACTCGTTCGAGGCACGGGCTCGGCTCTGGGCGACGGACATTCTTGCTGTCAAGCGATCCATCCTCGGTTCAGTGGTTGGGAAGGCCATCGACTCGCGGAGAGTTGGGGCTTTCGGCCACTCGCTTGGTGGACGCGCAGCGGCAGGGGCGTGTCTGCTCGATCCTGCAATCCTGGCGTGCATGAATCAGGATGGCCGCATCGACGACGTCCAACTCTTGAGGCCATACTGGCCGATCCCTGGTCGAGACTTTGCAGGCGCTTTTGCAATGCTGGACTGGTTCGACCCCGGCTTTACCCATGAGGATTTCCGCGGGATGGGCAAGACACCGGAACAGTATGCTCACTCCCGGCTGGATCCGACGCCGAGCGCGGCGGTCTCATACAAGGCGGCTCAACGCGGCGCCGTCCGAATGACGATTCTCTCGCCGGGGATGCGACACACCGCGTTCACGGATGACCTGTGGTCATCGGCCTCGACGGAGGCCGAGCGGGGGCGGTTCGCGGAATACTTGAAGCAAGTACGGACCGCGACAAGGTTGTTCTTTGAGCGGTCGCTGAACGGCGACTATCGGGAATTGTGCGCGCTCCGAATTCCGCAGATCCACATCGTTTGCTTTCAGTCCCCGGCGCGATAGCTCTCGAAGAACGCCGCCGCGTGTGGAAGACGGGCATTCTGTCGAGTTGCCTCGCGGAGACTAAGGTCAACGTGCCTGGCGTGCTTTAGCCCGATAAGCCTTTCCCTGTTGCGCGACGAGATCGACGAGGTTGCCCATCGCGAGGTTGGCGTCGATCAGGTGCAAACCCCAGTTCGACTGCTTCATCCCGGCCACTACCACGTCGCCGGAGATATCATCCGTCCGGGGATCTTTGGGATCCGCGTTTACCGTCACCGCCAAATACGAGCCATTCGCATCCGCGACGCACTCGGCGGTCAACAAACCGGGTACGCTGACGAACGGCGTCGCGATTGGCGTCTTCGGCGCCGGCGTCACCCACGGTTTCGGCGCCAGCGCAGAACTCGCGATGCTGCTCGACCCCGACGCCAGGTACGCATGCAGCGCTCCGGGACCTCCCGCCAGCGCCGCGGGATTCACACAAGCCGACGCCATCCCGTCGCCGGCCACGCGGCCGAACAACGTGTTCTTCGGTGGAGGTTCCTTCGCCCGGAACGACGCGTACGCCACCGCGCATCCCGTCTGCGACGCTGACCGGCACAGCGGGATATTTCGAAACGCCCCGCCTACGTCTTTTCCCTTCGGAACCGCCAGGTTCGTCCCCAGCAGCAACGCCGAAATCAACTTCGCTTGCGCCGGTTTCCCGTCAATCTCGTCGCGGATCAACATCGTCAACACGCCGGATCCCTGCGAATGCCCGATCAACACGACCCCGCGCCCCTTGTTGTCGTGCTGCAGGTAATAGTTCCACGCGTCGCGCACGTCGTTGTACCCCAGCGCGCGGTCCACCGGCATCGGCCGTCCCGTCATATTCGCGCGTAACGCCGTGAGCGTCACCTGCCGGTACATCGGCGCGTACACCAGGCATTGCGAGGCAAACCGCGCGAATTGATGCACGATCACATTGCGCTCTTCGGGTCCCGGATTCATGTCGCTGTTCGCGGTCGTGTCCAGCGACACCGTCGGATACACGTAGAAGCAATCGATCGGCGCCTTGGGATTCGCCTTCCATTTCTTCTCGGGTTTCAGCTTTCCGTTTGCCGCGACAATGGTGGTCGACAGGTTCGCGGCGGCGCAGGCGTCACCCGACGCGGCCGTGCGTCCGGGACGGCACAGCCAGGTTTCCGGCTTACTGTAATCGTTCTTTTCCGCGGCAGAGAGTGTCGCGAGGACCGGCAGCAACAGCAGGGGCAACATCATGACCACGCTGTTGTATCACAATCTACGACTTCACTTTCTTCGTTAACATCCAGTCGTAGATATCGTCGTGGTTGTACTGCGCCGTGATGTCGTGACCCTTGCCTTTCAGGATCGTGAACTTCGCCTTGTTCCCGACCTTGCGCAGCGCCTTCACCATATCCTTCGAGCGCTTGATCGGGATCACCTTGTCCTTGTCCCCGTGAAACACCCAAACCGGCATCTTGCGCAAACCCGACGCCCATTGGTCCGGCTGCGTGGGTCCGCACATCGGCACGATCGCGCCGAACCGGTCCGGGAATTGCGAGCCGAAGAACCACGCGCCGCCGCCTCCCATGCTCAAGCCGGTGAGGTACACGCGCTTGGGATCGATCTCGTACATCCCGGTGACTTCGTCCACCAAACGCATCAGCGGACCCGCATCGTTGTTCCACAACTGTCCCGCCGGGCATTGCGGCGACAGAACGACGAACGGAAAGTCCCCGCGCTTCTCGGCCACCGCCGGCGGACCATACCGCAGCAGCATGCCTGGGTCCGCGCCACGCAGCGAGGATCCATGCAGCCAGACGAGAAGCGGCAGTTTCTTCCGGCCGCCATGCGAGGTAGGCAGGAACACCAGGGATTCCGGCTGCAGCGCCGGACCGCTGATTTCCGAACGGTACACGATATTTCGCGCGCCTCCGTCGTTCCTGGCGGCGGAGATCGCAGCAGAAACAGATCCGAACAGAAATGTTCGCCGCAACATAGCTACATTATGCCGCGTTTTTCACAGCCTGTGGCAATTCCTTGAGCGAGCCTCTGGTGATCAGGAACTGCGCGGCGTAATAGGTGCTCCAGACGATCCATCCCCGATACGGAATCGGCTGCACGAATTTGTTCACACCCAGCACGGTGTCCGAAATCAGGAACAGGATCGCGCCGGCGATGATCCAGTTGGTGGAGGCCTTCCAGAACAGCGACGACACCGCCATTCCGGTCAACACCGTGACGTACGCCATCACCGGCACAGCCATTCCGCCGAGTGACGGCAGCATCCAGATCGAGATCGCATCCGAGAACGCGACCAGTGCGACGGCCAGAACAATGCGCGGGGCGCCGAGGCTATCCCCCTTCTTTCGTTGCAGCAGGAACAGTGGGACGTAGCAGAGATGCGCCAGCAGAAACGCTCCAAGCCCGAAGACAAACATCTTCGAACTGATATCCAGCAGAATGTCGCCCAGCGACGAAAACGCAAGCGCCGCGGTGAGCAGCAGGCGGTTGCGCCCCGCAGGCAGCGACAGCCACGCGATGAGCGCCATGGTGGAAACCGACAACCCCTTCACCACCGTGTGACCCGGAATGTCCCACACATTGGTGGCGAAGTAACTCAGACCGCAAAAGATCGAGATTGCCCACAGGGCGTTGCGCAAATCCACATATCAGTCATACCACTAACCCTATTTGTGGATGCGGACGTGTTTGAACGAAGAGGTCTGGCCGGAGATCACCGACACCCGCGTGATCGGGACTTTGAAGTGGGCAGCGAGCAATTCGCACACGGCCTCATTGGCTTTGCCCTTTTCGGGAACTGCCGCGACTTTGAGTTTCCACGTGCCGTCATCCATCAATCCGACGACTTCGTTCTTGGAGGCCTTCGGAATCACCTTGACACGAATGATCATACGGGGAAATCTCCCGGAAATGAGCCGAACGATCGAGCAGGGAACAGAGAGGATTTGGTGGACCTGAAGGGATTCGAACCCTTGACCTCTTCCATGCCATGGAAGCGCGCTCCCAACTGCGCCACAGGCCCACACGGGTGGTCGATCACCAGAATAACACGGCGGCCGGGTTTATGAAAAGTTCAGACCAACTTTTCGCCCCGGGCGATCAGACTTGCGACTTCGTCTTCGGTGAACGTCCGCTCGCGGAAGTTCGCCACGCCGAGGCAGCCCACAGCCCTGCCGGAGGCGTCGCGGATCGGCAGTGCGATCGCTCCCTGCAATCCCGTGGCGCGGGCGCCGGGACGCACGTCGCCGGTGGCGTCCGTCTGGATGTTGCAGGCGGTGACGGGTTCGTTGCGCTCGACGGCGAGTCCCGCCATGCCTTTGCCGATGGGCACCAGACGCACGGCATCCAGCACCGGCGCGGGGATCCCCGCCGAGGCCGCTTCGAGGTGCAGCACGCCGTCTTCCGGGTGCAGCAGATGGATCGTGCCGCTGTCTGCCGCGAAGTCCGCGAGGATCGACTGCAGGGCGTCCTGGAGTTGGGGGTTCATAGTTATTCCCATTCTGCCTGATGTATGATGCTGGGTGCTGGAGATTCCACCCGATTTCATCATGACGAAGAAAACGCTCTCGATCTTTTCCCTGTTCTTCGCGATCGCCTCGCTGGTCGTCGCGCAACCGCCGGCAGGCGGCCCCCCCGGCGGACGCCCCGGTGGCGGACCCGGCGGTGGCGGCATGCGCCGCGGCGTCCCGGGTCCCGAAGCCCTGCCGCTCGAAGACCGCACCGGTTTTGAATCCATCTTCGACGGGAGCACGCTCAACGGCTGGGACGGCGACCCCGATTTCTGGCGTGCGGAAAACGGCGTCATCATCGGCGAGACCACCAAGGAAAAGCCGCTCAAGCAGAACACCTTCCTCATCTGGCGCGGCGGCGAACCCGGTGACTTCGAGCTGAAACTCGACTACCGCATGAACTCGACCAACAGCGGCATCCAGTATCGCAGCGTCGCGCTGCCGGACGTCGGCAAGTGGGTGCTGAAGGGCTATCAGGCGGACATTGATTTCCAGAACACATTCTCCGGCCAGCTGTACGAAGAGCGCGGACGCGGATTTCTCGCGCTGCGCGGGCAGATGGCGACGATCCAGGAAGGACAGACCAAAGGTAAGATCCTTGGCGCGGTCCACAGCGGCGACGAACTGAAGGGCTACTTCAAGATCAACGACTGGAACACCATGCACATCATCGCCAAGGGCAACATCCTGACGCATATCGTCAACGGCCACGTGATGGCGGTGTTCATCGACGACGACGCGAAGAACCGGATGATGAAGGGACTGCTCGGCTTCCAGATTCACGTGGGTCCGCCGATGAAGGTGGAGTTCCGGAACATCGGCCTGAAGAAACTGTAGCCGCCTGAAATTGGCGACGCACATGCATACGGAAGACTCGAGGTGGTATCGCCATGACTCGAGTCTTCCTCGTTTTGGTAGTCGCCTTTGCCATGCTCTTTGGCGTCGGCGCGTGGGGGAGTTTGCAGTGGCGGAAGGATAGTTCCGCCGCGGCCGCCAAGCTCGAATGTTGCGCCGTCGCGAACCCCATGACTTATGATCCGGACACCGAACTCGCCGGATTACCGGATCCCGTCCAGCGTTACTTTCGCAATGTTCTCCGGCCCGGACAGGTCATGATCCGCCGCGCCCGCCAGGTGCAGGAGGGCGAGTTCGCCATGAATGGCGGCTGGAGCCGGATGCGCGCCTCGCAAGTGAGTGTCGTGCGTTCTCCCGGCTTCCTTTGGGACGCTCGCATCTCTATGCTCGCCGGCCTTGTCGACGCCCGTGTGCGGGATTCTTACTCGTCCGGGAATGCGTCCATGACCGCCAAAGTGTTGGGTCTAGTGACAATGGTCGATGCGCCAAATGGACCAGAACTTGCCACCGCGGCATTACAACGTCACCTGGGCGAAGCGATCTGGTTCCCCACCGCATTACTGCCGAGCCAGGGCGTCGTGTGGACCTCGCTCGATTCCCATTCGGCCCGCGCGACGCTGACCGACAACGGCGTCACGGCCTCGCTCGACTTCCGTTTCAACGACGCAGGCGAAGTGACCGGGACCTACACGGCGGCGCGTTACAAGGAATCCGGCGGCAGGTTCGTGGCGCAACCGTGGATCTCGAGCTGCTCGGATTACGCAGAACGGGGCGGCATGAAGATCCCGCTGCGGGCGGAAGTCGCCTGGGTGTCGCATGGCAACAGCGAGCCCTACTGGCGCGCGAGAATCACGGAGATCGAGTATGAGTGACGCTTTATGATGCGGTGGATTCTGGCAGCTTTATTTGTCGCGCATGGCGTGGCGCATCTGCCCGGGTTCCTGGTGGACTGGAAACTCTGGCAGACCACGGAGATCCCCTACCGGACCACGCTGTTTGCCGGCGTGCTGGAAGTGGGTACGACGGGAACCCGGATCCTCGGCGCCTTCTGGCTGATCGCTGCGCTGTCGTGCTTCGGCACGGGAGCGGCGATGGCGGTCGGACAGCCGCGGGCGGTTGCCTGGGGCGCGGTCGTGTTGTCGACCATGCTGTGCCTGCTTGGTCTCCCCGAGACCCGCATGGGACTTGCGACCAATGCAATTCTGGCGATGGGACTGCTGATCCTCTAGCCTGCCGTCTGCCTCGTGGTATTCAATGAGAGTGGCAGCAGCAGCTAGCTCCCCGGCTCTTTATGTTGCGGAACCTTCCTGGATCGGACGCCAGTGGTGGCTGATCCGGCAGGCGTTCTGGAACGCCTACGCCGATAATTGCTTCGGCATCGCGAAGGGCGCGGCTTATTCGAGTCTCCTCTCGTTTTTCCCGGTCATGACGTCGTTGACCACGATTCTCGTGCAGTCCAACGCCGCCGAGGTGTCGCACCAGATCACGCTGTTCGTATTCGATGTCGTGCCGCCCGGCACGCAGGAACTGGTCGAGCAGTATTTTGCGGTTCGCGGCGGGCAGCCGAACTGGCTGATTGCGGTGGCGCTGATCCTGTCGCTGTGGGCGGCGTCGGGGTCGATGATGAGCCTGATGGAAGGTTTCAATTCCGCCTATCACATCCCGCGCGGGCGGGGTCCGGTAAAGGACCGGCTGGTGGCGGCTTTGCTGGTGTTTTGCGTCGCGCTGCCGGGTGTCGGAGCGTCTGCGTTGATTCTGTTCGGCAACCGGGCCGAAGCGGCGCTGCTGATCTCGACGGGATTGCTGTCCAACGGGGCGGAACTCACCGGATGGATCGTGCTGCTGGGCAAAGCTCTGCGGTTCCTGCTGGCGTGGGGCGCGATCGTGTTGTCCGCGGCGTTGCTGTACATGGTGGGGCCGAACCGCAAAATCCGGTTCCGCGACGCGTGGCCGGGGGCGGTGGTGTCGTCGCTATTCTGGTTGCTGACGACGGCGGGCTTCAGCTGGTATGTGAGCAATATTGCAAATTACAACGTGCTGTACGGGTCGATCGCGGCGGCCATCGCCTTGCTCGTTTGGATGTACCTGCTGAGCATCATCGCGTTTGTCGGTTGCGAGTTCAATGTCGCGCGGGGGCGCCTGATCAAGATCAGCCGGCAGAGCGGCAAGGCTTAACGCGCTACCATGCGTATCAGGTGAATCTTTCGCGATTCCCGCCACATCGAAACAAACTGGAGCAACGATACGAAGATGGCTGGTCAGAACACTTTGACTTTCACGGATGCGTCCTGGGACCAGGACGTTCTCAATGCCGATGTCCCCGTGCTGGTGGACTTCTGGGCGGAATGGTGCGGGCCGTGCCGCATGGTAGGTCCCACGGTGGACGCGATCGCGGATGAGTATCAGGGCAAGCTGAAGGTCGGCAAGCTCAACGTCGACGAGAACGGCGATACGGCGATGCGCTACCAGGTGCGCGGCATCCCGATGTTCCTGCTGTTCAAGGGCGGCAAGGTCGTCGGCCAGAAGGTCGGCGCGATGGGCAAGGGCGACTTCCAGGCGCTCGTCGACGCCCACGTCTAACCGCTTCAACAGATCCCGCAAAAAGCCAAAAGGGCCGCGATCCATGTTTCGGATCGCGGCCCTTCAGTTTACTGCTTCAGGCACACCTCAAACGTGAACGGCCGAATGACGAGCAATCATCTCGTTCATCTGGTCCTTCAATTGAAGCTTCACCTTCTTCAAGCGATGCTCTTCGACCTCGTCTTCCGGGGTAAAATGCGCCTTCGCCTCAAGAGCCTCAAGCTGCGCGTGGTACGACGCATGCTCTTCGGCCAGACGCCGGAACTCTTCGTTCGACGCCATGAGGTGTGCCTTCAATTCTTCTTGCGTGCTCATCTCCATATGTAGGGTTCTCCTGTACTATGAGAGGCCACGCCGAGTCGGTTGTGCTTGGCTCGGTGGGATGCTGTGAGTAAGTTCAGCATTAGACTACAATCAGTCACCGACGGCTGATCGCACCATGACGATATCATGAACGACAGCTCATTACAATAGCGTCCTCCTCCGGTTTCTGGTAGTACTTCTTCCGTTTGCCGGAGATAGTGAAGCCAAACGACTTATATAGGTTTCGGGCGGCTTCGTTGGATGCCCTCACTTCTAAAAACCATGTGCCAGGGGCGAGATCCATTGCATATCTCAATAGATCAGAGGCCACTTTTTTCCTCCGCAATTCCGGGGCCACGGCGAGGTTCAGCAGTTCGTGTTCACCGGGCGCGAGCGTGCGCATGACCAGGAATCCGGCCGGCTTGGGATCCCCGATCTGGAATGCGAGGAATGTGTCGTAATCGAGGTAGTCGGCGGCGTTCCATTCCGACGCTTCGTGGCTGGCGGCCTGGATCGCCGCGACGGCGGCGAGGTCCTCGCGCGTGATGCGGCGGATTTCAAGCACGGTCAGAGGTCCAGTGCAGAACGAAGCAGGCGAGCAGCGGGAAGATCGACAGGCCGATACAAACGGGGGAGAATCCCGCCCGGTCGATCAGCGCGCCGATTGCGGGGGAGACGACCGCCTGCATGAGTCCATAGGCGGCAGTGAGGGCCGCGACGCCGAAGCCGGCGCGTTCGCCGCCGAAGAAGTCGATGGGCATCGCGTAGATATTGGCGCTCATCGCGGTGACCCAGAAGAAACTGGCGCAAATGAGGACCGTCGCCCAGCCGGCGGTCGGCATCCACGGGATGGCGGCGGTCGAAAGCAGGATCACGCTACTCAGCCAGCTGACATTCATGCGTGCGCGGAAAACCTGGGTACCACGGCCGACGAGGCGGAAGACGATGGCGCCACCGGTGAGTCCGCCGAGGGTCGCGAAGACGGGCGGGATCCAGGCGAACTGCGTGTTGGCTTCAGCTTGCGACATGCCGCGCGCGGTCACGAAGTAGATGGTGGTCCAGTTGGTCCAGAGCGTGTACATCGTCATCGAGAGGATATTGGCGATGACGAGTCCCCAGAAGCGGCGATCGCGTAGGATCGCGGCGACCGGGGCGGAGGCTGAGGTCTTGGGAAACGCGCGGCCGGGGATCGCCTTCGAGGTCAGCCACCACAGTGGCAACCAGAACATGCCGATGACGCCCGCGCCGATGTAGATCGAACGCCAGCCGTACTCGGCGCCGTAGCGTCCGATGAGAAACGGCGCGGCCATGCCGGCGACGGAGAGTCCGAGTTGATTGAGGCCGGTGCCGAGGGCGAGTTCGCCGGGTTTGAGGTAGGTCGCGTTGGCTTTGCCGAAGCCTGGGATCGAGCCGGCTTCTGCGAGTCCCAGAGCGGCGCGGCAGGCGATCAGCATCGGGAACGTGGACGCGAATCCGGTGGCGACGCCGACCAGAGACCAGGCGGCGACAGCGATGGTGATGCCCTCGTCGAGTCCCACGCGGTCGAGCCACCAGCCGACGAACATCGCGGAGACGCCGTAGGTGATCGAGAAGGCGAGCAGCAGCCAGCCGAATTCCTGGTTATTGATGCCGAATTCCTGCTTGACGATCGGCGCGGCGGCGGAGAGCAGTTGACGGTCGAGATAGTTGAGGAACGACGACAGGATGAAGACCCCGATCGCGATCCATCTCATTTGAACTGCACCTGAATCACGTCACCCGCGGATCCGTACTTGGCGTCAGGCTTGGGCGCAAACTCGACGACGACATCGCGCGGCGGCTTCTGGATCCCGCAGCCGAGCGTCGCTTCGTTGTTCGTCAGGCTGTTGTTGACGATCACGATTTTCGACGGTTCACGCACGAGCAGAATCTTCGCGGGTTTACCGGCGCCTTGTGCGATGTGGAGTTTCGCGAGTCCCCCGGGCAGGCAGTCCACCCGTGTGAGCTGCCCGTCGAGCTTTTCGCCTTTGGGACCATCCCACCATTTCTCGGCTGTCGTCGCGCGTTCGGGACCAGGACCCAGCCGTTCATTCGCCTTCATTTCCGCTTTGCGAATCTCGCCGAGCGCTTCGGCTTTCAACCGCGCAATCTCGCGTTCACGCTCTTCGGCAGCCTTGCGACGCTCGGATTCGGCGAAGTCCGCGCGCTGGGTCTCGAGATCACGGCGGGCTTGAATGAGTTGTTTGCGCTCGTCTTCACTACCGGCCGCGCGTTCGGTGCCTGCCCAGGCTTTGGCGGCGTCGCTGAACTGGTTGCCTTCCGTCGCGGATACGGCGTAGGCCTTCCAGTACTCGACATTGCGGACCTCGCGCGCCGCAGCCTGCTTCCAATAGAACATCGCGCGTGCCGGGGTGGTTTCCATGCGGGCCATTTCGGCGAGCGGCGCGCCCCATTCGAGGTTGAGTTCCGCAGCTTTCTTAAACGCGGCGAGCGCCTGGCCTTTGTCTTTCTTCGCGACCAGTTCGAGTCCATATTGGAGCCATGCGTTAGGCGATTTCGAGCCCGCTTCGACGGCCTTCGCGAACAAACCCTGCGCCTCGAAACTTTCCGCTGTCTGCAGGTCCGCGAGACTGACGGCTTTGGACATCCCGGCGTCGACTTCGGCGATGCGCGCCTGTTCGGAGGTCAACGATTTCGCGTAGTAGTCGCGGTCGAGGTTGATGGGCCGGCTGCTGAGCGGCTTCCACTCGTAACTGCCCTTGGCCGCATGTGCAGCCACGGCTTTATTGAAGTCGGCCAGCGTTTTTTCGAATGCGTTGCGGCACGCGGTTGCTTCCTCGCCGCCTTGTTCGAGGTTCGACAAGTACACGCGCATGCGCCCGCTAAAGGCTGGGTCGGTGACCAGCAGGTGGATCCGAGCCCAATCGGGCGTGCGTTGATCCGCGGGCGGCGCGCCGAGTGAGACGTGGGTGCCGTTGACGTCGAGCGCCGTGAGTAATTGCTCGAGTCCGCGATCGATGTTGGCGGGATAGCGTTTGGTGTTCGCGTCGAGGAAGATGCGTGCGGCGGCGCGGCGGAAGTTCGCGTCGAGTGGTTGCTCGTTGGGGATGACGGCGACGTAGGTGTCGCGTACGCGCGTCAGCGGTTTCGATGACGCACGCTTGTCTTTTAACGCGAGGATCCGAATCGGCCACGTCGACTTCAGTTCCGTTTTGCCCAGGATGCCGGTCAGCACGTGGCGAAACTGTTCTGCTTCTGCGAGACGCAACTTGGCGGGCTTTTCCGGACCGTTCGTCCAAACCTCGAATGGGCCTGAGCGGACATAGATCCATTTGTCCTCCGCGAAAAGCAGGGGAGCGCTAACGAGCAGACCGGCGATTGCAAGCAGTCGTCTCACGTTTCGATTGTCGCATTCGACAGAAGCGCGGCGGGTATAATTCAAGGGTACGCAAACATGGCATCGCTGGGCCGCTACGAAATCCTGCAGGAGATAGGCCGGGGCGGCGAGGGTATTGTATTCCTCGCTGTGGATCCGACTATCGACCGCAAAGTAGCGATCAAAACACTGCCGATTGCGGAGGATCCGACGGGAGCGCTGCGGGCGAAACTGCGGCAGGAAGCGAAGTCCACGGCGAGGCTGAGCCATCCGAATATCGTGACGGTTTTCGAGTTCGCCGAACAGGATCAGCTCGCCTACATTGTCATGGAGTATGTGCCGGGCAAGTCGCTGGCGGCGGCGTTCGAAGCCGGGGAGTCCTTCGATTACGCGACGGTCTGCAAGTTGCTGCTGCAGGCTGCCGAGGCCCTCGACCACGCGCATTCCGAAGGCGTCATTCACCGTGACATCAAACCTGAGAATCTGATGCTGCATTCGCGCGGCGTCTTGAAGGTCGCGGACTTCGGCATCGCCAAGGTGCTCGACGATGTCGGCGGCGCGAAGACCAAGACGGGTGTCGTGCGCGGCACTCCATATTACTTGTCGCCGGAGCAGATCGATCTCAAGGGCGTGACCGGCCGGTCGGATCAGTTCGCGCTGGGCGTCGTGGCGTATCAGTGGCTGACGGGCCGCCGGCCGTTCGAAGGCGAGTCGTGGACCGAGTTGTTGACGAAGATCCTGACGAAGGATCCGCCGCCGGTGTCCACCTATCGGGAAGCGCTGGGCGATGGGGTTACGGCCGTGCTCTTGCGGGCCATGGCGAAAGATCCGGCGAACCGGTTCGCGACGTGTTCCGAGTTCATTACGGAATTGAGCTACGCCCTGGGATTGTCGACCGGCGAGACGCGGCCGCAGGTGTCGACCCTGACTCTGCAGGTTCCCACGCCGACGCCTTCGGGATCGGTGCAGAGTCCCGCGCAGGCCGATGCGGCGCCCACGGCAACGACGCCCGTGCCGGTGGTTTCGAACAGCCGCTGGGCGATGATCGGAGTGGGCGCGACGGGTGTGATCGCGCTGGCCGCTGTGTTGCTGACGCGCGAACAGTCGCCGTCTGCGGCGAAGCAAGCTGCTGCGAGTCCACAGCCACCGGTTGCCGTCGAGGTTCCGGCTGCGAAGCCGGTGGAGAAGCCCGAACTTCCGCCCGCAGAGAAGAAGAAAGCTCCTGCGGAGACCGCACGCAAACAGGAAAAGAAGCCTGAGCCGGTAGTGATGGCCGCGAAGTCTGCGGAACCTCCGAAACAGCAGCCGCCGCCTGTCGAAACGGCCCCAGCGCCCACGCCTCCGCCGCCTGCTCCTGTAGCCGCCGCTGCGGCGCCGGCGGGCAAGTACTTTGGACCTCCGGAGGGCCGTTTTTCCTGGGCCGGATCGCTCGGCGCCGGCGCGACGGTTACGATCACCGGATCCGCGGCGTCTGCGGGCGCGCTACAGGGACGCGGGTTGCCGCCTTCGCTCGATGTCAGCGTAACGGTGGATCCACCCTCGGTGCAGGTTTTGTCGCAACCGTCGGCCCAGAATGGTTATCGTTTGACGCTTAAGAATACAGGGGGCAGTGATGTCCCCGCGATTACCATTCGGTGGAGGGAGCGCAAATCCTGATGCGTCGAATCGTGCGGCAGCCTGTGGCGTGGCTGGCCCTGTGCATCGGCTCGATGTACGGACAGCAACCGGGGCCTGCTCCGGGACGCCGCGCTCTCGTCATCGCGAATTCGAAGTATCCGGCGATTGCGGCTTTGCCCGCCGTGACCGCAGGACTCGCCGCGCTGCAGCCTGTGCTGGTGCAGATGCGGTTCGACGTGCGTGTGACCGAGAACGCGACCCTCGAACAGATCGACGGCGCGATCACCAAGCTCGCCAAAGATACACTGCCGGGCGACGTGGCGCTGGTGTTCTATCTGGGCCTCGCCGTGCAGTCGCTGCAGGAAAACTATCTACTGCCTGCGGGATTTAATCCGGCTACAACGCAGGGCGTCGACTACGAAGCGTACTCGATGCGGCGTTTCGCTTCGATGATCGAAGAGCGGCAGCCGGGCTTTTTCGGATTTATCGTAGATGCGGCGTGGGAGGTCCCGGTGCTGCGGCAGAAGTTCCCGGACGCCGGCCTCGTGCGCCTGGATCCCGAACGGCCGGGGGCGTTGTTTGCGATGTCCGCCTCACCGGGCAAGTCCTGCGGGGATGGTTCGCGCAGCTTGTATATCGCCGCGCTTGCCGATGCGCTGCGGCAGCAGGGACTCACGCTCAACCAGATTGTCGACGCGGTGAAACGCAGCGTGAGCGAGGCATCGGGCGGCGTGCAGATGCCGTCTGAGGTGTCGACCGTGGTGCGGGATTTTTACGTGAATCCCAAGCCTGCGGACCTCACGGCGTGGGAAGCGGTTCGCGACCGGCAGGACATCGCGGCGTTGCGGGAGTTCGAGGAGAAGTTCCGCAGTTCGCCCTATGCGGCTGAGGCGCGCGCGCGAATCGAGGATCTCGATTGGCGGCAGTCCACGGGAAAAGATGCGCCGGCGCTGCGGGCGTTTCTGGCGCGATATCCGGATGCGGGGGCGCGGCATCGCAAAGAAGCGGAGACCGAGTTGTCGAACCTTCTCGTGCTCGATGCGCTGCAGCGATACAAGGCCGCGCTCGAAGGCCGCGACATCAATCTGCTGAAGGCTGTATGGCCGGGTTTGACGAAACAGCAGTTGTCGAGTTTTCAGAGCTTTTTCCGCGACGCGAGGTCGATTGCGGTGGAAGCGGCGCCGGCGGGCGCGCCGGTGGTTGCGGGGGATACCGCGACGATCCGCGCGAAACGCGCGATTCAGTTTCCGGGACAGGGACTCACAAACGATGTCGTGGCGCTCAAGCTGAAGCGCAACGGCGCCGATTGGGTGATTGACACGATCGCCGTGGAAGCAGCGGGCAGGTAACGGCAAGCCTCAGGATCCGCTGCAAGACGGACCAACTCAAGGGATTTACATGATGACGATGCGTTCTTGCTCTGCTTTGTTTCTTGCGCTCAGCGCGGCCGCGCCCATGCTTGTTGCTCAAAGCCTCGGCAGCGGCGGAGAGTTCTCCACCAGCAAACTGGCGCTTTTGATTCCGAACCTGTATGGTTCGAACGGGCTCGTGCTGCCGAATCCGGATCACGACGCTCACTTCAGCAGCGCGTTTCAAACCAACTTCGCTCCGTTTAATACGGCGCTCGCGGCCCGTTTGACGTCACTGCCGCTGCCTTCGCCGGCGTCGGGCTTTACCTATACGTTCGACCCGTCGATCGGCGTGTACAACCGGTCGACGACGACGTTTGGTCCACTGCTCGCGGAACGCGCCGAAACGATCGGCAAGAACAAGTTTTTCGCGGGGTTCAGCTATCAGCAGTTCGGATTCCGCAGCCTGGACGGCGTGCGGCTGAACAACATCCCGTCGGTGTTCGAGCATCTGCAGACGACGCCGGATCCGAACTTCAAGAAGGACATCATCACGACGGAAAACCAGGTGGACGTGAAGATCAGCCAGTGGACCTCGTTCTTCACCTACGGGCTCAGCGACAAGGTGGACGTTTCGGTAGCGATGCCGTTCCTGCGCGCGAGCATGTTCGTGAACTCGACGGCGACGATTCAACGGCTCGGCACGGGCACGGACGCGTCGATCCACTATTTTCTCGATGCGTCGGGCAACAAAACGAACAAGGCGACCTATCGCGCGTTTGGGGATTCGAGCGGGATTGGCGACATTCTCGTGCGCGTGAAGGCGACGGCGCTCGAAGGCAGCAAGGCGAAACTGGCGGTCGGCCTGGAAACGCGCATGCCGACGGGGGATCCGTATGAGTTCCTCGGGTCGGGCGCGTTTGGCGTAAAGCCGTTCGTGGCGCTGTCGATGCAGGGCGAGCGGTTTACGCCGCACTTCAATATCGGCTATCAGTACAACGGCCGGAGCGTGCTGGCGGGCGACGTCCGCACGGGTGAGGAACGATTGCTGCCCAAGCAGTTGACCTACGCCGCCGGCATCGAAGCGGCCGTCAATAAAAAGATGTCGTTTGCCGGGGACCTGATCGGCCAGCAGGTGTATTCGGCGGACCGCCTGGTGCGCAAGACGTATGCCGGGGCGACCGGCCAGACGTTCCCGCAGATTGCGTTTCAACGCGGGAATTTCAGCACCTACGCGGTGGCGGGCGGCATGAAGATCAACCCGCTGAGCACGCTGCTGGTGTCGTTCAACCTGATGTACCAGGTGAATGACGCGGGATTGCGGGCGCGTATCGTTCCACTTGCCGGCGTGAGTTACACGTTCTGAGGAAGGTGTTCGCGGGGTATACTCGTACGGAAGTGGCTCCGTCTTAGGCCGCCACAGAATTACCGAATCCGACCTGATGAAGAAGGAGAGTCACACGAGATGAAGATGATGATTGGACTGCTTGCCGTCACCGCGATGGTGGGCTTTGCCGCAGTGGACGAAGCCGGCTTGCGGACGGCGATGAAGGCTGCGGGTCCCGCGCATGGGGCGCTGGGCAAGAAGATCGCCGCGAAGGACGCTTCGGCCGGCGCGGACGCCAAGAAGCTCGAAACCTGGTTCAAGGGCGACACCGCGAAGTACTTCAAGAAGGCGAAGATGGAAGACGGCGTGACTTGGTCCAAGGATGCCGCCGCCCAATACAAGGCGATCGCGAAGGCTGCTGCCGCGAGCAAGTGGGAAGACGCCGCTGCCGCGCACAAGAAGGCCAGTGCGACCTGCCAGGGCTGCCACGGCAAGCACCGTGAAAAAGCGGCCGACGGCAGCTACAAAGTGAAGTAGTCGCTGACACGCGTTTATCGAACTGGGGCGGCTTGCCGGGTGACGGCGGGCCGCCCCAGTTCCGTTTTTGGGGGAACTCAAAAAATACGGCCTGCCGGGCGAGATCGGGGACCCGTCCGATCTCGTTTGCAGCCGGCAGGCCGTGTCCTCAGCTGGATGGGGGAATGGCTGAGGGAATCGGTTTACTTGTGGCCGGAGCCG
This sequence comes from uncultured Solibacteraceae bacterium, assembly GCA_964627455.1. Classification (GTDB taxonomy): domain Bacteria; phylum Acidobacteriota; class Terriglobia; order Bryobacterales; family Bryobacteraceae; genus F-183. The sequence continues at coordinate 70,426 of CAZVKC010000003.1, read as the reverse complement.
TCGTCGTGTCCGCCTCCGCCACTGCCACCGGAGCCTGAGCCTGAGCCTGAGCCTGAGCCGGAACCGCTACCGGAACCTGACCCTGATCCGGAACCCGAGCCAGAGCCGGAAGATCCGCTGCCGGAGTTGCTGCCACCGCCGCCCGATCCCGAGGATCCCGAGCCGGAGTTACCGGAACCACTGCCGGAGTTCGAACCGGATCCCGATCCCGAGGAGCCATTGGAAGACGAGCTATTAGAGGACGACGATGATGACGACGATGCGGCAACGGGAGTGTCGATGGTGCGGGTCTGCACGACGCCGCTCAGGATCGCCACCCGCGCCGGCGTGCGGACCACCACCGTCGCACCCGGCCGGACCGTGCCGAAACTGGCGCCGTCCCGAGTGTTCAATTCGAGTTCGCCGCCCCGCAGCGCGTTGAGGGTGATCCGTCCCACCACGCGGCCATCGACTTCCACTTCGAGCACTGTTCCGGCCGGCAGATTCACGTCCTCCACTTCGACGTTCAGCCGGCCGGAAGCCGCGCCTCCCCGGACATCGATCGAGCCCGACGGACGCAAACCGTTGAGGGATCCACCGGCGAGGCCGGAGCGCAAGCGAGCCGCCGAATCATCGGCGCCCGAGTTAGAGTTGCTCCCCCCAGCCATTTGGGACGCAGCCTGCTTCTGCGCAACCCCGGACAGCACCGCATCACCACCCGGTGCGCGGACCACCACGAGAGCGCCCGAACGAATCTGCTGGATGAGCGCGCCGTCGCGCGTGTTCAATTCGAGTTCGCCGCCGCGGCCCAGCCCGTTGACCGTGATGCGTCCGACGACCACGCCGTCGACTTCGACATTCAGCACGGTCCCCAGCGGCAGGTTGACGTCCTCCACTTCGACGTTCAACTGCATGTCGCTGCCGCGCTGGCGGAGTTCGATGTGTCCGGAAGGCGTGAGCCCGGAGATCGCGCCGCCCGTAAGACCCGAGCGAACGCGGGTGGTCGAATCATCGACCGCCGCGCTGCTGGACGGCGTCGTGAACTGCTGGACGAGCGCCGGGTTGCGGCGCAGGTCGTCGAGCGCACGCGTCTGAATCGCGCCGGACATCACCACGCCTTTGTCGCTGCGGATCGTGATCAGATCTCCCGCGCGAAGTTCCGGCGTCAGGTCGCCGTCAGAGCTGCGAAGCTCGAGTTCGCCGCCGCGGACGGGGGCCGGAGAAATGGTCAACCGCCCGGCGGAACGCCCATTGATCTGGACCTCCAAAACCGTACCGGCGGGCAGGTTGACATCCTCCACTTCGACGCTGAAACTGCGGTCTGCCCCGTTGCTCGGGCGCGCGCGAAACTCCGCCTGTCCTGATGGGGTCATGCCCCCGACGGCGCCTCCCGTCAATCTCGTTCGCAGACGAACGTCATCGACGCCCGCTGCCCAAATGGCCGTCGTGGCGGCCAGCGCATAAATGAAACGCCTGCGCATGTTGATAGTTCTCCTCAGGCGTTAGGACAACGCCGGAGGGGCAGCGGAACAGGAAATTGTACGAACCGGACTTCAGGCGCCGAGTTCGGTCAGGATCTCTTCGAGAGTCGAGACCACGAAGTCCGCCTGGTCTTTGGTGATGACCAGGGGCGGGCAGAGGCGGATGCTGTTGGGTCCGCAGCCGAGGATCAGCAGGCCGCGCTGGAAGGCCATCTGCTCGATTCTGTCGCGCAGTTCGGGGTGGCGCTCCTTCGATTCCTGGTCCTTCACGAGTTCGAAGCCGATCATGAGGCCGCGGCCGCGGACATCGCCGACGCTGCGGAAACGGCGGGGCCATTCGCGCATGCGGTTGAGCATGTGTTCGCCGACGCGCGCGGCGTTTTCGATGAGGCTCTCTTCGAGCAACTCGATCGTGGCGAGCGATGCGTTGCAGGCGACGGGGTTACCACCGAACGTCGATGCGTGCGCGCCAGGCGTCCACTGCATGTACTGGGTCCTGGCGATGGTCGCACTGAGCGGGAGTCCACTGGCGATTCCTTTGGCCACCGTCAGGATATCGGGGATCACGCCTTCGAAATGATCGGCGGCCCACATTTTTCCCGTGCGTCCCATTCCGCTTTGGACTTCGTCGAACACCAGCAGGATCCCGTACTTGTGCGCGACGCTCTGCAGTTCGTCCATGAACTTCTGCGGCGGCACGACGTATCCGCCTTCGCCCTGAATCGGCTCGAGCACGATGGCGGCGACTTCATTGGCCGGAAGAATCGTGCGGAAGAGTGTGTCTTCGATCACCTTGACGCATTCGACGTTGCACTGGTCGACGGTCTTGCCGTACGCGCAGCGATAGCAGTTTGCGTACGGGATGTGATACACGCCGCCCAGCAACTGGCCGAAGCCTTTCTTCTGGACGGCCTTGCTGCCGGTCAGCGACAGCGCGCCCATGGTGCGGCCATGGAATCCGCCGAAGAATGCGATGAACTTGTCGCGGCCCGTGTGGTAGCGAGCCATCTTGATGGCGGCTTCGACGGCTTCCGTGCCGGAGTTGCCGAAGTAGACCCGGCGGGGAACAGCGGGTCCGCCGGGGGCGAGACGGGCGAGTTTTTCCGCCAGCGTCACCATGTTTTCGTAATAGAAATCGGTGCCCGACATGTGGATCAGCTTTTCGGCCTGATCCTTGATGGCCTGGACGACGCGCGGGTGGCAGTGTCCGGCGGCGACGACGGCGATGCCGGCGTTGCAATCCAGAAAACGGTTGCCATCGACGTCTTCGATGATGGCGCCTTCACCCCGGGCCGCGACGAGCGGGTACGAACGGGTGTAAGACGGCGAAAGTACGGCATGGTCGCGCGCCACGACGGCGGCGGCTTTCGGTCCTGGAAGGGACGGCGTCACAAGCTGAGGCAGATCAGCTCTCAGAAGTTCCATAGCAGGCATGGATCAGCTCCTTGAAAAAAGATCAATTGGTAAATGACCAACTCGCCACGTATGGATAAGCAAAACGTGGCCGGAGAATGCCGATGTATAAGTATGGAAAATCGCGTTCTGAGCCGAACGCGGACGCTTGCCGGTTAGTCGCCGGCGAAGAGGGAAGGCCGAGATGTGGAAGGAGACCGCTCCACACTTTGAGCATAACAGACCCTATCGGAAATGAACAGAATTTCCTGCTACGCTTTGGGCCAGGAGGAGCGGCATGGCGGTTCATTTTGAAGGCAGCGCGCCGGTTCTGCGGGTTGAGGACATGGAACGCAGCGTGCGGTTCTATGTCGATCTGCTGGGGTTCCGGAATGCGGGGTGGGGCGACAACGTGTTCACGTTCGTGAGCCGCGACAAGGCGGGTTTGTACCTCTGCAAAGGCGGGCAGGGCCGGGGCGGCGCCTGGGCCTGGATCGGCGTCAGCGACGCGGCGGAACTGTATTCGGAGTTACAGGAAAAGGGCGTCGCCATCCGCATGCCGCCTACCAACTATTATTGGGCCCTCGAGATGCATGTCGAGGACCCGGATGGGAACGTGCTGCGGCTGGGGTCCGAACCGCTGCCCGGCCTCGAGGCCACAACCTAGAAACAGTAAGCCGGCTCGGGCAGGAAGGAGAATCCGGGCTTTTCCGCTGGCTCCGTGGCGGACTGGTACGAGCGGATAAACTCGCCGCTCATCTGCGAACAGACCTCGTGGTCGTACATCACATGGAACAGTTGTTCGACGTCGCGATAGGGCATGCTGCCACAGGCCACAGCGAGTTGCTGGGCTGAGCGGGAGACACATTCCCGGCAGTTCATTCCGATTGCTTGGCAGGTGTACGGCTTGTCGTTCGTAGGGTCCATCGATGGCTCGATTGTCGTGAATTTCGGCTGGCGTATTGCCCAACCAAGTGTTCATTATGCCCCGGACCTGTGCGGACAACTAGCCTCCAGGGGTAGGTAGTGGGCAAACTCTGATGTGGGTATACCCCGGCCTGGAGTACCCCCATTTGCGCAAACCTTGCCATACCGGGGATTTACCCGTCTTGACAGCGCGAAGCATTTGTCTAAAATAAACGATATTGGGAGCTAAGCTGAAGTAACATGACCCCCTGCACGCACTCGCGTACAGAGTTCCTTTACCGCCGTGACGGCATCGACTATGTGCGCTGCCTTGGATGCAGCACCGTGTTTGACGCCGAAGACCTCGAGGCGATCCAGATCTACGATGAATTGGAGGAGGAAGTTCCGGTGTATTCCCGGGTTCCGGTAGGTCGGAGACGGTAACCGAATCTTCACGGTCCTGTGCGATCCTGAAGAAAAGGAAAGGGATACCTGCTGAATTCCTTTAATCTGGACGGCCCTCTGCGGATTGTGGCGATCGGAGGCGGAACCGGCCTCTCCACACTACTCCGGGGACTGAAGAAATACGCGCAAGCCACCGACGGAACGCCTCTCGTCGATATCACGGCCATTGTGACCGTGACGGACGACGGCGGCAGCTCCGGCCGGTTGCGCAAGGATTTCGATGTCCTGCCCCCCGGGGACATCCGCAACTGCATGGTGGCGCTGTCGGAGGACGAGGCGCTGCTGTCGCGACTCTTCCAGTATCGATTCGACGCCGGCCGCGGCTTGAACGGCCACAGCTTCGGGAACCTGTTCCTCACCGCGCTGACGCATCTCACGGGCGACTTCGCCCACGCCGTGAAGCTTTCGGGCGATGTGCTGGCGATCGCGGGAAACATCTATCCCTCGACGTCGAGCAATGTCGGGCTCGAGGCGGAACTCGAGAATGGCCGGATCGTACGCGGGGAGACTCGCATCAGCAAGAGCCGCACGCGGATCCGGCGCGTCTCACTCACACCCGCAGGATGCAAGCCGCTGCCGGAAACTCTGGCGGCGATCGAGAAGGCCGACCTCATCACGATGGGCCCGGGTTCGCTGTTTACCAGCGTGATTCCGAACCTGCTGGTGAAGGGGATCCCGGAAGCAATCGCCAAATCCCGCGCGGTGAAGGCCTATTTTGTGAATCTGATGTGGCAGCCCGGCGAGACCACCGGGTTTAGCGCGTCCGGGCACGTGGAGGCGATTTACAACCACAGCCGGCCGGGCTTGCTGGACCACGTCATCGTCAACACCGAGCGCCTGCCGCGAAAGCTGCTGAAGAAGTACGAGGCGGAAGGCTCCTTCGCGGTTGATAACGATATCGACCGCATGGAGGAACTCGGGATCCAGGTGGTCGGGGCTCCTCTGGTCGACCGTGGAGTCAAGATCCGCCACGATTCCGAAGCCGCTGCCGCCATTGCGGTGAAACTGGCGGAACGGGGCCGGCGGCTGGCGGCCTGGCGCCGGGTGAATAGGAGCAGGAGAACAAAATGACAAAGACGAGCGTGGTGATCCTGGCTGCCGGCCTCGGCACGCGAATGAAATCGAAGCTCGCCAAGGTATTGCACCGGGCCGGAGGGCTGACTCTCATCGAACATGTTGTTCGCGCCGCGCGTGCGGTTGCGGATCCAGCCGATATCGTCGCCGTGGTGGGGCATCAGGCAGAGAAAGTCGCGGCCGTGGTCGAGCCACTGGGATTGCGAACCGCGCTGCAGGCAGAACAGAAGGGTACTGGCCACGCAGTAGCGATGGCGCGCCCGCAACTGGAGAGCGCGGGCGGCTGGCTGGTCGTACTGTACGGCGATGTACCGCTGCTTTCGGCGGAAACCGTACGGCGGCTGGTGGCGACCCACGAGGCGTCGGGTAAGGATGCGACCGTTCTGACGTGCGAGATCGCGGATCCTGCGGCGTACGGCCGCATCATCCGCAATGCAGCGGGCGATGTGGCGGCGATCGTCGAGTTCAAAGCCTGCAACGAAGAGCAGAAGAAGATCTGCGAGATCAACTCCGGTATCTACTGTTTCCGCGCGGACCTCGTCTGGAAGTACATCGGCGAGATTCAGACCAACAATCCCGCGGGTGAATACTATCTCACCGACCTGGTCGAGATCTTCAACAAGAACGGCCATACGGTCGGCGCGATGCAGATCGACGACTTCAGTGAGCTATTGGGCATTAATACGAAAGTCGAACTCGCTGAGATGGACGCGATGTTCCGCACGCGCAAGGTTCGTGAGCTGATGTTGAACGGCGTGACCATCGAGCGGCCGGAGACCGTGACGATCGATGTAGATGTCGAGGTTGGACCGGATGTCGAGATCCAACCGTTCGTGCGCCTCACCGGCAATACGACGATCGGCGAAGACGCGCGGATTGGGATGGGGTCGATTCTGTCCAATTCCAGGGTGGGCGCCGGCGTGGAGATCCTGCCGTACACGGTGATGGAAGAGTCCGAGATCGGCGCGGGTGCGCGGCTGGGACCCTTCTCGCGGCTGCGGCCTCGCAACACGGTCGGCGCAAATTGCCACATCGGGAACTTTGTGGAACTCAAGAACACCGACATCCGCGACGGCGCGAAAGCGAATCATTTCGCGTATCTCGGCGATGCAACGATTGGCGCGAAGACCAACGTCGGAGCGGGGACCATCGTCTGCAACTACGACGGCGTCCACAAGTACAAGACCAAAATCGGTGAGCGGGCGTTCATCGGAAGCAACGCGACCATCGTGGCGCCGATCGAAATCGGCTCCGGCGCCTATATCGCGGCGGGCAGTGTGATTACGGAGCCGGTGCCTGAAGAATCTCTTGCCTTGGGCCGCTCCCGCCAGACCGTAAAGCCGGGCTGGAAACCCAAGGCCGTCAAGAAATGAGCACCAAGCGGAAGCGAGCGGCGATGACGGTGAGGAAGCCCGCCGCCAAGACTGCGGGACCGGATCTCTCGGATCCCTCGCTGTACATCAATCGCGAGCTTTCGCTGCTGGCGTTTCAACGGCGCGTACTCGAAGAGGCGGAAGATGAAACGAACCCGCTGCTCGAGCGCGTCAAGTTCATTTCGATTCTCGGCTCGAACCTGGATGAATTTTTCATGGTCCGCGTGGCGGGGCTTGCCGCGCAGGTCGATGCCGGTACGACGGAGGCGGGGCCGGATGGGATGAGTCCCGCGGCGCAGTTGCTCGCGGTGCGGCGCGAGGTGAAGCGTCTGTTGGCCGATGCGCATCGGGCGATCCAGGACCGCATTCTGCCCGCGCTGGCGAACGCCGGGATCCGCATCATCCCGTACGACGCGATCGATCCCAAGCGGCTGCCGTCGTTGATCCGCTATTTCGACACCACCGTTTTCCCCGTGCTGACGCCGCTGGCGTTCGACCCCGGCCGGCCGTTCCCGCACATTTCGAACCTCAGTCTGAATCTTGCGGTGTTGATCCGCGACAAGCAGGGCAACGAGAAGTTCGCACGCGTGAAAGTGCCGGATACGCTGCCGCAACTGGTCCCGCTGCAGGCGCCGGCGCGTTCGCCTGCGAAACGGCGGAGTTCCACGAAACCGCTCGAATTTGTCTGGATCGAGCAGCTCATCGCGGCGAACCTCGACAAGCTGTTCCCGGGGATGCAGATTCTCGAGGTGCATCCGTTCCACATCACGCGCGACGCCGACATGGCGATCAAGGAACTCGAAGCGGAAGATCTGCTCGAGACGATCGAAGAAGGCGTGCGGCAGCGGCGCTTCGGCAGCGTCGTGCGTTTGAAAGTGTCGACAGCGATGCCGCAGCATATTCTCGACATCCTGGTGAGCAATCTGGAAATCGAACCGGGCGGGGTGTATCGCGTGAATGGTCCGCTGTCGTTGAAGCGGATCATGTCGCTGTATGCGTGCGACCGGCCCGAACTGAAGGATCCGCCATTTCTGCCAGCGATTCCGAAAGCGTTGAGTGCGTCGTCTGAAGAAGAGGACATCTTTGCGGCGATCCGCCAGCAGGACATCCTGCTGCATCATCCGTTCGACTCGTTTCAACCCGTGGTGGATCTGCTGCGGCGCGCGGCGCGGGATCCGAACGTGCTCGCCATCAAAATGACTTTGTATCGAGTGGGCCGCAACTCGCCTGTGGTCGAGGCGCTGCTCGATGCGATGCAACGCGGCAAGCAGGTGGCGGTGCTGGTGGAGTTACGAGCGCGCTTCGATGAAGAGAGCAACATCGAATGGGCGCGTGCGCTCGAAGCCGAAGGCGTGCACGTCGTGTATGGATTGCTCGGGCTGAAGATCCATTGCAAGGCGATGATGATCGTGCGCAAGGAAGCGGATCAGATCCGGCGTTACGTGCATCTGTCGACAGGCAACTACAACGCGACGACAGCGCATCTGTACACGGATATCGGGTTGTTCACCGCGCGCGAGGACATCGCCGATGACGTCACGGGTTTGTTTAACTACCTCACGGGCTATTCGGCAAAGGCCGACTATCAGAAGCTGCTGGTCGCGCCGATCACCCTTCGTGCGAAGATCGAGGCGCTGATCGATCGCGAGATCGCGCATCAGAAGGCCGGCCGCAAGGGGCATTTGATCTTCAAGACCAACTCGCTGGTGGATCCGCTGGTGATCCGTTCGTTATACCGGGCTTCGCAGGCGGGCGTGAAGGTCGATCTGCTGGTTCGCGGCAGTTGCTGTTTGCGGCCCGGAATACCGGGGGTATCGGATCACATCACGGTAACGAGCATCGTCGGGCGATTCCTGGAACACAGCCGCGCGATGTACTTCCGCAATGGCGGCGCGGAAGAGGTGTATGCGGGCAGCGCCGACATGATGACGCGGAACCTCAGCCGGCGCGTGGAAGTTCTGTTCCCGATCGAGGATCCGAAGCTCATTCGGCGGGTCAAAGAGGAGTTGCTGGACGCGTACCTCACCGATGACGTGAAGGCGCGCCGGTTGAAAAGCGACGGATCCTATGTGCGCGTGAAGCCTGCGCCGGCGGGCGCGCGGCCGTTCAACGTGCAGGCGCAACTGTTGCGCAAAACTCGCGCTTTGTAGCTTACTTCTTCTCGGCAAACGGCCGTCCCTGCGCGGCTTCAAGCACGGTTGGATTCTCGCGCCGCAGCTTCAAGGACAGATCGCGTTCCTGTTTGGCTCTTGCTTCGTCGCCCTGACGGAAGTAGATCTGGCTGAGCATCAGGTGAGGCTGCGGATGCCGCGGATCCATCGCTACGGTTGCTTCCAACTCTTTGATGGCGTCCTGCCAGCGTTCGAGGTTCATCAAGGCGCGGGCGCGCAGCACGCGTGCCGGTACGTAATCGGTACGGCAGGCGATGGCGGCGTCGAGGTACGGGATCGCAGCGGCGTAGTCTTCCTGTTTGACGAGCAGGTCCGCGAGGAAGAAGGGCGGTTCTTCGTACTTCGGATCGAGTTCGATCGCCTTCTTGAAATAGACCATCGCCTGATCGAGGTTGCCGCGAAGCTGCAGGTAATAGCCGTGTTCCATGGCGGCGCGGGCCGAGCCGGGGAACTTCGCCGCGGCCCTCGCTGCGATATCGGCGCCGGTTTCCATGTCGCCTGCGTCCTGGTTGGCTTTGATCGCGAGAAAGTAGGCGTTCGGATCCTCAGGATTCAACTGCAGGGCGCGTCCCGCGGCATCGGCAGCTTCGTTGAAGTAGCGGCCCTTCCCATATTCGACTACCAGCAACTGCAGCAGCTTGGCGTTCGCGGGTTGGATCTTCAGGGCCGCGCGCCAGGCGCGAAGTGCTTCTTCGGTCTGCTGGATCTGTGAATGCGCGGCGCCCAGCAGATATCGGGTATTGAAGTCCTGCGGCGAGACTGCGGCGGCGCGCTTGAGCATCTCGATGGCTTCGCCGGGACGCTTCTGGTTGAAGTATGCAAGGCCGAGGTTGAACAGAGGTCCGAAATCTTTGGGGTTCCGGGCCAGTTCTTTCTTCCACTCCTCGATGCGCGCGTTGAGGTCCGGTTGCGCGGCGAGGGGCGCGAGCAACAACAGGACGCAGAGTGCGAACCGCATCACTTCTCCACCAGGCGGATCTCCTGGTCCGCCTGGACGCCAGGGAAGGTCTGCGTTTCTCCGGAAGGCCATCGGACCGTGATCGATTCCACCTGCGTCGCGGATCCGAGGCCGAAGTGCAGCCGCAGGTCGCTGTGCGAGATGAAGCTCGACTGGCTGAGCACGATCTGCTTCTGCTTCCCAATGGTGACCTCGGCGCCGATGGCGCTGCGATTGGACCTGGTCCCTTCGAGTTTGACGCGCAGCCAGTGGTTGCCGCTCGTCTGGTCGTTGCGCAGCAAGGTCGGCGGCTCGTTCATGTTCATGATGACGATGTCGACGTCGCCGTCGTTATCGAAGTCGCCGAATGCGACGCCGCGGCTGGAGTGCTTTTCGCTGACGGCGGGTCCGGAGAGGCTGCTGACGTCTTCGAAGCGGCCGTTGCCGAGGTTGCGATAGACGAGGCGCGGGTTGCGGTATTCTTCGCCGCCGGTTTTCGGCTTGGCGTCGAGTTCCGGATAGACGTGGCCATTGGCCTGAAAGATGTCGGGGGACCCGTCGTTGTCGAGGTCCACGAAGCCGACGCCCCAGCCGACGTATTGCGGATTCACGCCGAGTCCGGCGCGAAGCACGCCGTCTTCGAAGACACCCTTGCCGCGGTTGACATAGAGGTTCGGATGGTCGCCCGCGAAGTTGGTTTTGAGGATGTCCAGGTGTCCGTCGCCGTTGAAGTCCATGATGGAAAGCCCCATGCCGCCCTGTTCGAAACCATGTTCGTTGAAGGCGACGCCGGCCTCGGTGCCGATTTCGCTGAAGGTGCCGTCCTTATTGTTCCGGAAGAGCAGGGAAGGCGTGGAGTCGGAGGCGACGTAAAGGTCCGGCCAGCCGTCTTCGTTGAAGTCCGCGGCAACAGCCGTGAAGGCATAGAAACCCTGCGCCTCGCCGACGCGGGACTTGGCGGTCACGTCGACGAAGCCATCCTTGCCGGCGTTGCGATAGAGGGTCACCTTGCCGTAGGGAAGTCCGCGGGGACCGCAGAAGACCGGCATGCCCTTCCATTCGCAATTCGACGATTTGCCCGGCAGGGGCGCGGTGGCGAGGTCGAACTTCTGATAGCTGGTGACAAAGAGATCGAGCAGTCCGTCGCGGTCGTAATCGAGGAAGGTGCAGCCCGAGGACCACTCTTTCGCTGCCGGTGCGGGAATCAGTTTGCTGACGTCTTCAAAGCGGCCTTTGCCCGTGTTGCGGAGTAAGTGGTTGGGTCCCCAGTATGTGATGAAGAGGTCAGTGAATCCGTCGTTGTCGAAGTCGCCGGCGCAGACGCCGTTGCCCCAACCCTTCTGTGTGATGCCGGCCTGGGTGGAGACGTCGTCGAAGGTCCCTTTGCCGGAGTTCCGGTAGAGTTTGTTGGTCGCGGTGAGGGGAGCGCCTTCGAGACGGGATCCGTTGACGAGCAGGATGTCGAGGAATCCGTCGTTGTCGTAATCGAAAAAAGCTAGGCCGGTGCCGTTGGCCTCGATGATGTATCTCTTCGACTTTTCGCCTCCGGCGACGGTAGCGGTTCGCAAACCGGCGGACGTCGAAACATCCTGTAATTTCACGTTCCAAGGCTTGCCGGAGAAGGTTCCACGTCTTTCCGGAGCGGCGTTGCGCGTGGCTACGCCCTGCCCGTTAACGTTAAAGTTAGCGAGAAACACGAGAAAGATCAGGTTGCGCGTGCATGCTGACATCTGATATAAAGTCTTGCACGACTCTGCAGTCGTAATCCAGACAGACTCTGGAACCGTGGGAGGTTTTAAGACTCAATGTCTCTCTGTAGGACACCTCTGTTTAAGCTCATAGCCCTGTCCTGCCTCGCTCTCACCGCAACTTTCGCGCAGACGACGAACGCCACAATCGTGGGCGACGTTCTTGATACGTCTGGCGCAGCGGTGACGGAAGCGAAAGTAACTGTCAAGAATGTGGGAACCGGCATCGCGCGCGATGTGGCGACTGACGCCAACGGCGCATACCGCGTCCCAACTCTCAACCCCGGCACGTACGAGGTCACCGTCTCGAAGGCCGGGTTCCAAACGCAAACAGCAAAGAACATCATTCTCGAAGTCGCGCAGACTGTAAAGCTGGACTTCAAGCTGGGCGTTGGACAAATCACCGAAACCGTCAACGTATCCGCCGCCGCGCCGGTCCTGCAGACGCAGGACGCCAGCGTGGGCAACACGGTCACCACGTTCGACGTCGGCCGCATCCCCGTGAACGGCCGCAACTACACCCGCCTCATCATGTTGATGCCGGGTTCGAGCGACCAGGGCAGCAGCCAGTCCAAAGGCACCGGCGAAAGCGGCACGCAGTTGATCTCGGTCAACGGCCAGCGCCGCCAGGACAACAGCTACACGGTTGACGGCGTCGACAACAACTTCATGATGATGAACTCGCCGGGCTTGTCCCCGCCGATGGACTCGCTCCAGGAGTTCCGCGTTGCCACCAACAACTCCGCTGAATTCGGCCGTTCCGCGGGCGCGAACGTCAACATGGCGGTTCGCAGCGGCACCAACGATTTCCACGGCAGCGTGTACGAGTACTTCCGCAACAACGTTCTCGACGCGAATGAATTCTTCGCCAACCGGCAGGGCCGAGGCAAGGTTCCGTTCCGTCAGAACCAGTTCGGCGTCTCGGCGGGCGGCAAGTTGTGGATCCCCAAGCTGTACAACGGCGAAAACAAGACTTTCTGGTTCGTGAACTGGGAAGGCTACCGCCGCCGCCGCGGCACCACGGCGATCTCGAACACTCCGATCCAGGCGCAGCGCCAGGGCGACTTCTCCCAGCAAACGCGCCAGATCTTCGATCCGCTCACGACCACCCAGGATGCTGCCGGCGCGCTCATTCGCCAGCAGTTCCCGGGCAACATCATTCCGGCTTCGCGCATCAGCCCCGCCATCAAGCTATTGGTGGACACCTACATGCCGCTGCCGACCGGACCCGGCTTGACCAACAACCTCCTGAATACGGAATCGCAGGCCAATGACCGCAACGGTCTCGTGATGCGCTTCGATCACCAGTTGTCCTCCAAGGACAACCTGTACGTGCGCTACCTCAAGCAGGACGCGGACTTGTTTAGCCCCAACGCCAACGCGAACTTCTACACGCAGTCGAGCTTCGGCGGCCACAATGTGGGCGCCGGTTGGAACCACCTCTTCTCTTCAACGACTGTTCTCGAAGTGAAGTTCGGCTACAACAACCCGATCAACCCGGGTATGAGCTACGGCCGTAAGTTGAACCGCGCGGACTTCCTCAGCCAGGCAGGCATCAAGATGTACCAGACGGACGTGCTCAGCAGCACCGTTCCGCCGAACTTCAGCGCCGTTGGCGAATGGAGTGTGGGCGGCGGCGGCGACCTGACCCAGGACAACGTCTGGCAGGGCATCGCCAACATGTCCATGATCAAGGGCCGCCACTCGATCAAGTTCGGCGCGAATTATTCCCGCCGTCACTTCTACACCAACACCGCCAACCCGATGAACGGCGACGCGAACTTCGACACCCGCTTGACCAACTCGGCCAACGTGGCGAATTCGGGTCATAGCTTCGCGACGATGCTGCTCGGCTATCCGACGGAAATCCGCCGCGGCCAGGGCAACACGTTGACGCAGGCTCGTATCAATGTTCCCCAGTTCTTCGTGCAGGACGACTGGCGCGTCACCAACAAACTGACCGTGAACGTCGGCTTGCGCTATGAATTCCAGAACGCGCCTTACGACATCACGGACCGTCTGGGCAACCTGGTGTTCATGCGCGATCCGGCCAGCGGCAAGTACTCGGCCACGCTGATGTGGGCCACCACCAATCCGGAAGTTGATCCGGAGACGGGGCAGCGCAATCAGCCGGCCAAGACGCTTGGCTACGGCCGTTCTCTGATGAGCAGTGACTACAACAACTTTGCTCCGCGCATCGGCTTCGCCTACCAGCTGAACAACAAGACCGTGGTTCGCTCGGCCTATGGCATGTTCTATAACTCCACCTTCGTGCAGGAGTTGCAGGACATGCGCAAGTTCTGGCCTTTCACGATCCAGCAGGTGTTCACCCCGAACACCGGCGTTCGTCCGGATCTCTCGATCACCGACCAGGGCCCGTCGTTCTCCAACACGGCGGCGATCGGCGGCTGGCCGCAGAATCCGAACAACCGCACTCCGTATTCGCAGCAGTGGAACTTCTCGATCCAGCGGCAGATCATGAACGACCTGTCGTTCGACATCGCCTACGTCGGCTCTTCCAACAAGAAGCAGGTCGGCTACACGGCGATCAATGCTGCCCGTCCGGGACCTGGTCCGGTGGATCCCCGCCGCCTGGTTCCGAACTTCAGCGACATCGACGGCGGCGCCAATCGCTTCGGTTCGAACTACAACTCGCTGCAAGTGGGTCTCAAGAAGCGTTATTCCGCGGGCCTGCTGTTCAACGTCAACTATACCTGGGGCCGCGCCATGGACGACCAGTCTTCTCTCGCCGAGTGGAAGACCCAGGATCCGTACAACATGCGCGCCGATTATTCCCGTTCGTCGATCGACATCCGTCACGTGTTCAACGCTTCCTATGTGTATGACCTGCCATTCGGCAAGGGTATGCGCTACGGCAACAGCATGAACGCGGTGGGCAACTTCCTGCTCGGCGGCTGGGTGCTCGACGGCTTCGTGCGTGCACAGACCGGACGTCCCTTCAACGTGACGTCGGGTAGCGACCGTGCGAACGTGGGCCGCACCTACCAGCGTCCGGATGTGAATGGAGATCCCAACAACGGGCCCAAGACTCCGGATGAATGGTTCCGCAAGAGCGCATTCAGCCTGCCGGCGGCGTTTACCTACGGTAATGCGGGCGCGTTCATTGTGGAAGGCGACGGCATCTTCCAGGTCGACACGTCGTTGGGCAAGAAGTTCCGTATGGCGGAGCGCCACACTGTGGAGTTCCGCGGCGAGTTCTTCAACATGTTCAACACGACTCGCCTCGGTGGTCCGAACACGACGCTGTCCAGTTCGTCGTTCGGCATGATCACCGGTACGAACCAGATCAACCGCCAGATCCAGTTGGCTCTGCGGTACTCGTTCTAACAACGCAGCAAACCTAACCTCACAACCGGATAGCCCGCCAGCGCCCTGCATAGGCCTGGCGGGCTTTTCGCGGTTCCGGAGGTATTTTGAAGGATTCTATGCATCGCAGACAATTTCTCGCAGTGGCGTCGCTCGCTGGTCCGTCCCTCGCGCTTTCCGCCTCAGCGCCGCCGAAGTTCGAACCCACTTGGGAGAGCCTGAAGACGCACGCCGTGCCGGACTGGTACGAGGATGCGAAGCTCGGCATCTTCGTCCACTGGGGACTGTATTCGGTGCCCGCCTGGGCGCCGCCCAGCGGTGAACTCGGCAAAGTGGACTTCAACACCTGGTTCTACAAGAATCCGTACGCCGAATGGTATCTGAACTCGATCCGCCTGAAAGAGTCGGAGACCTACAAGCATCACGTCGCAACCTATGGCGAGAACTTCGACTACTACAAGTTCGCCGACACGTTCAATAAAGAGAGCGAAAAGTGGGATCCCGGCAAGTGGGCGGATGTCGCGAAGAACACCGGCGCACGCTACATGGTCTTGACCACCAAGCATCACGACGGGTTCACGCTGTGGCCAAGCCGGGTGAAGAACCCGAAACGGCAGGGCTCGCTGGGGACCCGCCGCGATATCGCGGGCGAGTTGACCAAGGCCGTTCGCGCCCGAGGCCTTCGCATGGGACTGTATTATTCCGGCGGCCTCGACTGGACCTTCGAAGAGAAACCCGTCGCGAAGATGGCGGATCTCATGGCGACCGCGCCCAAGACACAGGAATACGCAGATTACGCCGATGCCCACTGGCGCGAACTGATCGAACGATACGAGCCGTCGGTATTGTGGAACGACATCACGTATCCCAAACTGGGCAAACTCGCCAACATCTTCGCGGACTACTACAACCGGTTCCCGGACGGGTTGGTGAACAACCGCTTCACCGCGCCCCATGCGGACTTCACGACGCCCGAATACAGCGTGCGGGACCGGGTCAAGGGCAAGAAGTGGGAAGTCTGCCGCGGCCTCGGCTTCAGCTTCGGATACAACCAGGTCGAGGATCAGCGCCACGTGATCGCGCCCGACAAGTTGATCGAACTGGTTGTCGGCGTGGTGAGCGAAGGCGGCAACATCCTGCTGAACATCGGACCTCGCCCGGACGGATCGATTTCGGACATCCAGATGGACCGGCTCAACAAGCTGGGCGCGTGGATGAAGGTCAATGGAGAGGGCATCTTCGGCACGCGTCCGTGGACCACTGCTGCCTCGAAGACCGAGACAGGCGAAGAGGTGCGGTTCACGCGCAAGGGCGACCATACCGTGTACGCGTTCGTCTGCCAGCGTCCGGCAAGCGGCATCGTGACGATCCCCGAACTGAAGAACGCCCGCAAGGTGGAACTGCTCGGCGCCGCTGGCCAGGGGCCGCTCAAGACCGAAATGAAAAATGCGGGCCTCGCTGTTACGCTACCGCCCGCATTCGGGTCCGCACCCTCAGCCTTTGGCTTGAAGGTAGCTGTTTAACACAGCCGGGCACTGCCAAAAGCTCGAGCATGTGCCCTTGATTGTGATTCTCAGGCTTACGCGCGGACCCCGCAATATGACCCGCGGCTCATTTTGATTGAGCCGAAACCCTTACCGGCGGACCCTAGTACGTACTCCCTGCCGCGCCCCGTAGCTTCAATTGCCGGCTGCGGCAGGGATGGACGTAAACGCCGAGCCGCCGAACCGCAATCCCAGAACCGCAATTGATGACCCGGCCGGGGATCCTGCTCCCAACTGGAACCGGATGAATCCCTGGCGGCCCACAATTGCCGGAATGAGTTGCCGGATGGTGATCGACGTCTTGTTCTGGGCGTTGAGTCCGATCGTGGCGGTACCGAGAGAAACGCCGTTGTTATCGAATGCCGTCAGTGTGACGTTACCGTTGCTCGTTCCGGCGTTGGCCACTGCCGCCGCGGTGACAAGCCCTTGTGTTTCGTCAAACGTGAGGATCGTGGAGCCCGACGTCACGCCGTTCGCGAATAGCACGACAGCCTCCTGATCCGGACGTCCTGCCACCGTTTGCCGGAAGACGCCATAGCCGGTGATGCCCGGCGTGGGCGCCCAACTCAACCAGCCTTCCGACAGCGGCCCGGTGTTCGCAGCCTGGATGACCGCTGTGCCGCCCGCCGGGATGGCGAGGGTCTGCGACGAACTTCCGTTCACCGTCATCGGCGCACCGCCATTGGTGAAGAAACGCACCGGAAGATTCACCGCGGAACTGGTGCTGTTGGTGAAGTAAGCCGCGGAGTACCAGCCGCCGCCGAAAACAAACTGCGGCAGAACGCTGCGGGTCACGGTATCGTTCATCGGAATGGAGGTGAACGCCGCGTCGCCGAACCGCAAGCCGAGCACTGATATCGAAGCGTTGGCGTTGAAGAAGACCGTGCCGCGCCTGCCCAGGATCCCGGGGATCCTGTCGCGCAGCACGAACGACGTTTTTGATCCAGCCGCGAGGGTAATGATCGCGCCTCCGATTGTGCCGCCGCGCTCGTCCACGGCCTGCACGACGACGTTCGCCGTGGAATTCACCGGCGCTGCAAGAGCAATCGCCGTGGTGAGTCCTACTTCGTCGAAGATCATCGACGCCGCGTTGGCGCCGGAGCCTGCGAACGGAGATACTGCTTCCTGGTCGGGCCTGCCGGGAACCGACTGGCGGAAGACGCCGTACCCGCTGACTCCGGCGGCCAGATCCCACGTTGCCCAACCTTGCGATAGCGATCCCGTGTTGGACGCTTCGATCACCGCGGAACCGGATGGCGCAATCGTCACATCGCGTGTCGGTGCGGATCCAACAGTCATGGGCCCGCCGCTGTCGTCGTAGAAGCGCACGGTGAAGCGGGCCGTGGCGGACGACACGTTGGTGAAATACAAAGCCGAATACCAGCCGCCTCCGAACACGAACTGGGATAGTACCGTGTTGCCGATGGTGATGGTCCCGCCGCCTCCGGATCCCGATTGCGTGATGACGAACGACGCGTCGCCCACTGCGATATTGCCGCCGCGCGCGGCGCCAGTGTTGGGCTGGACCGCGAACTGCACTGCGCCGTTGCCGGCCCCTGCAGATCCGGATGTGACCTGAATCCATGTATCGCTTGCCTTCGCTGTCCAGGCGCAACCGGCGCCGGCCGTCACGTTGAACTGCCCGTTGCCGCCGCCGGCGGCAAAATTCGCCGAAGTGGGCGTCAGCGAGTAGGCACAGACAGCGGCTGCAGCCTGGTTCACGGTGAATGCGGCGTCGCCGATATTGATGGTCGTGCTTCGGGAGTCACCCGTATTTGCGGCAACCGTGAAGCTGACTGGGCCGTTTCCGCTACCTCCTGGACCCGTGACTGTGACCCAGGACGCTTGCGGGACCGCGGTCCACGTGCACCCGGCGCCTGCCGTCACGCTGAAGCTGCCGGAACCTCCCGGAGCCGGGAAGTCCGCGGAAGCCGGACTGACCGCAAACGTGCAAACAGCAGGCGGAACCGTGCCCGCTTGCGTGAACGTCACGGAGTCGCTATCAGAGCTGTCGGTCGAAGAGCGGATCGCAACCGTCCCCTGCCGGTCGCTGGTGGATGTGTTCGCCGCCACGGCGATGTTCACGCTGCGGCTGCCGGCGCCGCTGGGGGTTGCGGCTGTCAGGAACCCTCCGCTAGTGGTGATGGACCACGCACAGGAATCCTGGTTCGCGGTGACTTGCAGCGATCGGGTTTGCTGACCGGCGGTCAGTTGCAGTTGTCCGGCGTTGAAGCTCACGGTGCAGGGCGGCGGATTCACGCCCTTCTGCACGACTTTGTACTCGTGCGCATCGTTGAGCCGGATGGCCGCGGCGCGCTGCTGTGTGGCTCCATTTGCCTTGACGCGAAAACTCAGCGATCCCGGCCCGGTGCCCTGATTACCGGAAGGAAACTCGATCCAGTTCGAATTGGCGTTGCCGTTCCAGCCGCAATCGGTCGGATCGACTTCGAGTTCCACAACGCCGAGCGCGCCGTCCGGTGAAGCCGGGAATTCGGCGCCGGAGTTTCGCGGACGAATGCTGCAGGCCTTACCCTTGCGCGCGACCTTCAACTCAAAACCGCGGGTCTTGGCGGTGAAGAACGAAACGATCAGATTCACCGTGACGGAAGTCGAGGTTGACGGAGGCGAGATGGAGAACGGTGCGGGTCCGCCGCGTTTGCTGTAGCTGCCAGGCGACACCGGGAACGCCTGATTGTCCCAGGCGGCCGCGATGTCGCAGGAACCGGAATACTGCACATTCACGGTAATGGGTTGTGAATCCGGTTCGAACGTCAGCGTATT
The DNA here is from genome assembly GCA_964627455.1 of uncultured Solibacteraceae bacterium. Taxonomy (GTDB): domain Bacteria; phylum Acidobacteriota; class Terriglobia; order Bryobacterales; family Bryobacteraceae; genus F-183. The sequence goes on along the minus strand of CAZVKC010000003.1, from coordinate 51,248 downwards.
GATGGGCTGGTTGGTGTCAGCCCGCGTGATTCCCGTGACGACGCAGTCGCTGGCTTCCGGCAGAGGTCTTCCCGGGGACGTCGCCATCACGCTGAAGTCCAGCCCCGAGGACGGATCACCCTGTCTGGCCGCTGCAGCGCCTGCGCGCGCGTCGGACGGAGCGTTCAACTGCACAACTCGAAACACGCGTCCGCCGGCTGTAATGGAACCGGTACGGAAATCGCCGCTGGAACTCGAGGTGAACAGCGTTCCGGAAGGGGATACCCGAAAACGCACTTGTCCGGCGCCGGTTCCGGCGGTGTCGAGCAATTGAATCCAGGAATCCGAAGTCTGCGCGGTCCACGGGCATTCCGGGCTGCTCGCTAACACATCGATGACGCCGCTGCCGCCGTTCATCTCAATCAGGCCCGTGCGCGAGGACAGGGTGATCTCGCATCCGCCGACGGACTGGAGCACCGAAATTAGCTGGTTGCCGGCGCTCACGATCGCGGTTCGCGCGCTGCCTGTATTCGGGTCGGCGAACATCGTAATCTGCCCGGATCCGGTTCCCGAACCCGACAGGATCCGAAGCCAGGGGGAATCACTTTGCGCCGTCCAGGGACAACTCAAGCCCGGCGCAACCGAAACACCCACGGTCCTGCGTTCACCTGCTGCCGGCATGGAAACGAGCGAGGGTTCGAAACGGAAATCGCAGCTGGCCGCTCCCTGCACCACCCGGATGATTTCGCCGTTGACCGCGATCTGTCCGCTACGGCTCGACGGCGAACTGTTGGCCGCGATCGAATACGACACATTCGCCGGACCCGAGCCGCTCACGCGGTCGAACTGGATCCAGGAAGTAAGCGACGATTCGGGCGACACGAACCAACCGCATCCTGCCTGCGTTTGGATGCCAATGGTTCCGGATTGCCCCTGTGGACTCGCGCCGATTGCACCCGACGTCACGCGGGTCGTGCAACTCGCGCCGTCATTGATGCGCGTCAGGAACATGCTGTAGGATCCGGGAATAGTGCGTCTCGCGGCCCCGGCGCTGACGGGGAAGTCCGTCGATGTCGTGTTGCCGGCGACGAGGATCGATCCGCCTGGTCCGCGGGCCATGTCCAGGATTTCGTCGGATCCCGTTCCGCCCAGGTAGGTTCCATCCAGGACTGCCGTGCCTGCAGCGTTCAGACGGGCAATGAATCCGTCCCAGCGCCCGCCGCCGTAGGTCCGCTGCACGGCTCCCGTACGCACCGGGAAGTTCGCGGAGTTCGTTCGTCCCGAAATGATGGGTTCTCCTGCAGAGTTGACGACCAGCCCCATCACATTGTCGCCGCTCGTTCCGCCAAAGTAAGTGGTCCAGACTGCCTGGCCGCTTGTGCCGTCCAGACGGGCCAGGAAGCCGTCCCAGGGACCACCGCCGTATTGCGGCTGAAAGGCTCCCGGAGGAGGTGCAGGCGTGAAGTCGCGCGCGGTGGTCCAGCCTCCGACATAGACGTTGCCGGTGGCGTCGGCGGCCAGTCGAAACGGTTCCTGATAGGCGGGTTCAAACGCGGATGTTCCCGTGACGCGTCCGCCGAGGAACAGCACATAATCGACAGAAAGCCCCGCCGCGCTCACCCGGAGTACAAACACCGATCCGTAATCCAGTCCGTTGAAGATGTTCTGCACGCGTGGACGGCCGAGAGGAAAGCTGGGGGATCCGGTGACGCCGGACACGATTGCGCGTCCCTGATTGTCGACCGTAACCGCATAGCCGGCGTCGTTGCCTTGCCCTGACAGCAGCGTCGAGTACACGCGGCCACCCTGGGGATTCAATTTGACGAGGAACGCATCGCCGAGGCCGACAGTAGCGCCCTGGAATGCGTTGCGCACCGGGAAGTCATCAGAGGATGTTTCGCCGGTGATGTATGCGTTGCCATTGCCGTCGAGCGCGAGTTGCCATGCGATGTCGTAAGTCGATCCTCCGACAACGCCCGAGTACACGAAGCTGTTGCCTGCCGCGTTCAACTTGGCGACAAAGCCGTGCGGACCCGCGGTGGGCGATGCCGGAAACCAGGGATCCGATGTGTCGGCGATGCGCCGGGGGAAGTTCGTGGATCCCGTCTGACCTGCGACATGCGCCTGCCCGAGCGAATCGACAGCGATGCTCCACCCGGTCTCATCGGCGCTTCCTCCGAGATAAGTGAAGTAGAGGATGCGTGATCCCGAAGGGTCCACCTTCATGACAAAGGCGTCCGAACTACCCAGCAAGCTGGTCACGGCTGCTCCTGCAGTGCCCTGATTGAACGAGGTCGCGCGGCCCGTCACGTACGACGCTCCGGTGGAATCGACGGCGAGGCCATAAGCCCAGTCGACCTGCGCGCCCCCCGCGAAAGTCGAGAATTCGATGATCGGATCGATGACGAGCGCCTTCGACGCATCGTGAGGTTCGACTGCGAAAGACACCTCATCCGGCCGATGCATCACATACCGGCTGCGGAGGTTGCGGCGCAACGCCCCGTTGCCCTGGAACACGACCGGAGCCTTCTGGGTCAATGTGTGCTCGCCCGCTTCGATGATGAGGTCCCCGGACGTGCTGACCGACACGCGATCGGCTCCGGCAAACCGCAAGCGAACCTGCGATGGATCCGCGCCGGGCGCAATGCGAAGGTCATATTCGATCTGTCCCTGATTGCCGTAGAAGACGGCGTCAACGCCCGGCCAGAGACCGGCATACCGCACCCGGTTGAAGTTCCGGATCCCCGTGCGCCATTGTGTGGGATCGTTGCCAAGCAGGTAATTGGTGCGGGCCTCGATCTCCTCTTCTGCGCTGAGGGATGTAGCGGATGCCGAGCCTGGGAACTGCATCCTGACCGTCTTGCCTTCGGGGAACCGGAACTGGACTTCGCGATCCAGGAAATCCGCCCGGTAGGAAAGCGCGGAGGCGGCGAAGCGGACGGCAGATCCGCCGGCCTGGCCCGAGTTCTCTTCGAACCGCAGGGGCAAGCCCATGAGAGGGCTTCCTGCTTGGCTCACCGGGACCTGAAGCGGCGTTCTGCGCGCCTTCGCCCCCGGCGTTGGAGAAAAGCGGGCCTGACCGTGCAGGATCACCGCCATCAGCAAAAGGCCTGCTGGCTTCCACATACTCGCGCCCCCGTGATGGATCGCTGGACTGTTTATTGGAACTGGTAGAAGATGCCGAGAGAGATCTTGCCGAATGTTGATGTGTTGTCACCGCTGGTGGGCTTGTAGATCTTGGCCTCCAGCCGTATGCCGAATCTGCCGTTGCCCGACAGATAGAAGCGCATGCCTCCGCCTCCGTTCACCGCGAAGCCCTTGGATTCGAACTCATACGGGAATGGGACGAAGATGTTCCCCTGCCGGACCTGCAAGGAACCGGACTCTTTCGCGCCCAGCCAACCCACGCCCCCTGCGAGATATGGAACGATTCTCTTTTCCGGAAAAACGGGGAGCCTCAAGTGGACGCCGCCATGCACATCCTGGAAAGGAATCGACACGACGCCGCCAGTCGAAATCACGTTGCCTGCCGAGTTGCGGATCTCACCGATCCTGCGATTGATGCCCGGAAAGTAACTGTACTCTCCATAGGTCATCACGTACTTATTGAATGCGTAAGCATAGTTGCCGCCGAAACTGCCGCGCCAACTGTCGAGCCCATAGCTCAAACCGCCAAACACATTGACTTCCTGATTACCTTTGGCCAGATACGCAACCTGGCCAAACGCATGAAGCCCTACAAACAATGTCAGAACCGCTGTCAGGCCTGCCGCTTTGTTGAAGTGCAGCATAGAAGGGTCCTCTTTCTGACGGTGGATACCTCGTCCATCGCCTGTTCTGGAAAGCGACGCCACGGGTCGAAAGAGAGAAAGCTTCGGCCCAGCCCCGCAATCTCCAGTTCGATTATCACTCTTTCCTGTCAGGAATGCGCGAAGTTAGTTCAACTTTGAGTCAATTGCGTTCGTCGCCGGAAGCAGGCACCGGAACCCGATCTTGTTTTCCGCGCGGCCGGACTTGTCGCGGTACGAAAGGCGAAGGTGACGCCGGGGATCGCTGTCGAAAGATCCGCCTCGAATGACGTGTTCCTTGCCGGATGCAGGGCCGGCCGGATTCTGGACGCCGTTCGGAACTTCGGAATAATACGTCGGGCTGTACCAGTCCGCGACCCACTCCCAGACGTTGCCCGACATGTCGTACACGCCGAACGCATTCTTGTTGAACTTCTGCACCGGCGCGACCCAGTCATAGGTGTCGTTACCGCTCACGCCCTTGAAGTTTGCCGCATCCCGCGCCGTCGAGAAATCCTTCATTGGGAACGCGGAGTTCTCATCGCCCGCACGCACCGCGTACTCCCACTCGGCTTCTGTCGGCAGTCTGCCGCCAAGCCACGCGCAGTACTGGGAGGCTTTCTCCCACGGGACCATCACGATTGGAATGGAGTCCCGCTTCCAGTCGAATCCGGCCGGCGCGCCATGCATTTTGAGCCCGTTCAGTTTCACGAAGCGTTGGTACGACGCAACCTGCACTTCGTTCTCTCCCAGCCAGAAATCCTGCGTGATCTCGACCTTGTGCCGGGGTTTCTCGTGCGCTTCGCATTCGCTCTCTGTGTCCGGCGTGCAGCCCATTTGAAAAGTCCCCTTGGGGATCAGCACGTAGTATTCGCGGTCGTCTTTGTGCTGCCTGCGGTTCTTGCGCTCGATGACCACAATTTTCGTTTCTGTCTTGGGCGGCGGAGGCGCCGCGGGCGGAGGCGGCTCGATGAAACGGAAGTTGCCTGCGTAATTGACGAACGTGTAGGGCCGCTGTGATCCTCCCGAAGCGCTTTCCACCGTTGCTTTGACGGCTGCCGTCAACTCGAACATCGTGACGCCGGGACGCAGAATCAGGTCGCTGAATGTGCGGGCGAGCAGGCTGGCTTGGTTGGCTGCTGCCGTTGGTAGCGGCTGATCCTTGGCTGCGGAGAAAATCACGATGCTGCCGCTGACATCTTTGCTCTCGGCGAGTCCGGGCGCGAAACCCGGCACGGCGGCCAGGCTCTGGTCTTCGTAGGCGCCGTCGACCAGCATCAGAACAAGCGATGGTTTCCGTCCCTGCAGTCGCGTCTGCGCGCGGTTCAGCAGATACGCTGCGTCGCGGATCTCGATGTCGGCTTTCGCTGCGAAATCCGTGCCGAGCAGGTAGTTCGCTTCCTCCGCCTGCATCGCGCGTCCCGCGAAGTAGAAGATCACGACGTCGCCTTCCGAAACCGATGGAATGAATTCGGATTCAATCACGCGCCGCAATTCTTCAGTGGGCGCGTTGCGGACCTCGCGGATCCGGTCCGAATCACAGCCTGCACGAGTGAGCCGGGCGCGCAACAGATCGAGATCCAGGACAGCGGACGGAACTTGCGGCAGAGTCTGATACGCGGTGTTGCCGATCAGAAGCGCGCGGCACGCTGAAGCTTCCGATGCCTGTGCGGTGAAAACACGGCAGGAGATCGACAAACAGAACACGACAGCCGAAAGACCGCGGTGCAGCATCAGCACCAATATATCGTTTCCCGGCAAATGCTATTGCGGTATTTCCCACGCGAGCGTGACGACTTGGATTGCCTGTCCCGTGGTGTTGCGGATGCGGATCAGGTTCCAGTCATTCGCGGCGGATGGCTGGACATCGATGGCCACGCCGCTTGCAGGCGAAATGACACGAACGCGAACTTTTGTTTCTGTGACCCAGGGGAACTTCGTACCGCCTTCCATGCCGGACGCGCGGGTGAGATCCACTGTTGCGCCTGGCAGGAGAGGAGTCCGCCAGCGCAACTGGCCGGCATCGTCTCCGTTCCATACCTTGCGAATGGTGACTGGCGCTGGCTTCGGTGGAGGCGCAGGAGCAGGTTCTTCTCTTGGTGGTTCCACTTTCGGCGCGTCGACTTTCGCTGCGGCAAGCTCGCGCGGCTTTTCCTGTTCCTGCTGCGGCCGTTGTGGCGGCGCCTGCTGGCTGCTCGTTGCTTCGGCCCGTGGCTTCTTGTCTTTTGTGTCCGCCGCGCCGGGCTTCTTCGGCTCCTCACGCACGGGTTGTTGTTGCTTTGGCAGGTCAGGCCACTGTGGGACTCCTTTGCTTTCCGCCACGGGCTGCCCCGTCGATGCCTGGACTGGCTTCTGTTCAACCGTGGGGGATGGATGTGTGCGCAACGCGAAGTATCCACCCACAGCACCGAGGACCACGACTGCCGCCAAAGCCGGTATCAGCAGGGAACGGCGTTGCTCAGGTTGTGCAGGAGCAGGCACAACTGTCGCGGGCGCAACACTGGGCGCCGCCGGCTGCGGCTGTGGCGGACCCGCAATCCATGGGGAACTCCCTGACAACGGATCGGGCGCCGCCAGCCTCTGGGCTGTCGATTCGGCGCGAAGCTTCGCCACTGCGCTTCGGACTCTCGCCATTCCTTCCGCGTCCGGATGCGCCTTCACAACTTCATCGATGATGCGAAGCGATTCCTCGAATTGCCCCTGCTTCGCAAGTCCCCATGCCTCGCGCCCCTTCTTCTCGATCCAGGCGGCCTCCTGCTTCTTGGCCGCTTCCGCCTTGGTGAACGCCAGCAATTCGGTAATCGCCGTCTGGTTGGGGACCTGCGCATGCAACTGCTCGAGCAACTGCAGCGCCTCTTCGATGCGGGCGGTCTCCAGCAACTGCCGGGCAGTGCTCAAATGCGATGCGACTTCCTGCTGTTTTCGCTGTGCCTCGCGCTCTGCCTGCAGTTCGCGCAGGCGTTTGGCTAGCTGCGACTCGCCTGGAAAATCTCTGGCCTGGCTTACCAGGAGTTCGATCGCTGCGTCGAGATCGGATTGTTCCGCAAGTTCGTCTGCCCGCTTCAACGTGGCCTGCAACTTCAGCGTGCGGTCCCGTTCCGCCATCGCCACGCGGATCTGTCCCGCAAGGCGCTCGGCCTCCGGGTCGGCGGCGCTGCTGCCGCTCTTCGATGCCGCCTCGGTTGCCCGGAAAAGCGCATCGGTCAGCCGGCCCGCTTCGAAATCCTGTCTTGCCTGCGCCAGCAGTTGCTGCACCGCCTGATGCGCCTGTTGATCCTGCCGCAGTCTCTGCAACTGCGTCTGCAGCCGCGGATTCCCGGGATCCAACTGCAATGCCGAACTGACGATTTCGATCGCCCGCGTGTACTGCTTCTGCGAAATCTCGAACTCCGCGGACTTCAGCAACTCGCCGATCTTGGGCGCCAGGGTCGAAGATCGCTGTTGCTGGCGGATCTGATCACGCCATTCTCTCGCCTGCCGGTCCGAAGGATCCAGTTCCAGGATCTGCCGTATCGTCTGCTGCGCCTGTTCGAACTGCTCGCCGGCGATGAGCGTCTCCGCGGACGCGTGCAATTGGCGGGCGCGTTCCTTGCGCAAGTGCGACAGCAAAGGCTCGGTGTCGAACACCACGTCTTCAAGCGTCTGATACCGGGCTTCGCGATTCTTCGACAGCAGCCGCATCACGATCTGCTCGAGTTCCGGCGGGCAATCCGGCCGGTAGGTGCGGATCGGCGGCGGATTCGCTGTCGTGATTTTGTACATGATCGACGCCTGGTCGGGTGCTTCGAACGGATGCACCCGCGCGAGGAGTTCGTAGTACATCACGCCATAAGCCCAGATGTCGCAAAGCGCATCGTTCGGCGTATCGACGAACTGTTCCGGCGCCATGTACAGAAGGGTCCCGACCAGCATGCCGCTCTTCGTCAGGCGATGCTGATCCGTGCCGGAGAGACGGGCGATGCCAAAATCCATGATCTTGACTGACCCGTCGTCGAGCAGCATGATGTTGCCCGGCTTGACGTCGCGGTGGACCACCTGGTGCTCGTGCGCATAATGCAACCCCTGCGCCACCTGGTTCATGATGTTCACCGTGTCGAACACGCTCAGTGGCGTGCCGGACTGCAGGATGTGCGCCAGGTCGCGGCCACGCAAATATTCGGTGACGAGGTAATACAGCGAACCCTCTTCACCGAATTCGTAAATGGTGATGATGTTCTTGTGGCGCAGGTTTCCTGCCGCGGTGGCTTCGACACGGAAGCGCGATACCACCGAAGGATCGCCGGACGCTGTCAGAACCTTGATTGCGACTTCGCGGCCGACTTTGGGGTCGAAAGCTTTGAAAACCTTGCCGAATCCCCCCTGCCCGAGTTCCGAGAGGATCTCGTAGGCGCCGATCTTGCTGAGGGTCGACATGATCGTTCAGGCAGCGGGTGAATCCGGACCTTGTATTATAACGGAGCCGCGGGACTCCGCTCCCCTCACTCTGTTGGTGCGGGAGGTTGGGCTGCGGCCGCCGCGGCTTCCTTCTCGGCTTTCTCTCGCGCGGCGATCTCGGTCTTCCAGCCTTCCAGCATGGTCCAGGGATAGCGGCTGGAGAATCGCGCCACTCCGGCTCGGAACAAGCGCTTGGCCTCATCGAGCGAGCGTACATCGCCGCCTGCGTCGATCTGCACCACGGATCCCAGCCGTTCGCGCAGGAATGCGATGTCCTCGTCGGTTGCAGCCGTGTTCGAGGATACGCGGCAATAATCGACCTCGGCCCGCTTGAGGATCTTGCAGGCGATGACTTTCAGGTCCTGCGTCAACGTCTCGAGTTCGAGCGTGACCTTGAGTTTGACGCCCGCCTCCTTGCACTGCTGCTGCATCTGCAGAAGTTCGAGTTCCAGATACTGGAACTGCCGGGACACCAGCTTGCCGGCGTTGATGGCCGCCGTGAATTCGCGCGCTCCGCGGCTCAGCAGGTCGCGCATCAGGTACAACTTGACGGCTGTCGGCAGGTCGCCGGGAATGAATGATCCGCAGGGAAAGTCCGATAGCCACTTGGCCGCCAACTGCGCGTCCGAAGGCCGGGCGATCACCGTGGCCAGTCCGTACCGCTTGGCTCGTTCGCACATCGCCGCCACCTGCTCTTCCGGAATCATCGGATCGAGCAGATGGAGATCGATCATCTGAGCGATTTCCGGGTAGGTTTTGGGCTCGCGGACGCCGGTTGCTGCTTCTTGGGTGCTGCCTGTTTCTTCTGTTGCTGGGTTGCTCGCGCTGCCGGCTTCTCGGGCAGCGGCTTCTCCCCTGACATGATCCATAGTGTTCCCCATTGGCGTAGTTGGGTCCGAAGGTCTTTCTGGCCGGCGAACCAATCTTCGTGATGGAAGTTCCCGAAGTTGCCGGCTCCTCTTTCTTTTTCGTCCAGATCGCCCAGTGCGATGTTCAACCCCATCGCGCGGTTTCCCATCACGGGCGTATAAAACTTGCCAGGCTCGACTTCCAGGCAGGGATCGAAGCTCACCGCCCATTCAATGATGTAGCCCTTGCCGCCCGGCTTCGGCTTCGCGACAGCTTCCATCGCGCCCGTCTCGATCCAGCGGCGATACGTGTTCCAGGCGCTTTCCTTGCTGCGGGGCTCGCCTTCCAGCAATCCCCCTTTGCCGACTCCTCCCAACCGCGACTTGGTGAGGTTGCAGACCATCTGCCACGACGATCCGTCTCCGGCTGCGCTCTCGTTCTCGTTCCACTTGTTGGCGGCGTTGATGAGCAGTTCCATCTCGTCACCGAACCACGGCCAGCCTTCGCGCGTCAGGTCATGCGCTTTCGGATTGTTGTCCGGCAGCCAGCGCGGCGTGTCGATGCCATATAGAACGTCATCGGTAATTTCGAAGGCAAAGTATAGACGCTTGCCGTCATGTTTCACCCAGCCGTGCAAAGAAAGATCTTTGGGGTCGACCGTGCGGGAAAACTGCGGGGTCCAGTCGGACACGCCGTAGAATTGCGTGGCGTCATCCCACTCGCCGTTGCTCAGCACGCCGTCGAGCACAGGCGTACGCCCCGGAAAAGCGGACAGAGAACGCGGAAACTCGCCGCCGGAACACAGAACAGCGCTACTCAGAAGGAAAAGAGAAAGAAAGGTGGTTCGCACGATGATGTGGAAACGAAGGGGGAATCTTATCGCTTACGAGTAACGGTCTTCTTTGCTCCGGAGGCGGCAGGCGCCTGGCTCGTGTTGACGCCAAGCACCTTCAGGTAATCCTTCGCCTTGGGCGTCAATTGATGCCCGGGATACTTCTCGACAATGTACAGAAACTCACGCTTGGCGTCTGAACGGCGGCTCAGCTTGAGGTACGACACGCCCTTCATGTAGCGGGCGTTGGGGACGCGGCTGGAATCTGCGTAGTTGTCGATGACTTTGTTGTACTCCTTCACCGCGCCTTCAAAGTCATCGCGCCGGAAAAAAATCTCACCGATGAAGAACTGCGCGTCAGCGGCCAGCTGGCTCGTGCCGTAGTTCTTCAGATACTCCTGAAAGCCCTGCAGCGCCAGATCGTAGCTGCCCGCGGAAAAATCGCGCTGCGCGTCATCGTACAGCTTCTCCGCCGGGGGCGGCGTTGCGGAACCTCCCGCGGCAGGCGCGCCGCCCGGGGCCGTCGATGGCGGAGGAGCCACCGGCTGCTGCATCACCTGGATCATCTTCTGCAACTCGACCACCTTCGCGTCTAACTTCCCGATGCGCGAATTCAAATCCGCAACCGTATTGGACAGGCTCTGGAACTGGTCGGCCATCGAGTCGACCTTGGTTCCCACCGTCGATATCGGAGCGCTGACGTTCTTAGTGATGTCCCCCAGTTTCTCGTTGAGCGTTGCCTGGGTCACGGCCAGCGTCGCGTTCAGCCGGTTCACCTGGTCGAGCGTGTTCCGGAGGCTTTCCGTGATGGCGGCGAACTTCTCATCCTGGGTCCGCTGCATCGTTCGGATTTGTTCCTGCATGAGCGACATGTCGCGCTGCATCTGGATGATCATATCCTTCTGGTTTTGCGCCGGCAGCAGCGGCGCGCTGGCTGGAAGGAGTACCAGCGCCACGGTCAGAAATCGCTTGAATCCCATCATTCTATTTCAGTTACTCCCAATAACAGCCCTGCATACACAAAGGCGAGGCCGGACCCATGAGGTCCGCCTCGCCCCTAGCAGTCTTATCCGATAGTGTAACTGTTACTGCGCCGAGAAGTGAACCCGGCGATTCTTCTGCCAGCACGCTTCGGTGCCTTCGGCGCACTGCGGACGTTCCTTGCCGTAGCTGACCGTCTTCATGCGGCTTTCGGCCACGCCGAGACCCTTCAGGAAGTCGAGGGCGGCCTGGGCGCGCTTGTCGCCGAGCGCCACGTTGTAGGCGTCGGATCCACGCTCGTCGCAGTGGCCTTCGATCACGATGTTGGTGCCGGTGTAGTTGTCATCGCCGAAGAAACGCTTCAGCGCAGCGGCGTCGGACGTCAGCACGCCGCGGGCGTCTTCGCGGATGTCGAACTTGTCATAGTCGAAGAACGCGTCGTTCACTTCCTGCGACAGGAACTCGCTCGCGCTGCGGCGGGCGGTCGGCGGCGGAGGCGGCGGCGGAGCCTGCGGCTGGGTCACGCGAACCGTCACGGTGGCGCTGGACGTTCCACCAACCCCGCGGGCGATCAGCGTATAGGTGGTGTCGGAGGACGGATACACCTGGCGGGTGCCGCTGGCCTGGACCGAACCAACGCCCTGGTCGATCGAAATGTCGCTTGCGCCCGAAACGGACCAGCGCAAGGTCGACGGGCTACCCTTCACCACGCTGCTCGGCTCGGCGGCAAAGCTCGAAATCGAGGGCTTGGCGGCCGGGGGCGGCGGCGGTTCACTCTTCGCAGCAGGCGGGGGCGGCGGCGGCGGAGTGGCTGCGACCTTCTTTTTACAACCGGTCGTGAACAGTACAAGCAGGCAGGCCGACATCAGCCCGACTTGCACGACAGAACGTTTCATCCTGGTCAATCCTCCTGAGATTGCTGGTGTTAAGGTTTCCGTTTTCAGCGGTTTGAAACCACTATGTTACTACTGCCATATCCGCATTTGTCATGCGGATGTAAATTCTACTGAGCGCCCTTCGACCACACCGGTTTTTCGTTGTTTCCGGTAGTTGTTAACTGGCGAACTTGGGTTCCATCCGCCAGCATGGAATAGATCTGCGTCTTGGTTCCACGTTTGGAAGCGAACACAATGTGCATGCCGTCCGGCGCCCAACTCGGATTCTCGTTGCGTCCGACGCCGTGCGTCAACTGCACATACACCTTCGACGCCACATCCATGATGAAAATATTGAAGTTCCCGATGTCGAATCCCTTGGTCCAGGCGAACGCGATCTTCTGCCCGTCCGGCGCCCAGGCCGGATTCACCGCTTCGCCGTCGCCCGGCGTCAATTGCACCGTATCGGCGCCTTCGAGGCTCATCTTGAACAACTGGGGATGGCCGAGACGTCCTGAAACGAACACCAGATCCTGGCCGGTCTTCGGATTCACCCGGGGCTCGACTTCGATCGCCCGGTTGGTCGAGATCCGGCGGACATTCCCGCCGTTGGCGTCCGCCATGAAGATCTGCGCCGATCCGCCGCCGGCCGTCGACGAGAACAGGATCGACTTGCCGTCCGGAGTGAACTCCGCCGACGCGTTCATCGACGCCCGCTGGTTATAAAAGGTCAGGCGCCGGCCGGTTTCGAGCGAGTGTACGTAGATCTGCGGCGTGCCGTCGCGCCAGGTGGTGAAAGCGACCTTCGTACCGTCGGACGACACCGCAGGGAACGAAGAGATCGACCCGTAGGAGGTCACCTGCTTCTGCTCGCTCCCGTCATAGTTCATCGACCAGAGTTCCTTGTTGCCGGTGCGGTCGGACACGAAGTAGATCTTCGAACCCATGAGGCTCTTGCCGCCGAACTGGCCCATGATGTCGGCCGCGAACTCCATCGCCACCTTGCGGGCGCCGGCTTCGGTGAGAGGTCCAAAATAGCGCTTGGCGACCAACTGCGCCGCCTGCAGGTTCGGCTGGTTCACGCCATACAGCCAGCCGGACAACACGATCTGGTCGGCAGCCGCGGCCGTGTAGCCGAACGCGAGGAAGTTCGCGCTGGCCGGGGGCTTCGCCCAGTCGGAAAGCCACAGTCCGTTCATGCTGTCGGTGGGGTTTGCGGGTTGCTTGAAGTCCGAAGGCTGCTGCGGAACCTGCAGCGGATACATGCTCTTCGGCGCCATCTTCAGCACGCCGGAGTTTTCCACCTCGTTCCAGAGCGTCTCGTTGAACTTCTCCATGAACTTCTGCGCTTCGCCGGAACCCTTGAGGTCCGGGATCGCGATCACGGGGCGTTCCGCCTTGATGATCTCGATACGTCCGACCGTTTGGGCCGGCAGCGTCGTCAGGGCGACGCCCGCCAGAACGCAGCATGCGCCCAGCAGGATTGGTTTCATAAGATCTTTCATCGTTGCAGTTTGAACGCCACTTCGATGGTGGCGCTTCCTCCCTTATAAGCTTGTGGAAGCGGCTCGAACGGACCGGCCTCGATCACCGCGCGCTGCGCTGACAGATCGAACGTCTGGCTGCCTCCCGATTGCAGGACCCGCACAGACTGTACCTGCCCGTTGCGCAGAATTTCGAACGAAACAACCACCGGCGGCGGATTCTTCAACCGCTGGTCGACTTCGCCCGGCCGCCATTTGCCGGAAATGCGCTGCTGCACCGCCTGCAGGTACGCGCCGAACTGATTGCCGAACGCGCTCGAACCCACGCCAACGCCGCCCGATCCGACCATCCCAGCAAACAGCGGCGAGCTCACGCGGTTGCCGGTGGGATTGGTCAATTGCTTCGGATCCAGCGGCATCGGGTTCTTGAAGTCATTGCGCGGTTCATTCGACTTCTTCAGCTTCTTGACGTCTTCCGCCAGCAGCTTTTCGAGCGCTTCTTTCTGTTTGTCTTCCTTGCGGATCTCTTTGTCCGGAGCGATTTCCGACTCGGTGTCGTTGGCCAGCGGATTTTTCGTGCCGGACGCCTGCGGCAGCGGGATCGACTTCTCGACCGCGACGCCCACGGCGCCGCCGCCTACGTCGATATCGCCCCACTTCGTATCACTTGCCGTGAACAACCCGGTCGTCAACACCGCCGCGAGTGCGGCGCCATGCACGATCAGCGACAGGTAGAAAGGCTTCTTGAGGCTTTCTCCGCTGTCATCGAGGATGTCGGCGCGGCGATACACGGCTGTTTACTTGCGGCTCCTCGCGTTGTCTTCGGGCTTGGTGACCATCTTCACTTTGATCTTCGCATCGCTGAGTTCGCTGATCACCTGGGCCAGCGGACGCCATGTCACGTTCTGGTCCGCACGGACATACACATCGGTCGCTTTAGGAAAGCGCTTGTGGATCGCCTCGCCCATTTCGTGGATGTTGATCTGCTGGTCGTTGAGATACAGCATGCCGGTGCGCGTCACCGTGATCACCGGCAGGATTTCCGCAGTGGATTTTTCCCGTTTGACTTCGGGCACGTCCACTTCGAGGCCGTATTCCATCACGTGCGCCGTCAGCATGAAGATGACCAGCAACACCAGCAGCACGTCGACGAGCGGCACCACGTTGATTTCGGAAATCGTGCCCTGCCCGCGGAACCGGCTGCGGCGTCCGAAAACGTTCGAAGTGGTCTCTTGTGCGTTTGCCGCGAATGCCACATCAGCCTCCGTACGTGGACTCGGTCAGGTTGAGGAACTCGAGCGAGAAGTCCTCCATGCGCGCGCCGAGTTCGCGCAACACATGTCCGAAATAGTTGTAAAAGATCGCCGCGGGGATGGCGGCCGTGAGGCCCAGCGCAGTCGCGATGAGAGCGTCCGCGATGCCGGGAGCGACGGCGCGCAAACTGGCGCTGCCGGCCGCGCCCAACGCGTTGAAGGCGTCGATGATGCCCCACACCGTGCCGAAGAGTCCGATAAACGGCGTGATGGTCGCGATGGTCGCGAGCCAGTTCATGTTGCGCTCGAGGCGCGCCATCTCTTCGCTGATGCCGAGCTGCAGGCTGCGTTCGAGCGCGGCGCGGTTAATGAGGGTTCCGCGTTGCCGCACCTGCCGGTCCACCTCGTTGTAGCCAAAAGCGAACACCGACACGAGCGGGGCGTTGCGATTCTGTTCGCTCGCCGCCACCGCGCCCTGAATGCTCTGGCTCTGCCGGAACAATTTCAGGAAGCTGCGGTTCGCGTCGCGACCGGACCTCAACTCCTTCCACTTGGAAAAGATGATCGTCAACGAGAAGACCGACAGAAGCACGAGTGTGATCATGACTGCCGCCGGAATCGGCTTCGCGTTCCGGACCAGGTCTGTGACGGTGACTTGCAACAGGGCGATGACTGGATGGGTGATCAACCGGGTTCCTCTTGTTGGGTGTATCTAACATTCTAAAGCCTAAATGCTTCATCCCGCCGTTACCTTTCAGCGTAGCCGCCCCTTTCTTGCGATACGTTGCGGTGGCGCAAAGTCATTGTCAGGAAAATGTCACGGTGTGCGACGCGGGTTTCGAGGCTCCGCTAGACTGGTAGAGGTCCAGCCGATGAGATCCGTCATCACCGAAAGCGACATCCCACTTGCGGGAGACTTGAAGGTCGCCAAAGGAGCGATTGTCACGCCGTCCGCACGCGATTTGGCGCGCGACCGCGGCGTGCGGATTCTCGAAGTCGCCGCGGATCAGTTGGACTCCGCGCCGCCGCAGAAGACGGTCGCCATCGGAGCCGATCACGGCGGATTCGCGATGAAAGAAGCGTTGAAGCCGGTGTTCGCGGAACTCGGCCTGGCGGTGGTGGACGTCGGCGTTTTCGAGGCTGCTGCAGCCGATTATCCGGACATCGCGCACAAGGTCGTGGGCGTCATCAGAAGCGGCAAAGCGACCCGCGGCGTGATCGTCGACGGGGCTGGAATCGGGTCCGCGATGGCTGCTAATAAAGTGCCCGGAATCCGCGCCGCCCTATGCTACGATAAGGCTTCGGCGCGCAACAGCAGAGAGCATAACGACGCGAATGTGCTCACGCTGGGCGGGCGGCTCCTGACCGCATCCCAGGCCGAGGAAGTTCTGCGCGTATGGCTCTCGACGCCCTTCGGCGGCGGCCGCCACCAGACGCGCATCGACAAGATCACCGCCATCGAAAAGGCCTACCTCAAGTGACCGAAGCCGAACTCGACCAACTGGTCGCGCAAATCGGAGAAGAGATCCTCGCTCGGGTTTCCTCGACCCCGCAGCTGCAGCAGCCCAGGAAGGGCGGCGAAGGCTTGGGGATCCCCGATCTGGTCTGCCCCGGTTGCACGCAGCGTTGCGCCCAGACCTGCGCGGCCAAGTCGAAGACGATTCTCGCGGCGGGTGCGGCGCGCCTGTCGGCCAGCGACAAACTGACGAAGATCGATCCGGCGATCGCATCGCTGATCGACCACACTCTGCTCCGTGCCGACGCCACCGCGGCCGACATCAAGCGAGTGTGCGCGGAAGCCCGTCAATTCGGCTTCGCAAGCGTCTGCGTGAACCCGTACTGGGTCCCGCTGCTGGCGATGGAACTCGCCAATACGCCCGTCAAAGTCTGCACCGTCGTCGGATTCCCGCTCGGCGCCACCAGCACCGAAGCCAAGCGCGGCGAAACCGCCAAGGCGATCGCGGCCGGAGCCCAGGAGATCGACATGGTGATCAACATCGGCGAACTCAAGGGCGGCAATCACGAAGCGGTTAAGAACGACATCAAAGCCGTCGTCGAAGAGGCGCACGCCAAGGGCGCCATCGTCAAAGTCATCCTCGAAACCTCGCTGTTGAACGACAACGAGAAGGCCATCGCCTGCACGTTGTGCAAACTCGCGGGCGCGGATTTCGTCAAGACGTCGACAGGTTTTTCGACAGGCGGCGCAACGGCGGCGGACATCGCGCTCATGCGCTCGATCGTGGGTCCCGGCATGGGCGTGAAGGCGTCCGGCGGCATCCGCAGTCTCGACGATCTGAAGAAGATGGCGGCGGCCGGCGCCACGCGTATCGGCGCCAGCGCCAGCGTCAAAATCATGGAGGCGGCCGCGGGTCAGCCCGTTGCGACAAGTACTCCGCCGACCGGCGCGTACTGATGGCCACCACCAGGAAGCCCGCGTCCGGTTCTTCGTCCCCGAAGAAAGTCCGCTTCAAAGAGCGCGCCGAACTCCTCGACTTCCTGCTCGAGGTTTCGAACGCCACGGCCGAAACCATCGACCTCGATCAGTTGCTCGGCAACGTGGCGTCTGTGGTGCGTGAAGTCATCCCCGCGGATCTCATGGCGATTCTGCTCTACAGCGACAAGCAGCAGGCGCTGAAGATCCGCTTTTCCATCGGCCATCGCGAAGAGGTGATCCGCAGCACGTCGATTCGCTTGGGCGAAGGCATCACCGGCGCAGCGGCCGCGACGCGTCTGCCGATTTCAGTGGATGACGTCCGCAAGGATCCACGCTATTTGAACGCGCTCGACGCCGTGCGTTCCGAACTCGCTGTGCCGATGATGGCCCGCGGCAAACTCGTCGGCGTCATCGATCTGCAGTCCACGAAATTGAAGGCGTACTCGGACCAGGATCGCGCCCTGTTGCGTCTCATCGCAGCCCGCGTTGCATCGTCGATCGAGAACGCGCGCCTGTATCGCCGCGTTGAGCGCCAGAACCGCACGCTGAAGATCCTCGCGCATTTGTCGCAGGAATTCAGCTCGATCCTCGATCTCGACGAGTTGCTGCGCAAGATCGCGCTCACGCTGCGCGCGCTGATCAACTTCGACGCCTTCAGTATTTATCTCGTCGACGAAGAACGCAGCGTGCTGCGCGTGCGTTTCAGCCAGCGTTACGACCAGCGCGTGGAAATCGACAACGTCCCGCTCGGCAAAGGCATCACCGGCGCCGCGGCGCGCAGCCGCGAAGCGATCCGGGTCCGCGACACCGCGCAGGATCCGCGCTATATCGCTTCGCACGAGGATATGCGCAGCGAAGTCGCGGTTCCGCTGATTGTGCAGGATCGCGTGGTCGGCGTCCTCGATCTCGAAAGCGACCGTCTCGCGCACTTCACCGAAGATCACGTTCGCATGCTGAACCTGCTGGCGCCGCAGATTGCCAGTTCAGTGGAAAACGCGCGCCTGTACGAAGAGTTGCAGAAGCGCGAGCAGACGCTCGAAGACGACATGAAGGCCGCGCGCAAGCTGCAACGCACGCTACTGCCGCGCCGCGCGCCGGAAATCCGCGGACTCGAAATTTACGTCCAGGCTCGCGCCGCCCGCGAAATCACCGGCGACGTCTTCGACTTCTTCGAACACAGCGACTCCTTCGCCGTCCTCGCTTGCGGTGACGTCAGCGGCAAAGGCGCCGCGGCCGCGTTGTACGGCGCGCTCACCAGCGGCCTGCTTCGGACCCTCGCTCCCCGCCGCCGTGGACCCGCGCTGTTGATGAAAGCCGTCAACGAAGCGCTCATGGAACGCAAGGTCGACGCGCAGTACGTGACGCTGCTGTTGATGCTCTGGGACTATTCGAAGCGCCGTTTCACCATGGCCAATGCCGGCGCGATTCCGCCCATGATCTGCCGCAACGGCGAGATCATCCAGCCTCGCGTCGAAGGTGTCCCGGTCGGCTTGCTGGAAGATCGCGAATACGACGAAATCACGTTCGACGCGCAACCGGGCGACGTGTTGCTCCTCTATTCCGACGGCATTCAGGACCAGCACGGCACGCATCCGGAAGAGTACGGCAAACATCAGTTGGCGACTGCGTTGCAGCGGTTCCACAAGGAATCCGCGCGCAAGATCGCAGAAGGCATCTTCGCGGACCTCGACAAATACATGGGGCACGAGGCTGTCTTCGACGACCAGACCATCATCGCGATCAAGGTTTCCGAGTAAAACATCCCAATGAGTTTCGACTACCGCAACGGAGTTCTGCACTGCGAATCCGTCTCTCTCGAAGAGATCGCCGCCAAGGCCGGCACACCCTGCTACGTCTATTCCGCCGCCGGCATCCTCGAACGTTTTCGCGCCTATGACGAAGCGTTCGGCGATGCGCAGCCGCATACCGTTTGCTATGCGGTGAAGGCCAATAGCAATCTCGCGATCCTGCAGTTGCTGGCGAAGGCCGGCGCCGGTTTCGATCTCGTTTCGGGCGGCGAACTCTATCGGGTTCTCAAGGCCGGCGGCGATCCCGCCAAGGTTGTGTTCTCGGGCGTCGGCAAGAGCTTTGACGAAATCGAATACGCGCTCGCCAGCGGCATCTTCAGCTTCAATTCCGAATCCGAGCCGGAACTCGAGTGGATCAACGCCGCAGCTGTGAAACTCGGCAAAAAAGCGCGTGTCGCCCTGCGCGTGAATCCCGACGTCAACGCGTCGACCCACGAGTACATCTCCACGGGACTCAAGGAACACAAGTTCGGCATCGACATCGCACTCGCCGAAGAAGTGTACGTACGCGCCGCCCGCACCCTGCCCGGCTTGACGCTCGATAACGTCAGCTGCCACATCGGCTCGCAGATCCTCGATCCGTCCTCGCTGCTCGAAGCGCTCGACCGCGTGTTGGCCCTCATCGAACGCCTGCGCGCCGCCGGACTCCCGATCTCCCACATCGACCTCGGCGGTGGACTCGGCATCCCCTACAAGCCAGGCGAAGAAGCCCCGTCGATCCGCGCCTATGTCGAGAAGATCCGCGCGAAACTTGCCGGACGCGGCCTGCACGCGACCATTGAACCCGGCAGGTCGATCGTCGCCGAATCCGGCGCGTTGATATCGCGCGTGCTGCTCAACAAACGCAACGGCGCCAAGCTGTTCACGATTGTCGATGCGGCCATGAACGATCTGCTGCGTCCGTCGTTGTACAAGGCCTATCACGCGATCCAACCGGTGCGCGAAGCCGGGCCGGACACGCCCGTGGTGCAGGCGGATATCGTGGGTCCTGTATGCGAATCCGGCGACTTCCTGGCGAAGGATCGCGACCTGCCGGCGCTCGCTGCCGGAGACCTGATCGCCGTTCGCAACGCCGGCGCTTACGGCTTTGTGATGGCTTCCAATTACAACTCCCGGCCGCGCGCTGCGGAAGTGCTGGTCGATGGCGCGTCGTGGCGGGTAGTCCGCGAACGCGAAACGCTAGAAGACCTGGTGCGTGGCGAATCGCTACACTAAAAGAACGTGCGTTTGTTGTATCGTCGCCTGTTTCAGGCCTTCTTACTGTTCTCGCTCCCTGCGTTTTCCGAGGCGTTTTTGCAGCAGCCGCTGCGGGACCTCACCGAAGCGGATCACTGGAAGCGCGCCCGCGCGCTCGTCTCCGCGCAGTTGAAGCAGAATCCGGATGACTGGTCCGCGCTGATCGCGATGTCGGGCATCGAGGAAAGCTTTGGCACCCTCGATAAGGCCAGGGCTCTCGCGGAGCGCGCCGTTGCGTTGGCGCCCCAAAGCGCCGATACGCACGCCCAACTCGCTCGAGTTTGCGCGGTGAGCGCCGAGACTGCACCCATGTGGCGTCAGGTCGGCCTGGTGCGCGTGATGAAGCGCGAACTCGAAGCGGCATACAGGATCGACCCCAATCATCTGGATGCACTGCTCGTGGACATGATGTTCACCTACAAAGCGCCGGGTATCGTCGGCGGAGGCAAGACTAAGGCGCATGCGATCGCGAAGAAGATCGCCGCCGCGCATCCCGACTGGGGACGCCTCGCCGAAGCCAAGCTGGCGCAGCACGACGACAACGAGCCGGTCGCCATTCGCGAACTGCAGCAAGCGACTCCATCCAACTATCGCGCCCAGACGAATCTGGCGCTCGTTTACTGCTGCCTGTCCCGCAACCCGCGCTACGAAGAGGCGGAAAAGATCGGCCGCCAGTTGCTGGAAAAAGAACCCGCACGTATCGGCGGATACGAGATTATGGCGCAGATCCACGCGGCGCGGCAGTCTTTTCACGAACTCGAAAAGACGCTCGCTGAAGCCGTGCGGCACGTCCCCGACGATCTCTCTCCTTATTACTGGGCGGCCAAGAAACTGATCGCGAACCGTTCCGATCTCTCTCGCGCCGAAGCGTACCTGCGCAAGTATCTCTCGCAGGAACCCGAAGGCCGCGCCCCGACGTTCGCCGACGCGCAGGCGCTCCTGCAACAACTAAAACGCCGCTGACGCTCGCCTCTGCATCTGAGGATGCAGGGAGAGAGTTTATGCGCGGGGTCAAGAAACAGCACCTTCCCTCGAAGGTGTGCGCGGTCTGCTCGCGCCCGTTCACGTGGCGCAAGAAGTGGGAACGCGACTGGGAACAGGTGAAATATTGCAGTGAGCGTTGCCGCAGGCAGGCGAAGTGATGAAACTGCGGACAGAGTTCGACTCGCGCGATGAAATGGCCGCGTATCTGCAGGCGCAGTTCCCCCTGGCTGCTGCTCGCGATGCGCACATCAGTCCGATTCGCGGAGGCACAAGCGAAGCCGAAAGGCGCCTCGATTCTATCGAAGCCGACCGTTACGCCTTCACTCGCAACTATCTCGATGGACTCGTCACGCGACTGTCGCCATTCATTCGCCACGGCGTGCTGACGCTCGATCGCGTACGCCGCCACGCGCTGCGAAAAGTGAAAGAACCGTTCCACGCGTCGAAGTTTGTCGCCGAACTCGCCTGGCGCGACTACTGGCAGCGCCTCTACCGCCAAGCCGGCGCGGACGCGCTCTGGCGCGATTGCGAACCGAATAAAACCGGCATCCGTGACTACGCGGACGAACTTCCGTCCGACCTGGAGAACGCAAGCACGGGCCTCGCCTGTATGGACGCCTTCGCTCGCGAACTGCACGAAACCGGCTATCTGCACAATCACGCCCGCATGTGGCTCGCCGCGTACGTCGTGCATTTCCGCCGCATCCGATGGCAGGCCGGCGCACGCTGGTTCCTGCGGCATTTGCTCGACGGCGATCTCGCATCCAACAACCTGTCGTGGCAATGGGTAGCGTCGACCTTTTCGCACAAACCGTACTTCTTTAATCGCGAGAACCTCGACAAGTACACAGCCGGGCGTTACTGCCGCAACTGCGCGGCGGCGGCCGCGAGTGCCTGCCCGTTCGACGCCTCCTACGAGGCTCTCGAAAAGCGCCTGTTCCGCATCAACGAGGTCCCTGTGCGATGACACACCCTCTGTTATGGATCCACAGCGATTCGCTCACGCGCGGCGTCCTTCCGCCCGGGATCCCCGCCATATTCGTGTTCGATGACGAGCAAATCGAACGTGAGGCATGGACCCTCAAGCGCATCGCGTTCCTGTACGAATGCCTGCTCGAAATCCCGAACCTCACCATCCATCGAGGATCCGCCGCGCAGATCCTCACTCAGGAACTGGCCGCGCACCGTTGTTCGCACATCGTCACCGTCGATTCACCCGATCCTTGGATCCGCGCGGCCACGCAGGGGCTGCAGAAAAGTGTGCATGTCGAAGTCCTCGACGCGCCCGTGTTTGTCGACGTCCCCGGCCGTCCGTTGGACCTCAAGCGTTTCGCCCGCTACTGGAAACGCGTTGAACCGCACGTGATGACGCTCGATTGACGCTGTCATGATACGCCCCGTCCACATCGTCTGGTTCAAGCGCGACCTCCGCACACTCGATCACGCGCCGCTCGCAGAGGCCGCGCGCTCGGGCGAACCGGTACTGCCGCTGTATGTCGCAGAACCCTCGGTCATGCAGGCGCCCGACTTCGCGCCGCCCCACTGGGACTTCATCGCTGCATCCCTGCGGGACCTCAACAACCAGCTCACCGCGCTCGGGCAACCGCTCGTCTTCAAGCAGGATGTCGAAGTGATTCCGGTCTTCGAAAGCATCCGGCAAACGCACGGAATCGCAGCCATCTACTCGCACGAAGAGACGGGCAACGCGATCACCTACGCGCGTGACCGCGAAGTCATCCGTTGGACCCGCACCCACAACATCCCGTTCCGCGAGTTCCCGGCAAACGGCGTGATCCGCCGTCTGCGAACACGCGAAGGCTGGGCCCGCAAATGGGAAGCGCGTATGAGCAAGCCCGTCATCGAACGTCCCTACGCGCTCACTCCCGCTTCATTCGCCTCCGATCCGCTCCCGGCAACAACCGGCGATCCGGAGGGCGGCGAACACAGCGCCCATCGGACTCTCACATCCTTCTTCGACACTCGCGGACATCGCTATCACCGCGAGATGTCCTCGCCTGTAACGGCCTTCGAAAGTTGCTCCCGTCTCAGTGCGCACCTCGCCTACGGGACCATCTCCACGAAAACGATCGTCCACCAAACGCGCGCCAGGCTGGAAGAGACGCCGCACCCGGATATCCGCAAGGCGCTTCGTGCGTTCGACGCCCGCCTCCACTGGCGCTGCCACTTCATGCAGAAACTCGAAGACGAACCGGAGATCGAGTTCCGCAACTTCGTACGCTCCCTCGACGGCTTGCGCGACGAGAGCCCCGACCGCACGAAGTTCGACGCCTGGCGCGAAGGGCGCACCGGCTATCCAATGATCGACGCCTGCATGCGCTGTCTCCACGAAACCGGCTGGATCAACTTCCGCATGCGCGCGATGCTCATGTCCTTCGCCGCCTACCATCTCTGGCTGCACTGGCGCGAACCCGGATTGCACCTCGCCCGTCTCTTTACCGACTACGAACCGGGCATCCACTGGAGCCAGTGCCAGATGCAATCGGGCACGACCGGCATGAATACGCTGCGCATCTACAGTCCCACCAAACAGGTGTTGGATCACGATCCAGAGGGCGTTTTCATTCGCCGTTGGATCCCCGAACTGCGCGAACTTCCCACGGCCTACATCGCGGAACCCTGGAAGTGCCCGTCCATCGCAAAGCTCGGCGGCTATCCGCGCGAACCCATCGTCGATCACGCAACCGCCGTGCGCGAAGCCAAGGCAAAACTCGCGGAGTTCCGCCGCCGCGTTCCTGTGCGGGAGGAGATCCGCGAAGTCGCAAAGAAGCACGGCAGCCGCAAACGCACCACTGCCGCCGCTGCCCCGAAGCGCAAACAACTGCTGCCGCTCTTCGATTGAGATAGCATGGTCGCGAACCACCATGGATACGTCTCCCGGCGTTGTCGACGCCTATCTCGCACGGATCCCCGAGCCGGCTCGCACGACGCTTGAACAAGTCCGCGCCGCGATTCGCGCGGCTGCGCCCAAAGACGCCGTCGAAGCCTTCAGCTACGGGATGCCGGTCTTCCATCACAAGCGTTTGCTGGTAGGCTTCGGCGCGACCCGCAAGCATTGCGCCCTGTACGTCATGAGCCCCGCCGTGATCGACGCGTTCGCGGATCAACTCGCCTCATATGAAACATCCAAAGGCGCCATTCGCTTCCCGCTCGACAAACCACTGCCTGCGGCGTTGATCAAAAAGCTCGTCAAGGCGCGCCTCGCGGAAAACGAAAAACTCGCGGCAAAGTAAGGGCGTTCAGAACGCTCGTTGTTATACTGACAGCAGGCAGAGATGGAAATTCCAGCGGAAGCACTAACGGATACCGCGAGGTACATCGAAAGTAACCGCGAGCAGTTTGCATTGCGGGAACAGCAAATTGACGGAATTCTTTCTTATCTCACGTTGTTCCGGCCCATCGATTCGAGTCTGAAAATGCTCGAGGTCGGCACCGGCCTCGGGTGGTTCCCGATCATCGCCAGGAAACGGGGTCTGGACTTGCGCGGCATCGAGATCAGCGCCGAGTTCATCGGGTTTGCCAGGGAACTCGGCCGCCGGCACGGCGTCGAACCGGACATCCAACTCGCCAACATTGAAAAACACGACCTCGGCGAGAACGTCTACGATGTCATCATCTGCAGTTCGGTGTTCGAGCACGTCGAAGATTGGCGTAAGGGGCTTCGCACGGTGTATCGCGCCTTGAAACCCGGCGGACTTCTCTTCTTCGAGTCCACCAACAAATTCAGCATCACCTCGGGTGAATATCCGCTTCCTTGTTACGGCTGGATGCCGGACTGGATGCGCTACCGGTTCCGCATCATGAAGCAGGGGCCGGACATCATGAGACTCGGCATCGACTTCAACCAGTTCACCTACCCGCTGCTTCGCCGCGAGTTTCGCAAAATCGGATTCTCAAAGTGGCACGACCGCGTCTACCTGTCGCAACCGGACAACGTAAAGAGCCCGCTCAAGCGCAACATCCTGAAACTCTGCAAGTCGAATGCGCTGATTCGCGAAATCACACTGACCTTCTTCGAAGCCACGACGTTTGTGTGCGTCAAATAGCGGCGGCAGCCGCTAGTACCGGGATCCAAATCTCGAACCCTCCCAGGCCGGTGCGCCCGTCGAACCTGGCGCCGTAGCGCTCGAACGAAGGTCCGTCCGCGGCCTGCAAGCCGGCTTCCGGCAATGCGTGATTCCAGATCGACGCCCATGTCGCGCCCACACCCGAAACATGCCCCTTGTGTTCGAACACGGCGTACGTCTGCGGCGGGATGCGCAGTCGCGAGAAGTCCGCCGGCTCATCGGGGAACGACGTGACCTCGACGCCGCAAATGTAATCGCATCCTGCGGACTCGCCGTCTGTGTTGCAGACGACCCCGTAAGTGGAGCCGCCGGTCTGATTGCGGATCGTGCCGAGGTATGGGACGAAGCGCCCCCACTGCGCGGGGATCCCGCTGTTTGAAGCCGCATGCCGCTGGCTCAAACCAAAAATCAGAATTGCGTCCTTTTGTTCGATCCGCACCGGCTGAAGCGGCGCAGCGCCTGTGTTCTCATTCGCCATGGAAATAGCCTCCTGGATCGTCAGCCCCGCGGCGCTGCCGCGTTCGCGGACCTCTTGCGGCGTGACACCGAACTGCGCGCGGAACGCTCGGGTGAACGCCTCGTGCGAACCATAACCGGCGTCGAGCGCCAGCGTCAGAATGTCAGGGGCTCCAGTGGCGAGCGCCTTGGCGGCTTCCGTCAGCCGCCGTCCGCGAGCGTAAGCGCCCAGCGGCAGGCCCGTCGCCGCGGGAAACGCACGCGAGAGGTGGAATTGCGAAACTCCGCCGCAGGCGTTCGCAATCGCGGCCAGCGAGAGATCCCCGCCGGCGAGATGGCTCTCGATGTACCAGAGCGCCTTGTTGCTGATATGCATCGGTTCGTAGGTCCAGCGTACGGCGCCTTCGGCCAATCACGTTTGACAGTTGTTGCGGTTTTTCAGGGCTCCCAGCGCAGCACGATCGAGTAACGATCCGCGCCGCGCGCCGGATCGTCGACGCGAAGGCTGGCAATGAATCCGTTGGCGTCTGAAGGCTTCTCGAGCAGGCGCACTTCGCCGCGGCCCTTCGACTTGCGCACCTCGACGGTGCGCAGATTCGTTTTGGGCAGAGGTCCCTGGCATTGGATGTTCGCGTCGCGCTCTGCCTGGCCGCTCACCACCTGATAGGTCGCGGCCGCCTCCTGCACCGAGATGATGACGCTGCCGTCCACCGACACGTCGATCTGGCAACTGCCGCCGCTGGCCGTGGCCGCCCCGGTGGGAGATGAAATCGTGGGAGTCCCCGGCGTGATGCTCACCACAGGCGTCGACGCTACCGCCACTGCCGCTGTCGTCCCTGCAATTCCGAGGTACGGATTGTACGTATAGTTGAGATCCACCGGCAGGTCCGCGGGCCAGGTCAGGTTGCGCGTCACGGCGTACGCCGGATCGAGCGCCCATTGCCCCGTGTTCAGGACCTTCCCCTTGCGGGTTCGCTCGTCGTGCCAGCCCCAGAAAGGCTTCGCTTTGTTGGCCGCTTCTTTGCGGCCATAGAACGAACCCATGAACTTCAGGCCGGCGCCGGGCCGGCCTCCGAATGGCTCATAAACATATTCGGCATCAAACGTTTTATCGCTCGAAGCCTTCGCGCGCGCCCACCACGTGCTCTCGATCGGAAGCAGATCATACCCGACCATCCGGTCGTTCGCATGCTTGGGACGCTCGGCCGCACCGCGATACACCAGCGTGATTCCCGTGCCGCTCTTGAACTCCTGCCGCGCCGCCGAATACAAGCTGTGTTCGCCGGCCGTGCCTTGCGCCCCGTGCCCGCCGGCTTCGAGAAACACCATCGGCCGGTAGCCGTCGTACAAGTCGATCTTCCCGTCGATGTTATGTACGCCCTTGCGCAGCCGCGCCTCGTTGGTGAAGCTGTACGTATTATTGTGCGCGAGCGTCTCCATCAACTCGAGCCTGCCGAACTCGCTACCGTCCTTGCGGACCGTCAGGATGATGCCTTCGTTGTCGTTCTCGTGGCAGGTGCCCGCGATGCAGTTGTCCGAGTAATCGCGCGGATGAAAGAAGTTGTAGTGCACGAACCAGTGCGTCGCCGTTTCCACCGCCGCATAGTACACATACGCCTGCGAACTTCCCGTTTCCGCATTGTCCCAGTTGTTGCCGCCGTTCCAGTCGCCGTCGAAATCGAACCGCGTCGGGATGTCGGACTTCGGCTGCCACCACGTTTCCTGCGCGATAAAGGGCGCCCAGTGCTCGGCCAGCCGCCGGTACGGATTCGCATCCGCCTCCTTCGCGAACGTCTGTTTCTCGGCCACGCGCAGCGACTTCGCATCTCCCGCTACCTCGATCTCGAGACTCGCCTTCACCGATCCCTTCTCGGCGTCGATGCGATAGCGTCCCGGTTGCGAGGGGGCCGTATACAGGATCGCGTCCTTTTCCGTGAACCGTCCGGCAATCGAAGAAAAGATCGACGCCACCATGCTCGCGTTCGAAATGAAACTCCCGTCGTCCTTGCCCTGGAAACGAAACGGCTTCGATGCGAATCCCTGGCCCGCGGCGACTGTGATCGTTGCAACCTCACGCAGCCTCCCGGACCTCCGGTTGCCGTCTTTGTCAACCAAATCGCCCCAAACCTGGGCTTGCACCTGCACCGATTCGCCCGGCCGGATCTTCACTGTTCCCGCCGGATCGACCTGAAAACGAATTTCCTTGATTTCAGTGGACTGAGCCCAAATCTGCCCGCCCGCGAAAAGAGAAAATACGGCAATGACGCGTCTCACGAACTACATGGTAGCGACCGCGCGCTTCATCTCTGCAACCGGAGGCGCACGACTCCGAACACAGCTTCGAAAATGATGTTCCAGTTCATTTTCGAGACCCCCAGCTTGCGTTCGTGGAACACGATCGGCGTTTCGGAAATACGTAGTCCGCGCCGGTGCGCCTTGTAGGTCATCTCGATTTGAAACAGGTATCCGTTCGAGAAAACCCGCGACAGATCCAGGCTTCGCAGGGCTTCGGCGCGCCAGCATTTGAAGCCTCCGGTCGGATCCGTGTACGGGATTCCGAGTACGAACCGCGCATATTGCCCGGCCAGCTTGCTCAGGGCCAGTCGCTTCACGTCCCAGTTCACGACATCGCCGCCGTCGATGTAACGCGATCCCAGCGCCACGTCCCACGACGAGTCGCACAGCGAGAGTAACGCCGGAATATGCGCCGGATCATGCGAAAGATCGCCGTCCATTTGCACGACCCGGTCGTAGCCGCGCTCGAGCGCAAAGCGAAATCCCGCGATGTAGGCGGGGCCAAGTCCACCCTTGCCTTCGCGGTGCAGTACGAAGAGCTGCGACGGATAACGCTCGCGGATCAAGGTTTCCGCGTAGGCGCCTGTTCCGTCCGGCGAGTTGTCGTCAACCAATAGCAACTGCGCATCGGACGCCTGTTCGAAGACACGCGCCGTCAACTCGTCGAGGTTGTTGCGCTCGTTGTAAGTCGGAATGACGATCAGCGTCTTCAACGAGCAGCCTCCCCGGGAAGCCAGAGCGAATAGAAACGGGTACCCGCTACTTGCCGCGCACCGGGGAACGCCGCACGCACGGCGGCCGGAAGTCCGCCGCCATCGCACAACCAGGCGTCCGGCTTCGCAGTTGCCGGTTGCGATTCCAGATCGGCCCAGTCGATGTCGCGGAAATCGTAGGTGAGAGTTCGGATGTTCGGCGCTTCGAAGCGGTGGAAGGAACAAAGCATCCGGCGTTTCTGCCCGTCTGCTCGCGGCGGCACGTGGCGGTCGAGTTCCTGGCGGATCTCCCGCTGCGTCGCCTCGACGATCCGGCTGATCCGCGGTGTCGCGCGCAGGAACAGAAACGGCAGCGTGTGCCGTGCCGGATCCATGAGCCGCTCATACGGCAGATATGTCACGAGCAGCGAAAAGGCGACGCCCGCCGCGATCGTCGATGTGCCGGCTCCAGTGATCGTTCGCGCCAACAGCAACGCCAACGGCGGAACCGCCAGCATCACATACCCGGGCTGGCTGCAGTGCAGCGCGAACACCAGCCCGAGGCAGGGTCCCAACCACAGTGCGAAGAACCACCAGGGCACGGCGGCCGCGGCCAGTTCCCGCCCGCGCGTAAACACGCGCATGACCACTGGAATCGCAAATCCCGACAGCGCGATTGCGAAATAGATGCAGACCTCCGCAATCATGTGCGCGTGCACGATCGGCGTCGCCCCGAAGAATACCGATGTCTTGGCGAACGACGTCGACGCCTGCACGCTGTTCAACTGCGACAACGCTTGAAACCCGCCCACCGACATCGCAGTCGGCGTCAGCCAGGCAAGCCAGATGGCGCCGGTGACGGCAACGGCCTGAATCATCACCCTGATGTTCCGGGTCCGCAGCAGCGCGATCCCCAACAGCGGCAGCACGAACGTCGCGCCGCTCGGCCGGAATCCCGCGGCCAGTGCGATGCCTGCAAATCCGAGGAGCACGCGCCCGTTGCAGGTTCCGGACCACAACACCACAGCCAGCCAGCCGCCGAGGGACGAGGCAAACAGATCCACGGCGTAGACCTGCGAAGAATTCGCGTACAGGCAGATCACCGGCGAGAACGCCGCCAGCATCGTCGCGCAGAGTGCCGTGCGCTCGTCGCCCGCAAAGATCCTACGCGCCGCTGCTCGCAACAGGAGCAGGCCGCCGATCGTAAACAGCAGCGCCAGCGCGATCTGCGCCCGGTATGGGTTTCCCAAAACAGGCGTCAACAGGCGCGCGCTCATGACCCATAGCGGGTATCCCGGCGGATGCGGCTGGTGCGCGGCGATGTCGAAGTGCTCGACCCCTCTCGCAAACTGCGATGAATCCCAGCCGAACGAATACCGCGCGCTGAGATCCGGCAGCAATAGCACCAGCCAGAGTGCGGCGAAGCCGGGCGTCAGGAAGGAAAATGGCGATCGGACGGGCATCGAAGGGCAAACGAATCCTCATTGTAGTCCTCAATCAGGACCGCCTCAGGTCGATGAGGTTGTCATGGCTCGATTCGCGTGGTGCATGACGGTGATCTGGATCGGCGGACTTTCCGCCATGGACCTTTCTGTAAGGTCTTCCATCAATTCTCCCGGCATGGTTGGGCAGGTCATCACGTGGACCGCCGCGTCCTCGGACAACGTCGAAAACACCCGCTTCCGCTTCCGTGTGCGCCAGGTGGACGGCGGCGGCGAGTTCCGCCTCATCCGCGACTTCTCGCCCTCGGACACGCTCGACTGGACCTCGATCGAGCGGGAAGGGAATTACGAAATCGAAGTCACGGCCAAAGACCTCGCCACTGGTGAAACGAGATCGGCCGTGGCGCCTTTTCACCTGTTATCGAGAGTCGCCGGGGATCGTGCGGCATTGAGCCCCACCGGGAACCCACTTGTTTATCTCTTCAGCGCGCCGCCCTGCCGTGCGGGCGATCGCATGCGCGTCGAGTTCCGCACCGAGGGCCTCGCGCCGGTCCGCACGCCGTACCGCGACTGTCTCAACGGCGTCAGCATGAACTTCTACCTGGCTGGCCTTCGTCCCGAGTCCACCTACGCAGCACGGGCAGTTCTGGAAAGCTCCGGATCGTCCGACGAAATCCTGTTCTTCACAGGTGAGCGTCCGCGCCTGAGCTACGACCTCAGTCTGGCCACCGATCTCCCGGACGGCATGATGCAATCCGCTCCGGAAGCCGTGATCCTGTCGAGCAACGGCCTGGCTACGGACCTCGCCGGTAACCCGCTTTGGTCTGCCCCGCGCATCGTCAACAACATTACGCGTCCGGAACCCGGCGGCTATTTCTGGGGCGTCTTCAGCAAGCCCAGCGGTGGACCTGCGGAACAAGGCATCCGCAAGTTCGACCTTGCCGGCATGACCATTCTCGAAACCAACGCCGAGCGCATCAACGAACAGTTGCGAGCCATGGGACGCGCGCGCGAAATCGTAGCGTTCCATCACGAGGTGCGTACGTTGCCCGGCGGCAACATCGTCGCTCTCGCGGCGGTTGAACAACTAATGAAGGACGTGCAGGATCCCGGCGAAGTGGACATTATCGGCGACATGATCCTTGTCCTCGATCCCCAACTGCGCATCGTCTGGACCTGGGATGCGTTCGACTGGCTCGACGTATCTCGCAAAGCCATCCTCGGCGAAGTCTGCACCGGGCCCGGCGGCGGCTGCACGCCGCAGTACCTCGCACTCTCCGCCAACGACTGGACCCACAGCAATTCGGTCCAGTTGACGCCCGATGGCGACTTCCTTGTCTCCGTCCGCCATCAGGATTGGCTCCTCAAGGTCCACTACGCGAATGGTTCCGGCGATGGCCACATCGTCTGGCGCCTCGGCCGCGACGGCGACTTCACCTTTCTCGGCGACAACGGCGACTCGTGGCCCTGGTTCTCGCACCAGCACGACGCCAGCATCGACTGGTCCGACCCCGGCCGCCTGCTCGTATACGACAACGGCAACACCCGCTGGTCCGAAACCGGCGACGGCTACAGCCGCGGCCAGGTCCTGCGCATCGACGAAGTCCAACGAACCGTTTCCTTCGAACTCAACGCGCACCTCGGCTGGTTCTCCCCCGCCGTCGGATCCGCCCAAAAACTCGCCAGCGGCAACTTTCACTTTGACTCCGGTTATGTCATCGAACCCGACAACTCGCTCGCAGGCTACTCCCTGGAAGTCGACGCAAACGGACAGATCTCCTACGCCTTGCGCACCGGCACAATGGTCTACCGCAGCTTCCGCCTGCCGGATCTGTACTCGGGCACTCTCTATTAGCAGCGTGACGGTCCGACGGGTCGATCGAACGTTACTGCTGCTTGCCTGTAGTGGAACTGTGATGTATTATCAGGATGCAAAGAGCCCCACATTATAGTGGGTGATCTCTCAAGGCCGCTAGCGAGGCGGCAGTGATGCCGATTCCGTACTGGGATCCGGCCCCGGTCCATGCCGGATCAGTCTATTTGAATTGGACTTGGCTTCTCTGGAGCGCAGCAGGATTGCTGCATCATGTATCGTTCCTGCGTGAAACGTCTGTTAGCGGGTTCAATACTCGAAGCGCGTCGGCAGTCCACTTTCTTGCACTCTCTTCCGCCCTTGGGGGCGGTTTCCTATTCGCTAAACTCACTGGCCATGGCCTCAGCGTTGCGGTGGCCGCCACGTTTGGGCTGATCGCTTTCGCGCTCTTCGCGGCACTGCGCAGGCTCCACTCGCGGGAAGCCGCCGGGCTCATCACTTCCGCCGCCCGCACCATTCCCATCCCCGCCGCAGTCATGCGCCTCGGTTGCGTGGCGGAGCATGCCCATCGCGGCGCAGCCTCCGATCACTGGCTCGCCGTCGATTATCCGGACGGCTCCCGTTGGGATCTGGCGCTCCTCGAAGCCGGCTTTTTCCTGATTCTGGCCGTGGCGATGCAAACCCGCCTGGTTCGCGCGCCTTGGCATGCTCCTGCTCTCCTGCTCAGCTATGGTCTGTTTCGTCTCGCGATCGGACCCCTGCAGAACGAGTTTGTTTCCGCCCCGATTCCCCCAGCCGGTCTGGTCTTCTGTGCCGCCGGCATGCTGATGGCGTATGGAGCCTGGCGGATGAAGGAGAGGTTGCCCTTATGACACGCCACACTGTGCATGAATGGATGCGGTATCCGTCCACATGGGCGGTTGCCATTCTCATGATCCTGCTGCCGTGGCTTAGCGCGACATCGACGCCGGTGCCGCCACCGAGGCCTCAGACCCCATGTGAGCAGATTTGCTATCCGCGATCCAATTACCTGGGCACGAGCTACGTCGAACGCAATCGTGGCCAAGCTGGTCCGGGCTACGGGTTCTATGCCAGGCAGGGCCGGGGAATCTCGGCGCTTTTCGGCGACGGTGGACTTACGCTTTCCATGCCCGACACGGTTCGGGCGCTTCGAGTCACTTTTGACGGCGGCAGGAACAACGTTCCACCGCGCGGCGAGGAACTGCTGGCCACGCGTGTGAACTATTTCATTGGCGCGGATCCGTCGAAGTGGATGACCGATATTCCCACCTTTGCCAGGATCCGGTATCGCGATGTGTACCCGGGCGTCTCCGTGACCTACTATCCCTCAGGAACCGGCGGCCTCGACCGCGGCAAATACCCCTTCGCCGCTAACCTCGAACAGGACTTCGAAATCGAGCCCGGCGCGGACCCCGCATCGATCCGCATGCGCTTTGACGGCGCCGATTCCGTACAGGTCAACGAGGCGGGCGCCCTGGAAATCCGCGCGGGCGAACAGAAAATCGTGTGGCGGCAGCCCAATGTATATCAATGGACTGCGCTGCGCCTTCGCAAGCCGGTGGTCGCGCGATATCGCATGCGTGAAGACGGGGCCGCCACGTTCCAACTCGGCGACTACGACCGGGAACGGCCCCTCGTGATCGACCCCGTGATTACGTTCGCTACTTACTTCGGACGCAGCGGCTCCGATCTCGCCGGTCGAATCACCATCGATGCGCAGAACAATATCTACATTGCGGGGTCCACCGCCGATCCGACGTTCCCGGTCGTCCCGGACACCACACCAAAGCCGGCGAATCCCGATAAAGGCAACGCCGTCCTCGTGAAAATGAACGCTACGGGCTCTGAAGCCCTGATCGTGACCCACTTTGGCGGCACTGTAGGCGACGGGTCCTCTGCGATCGCCTTCGATTCCGCGGGCAACATCCTCCTCACAGGCGCGACCGAAAGCCCCGACTTCCCGGTGACCACTGGCGCGCTGCGCACGACGCCACACAGCGGCGACAAGCTCTCATGCTTCATCGTCAAGTTCAACCCCACTGCGAACCGTCTTCTTTATGGCACATACCTGGGCGGGACCGGCTATGATGGCTGCACCGCGATTGCACTCGATCGCAACAACAATATCTACGTCGCCGGTTTTACCGACTCGCGCGACTATCCGGCAACGGTCGACGCGTTTCAGCCGACGTTCCGCGCCGCATCATCGCTGCCTGGAACTGAAGTCGTCGTCACCAAATTGAACCCCGCCGGAACTTCTCTGATCTATTCGACATTTCTGGGAGGCACCGGGGCCGACGCCCCCTATGCCCTCACTGTTGACGCGCAAGGCAACGCATACGTCGCGGGCTCGACGACCAGTCCCAACTTCCCCGTCACCCAAGGCGCATACCGTACGACCTACGGCGGCGCCAGTCCCGACCTCGAAACACAGTATGCCTACGGTGACGGATTCGTAAGCAAGATCAGTCCGGACGGATCAGCGTTGGTCTACTCCACCTACATTGGCGGACGCGAAGATGACGCGGTGCTCGGTCTGGCTGTGGATGCGCAAGGCTCCGCCTATGTGGCGGGAGTGACGCGCTCGGCCAACTTCCCGGTTTCAGAAGACGCTCTGCAGTCGTCATTACGCGGCGCCGGTGGCGAAGCCCGCTATCCGGGCGGCGACGCCTTTGTGGTGAAACTCATGCCTGACGGCAAGAGCGCTGCATACGCGACCTATCTGGGAGGCTCACTTGACGACCGCGCCACTGCGGTCGCGGTTGACGCCAAGGGCCAGGCCTGGGTTGTCGGCAACACACTGTCCATCGATTTCCCGGTGAGTTCGGACGCGGCTCAACCGCGTTTGGCCGGATCCACTGCATCGGAAAAGCTGGTGCTCGGCGACGCCTTCGCCACGCAGTTATCCGCCGATGGCAGGAAGGTTCTCTATTCCACATACTTCGGAGGCTCCGGTAATGATGCGGCCTATGGAATCGCCATCGGCCGTGATGGTGGCGTGCTCGTTTCGGGCGTCACCAGTTCCCGGAACCTGCCCACGACCAAGGGTGTGTTCCAGCCCGGAGGCGGAGGCGGCGATCCTGCCTACGCACCGTTCAACGATTTCTTCCTGTTCCGGATCGGGGATCCGCCGGCGCTGCCCAAGGTCACCATCTCCTCGGTCAGCAACGAGGCCGGCATGTCAGCTTCCGAAACCGTTTCGCCAGGAGAGGTCATCGTCATCACAGGCGAGAACCTCAGCAACGCCGAACCTGTCGAGGCGGTTGCGGATGAAGGCGGAAGGATGCCCTCTGCTTTGGGAAACACGAGGGTGTTGTTCGGTTCCGCTCCGGCGCGTTTGCTTGCCGTTTCCGCGAACCGCATCGTCGCGGTGGTTCCCTACTCACTCGAACCCGCGTCGGACTTCGATCTCACCGTGGAATGGCAAACGCCGTCGAACCGCTCCGAACCTCTGAAGTTGCGCGTGGTAGCGGCAACTCCGGCACTGTACACCGCCGACGGATCCGGTCTTGGGCCGGCTCGCGCCACAGACGAGAACGGCGTACCAAACTCCGAGGCTTCACCGGCGCTGGCAGGCGCCCTGCTCATCCTGCAGGGAACCGGCGAGGGGCAGACCGACCCGGTGGGTATCGATGGACTCATCGCTACCTCGGATCGTCTTCCCGTTCCGCTCCTGCAGCCCGTCCGAGCCTGGATTGGCGAGACGGAAGCGGAAGTGATCTATGCAGGCGCCTTCGAAGGGCTCTGCGCCGGGCGCTTCAAAATCGTGTTGCGTGTGCCGGGAGACGCCTCCTCCGGGACCAATGCCGTGAAGATTCGCTTCGGTGAAGAAGCGTCTACCCAGGACGGCGTTACGATCTTCATTGCAGCCGCGTCTCCGCCTCCGGAGGGAGTCGCACGCTGACAGAGACAGTTTCGCGCGTCATGACGCGCCCGGACTTGCACCTGGCCGCTGCGCAACCACCAGCGGCCTGCGTGCATCATTACTCCAGACAGCGGACTGCGCTGACAGGCCAACTGATGCCTGGGTTGTCGCGAATCGGGAAAGGGAGATCGGAGCGGCGTCCTTCAGAACGAAGGCGAATCGAATGGGTACACTAGGAATGAACAACCGCCCGTGAAGCATTTCCCGATCCTCTTCTCTTGTCTGCTGGCTTACCTCTCCAGCACTTCCGGCCTCCTCCGGGCGCAGGAACGCGGGCAACTCGACTCGAACCCGTCGCTCTTTACCGTCATGGCCGCGATCCACGCCGCGGGCTTCGACGCCGACATGAACTCCGGCGCGAACCACCCTCTACGCGCGCAGATTCGCGACTACATCCTGAAGAAGAATCCGCCCAGCCTGGTCGACATTCGCAAGTTCTACCAGGACCATCCCAACGCCACCCTCAGCAACTACATCTCCCTGGGACTCACGCTCGAAGGTCCGCCGCTTTTCCGTCTCTCGAAGACGATGAAGGATCCGCCGCCCGATGCATCGCTCCTCGAAGCGCTCACGCCGCTCCTCGCGAAGTTCTGGACCGAAGCCGATCTCGAGTCCGTCTGGAAGCAGATCGAACCCGCCTACGAGCAGGTTATCGCCAGGAGCTTCCACGAACCCGTCACGCAGGAAATCCTCCGCGCCAACGCCTTTCTCCGCAACCCCACCAGCGGATACACCGGCCGCCGCTTCCAGATCTACGTCGAGTTGATGGCGCCGCCGAACCAGGTGCACACCCGCAGCTTCGGCGACGACTATTACGTGGTCGTCACCCCGTCGCCCGAACCTCAAATCGCGGACATCCGCCGCGCGTACCTCTACTATTTGCTCGATCCGCTTTCGTTCAAATACGCCAAGCAGGTCAAGGAAAAGAACGGACTCCTGCAGTTCGCGCAACTCGCACCCGCGCTCGACGCGCACTACAAAGAGGACTTCTACCTTCTCACCACCGCCTGTCTCGTCCGCGCCGTCGACGCGAAACTGACGCCCGTATCCGGCGCCGCGAAGCTCCAGTTGATCGATCAGGCACTGCGCGAAGGCTTCATCCTCGCGCCGTACTTTTACGAACACCTGCCCGCCTACGAGAAGCAGGAAAAGTCGATGCGCCTCTACTATCCGGACATGATCCAGGCCATCGACCTCCGGCGCGAAGACAAGCGGATTGCTGAAGTCCAGTGGGCGGAGGCCAAATCCAACCGGACCATTCGCGTGACGTCCGAAGCGAAGAAGCCTGTCCTCACCGGCGCTCTGAAAACCCTCGAAGAGGCCGAGGACTTGTACAATCAAAAGCAGTACCCGAAGGCGAAAGACAAGTTCGCGCTTGCACTGCAGCAGACCGACGCGCCTTCGCTCCACGCCAAATCCTATTTCGGACTCGCCCGCATCGCGGCGCTGAGCCGGGAATTCGAGATGGCGGAAAAGTTGTTCGACAAGACTCTGGACCTGGGTCCGGATGCTGAGATCAAGGCGTGGTCCTTGGTCTATTTGGGCCGCATGCTCTTTTCGGTGAATGAAATCGAGCCGGCCCTCGAGAAATACAAGGCAGCACTGGCCGTGCAGGGCGCTCCGGAACGGGCGCGGCAAGCGGCGGAAAAAGGCTTACAGGAAGCCTCAGCGAAGAAATAACAGGAGAGTTGAAGAGTTCCATGACCAGAAGAATGAACGCCGTGTTGGCCGCCGGAATGTTTCTCGCGGCTGGATTGGGCTACGCCCAGAAGCCGAAATCGCAGAAAGAAGTCGACGCGTTGATGGCGATCCAGAACGCGACCACCGCGGATGCCCGCATCGCTGCGATCGAGAACCTCCTCACCAAGTTCGCCGACACCGAATTCAAGGTGATCGTGCTCGAGATGGCGTCCGAAACCGCCCGCATGAAGGGCGACGCCGACCAGACCATCATCTATTGCGAACGCACCCTCGACGCCGATCCCACCAACCTCGCCTCCCTCTCGATGCTCGCCAAGACCATCGCAGAGCGCACTCGTGAGTTCGACCTCG
Source organism: uncultured Solibacteraceae bacterium (assembly GCA_964627455.1). Lineage (GTDB taxonomy): Bacteria > Acidobacteriota > Terriglobia > Bryobacterales > Bryobacteraceae > F-183. The sequence goes on along the minus strand of CAZVKC010000003.1, from coordinate 13,530 downwards.
ACAAGGAAGAGAAATTGAAGCGGGCCGAAGGCTACGCCAGGAAGGTGATCGAACTCGCCCCCAACGCCAAGAAGGCGAACGCCATGCTGACCGATGAGCAGTGGGCCGGCCGCGTCAAGGACCTCGTGTCCCAGGCCCACGAGGGTCTCGCTGCCGCAGCTTTCGTCCGCAAGCAGAACGATGCTGCGATCGCAGAATACAAACTCGCCATCGAATCCGCGGCAACTCCTGACCCGACGACGATGATCCGTCTCGGCATGGCCTACAACGCCGCCCAGAAGTACGATGACGCGATTGCAGTCCTCGACAAGGCGATCGCTTCCACCGACAACGCGCAGGTCAAGCAGGTCGCCGGCCAGGAAAAGGTGAAGGCGGCCACTGCCAAGGCCTCGCAGCAGCAGAAGAAGGCCGGCAACTAACGCCGCGCCGCCGTTGATACCGGAGTCCTGATGCAGCAGCGTCCACCCGAGAAGGGTTTGGATGAATTGGAATCAGAGATCGGATACCGGTTTGCCGACCGGTCTCTGTTCCTGCGCGCACTCACGCACAAAAGCCGCATCTACGAGAAGAATCCGCCCGGCCAGGGGCAGAACGACAACGAACAGTTGGAGTTCCTCGGGGATTCGATTCTTGGCTTCGTCATCAGCGAGTACCTGATCCGCCGCTTTCCGGGACATCCCGAAGGCCGCTTATCCAAACTCAAGGCGCATCTGGTGAGCGCCACCCGTCTATTCGAAGTCGCCCAGGACCTCTCCCTGGGCGACTATCTTCTTTTAGGCCGAGGCGAAGAGATGAGCGGAGGCCGCGAAAAGCGCGCGCTTCTCGCTGACGCCATCGAAGCCCTCATCGCCGCCATCTATCTGGACGGAGGCATTGAGGCCGCCCGCGGTTTCATCGAACGTCACATCCCCAACCACGACCTGGTTGAGGATGGCGACATGACGACATCCGACTACAAGAGCGCCCTGCAGGAAACCGCGCAGGCCTTGAAACTCCCGCAACCCAAGTACTCGATCCTCAGCGAAGAAGGACCCGAACACGCCAAGATGTTCACGGTCGAAGTTCGCGTCGGCAAGGATTGGGTCAGCCGCGCCCAGGGCAACTCCAAAAAGAGCGCCGGCCAGAAAGCCGCGCAACTCGTCCTGCAAAAACTCTCCGACCTCGGGCGCTAGCTAGCCCGCGATCCCCTTCAACGCCCCAGCGACTTTGGCGACACGGCTTCCCTGAAACCGCGCGACCTCCAAATCGCCGGCCGTCGGCGGCTCCGAAGTCTGCCCCGACACGCTCGACGTCCCATACGGCGTACCCGCGCCAAACAAACTCGGATGCGCGTATCCGGTCGGCACGATCACCAGCCCCAGATGCGCCATCGGGTTGTACAGCGAAATCAGCGTGGACTCGTTCCCGCCGTGCATCGTCGACGTCGAAACGAACACCGATCCCGCCTTGCCGTTCAATTTCCCCTGCGCCCACAAGCCGCCCAGCGAATCGATGTACGCCTTCAACTCCGCGCACACATTGCCAAAACGCGTCGGAGTTCCGAAGATAATCCCGTCCGCCCACGCTGCATCGTCAGCCGTCGGCGCCGGATACTCTTTCGCCATCCGGTCGCGATTCGCCGCCCACCCGGGGACCTTCTGGATAATCTCCTCGCTCACGATATCGGCCGCGCGGCGCAACCGCACCTCCGCGCCCGCCGCCTTCGCGCCTTCCGCAATCGCCAGCGCAAGCTGTTCGGTCACGCCGTTCCTCGAGTAAAAAGCAATCAGAATGTTCACGCTCATCGAAGTGAGTTCCTCGTTCCTCACGTCGATGGTAACGCCCGATCCTCGCTCCGTGTCCCAATCCAGTACGCGCCCGCCATCAACACCGCCGCGACCCCAAATGCGACCCGCATCCCTCCGGCAACTTCTTCAGGACCCGCCGTCGAGACCGAGCCCATCCCGGCAGCAAACACGGCGCCCATCACCGAGGCGCCCAGAATCAATCCGAGATTGCGCGACAGATTCAGCACCCCCGAGATCGCGCCGCGCTGCTCTTTGTGAGCACTCACCAGTACGGCAGTGTTGTTCGCCGTCTGGAACAGCGCGTACCCGGCCGTCAGCACCACAATCGGCGCGACATATCCGGCTACGCCCAGTTGCACACCTGGCAACAACGCCAGAACCACCGCCCCGCCGGCGATCCCCAATAATCCGGCCAGCGCCATCCGTCGTGATCCGAAGCGATCCACCATCCGTCCCGCCGGCACGCCCGCCAACGCCGCCGCCACGGGACCCGCCGACATGACGCCGCCCACCGCTGCTGCGCCGAGTCCCAGTGCCCGTGACAAATAAAACGGACCGACCACCAGCGTCGTCATCATCACCGTCGCAACGAGGCTGCTCAACGCCAGGCTTCGCTGCAACGCCGCATCCCGAAACATCGCCAATTGAATCAGCGCCACCGCGCGAACGGTTGCCCCCCATGGCCGGCTTTCGTCAACTGGGAGATACCGCAACACCATCGTCAATCCCAGCAGTCCCAGTGGAACTTGAATCAAAAAGATCGATCGCCAACCATAACCGGAAATCAACACGCCGCCCAGCGTGGGACCGAGTGCGGTTCCCACGGCGGACATCGCGCCCATCATCCCCATCGCGCTGCCGGTTTTCCCTTGCTGGACCGCATCCCCTGAGAACGCAGGCGCCAGAGCCAGCATCAACGCCGCACCGGCCCCTTGCAGGATCCGCGCGGCAATCAACACCCACAACTCCTGTGCCGCGCCGCACAGCATCGAAGCGCCCGTGAACACGATGAGTCCCGCCGCCAGCAAGCGCCGCCGGCCCATCAGGTCGCCCAGCCGCCCCGCGATCACCATCAGCGTGGTCGAAGACAACAGGTACGCAAGAACGATCCACTGCACGGCGCCAAACGATGCGTGGAACCCTTGCGCCAACACGGGCAGCCCGACATTCGCGATGCTCGTTCCCAGCGATGCGAGCAGAATGGAAATCGACAGGGCCGCCAGGCTGCCCCACTTGCTGTTACCGCGCATGGTGCAACCACCACACATTCTCGACTGCTGCGCAGCGCCCCTTCAATCCCCCGGGGACCTCCGCACTCGCCAGCCGCGTCACTTCATACGTCCCCGCGTAATGCCGCTCGACCTCCGCATCCGCAATCGCAAACGGCGGACCCGCCATCGCACTCTGGTCGTACACATAGCAAATCAGCAACTGCGGAGCCCGCTCCGTCAGTTCCATCAAGTGCGCCGCATACCGCGTCCGCACCTCTTCAGGAAGCGCCACCAGCGCCGCGCGATCGTACACGGCATCCACCGCGCCCAGCGTCTCCCGCGTCAGGTCGAAAACATCCCCAACAAAGATGTCGATGCCCTCGGCGCTGTACCGCCGCATCTTTCCCGCATCTGTGATTTGCGGTTCCGCAACGCCCAACTCCGCGAACAATTGCTGCACCGCGAGTTCCGTCAACTCTGCCCCGGCCACGCGATACCCCTGCGCCAGCAGCCAGTGGATGTCGAGCGTCTTCCCGCACAGCGGAACAAACACCCGGCTCCCGGCCTCGACACCCATCGCGCTCCAATGCCGTACCAGCGCCGGATTCGCTTCGGGCTCATGAAACGCGATTTCGTTCAGTTCCCATCTCTGCCGCCAAAAGTTTGCATCCATAACCCGATTCTAGGGCCTCACCGGAAATAGCGGAAGACGCATGAGTTGCAACTAATACGTGCATCAAACGCCATATGTGCTAACGTGGCAGGAAACATGCGGCCGGACCTCAACCTGCTCGTCACCCTCGACGTCCTCCTCGCCGAAGGCAACGTCGCCCGTGCCGCCGAACGCCTGCAGTTGAGTCCCTCGGCGATGAGTCGCGCCCTCGCCCGCCTTCGCAAAACCACAGGCGACCCACTCCTCGCACGCGCCGGCCGTGGACTCGTCCCCACGCCGCGCGCCCTCGAACTCCGTGACCGCGTCGCGCAACTCGTCGAGGATGCCGAGGCCGCCCTTCGCCCCGCCCAGGCGCTCGACCTCCACAATCTCGACCGCACCTTCACCCTCCGCACCAGCGACGGCTTCGCCGAAAACTTCGCGCCGCTTCTTCTCGCCCGCCTACACCGCGACGCCCCGCGGGTCCGCCTCCGCTTCCTCCCCAAGACCGGCAACAAAGACGAATCCGCCGCCCTCCGCGACGGATCCGTGGACCTCGAAACCGGCGTCATCGGCCGCGCCGTGAACGGGCGTCCGGAAATCCGCACCCAAGCCCTCTTTCGCGACCGTTTCGTGGCCGTGGTCCACAACAACCACCCGCTCGCCAACCATCGCAAACTCACGCCCGCCCGCTACGCCACCCAAGCCGGCCACATCCTCGTCTCTCGCCGCTCGCCATCCAGCAGCAATGCCCGCGGACCCATCGACAGAGCCCTCCACACTCTAGGACTCGAGCGCGACATCGCCATCACTGTCGGAGGCTTCGCCGCCGCGATCTCCCTCGCCCGCACCACGAGCTACATCGCCACCGTCCCCGATCGCCACACCGCGATCCTCCGCCAGGACCTCCACACTTTCCCGCTTCCCTTCGAGGTCCCCGAAATCACCGTCTCCATGCAATGGCATCCCCGCCTCGACGCGGACCCGCCACACCGCTGGCTCCGCGCCTGCCTCAAGGAAATCTGCAAATGATCTTCACGCCCGACCACCGCGACGCACTCCGCGACACTCTGCTAGCGGCCGCCCACCAGGACCCGCGCATCACCGCCATCGCCATCACAGGATCCGGCGCCATCCCCAGCCGTGTCGACCGCTGGTCCGACATCGACCTCGCCTTCGGCATCGACACACCCGCCAACATCCAAGCCGTCATCGCCGACTGGACCGCCCGACTCTACGACCACCACGCTGCCATCCACCACCAGGACTTTCCCTTCCCACCCTGGCTCTACCGCGCCTTCCTCCTCGAAAACACCCTGCAAGTGGACCTCGCCTTTGTCGAAGCCGCCGAGTTCCGCGCCCTCGCGTCCGACACCTTCCGCCTCGTCAAGGGCAACGCCGGCAACTCCACCGCCACCGATCCGCAACCGCCGCCCCACGGCATGGCATGGCTCTACGCCGTCCACGCGCGATCCGCCATCGTCCGCAATCACGCATGGCAAGCCGAATACATGATCAGCGCACTTCGCGATCAGGCCTTCACCCTCGCCTGCCTCCGTCACGGACTCCCCGCCGCGTACGCCAAAGGCATCCGCCAACTTCCGCGCGAACTCCAGGTCGCTTTCGAATCCGCTCTCGTCCGCTCCCTCGATCCCGCCGCTCTCTCGCAAGCCCTGGCTGCCGCCATCGACCTCTACTGCCGCGAACTCGAACACGCGGATCCGCCCCTCGCAAACCGCCTCAACAAGACTCTCCGCACCATCGCCCTGTGCTAGCCTACAAATCCGAATATGCTGACGCGCCGATCCCTCCTGCTCTCGTCCCTCAGCGCAGCGACCATGGCCGACATCGCGGAAGCCCAGCAGCACGCCCACGCTGCCGCGGCCCAATCCCCGAGCCCCACCCTCCGCTACCTCGCCGCCGCCGACGCACCGGAAATCGAAGCCCTCGCCGCGCAGATCATCCCCTCCGATGACGGGACCCCGGGAGCCAAAGAAGCCGGCTGCATCCACTTCATCGATCGCGCCCTCGAAACCTTCGACCGCGAGCAGCGCGACCTCTACCGCACCGGCCTCGCCGCCACGCAAAAGAAGCGCCTCGAACTCTTCCCGCAGTCGAAATCCCTCGCCGCACTCGCACCCACCGAAGCCATCGCCGTCATCAAGGCCATCGAAGACACGGACTTCTTCAAGCTTCTCCGCACGCACACCATCATGGGCTTCCTCGCCCCGCCGCAATGGGGAGGCAACCGCAACCACGCCGGCTGGACCCACATCCATCTCGAACACGACAAGATGTCCTTCCAGCCCCCCTTCGGCTACTACGACAGCAAGGACGCGCAATAGGAATGACCCGCTACAAACCCACCGACACCGTGGACTTCCTGGTCATCGGCTCCGGCGCGGCCGGCGGAGTCGTCGCCAAGGAACTCTCCACCGCTGGTTTCTCCGTCGTGGTCCTCGAACAAGGCGCCTACGTCAAAGAGAAGGACTTCACCCACGACGAGATGGCCCACACCTTTCAGGCCGCCATCGCCAACAATCCGAAGCAGCAGCCCAACACCTATCGCGCGAACACCACCGAAAAGGCCAAGGTCGAACAACGTTATCTATACGGCCGATGCGTCGGCGGCGGATCCGTCCATTTCACGGCCAACTACTGGCGTTTCCAACCCAACGACTTCCGCGAACGCAGCGTCTTCGGCGACATCCCCGGCTCGAGTTTCTCGGACTGGCCCCTCACCTACGACGAACTCGAACCCTACTACACCAAAGCCGAGTGGGACCTCGGCATCTCCGGACTCGCCGGAGCCAACCCCTTCGAAGGCCCGCGCTCCAAGCCCTATCCCCTGCCGCCCATGCCGGTCAAATCCTCCGGTGTCCTCTTCGAACGCGCCACCAAAAAGCTGGGACTCCACCCGTTCCCCGCGCCCATGGCCGTCCTCTCGCAGCCCTATCGCGGACGAGGCGCCTGCTCCCACTGCGGCTGGTGCGAAGCCTTCGGCTGCGAGATGCGCGCCAAGTCCAGCACCCTCGCCTCGGTGATCCCAATGGCCGAAAAGACCGGCCGCTGCGAAATCCGTTCCGGCTGCTACGTCCGCCGCATCCAATCCAACGATGCCGGCCGCGTCACCGGAGCCGTCTACTTCGACGCCCAGCGCCGCGAAGTCTTCCAGCGCGCCCGCGCCGTGGTGCTCTCCGCCAACGGCGTCGAATCCGCTAAGCTCCTCCTGCTCTCGTCCTCCAAGCGGTTCCCCAATGGACTCGCCAACTCCAGCGGCATGGTCGGCAAGAACTTCATGTGGGACCTCGGCGCTTTCGTCAGTGGCCTCTTCGAACACCCGCTCAACGAATACAAGAGCGTGCAAGTCACGCGCGTCATCCACGACTATTACGCAGCCGATCCCAAGCGCGGCTTCTATGGCGGAGGCGGCATCGACGCCCGCTTCAACTGGTATCCGATCACCTTCGGCCTCGACGGACTCCCGCCCGACGGCCCCAAGTGGGGCTCCGACTACAAGAAGATGCTGGGACACTACTTCAACCACACCTTCTCGACGCTCTCCCACACCTCGTCGCTGCCTGTCGAATCCAACCGCGTCGACCTCGACCCCACCGTGAAAGACGCCTGGGGACTCCCCGTCCCGCGCATCACCTACCAGATGCACCCCGACGATCTGAAAAACCTCCGCTGGATGCAGCAGCGCCAAGTCGAAATCATGCAAGCCGCCGGCGCCACGCGCGTCTGGAGCTACCCGGTCGAAGACCCCGGGGTCAGCGCCCATCTCATGGGCACGATGCGCATGGGCAACGACCCGTCGCGATCCGTCGTGAACCGCTTCAACCGCGCCCACGACATCCCGAACCTCTTCATCGTGGACGGCAGCAGCCTCGTCACCAGCGCCCGCCAGCAGCCCACCGCGACGATCCAGGCCCTCGCCTATCGCGCCGCCGAATCCGCCGCCAACCTGGCCAAAAAGGGCGACCTCTAGTCAGTGACAGTCTAGACTGTCCCGCCCGACGCCTATGCAGTGGTATCCCCATTGCACTCCCCCATGCCTCAAGGATAGGCATCATAGCCCAGAGGACTCCAAAAGCCGCGTCTCTCTCCTCCCTGTCGGCCAAGTAGAATGACAAAATGGACCGTTCGTCCGATCCTCCAGCAACGTCGTCCGGTAGGGGCGCCCGGCTCGACTCCTGGAAGGAAATCGCCGCTTACCTCAATCGCGACATCCGCACGGTCCAGCGTTGGGAAAAAACCGCGAACCTCCCCGTCCGCCGTCTCCAGAAACCCGGCCTTCGCGCCGTCTTCGCCTACTCCATCGACCTCGATGAATGGCTCGAAAAACAGGCTGGATCCCTCCCGGCAATCGACGCCACTGAACCACCCGAAAGCGAACCTGCCTCGGAACCCCTGGCCGCCGCGCCGGATCTCGACCCACCCCCGGCATCCCACCGGTCGCGAGTAACCCTGGCCGTAGCCCTCTTCGTCCTCGCCGCCGCTGCCCTCGCCGGAAGCGCCTATTACCTCAAGTTCCGCGTCCCCGCCGCATCCTTCGGACCCCTCGCCTCCCGGCCCATCACCTCGGACCCCGGCTCCGAGCGCGACCCCGACATTTCCCCCGACGGCAAGTACGTCGCCTACTCCTACGTCGCCCCCAACCTCGCCACCCGCATCCTCATTCGCCTGATCGACGGAGCCTCCGAAACCCGGCCCATCACCGAAGCGCCTGCCAATGAATGGAGCCCGGTGTGGTCCCCTGATGGAACTCAGATCGCATTCCTCCGCGGAGACCCGGCCGGCGAAGTCAGCCTCCATTTGACCGCTGCTCTCGGAGGTGGCCGTGAACGCCAGGTGACCGCCGGCCTGCGACCCTACGCCCGCCGCCGCACCCTCCTCATCGGCCATCTTCTCGCCTGGATGCCCGGCGGCCGCCACGTCATCGCGCCCGATCGGCTCAATCCAACGCAAGGCAGCCTCTTCCGAATCAACGTCGAAACCGGCGAGAAGACCCGCCTCACCAACCCCGGCGACGCCCAGTACGACGTCGAACCCTCCGTCTCCTCCGACGGCCGGACCCTCGTCTTCAACCGTGTTCGCGGCGAATACCTCAGCGAAGTCTACGTCCAGAAACTCGATGCCGCTGGCCACCCGGACGGCGAACCCCGCAAGCTTCCGCCCGCCGGCAAGTGGAACGGCACGCCCCGCTTCCTTGAAAGCCGCAACGAAATCCTCGTCTGCGCCGGAAACCTGCCCCGCCTCGCCCTCTGGCGCCAGCCCCTCGACGGTTCCTCACCCGCCGTCTCCCTCGGCATCATCGGCGACTTCGCCACCCAGTCCGCCGTGCACAACAAATCCGGCCGCATCATCTCCCGCACCTACCGGTCCCAGGCCGACATCCTCCGCTTCGCGATTCCGACACAAACTGCCCAGGAAAACTCGCCCGCCGTGGACCCGCCAGTCGAATCTTTCCTCGAATCCACCTTTATCGACCGCAGCCCGACCTACTCCCCCGACGGTTCGCAAATCGCCTTCATCAGCGACCGCACCGGCCGGCGCCAGATCTGGGTCAGCAACCCCAGCGGCTCCAACCCCGTCGAATGGACCCAGAAAATCGAGGTCGACATGACGCCTCCCAGTTGGTCGCCCGACGGGTCGAAACTGGTCTTTGCCGGTGAAGGCCCCTCCGGAACCTCCCAACTCTACATCGCCGACCACACCTCGCGAACCGCCGTCCTCATCACCCACGACCAGCTCGACTACGGCCATGCGGTCTTCTCTCACGACGGCGCCTGGGTCTACGCCGGCGCTGCCGACAAAAGCGTCTACTCGATCTACAAACTTCCCGCCTCCCCCGGCGTTGCCGCCGCAACAACACCCGAAAAGATCATCACCGGATACACCCACGTCGCCGGCGGCGATTCCAACGGCCGCGGAATCTACGTCGGCCGGACCGCCAAACGCAACAAGGCTGTTCTCGATTACGTCCCGCTCCTCCCCTCGCCGGACCAAACCCCTGTCCACATCGCCGACGTGAACTTCACCGAAGACGGCTGGGTCACCCGCGAAGGTCTCTTTTACCTCGCCCGCCGCGAGGACCGCCCCCTGGCCCCCGTCGCCCTCCGCTTCCGCTCCCACTCCGGGGACATCGACCGCCTCCTCCAGAACTACTCGAAACTCCCCGGCCGGGGAATCTCCATCGCCGCCGGCGGCCGTCACGCCGTTACGATGCGCGTCGTACCCCCCATCAGCGACCTCATCCTGCTCGAAGCCGCCCCCGCCGCTCACTGAAATCCACACGGTATAAGACGACATAAGACGGCAAATCTTTGAAAACACGTCGTGCCGCTTGTTCGTACTCATCCGCCCATCGCATACTCGGCGAGTCCCTCTATGACTTCTAAATTGCTCGCCAAAGTACTCCTGCTCTGCTCCCTGATCGGCGCCGTCGCCCAAGCCGAACCGCTCCGGCTCCAGATCATCGACCCACTCAACGACCAGTTCAACACCGGCATCATCGACCTCTCCGGCCTGACCTTGGACTTCAACACCACCACCGGGGCCTACACGATCACGGTCCAGGCTTCCGCCGCCCGCCCCTTCTCCGGCCTCTTCCGGCTCAATCTCTTCTTCCTCAATCCAGATACCGGTCTGGGGATCTCGACCAGCGCCATGCTCATCGACAACGTGAATGACATCACCTTGGCCTCTCCTTCCACCTCCGTGGTGCTGACTGGAGTCGAAAGCAACCTCACGCTGTGGAAGGTCGGGGACCGCGTCGCCATCAATTCCGTCCCGTTCGGATCCCCCGCAAACCTCGGCCTATCCTTTAACTCCGGCGTCTTGGCCTTCAGCGGGGTGGGGTTCACCGGAAACGACGTCTTCGGGACCCCTGGCGGCGGCGCTGGCGCCGTGAACTACGCCAACATCACTGCCGCTCCCGCCGAATCCACCGTTCCGGAACCCGGTTCCGGCATCCTCTTCGGCGCCGGAGCCTCCCTGCTCGCCGCCGCGTACCTCCGGAGAACCCGCCGCGGCTGAGTTCCCACCCCGAATTTTTTTTGAGCCTTCCACGCGGCATAAGACGACATGAGACGGCAAATCGTTGAAAACACGCCGTGCCGCTTGCCCCCAGGCGATTACCCGGCAGATACTCGTCGAGTTGCCGCTCATGTCATCCAAATCACTCGCCAACCTGCTTCTGCTCTGCTTCCTGACTGCCGCCTCGACCCCCGCCGAGCCCATCAGGTTCCAGATTTCCGACGCGCTCAACGACGGGGTCAACGGCGCAACCATCGACCTGACCGGGCTCATCCTCGACTTCGACACCTCCACCGGAGCCTACACGGTCACGGTCCAGGCTTCCGCCGCCAACCCCTTTGCCGGCTCCTTCCGGGTCAATCTCTACTTCCTCAATCCGGACACCGGACTTGGAATCTCGACGAGCGCGATGCTCATCGACACTTTGAACGATTTTACGTTTACCTCTCCGTCCACCTCCGTAGTCCTGACCGGAAGCTCCGACAATCTCAAGATTTGGAAGATCGGGGATCGGGTCGCCATCAATTCGATCCCGTTCGGAGTCCCCCCGAACTTTGGACTATCTTTCATCTCCGGCATCATAGAGTTCAACGGAAGCGCGTTCGCCGGATCGGATCGCGTCGGCGGAATTGGCTCCGTGAACTACGCCAACCTCACTGCCGGACCCGCCGAATCCACCGTTCCGGAACCCGGTTCCGGCATCCTCTTCGGGGCCGGAGCAGCATCCCTGCTCGCCGCCGCGTACCTCCGGAGAACCCGCCGCGGCTAAGAAGTTCCCACCCATGGGCGAACCCTTCACCATCTCCGTCGCTGCTCTGCAGCAGGCCTTGGCTCCCGCACCGGTACCCGCAGCCGTCTTCTATCAGGAACCCGGCGCGCCCTTCCGCGTCGAACTGCTCCTCGGCAGCTGGCAGATCTCGGATTCTCAAAGCCCCGTACGGATCACCATCGCCTCCGGCGTTCTCCACGACACGGACAAGGGCCCCTTCGTCCTCGACGGAATCCAGTTGTCGGTCTCCCTCAGCCCCGCTGCAGGCGTCGAACCGCTGGAAGTCCTCAATCCCGGCGTTCTCAGCGAACTCCAGCAGGCTGGCTTGCTCGACGCCGTCGCCACCACCCTCACCAACTCCGGCGCAGGAGGCTTTCAGGTGGTGGACGTCGACGCCGGCCAGACCACCGGACTTCTCGCCCACCATGCTGACGGCCTCCACGCCACCCTCATTCTCGAAAACCGGGGCCAGCCGCCTGCCCCAATCATCCAGACCAGCGCCGGGATCTTCCGTGTCACCGATCCCCCAAAAAACAGCCAACCCGAACTGATCGTCCTCACCGGCGATCTTCCATCCCAGGAGTAAAGCCAAATGCAACAGACTGTCACCCGATCACTTGCCATTGCGTTGCTCACCATCAGCGGCAGCGTCTCCGCACAACCGGCGCCCCCGCCCTTCAACATCGACACCGGCAACGCACCCCTCGAAATCCTTGGACCCACCATCGTCGGCCACATCCTGCAGGATGTCTCCCCGTCCGCGGGCGACGCCACGCTCGTGCTCCGCTACACCACTCTTGCCTCCAACGCCTGGTTTGACGCGGTCGCGCCGTACCATCCCACCGCCCAGGGCATCTACTCCCGCCTCGGCCGCCGCCCCGCAGCGGAAGCCACACTCCGCAACCTCAACACCGCGATGGTCTACGCCACCTACCGCCTGTTGACCACCCTCACCCCGTCACGCGCCGCCAACTGGCGCGCCATGGTCGTCGCTGCCGGACTCAACCCCGACGACAACTCCGAAGACACCACCACCGCCGTCGGCATCGGCAATCGCGCCGGACGCGCCGTCGCCGCCGCCCGAGTCCACGACGGCATGAATCAGTTGGGCGACGAGGGAGGCGTGACCTTCAACCGCGAGCCGTTTGCCGACTATACGGGGTACCAGCCCGTCAACACCGCATACGAACTCCGTGATCCGTCCCGCTGGCAGCCGCGTAGCGTCTCTTCCGGCTTCGGCATCTTCCGCGTCCAGCAGTTCGTCACCCCGCAATACGCACGCACCCGTCCCTATTCGTACACCAACCCCAATCAGTTCCAGGCGCCCCGCCCCTCCGCCAGCGACCCGCGCGGCAACCGCCAGGGCTATCAGGAACAGGCTGACGAAGTGATCAACTCTTCCGCCAACCTCACCGACCGCCAGAAAATGACATCCGAGTTCTTCAACGACAAACTCAACAGCCTCGGATTCTCGGCCTTCTTCGCCGCCCAGTCCCGTGGCGTCGGCCTGATCGAACTCATCCAGTTCGACTTCCTCACCAATATGGCGGCCTTCGACACCGGCATCGCCATCTGGAACCAGAAGACCCGTTGGGACGCCGTCCGTCCCTTCAGCGCGATCCGCTACCTCTACGGCGACCGGCCGATCCGCGCCTGGGGAGGTCCCGGCAAGGGAACCGTCAACATCCCCGCCAGCCAGTGGCGCGAGTACCTCAACGTCGCGGACCACCCCGAATATCCCTCCGGATCCGCCAGTTTCTGCGGCGCCCACGCCCAGGCCGCCCGCCGCTGGTTCAACTCCGATACCCTCAACCTCGCCGTCCCGTTCGCCCGCGGCAGCTCCAAAGTCGAACCCGGCCTGACTCCGTCCACCGACATCATGCTCGGACCCTGGCCCACCTGGACCGACTTTGAGACCGATTGCGGCAACTCCCGCATCTGGGGCGGAGTCCACTTCCGCTCCGCCGTCGAGCAGGGCCGTCCCATCGGCCACGCCATCGGCAACGCCGCCTACGAGTTCGTCAAACGCCACGTAGACGGCAACGCCCCGCCGCTCCCGTAAAATCCACC
>CAZVKC010000002.1:186326-239811 GCA_964627455.1 uncultured Solibacteraceae bacterium | reverse complement strand
TTGGCACCGTCGCGATAGGCGGCACCGGTTGTTCGTGCATCACTGCACCGTTGACGTAGGACATCACAATTCTCCTGTCTCCTGGTACTGACTGTTCTGTTAAAGTGGTCTCACCGAAGGTGAGCGAATGGTTTTCTGCTCCAGCCCGCAGATCCAAACCTGGACGCCGAGTTTTAGAGATTCAGGACTGGCGAACCCCATTTGGCATCGACTCAGACTCGATGGCGTCGATCTCTGCAATTCGCTGGAGTCGGTAGATTGGAGGGCATCGCCAACCCAGGTCGAACTTTGTGATCACTGCGGCAGTCCTGGATGTGCATCAGGTGGCTACGTGCAGGTTTCTCGAATCGGGGACCTCATCCTGTGGCCCGATCCACAGGTCCCGGGCGACGACGACTTCGCTCGCGCGCAGTACGCAAAGGCGTGGCCGCTCACTTCGCTCGGCGCGATCGCATTCCCCGCCTCCGTGTGGAATCAACTTGCAACTGGCTTTCCTGACATCCCAAGGTTCGATGACATCGCTGCGGCTAGCTCGCGTGCCGTGTGCGACGCCTGGGTCAGCGGCCCAGGCCGCGATACATCTGCGACCGATCTGGTTTCTTCGCTTGGCGAGCGCCTGGTTGCCTGCGACACTCTTGACAATAGAACTGCAATTGCCGCGGTTGATGCCTGGATAAACCGCCTGCTCTCGCCCGGTTCGGCAGCACAGCTCCGACTCATCGAGCGCGACACGCTCACTGCCACAATTGAGACCTTGTACTTCGATGGCCCATCCTCAGCTGATTGGCCAGCTTTCGCCCGCGTGAACGACCGGTTGTATCCGTACCTTGGCCACGCCTGCCAGTACGTACTTCTGCCCTGACACGAAGGGCAAACTGGCTTACGTTGCGGCACTCAATGGGCGTTCTAGCCGTAAACTCGATATTCCACTGGCCCGCCTTCGCGCTTCAATTCGCACACACGCTCCCGGAAGCTGCCGTCGTAGTCGCACACCTTGCCGCCGAAGAAACGCACGTGCGTGTACCCGAATTCGCGCAGCCGGGGCTTCAACCAGGACTCCTCAAAGAAACTGCACCACGAACCTTCGTACGCCCGATAGTCCACCAGTTCATCTAAGTCGCGCCGTTGCCGCCCACGGTCGACGCTTTGCTTCGTCATGAACATCTCGCAATCCCCTTTCTTCTCACATCACTTCGATCCACTCTACCGGCACACACCACCCACACGCGCGCGCCCACGCTCCAATCTCACTTTTCACCGGAACCTCCACTCCACACACCGGATGTCAACGCGGAACGCGTTGATGAAACGCGAGTTAGGTAGGAGTCAGCAGCTTCAATAGGGAGGCAATAGGGAAACAAAGCGACAACGGGCGGGGATAGTCAGGAAAGGAGGTCGGCCACATGCACCGTACGTTCCGCTCGAGTGTCATTGAGCGGCGCCTTGGCGGGATCTGCCGCGAACTCGCGTGCAACCGTCACGTACACCTTGTGCATCGCATTGCGGAAACCATGCGCAACGAACTCCGCCAATTGCGGTGTCGGTGTCGCATAGACGACGGCATTGACGCGGCGCTCCCGCGCCAACTCTTGCGCGATGCGCTCGTAATCCTGAGTCCGCTTGGGCGAACGCTCGTACTCGAACGCCACCGCCGCCGAACGGCCGTCGGAGCGGAACGTGACGATCGCGTCATAGTCCTTCACGTAGCCGCGCGCCGTGTAGTTGTTGTCGGCGCGAATCTCCGGCTCAAAGTGCCACGATCCGAACAACGGGCAGCGCTGCACCTGCAGATAGATCTCGAACAGTTCGACATCGTGCCGCACCTGATTGCGCCGGCTGCCGTGCGTGGAACGCGTGCCAACCTCCACAATGCGACCGCCCCGCGTGGCGAGCACGGCTTCCCCATCGCGTGACAGCGACAGCACCGGCGTGTCAAGGTCGGCAACAGGCGCACAAACGACGTAGCCCTTTTCCGCCAAGGTGCGCATCCTGCGGCTGAACGTATCCCAAAGAGTCTTCTCCATACGCACGATGCCAGGCGCGAGAGGTGTGCTGCTGGGCGCGGATGTTCCCGCAATCCGGTACAACGCGCGGAAGACTTGGCGAACCGTCACGTGTCCGGCGTGGTAAACGGTGCGCAACGCGGGAATATCCAGCCGTTCCGAAAGCACGACAGATCCCTTCAGGTATCGCATCCCGCTACCCTGCAATCTTCCATGCGCCGCTTGGCGTCAGAACCGCCGAACCCGCCGAGCCGCGGACCCAACCGAACGCTGGCAGAAGCAAGAGCACCTCTTGTTCGCTGGCGCATTGGGAGAACGACAGCAGTTGTGTCGTGTCTGCGTCCCAACTGTCCGGGCTCAGTTTGCCAACAAGGCCCGTGCTCACCGCAACCAGATAGCGATACGGCCGCGAGCGATTCTTCGTCGGGCGTTGCAGGTGAAGAGTGCGCGCTCCGTTGTGCATGGACACGTCCGAGGAGATCCACGCCGTCGAGCCGCGCCCAAGATTAGCGGACAACCGCTGCGCTTCGGGAGCCGACAAGCGCACCAAGCCGTATGCCAGCGCTCGCGATCGAAGCACGCCATTCACCGATACCCCGGTTGTGTTCCAAACCGTTCGGGGATTGTGCCGACTTCTAAGCCACAGGGAACCGAGTGACACCACTTGCACGATCATGATCCGTTCCTCTTCGGCTTGTTCGCCAATTGCGCCTCAGCCCGGGCTAGGCGAGCCGCGAGTTCGGCATTCGGCTTGGCGGCCGATCGCTGTTGGAGATCGTCTTCCAGGCGGCGAATGCGCTCACCGACTTTGGCGTACTCGGCTTCGCGCTCTTCGAGCTTCGCCGTCAGCCGGGCGATTTCCGTTCGTGACGCGGCGAGCTCCGCCTCGACCTCATCGAACGTGCGGCCGTTGTCGGAAACAGCCGCGCCGCCCAAGCCGTCGGTGACTCGATTGCAAAGCTCCATGTGGCGATTGTGAGCCGCAACCGCTTCGAGTGCCCGCTGCTCGGCGAGTGCCCGCGCGTTAATCGCATCGGCCAAGCACTCGGCAGCGACCCACTTCACTTGGCACAGCTTGTCCCACCAGAGCCAGCAGATCGTAAGAAGCACGATGATCAACGCCAATTGAAAGGCGCACAACCGGAAGTACGGATTCTCGACGGATTCCTCTGACAGGACGGCGAGCCGTCGATTCAATTTGTCGCCCCAGCGGATCTGCCGGGGATTGAGAACGCGCAAGTAGAAGCTGAAGATCGACTCGCGTTGCTCGACGCGGTTCAACGGAATTGGACGGTACGGTTGCTTGGGATCAACGCCAACGTACCCCGTGCCGCTCGGTACAACATTTGGCGCGGGTTGCTGTTTCCTCGATTCTCCTTTTGGGGCCGCTTGCTGTGCAGCCACGTTTTCCCAAGCGAAGAGTACGGTGACGACCACGCACGGAATGAACCAGCGGTTGCTGCACATGGTGTTCCTCTACCTCCGCCTCGCAATCGAAACTGTCGCTGCGAGCTTTGAGTCTTTGAATCGCAAGTTGGCGCCGCGCTCATCCGCACGGCTGCCGATCAGGTTCGGAAAGAGGCGCGGCTCACACAAGGGAACGTGAACATCTGCGGGCGGGCGGACATGTAGCCGGCCGTGTAGTGTGCCCTGGACTGGGTCTGTCATGAGGATCTCCATCTTTCCCTTGCCCAGATTCTTGATGTGGTGATCGAGCGCGCGGTACTCCAGTTGTTCACGCTCGCTGGCGCCCATCGCCTTCTGGTAGCTCTCAAACCCCAGGAAGTCTTTGCGCCAGAGTTGGTGCGTACGCTTCTGCACCGGCACCTGCGACGAAGCCTGTTTGAAGTATTTGGCAGTCTCCTCGTCGCGCGTCTGGAGCAGCATCGTCGTGCCGGGAGCAGAGGACACGTCCTGCAGAAACCCCTTGCCGACCTGAAGCAATTGCGGCAACGACTGCATCGAGAACAGAAACGCCGTGTTGGTTCCCCGCGCCGTGTTCAGGATCTGGGCAAAGTTCCGGTAGCCGAATGGCGCGAATTCATCCATCACCACGGAGAACAGCGGGCGGTTCTTCCGCCGGCGTTCGGTTTCCGACTCATAGCGCTTGCCAACTACGAGTTGCAGGTTCTGCAACATCATCTTGCCGAGCGCTCGTACCGGCGCCGTGTTCTTGTTGATGTTCAAGCTGACAAACAGGATCAACTCCTGGTCGATCACGTCGTCGAGCGATAGCAGATTGTCGTAGGATCCTGTGATCACGCTCAATTCGTCATCGAGGAATGTCATGCACTCGTTCAGCAGGCCTTGGATCTTGGGCACACGGTCACGGTCGTGGAAGGACTGGAACAGGTTCTTTGCTGACATCTCGAAGTTCAACCGCCGTTGCGACGAGATCTCCGGATCGCGCGAAATCCGCGCCCGCGCGATCGCCACCTGCTCTTCAATCACGCCGGAGTCCAGCGCCATCACCATCACGTCATAGAAGTTGAACCGCTTGCCCGTGTAGTGCAGCACGCGGACTATGTCCGAGAGGTAATTCAACTGGTGCTTCGCGAAGAATTCGTCATGCAGGTCGAATGAGCCGAAGATCATCGACACCTGCGCCATGTAGTTGTCGTCCTCAGTGGCAAACGGGTTGTACTGAACCGACAAGTCCGGCCGCGACGGATTCAGCAGTCGCAGGTCGGCCATGCGACCAGCGCGGTGAACGTATGGCAGCAGGGAGTGGAAGAACTCCAAATCGCCCTTGCCGTCGAAGATCAGCATCGGGATGCGGTGCCGTTCGCCTTCCGGTCCAACCTGGCGCATCAGGTCCTGGCTGATGATGTTCCGCAGGAGGGTTGTCTTGCCGGATCCGGTCTGGCCGAGCACCACAGCCTGCATGACGCGTGTCTCGTCCGCCCACTTCCAAGGCTTGCCGTGCACATCGTAGCCGAGCACCACGCTGTTCTCTTCCCACGCACGCTCGACGATCTTTCGCTCGCCGCGAGTAGGAATGGTCGGCAACTGGTTCGGCCAGGCTTGCTCTCGCGCCGTCTTGGCGTGCGTGACTTGGTAGACGACAAGATAGGCGATCAGCCCGAGCCAGATGAGCCACATGGTGATCTCGGCGATTTGCCAGTCGTAGAGGTACCAGGCATACTTCGCGATCAGCACCAGCACGAAGTACGCGCTGAGGATCAGAAGCCAAACGAGAAGAGCGGGGTTCTCTTCGATCAGGGACGGGCGATATTTGGGATTGGGATCGTAGTCCATGGCTGCCTCCGTGGTGCAGCATCCTGGACCTCAGCGCCAATGGAAGAAGTACACAATCAGCAGCCCGAGTAGCAGAATCCCAACCGTGGCCACCAGCCACTTCTTGGCGCGACGCGCTTGGGACTGGAATGGGTTCCGTGGCTCTAGCGCCACATCGCCAATCATGTTGCGAAAACCCATGTGATGGCGATTCCGCAGCAACTGCTCGAACTCGGCGTGCACCTGTTCCGGCGTGACGCGGGCCGGATGCTGCGATGGATCATCAACGGGCGTTGCCGGCATCGGCAACCTCCTGTCGGCCGCCGTTCGGAAGAATGAGGAAGGCGGCAACCGGGCCCTTGGCGTCAGCCGCGAAGTCCAGTTTCAAAGCGGATGTGGCCTCCGCCGTTGCGAAGGGCTGCTCAATGGCAATCCAGCCGAAGCCGCGGCCACCGGGTGGGACAAACGCACTGTGATCCCCGTCAATGACTGCCAGTTCTCTCGACGCCTCCGCTTTGATGGACCGTTGCGTCTTTTCCCCGAGTTGCTGTTCGGCCAGCGGAACGAGGGACAACGAGGACCGCACGCCGCTGAGGAACCACGCGCTTGGCCGCGCCAGTTGATACCCGACGGCGGATTGGTTGTGCACCGCGTACCGGACGTACAGCGTGTCGGCCTGGCGGTAAAAGTCGCGCAATGTCACTTCCACTCGGCCCGCCGTTTCTCGCTCGCCGTGTACCGTGATTGGCGTCGCCTGGGTGAGCATCTCCTGGGGCAACGGAACAGTTTTTTGAGCAGCCTCGACCGACACGGGCTGAGCGGCTTGGGATACCCCCGTCGGTGTTTGGTCGATGGCGAAGTGCATCTGGGCGACGTTGGCTGCGGGCAGCAACTCGTAGGCATAGCGGCCCGCACTGGTCCAGATGAAGAGGTTGGTTTGGGCGCCGTCCTCGGTGGGCTTGATGAAAACCTTGTTCTCGCGCCGCTCGACGGTGAAAGCGCCGGTGTTTCCGACGGCGACCATTGTAACCGGATCGGCGACCTCAATCACCGTCAGGTGATCCTTCGCCGTCTCCACGCGAATGACCTTCTTGTTATCCAGCGGCTGCGTTTCGAGCTTCTGTGCAATCGCCGTTGATGCCGCCATGGCGGCCAGCATGAGAGTTCGCATTTGTTGTGCTCCTTGTGCCGGAAGGGCCAGAGCTAACATCAGAGCCCTGGCCACATCCAGCGTCGTAACGGCTACTGCTTCACCTGCGGAACCTGCTTGGTGGGAAGCCCGACCTTTCCGTTTCGCGCTTCGCCCGTACCCGCTTCGCACGGGAACGGATGAACCCATCGCACACGCCCGCCGTCGTAGACCACCTTGCCGTCCTGCGTCACCGCCATCAGGAAGGTCATCTTGGTGTAGCTTTCGCCGGTTTCGGTTTCTATGTTTTCGACGAGGAATACCCGGCCGTCCTCGTCGACTTCCACTTCGCCGTCGCGAACCTTCGGAGCCGCCAGTTGCACTGGTCGCCCGCCCGTCCGCTCGACGATCGCTTTCAACAGTTCGTTCGGAAACGCATAGAACGGCAGAGCGCCAGAGGACTGGTCGCTCTTGGTGCTGCAGACTACCGTGTAGAGGGCCCGAAGCCATCCCATGCGGTTCTCTTCTTTGCGTGCAGCCCACGTGCGCACAAGCCAGATCAGTGCCCGGATTTCCTCCTGCCACTGCTGCTCATACGACGAGAGCGCCGCTCGCGCCTGACACAGAACATGCAGCGCCTTCGGCTTTTGGTCGCGATCCTCCTTGACGGATTCGAACGCGGCTTCGGCCTTTTGCACTGCATCCTGCAACAACTTCTTCTTTTCGATTCCGGCCATGAGCGTCAATGCCCAGGCCCGGTTCAGCCTGCGGCACTCCTCGACCATCTCCTCGGTGAATTCGTACCCTTGGACAAGGCCTCGGAACTGGCCAACCGGCATGCGATTGGCGAAGAAGTCGGTCAGTTCTTTACGGACCAGGTTGTACATGGAGCCGATGCGATCAGTTGGCGGGCATTCGAAGTGCTCGGGCAGGTCCTTGAGGGAACGCACCCGCTTCGCTTTCAGCCATTGCGCCGCCGGACTCTGTTTGATCTGCTCGCGGATCGAGCGGATCTTCTCCTGGTCAGGTGTTACGCCGTGTTTCAACTGATCCAAGGCAAGCTGAAGCTGCTCGACCAGTTCCCGATGGAGGTCTTCCCTGCCAGCAGCAGTGCACTGAGTCATCAAATCGGTAATGGAGCCGATCTGGTTTCCCATTGCGCCGACAGCCACCTGCGGAAGGTTCCACCAGGGGGAACGAGCCTTCTTCGCCTTGGTCTTCTCGATCGCACCTGTGCCGCGGTAGTTGAAGCGATGGTTCACGAAACGCGGGAACCGGTCGCCTTCCACCACGCAGACGAAATCGAAGTCGTAGTCGCCGCCGTTCTTTGCCGCGGTCTTCGAGTGGAGCGTGAACGTGCCTACCAACTCGATCTGTTCCGCCGCGACACGCGATGCCACACTGTCCGATGCCGGGCAGCCTTGACGATCGAATTCGCAACGAATCAGTTCCCGCAGTTCCGACGGGGCGATCTTCGTATAGGGGAGCAGGTCCTCTTTCATGCGCACGGGATACCGCACCACCAATCCTCGGCTGGTAGCCAGGGCGTTGACAGAGCGATCCTGCGGCATCCAGTCGGACCCGAAGTAGACTTTGCCGTCGTGCAGCATCAGGTAGCCGTCGTCAGCCAGCGCGAATGCCGGCATCTCGAATCCACCCGCGGTGCACACCTTGAACGCCCATCGCGCAAGAGTACGCTCCAACTGGCTGTTGACCCAGGGATGCTGGACCATGTAGCCAGTGGGATCGGCCTTGAGCACTGCTTCGAGAACCGTGCGCTCTACCGAGGTCGCCTGATCGTCTTCGGCGGGAATCTCGTCGACCAGCGGCTGCTGCGTCTCCGATATCCCGAGAAGTTCAAACAACCCGGTGAAATCGCGGTCTTCGAGGAATGCCTTCAGCTTGGCGGTTTCGCGGAGGGCGTGCGGCTTGATCTCAAGTTCGAACGAATCTTCCGGGGCGTGTTGGACCACGGTGTAGCTCGACTCGAAGTTCAGGGGCCGCGAATAGTCGCGAATTCCAAGGATCATCTCGCCGGCAAACGTGCGGGCTTCGCCGGTGAGCCAAGTGATGAGCTTGCTGGGACCCTTGTATTCGGGCTTGACGGAGGATACGGGCACGATCACGTCGGTGTCGAGGGCATCCGCCACATCGTCCGGCATGACCTTGAACGATCCTTTGGCTTGGGTGTTGGAGAACGCGAGGCGGAACTGGTAGAAACGGCCGTCGGGCAGGCACAGCTTGTCGAAGATCGACTTGCGCAACCAGCCACGGCAGTCATTCGTTCCCAGTTCGTGATCGGGCACCACAGTGACGCGGCCATTGGGAATTTGCATTCTCACTGCGCACGGTGAGACCAGAATCCCAAAGTACGTCACGGCGGCTTGCGGCCAATCGGAGAAGCGCGCGGCAAGCGGACGCTCGAAGCGAGAGTCCACCGCGTAGTACTTCCCGTTCTTGGCCGAACCCGATGCGCCAATCAGCCGGTAGTCAGTGCCATCCACGTTGAAGCGTGAGAGGGCACTTTCCACGCGCGCCCGTTCCACTTGGTCGAGCGGTTCGGGTGTCACAGTCACAGAGGCGACACGAATACCGGGGCAGAGAGCCTCCAGCAGCGTGTTGTGCAATTGCGCCTGTGGGCTGACGTTCGGCATCTTACGTTCGATCTTTCCTTCCTTCGTGACCTGCAGGTTGATGACTGCCAGGCCGTTGGTTCTTGTTACGGATGGTTGGGTGTTCATGGTTTCTCCTGAAGACGGCTGTTGGGGTTGGCAACAAGCCGACGGCACGGAGAGCCCATGGGTCCCCACGCTTAGCCTGCTGCCGAAACACTGAAGTCTCGGGTCAGGCCTCGTGATGGGAGACCGCCCTATTCCGTTGTCTTGCCTGCTTTGCGGGCAGGTTTGCGATCAGCGCTGTTTCAAGGCGATGAACGCGAATTCCCACGCAAGTCGTGGGCGCCTTCTACTCAACTTTCGTTGGTGGTAGAAACCCGTGAACTGGAGTCCGGCGGCGCAAGTTCCTTGACGAGCGTCACGCTGGTTCCTTGGAGCTTTTGGGCGACCGTATACTCGATCACGACGAATACGCGGGTGTCGCCTTTGAACGCGGCGACAAGGGCTTCGGCCTCGCTGGCCACTTCGCGATCGAGCGTCAACGGGCCTCGGCGGTTCGAGGCCTTGGCGACGAAATAGCGCTGGCCGTCAGCCGGCTGATTGCGTGACCTGGGGCCGCTGCCGCGCCTCCGCGATTCGCGCTTCGCCTGTTCCAGCGGCTTGGCTGTAACCGTTGCTTCAGCAACTGAACTCATGCTGTTGTCCTCCTGCCCGTCCTGAGACGAACTTCCAGTGATCTTCGAATGATTGCGCCGTGCAACTGCCGTCAGCCGTGAGTTGCAAGTAGCGGCGCGTCTGGATGTGTTTGTAGTATTCGACGCCGTCTTTGCGGAACATCCACATGAACTCGGCGCACAGTTCCGGCGCGAGGTTCGCTTCGAGCGGCGCCCAGTTCGGAGTCGTTTCGCTCATGGCCGGCTCTCGCTTCCTCGATCCAGCAGCAGGCTGTTCTGCTCCAGATCGATGTCCTTCTCGCCGACCATCTGCTGCTCCCAAAACTCGCCGACCAGCAGCCCGGTGGGATGAATCTGCGACCGGCCCGAGTACACCAGGCGCACTTGATAGCGGCACACCATCTTCTCCGTGTTCTCGATGCGCTGGGAGTTCAGGCGGTGTACTTCTTTCGCGCCGAAGACCTGATAGACCCATGGCATTCCGGCAACTGGTTCGATGGAGCGGATTTTGATCGTGGACGTGATCGAATCCGCCTTGACCTTGCCCAGCGTGTCGTCTTCGCGGAACTTGTTCATTGTGAACGTCCGGAAGTTGAGCGTCATCATGTTCAGCGCATCGGCGTACTGTCGCTCGATGTTGGCCGGCGTGTAGGTCATGTACGTCGTAAGGAACTTCCGGACAACTGCGCGGCCTTCAACGTCGGCGGGTGCCGGACCGGCGATCTCCGGCGAGGCGGCCGACGCTTTGATGGGTGTGAGAAAGCCCCGGCCGACAGCCGCTGTATCGCCCCCAACCAACGTTGCCTCGCCGGCGCCATCAACCCGGACGACAACCGGCGGCTGGAGCCGAACATAGGCAAATAGCCCGAGCGCTCCGAGCGCGACGACGCCGCTCAACATGCCGAGCACCGCCATGCGATTGGCGTAGGCGCGTAGTGCGCCGTCCATTTCGTAGTACTTCGAGAGCTGCGCCTTCTCGGGCAACTGCTCTTTCGATGTCTTTCGTTTCAGATTGAACATCACGCCTCCTTTCCTCAGACCCATTCATCAACCGGATTGCTGTTCGATGGCGGTGGAGTGCTCGGCGGTGGCGTCGAGGGCGACGGCGCCCCGCCCGCCTTCTTCACCAATTCCTTGCCGGCCTGCGCCGCCCTGACCCCGCCTTGGACGGCCAAAGCCGCCGCGGCTCCCGCCAGCCAACCCACTGCATGCGGCACATTGGGCGGCCGGTATGCGCCCATAGCTCGCCCGCCCGGGCCGCTCGGAGCACCGGAACCGCCCGCTGAACCTACGGAGCCTGAACTGCCACCGGAACCGGGTCCGCTCGGCGCCGGTCCTCCCACTGGGTTCGCTGCGCCCTTCTCTCCGCCCCCACCTCCGCCGCCCGAGCCCATGCGGCTCCATCCATCTCCCGGTCCAGCAGCCATGCTCATCATGGCCTGCGCCATCGCCGTCGTGGTTCCAAGGACCGTAAGCATGCTGCTCCCCACATCGCCTTCGACGATCCGCTTGGCCAGCAACGGGATAAGCAGAATGCAAACCGAGAAGAGGATGCTGACCACGGCGAGAAGCACTTCAGCACTCGCGGCGACCATCATGCCCATCAGGTTGCCTGCGGCGGTTATGGAGGCCATACTGTTCAGATTGATTGCCAGAGTCAGCCGGCAGAACACTCCATAGAGCAACCCCCACGAGGCAAAAATCACAACGTTCGTCGCGTAGCGTTTGGCAAGGGAGCCGAGGCCGAAACTCGGCATCAATGCCAACACCAACGGGCCCGTGGCGTACAAGATCGTGCCGAACAGACAATACAGGATCGTGAAGATCCCGTAGGCGACTGGGTACACGACCATTGCCACCATCAGCAGCAACGCGCTGATGGCGCCCGACAACGTTCCAGTCACTACATTCAGCCACGTATCCCAGGAAGCGGCATTCCGCAGTTCGTTGAACCATGTCCGGAACACATCGCCTGGGCCAGCCATCGCTTGGGCCATCTGATTGAAGGCGCCAACAACCGACTGGAAAACGGAACGATAGACAGCGCCGTCGTTGATGAACAGCAGTCCAACCGCCAGATACTTGACGCCGGCGATCCCGAGCGCGCGAACATCGCCACCGCGCGCCCAGGCCTCATACACCGAGAAGAGGAGCGACGCCAGAAGGATCCCATACGCGACGAGCATCACCACGCTCATCATCGGCGCAATGCCTGCTACCGCCTGGTTGAACATTTGCTCGAATAGGAACACTAGTGCCTCCTAGCGATTCAAGTCCGTCACCTTGTTTCGGGTTTCCCGCATGTACCGGGCGTTCTCTTTCACGAGCGCGCTCTGGGCCGCCAGTTCGATGGATCGCACCCGCATCAACTCGGCCATTGCCTGTTGCGTATAGGCGTGGGACCGGACCAGCCATGCGCCCGCCTGAGCGCCGATCATTTCCGCCGTTCCCGGAGCAGTGCCTTGCAACGCGGTTATCATCTGCTCCGCCGCCTGCAATTCCTGGTCGGCGATCGCGTCGATCGCGATGGATCGCTTCATGGCGGCCTGTGACGCCGCATCACGCGAGTCGATCAAGTCGCGTTGGAAAGGGTGTGCCTCAGTCGCCGGTGGCAACGGAGTATAGACGGCAGAGAAGCCACCGCCCACTTGGCCGATCCGCGAAGCATCCTTGGACAGGATGATGTCCTCTAGATTCCTGGGATTCGGCAGCGTGGCGCTGCGGACGATGGTGGCCCAGATGCCGCGGATCTGGTTGTAGATTCCCATCACTTGGCCGATCAGGGCGCGAGCTTGGTCAATGGCCAGTTGCGGGTAGACGACGTTTCTCTGGAAGTCGAAGATCGCCCCCATGATCTGCTGCGCGGCAGAGATCGCCCGGTTGATGCCCTCCAGTATTGGCCGGATCACGTTGTTCAGGGTGTTGTTGATCGAAGTCATCACGTTGTTGATCGTGCTCAGTCCGCTGCTGACAAGACCAATCAGGCTGAAGATCAACTGGAATTGCCCTTCGGCTGGCTGCGGAATGAGGAGGGAGATGATCAACAACAGAACGACGGCCTGCAGCCGATGCCCCACGAAGAAGTTCCGGAATGCCTGAAGTGTCATCACAGCCTCCTATTTGTTTAGGTCCCTCGCTTTGTCACGGCTCTCACGCGTGAACGACGCTCCCCGTTTGATCGCCATGGTTTCGTGCGCAAGCCGCGCGGCCCCTTGCCGCAACTGGCCCGCGATCATCTTCTGCATATGAGCCTGGCTCTGCACTGCCGCGATGTAAGCCGCAGCAGATGCCATCGCAGCCGTCCCAGGAGCGAAGCGGCGGGCCTCGTCCTCCACTGCCTCGGCTGCCTGCAACACGCGGTCCGCCCCCGCGTCGCCCATCTTAAGGGTCATCAATTGATCGACGGCCATTGCGTCGTCAACGTCGATGAGGTTGCGCTCCTCTGGATGCACCTCGCTCGCTGCAGGGAGCGGCCCGAAGACTCGACCGAACGCCGTGACCAGAGCGGCGTGGTCGCCGGGGTTCTTGTTCCGCATGATGGCTTCAAGCGAGGCCGGATTCGGGAGTTGTGCAGAGTTGACGCTGATGCCGTACAGAGCCGCGAGTGGATTCCGAAACAACCCAATCAACTGCTGCGCAAGCGCCTTTGCCTCGTTGATCGCCCGTATTGGCCAAACGATCTCCTCCCACAACTGGCGAAGCTGGGCGAGGAAACTCTGGAGCGCATTTGCTGCGGACTGGATGCCTTCTAGCAGGGGCCTCATCACGTTGTTGATGAAGTTCTGCATGGCGGTCATCGCCTGGTTGACCAAATTGAAGGCGTTCGTGATCCCACCGAGCCCGAACTGTGCGTGTGCCGGTTGCGGCGCAAGCATCAGCGTGAATATCAGCAGACCCGCCATGCCGATCGCCGCCACCTTCGTGGCGTCTGGCTTCGCGGTTCCCGCAATGACCGCCGCAACCAGTATCAAGACCGTGCTCATTGCCGTCTCTCCTTGGCTAGTCCGCTCAACTGGCGCCACAAGGTGGATCCTTGCGTCATCAGCCCAGACAACTGGCTGGCGATGGCCTGGAGCTTTGCGAGAAGCAATTGGATTCGAGCCATGGGTCACACTCCGATTGCGGCAAACCTTTCCCGCCGTTCCGCCACGGCCTGCTGAACTGATCCCGCTGACTCCTCGGGTAGTGCCTCGACGTCCGCAAGACCTTGAGGGAAACGCTCCGCCAGCTCCTGGTAAACGTCGATCAGCGGGCGCTTTCGATTCCGCTCCAACTTGAAGAAATACGTCCGGTAAGCCCTCTCTCGCGGATAGGTCGTGGCAACCCAGTAGTCCACGGGCGTGGGCACCAGGCGGATGGTCTGCGTGGTCTCCGACTTTTCACCAAGTACCAGCAGCACTTCCGCACTCTTGCCCTTGCGCGGCGACGAGAACCGCTTAATTTCAGCAAGCGCGACCTCGTTCAACGAAAGGTGTTCAATCAGCGGACTGACATCGCCGGGCTGCTGCCCGATCACCTTGACCGACGTGTTCCGCAGAATGCCCGCGCCGTGTTCCTTGGGGCGTTGCTTTGTGCCAACGAAATCTTCAAGGGTCTGCGAAATCCCCCAAACCGACGCGCCGCGTTTGCGAGCCGTACGGAACAGTTGAACTACGCAATCGGCCAACACCGGCGACTCGAGTAGCGCCCAGCATTCGTCGAGCACCGTGATTGATGGCTGGCCCGACTTGCCCGATGCCCGCTCTGACATGGCTTGCGCGATCAGCATACTCATCGCCGTCTCCAGGCGCGGATCGGAGCTCAAGCCCTCGATGTTGAAGAACAGCCAATTTGCGTCCGTCCGGATCGTGGTGTGCCGATCGAAGAGTTTCGAGTAGACCCCCTTTTCGCCGGTCCACTGCCGAAGGGCCACTGCGGCCAGTTGCGCCAGCGCGCGGATGTGCTCGATGCGCTCTTCGTCGGTCCACGTGGAGAGTTCGTTGCGGAGGTCCGTATAGGTCGGCGTCTTGTTGTCAGCCCGAACTGCCGCGCGCTTGTACACCTTGGCGATCGCCTCTGACAAGATGTTGTCCAGCAGCGAGGTGTCGGTCTGGCCCAAGTCGCCGATCATGTGCCGGGTCAGGTTCTTTAGGAACGCGATCTTGTCTTTGGTCGGCTGGATCGCGCCCGGCGGCAGATCCCAGGGATTCAGGGTCTCGCTGCCCTCCAGATCCACTTCGATGACGCGCCCGCCCATCAACTCAACCAGCGGACGGTAGGAATCGCCGCGCTCGACGATGGAGATGAGCGGGTTCGCCCGCGCCATCATCAGGAGAAACATCTGCGCCATGAAAGTCTTGCCACCGCCGGATTTCGCCATGAACAGCATGTTGGCGTCGCCGATCGACGGGTCATAGGGAGAGAACGGGATCAGTTGCCGGTAAGGCGTTTCCAGCAGCATCAACGGGGATTGCGGAGTGCCGGCCCATGGGGTCTCAATCGGAAGTAAATCTGCGGCGTGCAGAGTGAGGCAACTCAAATCGCGCTTGTTTTCCTGACCCATTCCCGGGAGACTCCCGATCAACAGCCGGCGTTGGGCCAAAGACTCAGGAATCGCACGCGCCCCGTTCATCCGCGTGACGGCATGAACAACCCGTTGCCGCCGATCATTGAGTGTGCGCTGCGCTTCTTCTAGATCCGCCCGGCTGACAATCGGCTTCGACGTCCGAACCGCGATTACCATCGAGTAGCTGCAAACCTTGAGCGAGGACGAGATCACCGCCTGCAGCACATCCTGAAGCTGGTTCTGGGCGACTTGCGCCTCGACGTTGATTTTGAAGGCGCCGTTCGAGTCACGCTGCGCCGCCTGCATCCGGCGTAGGCGCCCTTTGAAATGCTCCAGCACCTTCG
Organism: uncultured Solibacteraceae bacterium; assembly: GCA_964627455.1. Lineage (GTDB taxonomy): Bacteria > Acidobacteriota > Terriglobia > Bryobacterales > Bryobacteraceae > F-183. Next base: position 224,264 of record CAZVKC010000002.1, on the reverse strand, counting down.
TTTGGTCAGGGATCGTGACTTCAGCATCCACGATGATCGGGAAGTCTAAAACCAGAAGCTCCCGCAACATCCCTGGGAAGGTCCCGTCGGGCAAGTCCTTCATACTCACGAACGTGTACAGCAGGCCGCCGACCTGCAGGTAGTTCTCCTGTTCGTCCTCAATGCTGGTGTTCGTGATCTGGCTGCGAGCGCTCCGGTATTGCAAGGAGTGCTCGGGCCGCCGCAGAGGGCTACGGTCATTGAACACCGGATTCAACGCCCGCTTCGCCTCCTGAAACATCCCCTCATCGGGCATCCGCCGGACGCCCATCCCTGTCGCCACCAGCGTTTGCTCGACGCCGGCCAGAAGGCTCGAAAACTCGCTGAGCAGATCCTCGTGTTCACGAACTTCACGCTCGACGCACTTCTCAACCGAAAGACTGAAGTAGTTCCGCTTCTTGCCCTGGAGCCGCTCCGCAAGCTCATGGTGCGTTCGCGGGTTCCAGATGAAGTACGCATGCAGCAAATGCCGAAGGTAGTAGCCGCGCGCGTCGTTGGCGTCCCATCGCCCCATCCGCTTCCGGTCAATCTCCTGCAGCACCGGATTCTCATTCCGGTTCATCCGTGGATAGGCGGGTCGCACATCGCCGATCCCTTCGGTAATCTCGAATCGCATCTGCAACCGCATTGAACGTTCCGGCAATGACCGGACCAACGCCTCCAGAGCGTGTTTCGAGCGGTTCCGCATGTCGTCGTCGTGATAAAAGCTGTTGAGCCCGGCCAGTTCATAGCCGGCCACCAGGCTGCCGTCGGCCTGGACCATCACGCCGTCCAGGTACTCGCGGACCGGCAGAAGCTCGGCCAACGCCGGCTTGCGCAACTCTTCATTCCGCTTGGCCATCGTGAGGGGAGACATCATTTGAGGAACTCCGTTGTAAACTCGCGGTCCGCTTCGAGACCGCAGTAGATATGTGGTTTTGTGTGCCAGATCAATATGTCGCGGATGTAGCCGCGCGGTTTGCCGTACTTGAACAGCATCAGTATTGGAACCGCGATGATCGGCACGCCCCACTGCAGGACTACGTTGAGCGGCACGCCATACAGTTCGCGGTCAAGGAAACGGCCGACAAGGCTCATTACCGCCGCTACGCCGATCACGATGAACAGGTCTTCGAACTCCAGGTAGAAGAACGTGACCCGCTGGTGCAGATTTCGGTGGACCGGTGTCACTTCAAGTGCCATACGCCTCCTTCTTCAACTCACCCCGCCCCCGCCTTGCGCTACGAAGAACTCAGCGAGCCGCAGCACGCCGGACAGGCCGAAGCAGGCCATCGCCGACAACACGTGCCGTGCCCACGGTGCGCCTGGATAGATCCGGAAACCCATCCCGCCGTAGTGCATGATCCCGAGCACAACCTGCATGACGCCGTAGAGCGGCAGAAATACGTTGGCCGACCAATTCACGAGCCCAAGCAGAGTTACCCACACGGCGTCGGGATCGTTCCACGCCCTCTGCGCAGCGAATCGCTCGATTCCCCGTAGGATTCCGGAGACCATGAGTGCCGTGAAGCCCGCATAGAGCGAGTACTGAAAAGGTGCGTTCCGCGAGAAGCGGAGGACGGAGATGACGAAGAACAGCCCCGCCAGAGTGGGCATGATTACGTTGCCGAACCAGTTCGTCAGATTCGCTAGGCCGGTCAGGAAGTCCATCGTTCAAGCCCTCCGAAGAAAATCCACAGCCACGTGACGATGAGGATGGCCGCGAGGAACCGCGCCAGGCGCTCTGGCATACTCAGAACGAAAATGCTCAACAGGCCGAGAAAGCCCGGCCAACCGAGCAGAAGCAGCGTCGTCGCCTGGTCGTTCATCGAGCACACCTCCGAGTCACATCATCCGGTTGACAAGAATCCATAGCGCGCTCACCGTCAGGAACCCGCCCGCGCATGCGAGCATCCGCAGGTACCCAGGCCTGTTGAACGCAAAACTCACAATCGCGCCGCAGACCGCCAGACCTGCGGCGATGGGAAAGATGCGGCTGGCCGTGTAGTTCCACATCGATTCCAGCCCCATAGCGATGGAGAACCGGTTGCCCACCGGCGTCCACGCGTCAATCAGGGCATGCGTGCTCGATATCGCGAGCAAGAACATAGCGCTGAGGATCGACGGCAGTGGCCCCGCGCCGCTTGCAGTGTCCAGGACCGAGCGCAACACAAAAAACGCCGCCGCCACCGGCGCAATCCGGGCAACGACAAACGAACTCACGAAATTCGAGATGCCGGACTGGATCTGCGCCAGCCACCCGTTGCCAATCGCCGCGCCGGGCGGGAAGAAGACCGGCACGCCCAGTGCCTGAAACCACGTGAGCGTCGGCTCGAGCGCCAGGAAGATCACTGCCCACGTCATGTGTCGTGAAAACCCGCCGCCCACCCAGAACACCGTTCCGCCTTCCTTCCGTAGCGAGATGCCCGCCAGCAGCAGGCAGACGAACGCCGCCGCCGGAGCCAGTGCCAGCAGAACGCGCATGATGTCGTACAACAACGAAGGCATCGCTCATCTCGCTTGAAAATTGTTTGTGGGTTGTCCTGCGGGCCCTCCGCGCGGGCGAGCCCGCATTCTTTACTCGGTCGCGGCGTTCACGACACGCCGCCGCCACCCTGCTGAATCCAGAACTCCAGCAGACGCGTGACGCCTGAAACCGCCAGACACCCGAGCGCCGTTACGACGTACCGCATGACGCCGCGGCCTCCTATGTAGCTGACCAAGCCACCGGCGATCGCCAGAGCGGCGCCCACCGGCGCGATCACGTTACCGATCCAGTTCACCAGGTTGAGGAACGCACCTTCCGGCTGCGCCCCGGTTTGGCCCTGGACGGCCACGTTCGTTTGAGGCGCGGCCCCGAGGTTCTGGGCCATCAGCACCGCGCTACCCGTTGACAAGGCCAGGAGAAACACGACGAGAGTCAAAGCCGCCCACTGCCGAACCTGCGGCTGCGTTCTCCAAAGTTGGTTCATAGGGGGTACCTCCCTTGCTTCGATGTCGGCCCGAGCATTCACTCGCGCCTGGAAGGAAACATAAGGCAGGTTTGCGGAATCTCAAAGCGAGTTTGTGGCGAGGGGCAGAAGTGCTCTGGTTTCGGCAGACTAGCGGGTCCGCGAAACGGCTGGCGAGAGCCGACTAGGCGCTTTAGGTACGTTTCAATAGCAAGTGCTTGATGAAGGGTCCGCGACTCTCTTCTGTGGTCTTGCAGCCGCGCGGTTGGAGGTCTGCCTGGGGTAATCTGGAGGATCACCCATCTTTCAGGGCGCAGTAGGTCACCGAATCGATTTTTGGTGGACTCATTGCGAAGGATGCGGCCTCAACATTGCTCGATTCAATGCCACAGAAGACACGACAGCAGAAAAGGAATGGCTGGGATGGACGCAAAAACTAAAGGCGCTTGGCTCGTACATCACACGCACAAGCTCGAACACGTCCACGGTGTTCAGCACTTTGACAAGATCTTCGCAGCTGGTAAGGCTGGCATACTCTTGTCCGCGCTCTCGGCAAGCGATCAAACAACTTTGCCCAGCGCAAGAGTCGAACTGCTGGCAAAGGCCGCGAGCATCAACACGGTATTCGAGTTGCCAAAGCTCCTGGAACTCCTGCAAACTCGCGGCCTAATCCAGAAGTCGAAAGGCGGCGTGGACATCCTCGGCGTAACGACGTCCACCGTTGTGCAGCACACGGCTGGCGTCTACGAGGATCTCAATCCGTCTGCAGAGGAGAACGCTGCTATCGCTTTCTCCGAACTCACGTCGCAGGTCCCGCAGCGTCAAAAGGAAACGAAGACGTACCTGGGCGATACGCACAAGCTCACCGCGAATCAGACGACGAGTCTGCTGGAACAGGCGGAAGAGGTAGGTTTTGTTGACTTCGAGGATCTCGGCGGGGACAAGGTCTACTTCAACGGCAACCTGTTCCGTCGTGATCAGATCGCCAAGACACAACTCGTCTTAAGCAGCCTGACCTCGGACGAGCAGGGACACGTCGGAGAGGTGGAGGCCTTGCTCCGGCAATGCGGCTGTGTGACGGTCGCGGCAGTGACGAAGATTTTGGGCGCTGATCTTTTCAAGAAGCTGAACTCCATCGGGATGTACGACATCAATGTCGTCAACAACGACCAGGAGAATATCGCCTTCGTAACACTTCCGGCAGCGTTTTCAAAGTTTGGCAACCCGCTCGTTGAAGATGCACTGGATCTCGCGAAAGCCTTTGTCAGCTCGCTGACGTACGGCATGACGCGCAGCTACCATGCCCGCGGACGCATCACGATGATCGAGAAATTGATGCGTAAGCTAATCAACGGCGGTTGGGTAGGGCCGGTCGATGCTATCGGCAAGGATTACCGCGCCTTGGAGTTGAAGAACGTGGTCGAAGTCCAGCCGAATCCGCAGGGCGGATACTACATGAGGTTGCTGAAGAAGGACATCGGTGTAGTGGCCCTCGAGGTGATTAAGGCCGGGGAGGCGAGCCCGGCTGTGCTCAGCTTGCCCGGCGCGACCGTAACCGGGTACGTTGGCCCCGAGGTCAATCGAGAGAAGACCCGCAAGAAGCAGACAATGGCGAGCAGGAGCGCTTCGAGAGACATCATATCCGCGCTTCGGACGGGCAAACTCCGATGACGAAAGCGCTGCCGAAAGGGTACCGGATGGAAGAACTCCTCCGGCGTTACTTCATTCGCAACGGATACTTCACCGTGCGCGGTGTACCCTTCGTGTACGAAGGGTTCGACATTACCGACATCGACATCTGGTTGTACGATCGCCCATCGTCGGTCTCCCGGCATCGGGTCATCATCGATGCGAAGAACAAGAACACGCCGAAGGCGATTGAGCGAATCTTCTGGACAAAAGGTCTGCAAAGCGTACTCGGGGTGGATCAGTCCATCGTCGCCACCACAGATCGGCGCTCCGCTGTCACCGAATTCGGGAAGGAGCACAACGTACTGATCTTGGATGGAGCTTTTCTCGATCGTCTCGAAAAGGCACCAGGAGCGGAACCGTTCGAAAACCGACTCACCGAAGAGGAGTTCGTAGACCTATTGGCAACGTATCATCCCAGCAAAGAGGGAGGCGACTGGAAAGGAAGATATAGAGGCGCGAAACGGCCGTTGGCGTGGAGCCTAGACTATAACGCCGTGAACGGCTGGCTGATCGACGCCAAGTTCTTCGCGGAACAAGCCCACCTAGTCCTGACCCACAAAGAAGTTGCGCTGCGGTTGCTCTACATGTTTGTTTCCTTCGTCGCCATAGCGGTTGATTTCGTCATGAAGGATCTCGCGTTCGCCGAAGGAAATGCCAAGCTGACAGCTCTCAACGACGGACTCCGCTATGGGTCGAAGGGCGCAGCAGGCACGAACCAAATCGTCGATCTCGCAGCCGGCTTGATCGAGCAGTATGCGCCCGAACAACGCGTCCTTGGAGCACGCATCCGCGAACGATTACGCCAGGGCATAGAAGCTATCCCTACGAGAATCCTCGCGGAGTTTTTCGCAAAGCAAAGCGTCTCGCAAGAGTTATTCATCATCGCAAAGGAGCTTGAGGCAGCAGCGTACAGCGCTAGGTTTGTCCCGCCGGCAACGCTCACCGCTCCATCGAAAGGACTGCTAGGAGTATTGCTGGACTTCTGGGAGATGGACAGGAAATCGCTGCTCCATAACGGTGACACCGCCTAAATACTGTCCACGCCCGCTAGCAAATGAGCCCTTCGATGCTCCCTCATCAAGTCGTCTTCAACTCTCCGCGAAAAGTACTTGCATTCGGTGGTAGACGAGACCCTCTCTCACCGTGGCAGACTTGATGTCGTCGTGAACGATGCGGGGATCACTGGCTTTGAAAGGGGGCCAGCGGCACATGATCCAGAACCAGCCACGTTGCGCGATTTGGCATGCGGTGCTCGCGACCAACCTGGATGCGTCGGGGCCGCGGCGACTTACATGACAGGCACCGAGACTTCTGTGGACAGCGGACTTCTCGCCGGCTCCGCTGCGACACCCAATGGCGGATAGCCCGCTACTAGTTGCGCAGTGTCACGGAAGATAGTGCCCGTCCAGGTTCAGTAGCGGGGACGTTCAAAAGTGGTACGAACTCTCGTCAGCGCCGCATCGAAATCTTCCGCCTCTAGAGGAGGAAGGGTCTCGGCCCCACTCCCCATTCGCCGCATCGCGGAACGCTTCGCAGCAATCACGGTAGCCTCGAGGTCCGCGGGAGGCATGCCTCGAATTCGAGGTATAAATTCCTCGAACGGTAGGCGTGCTGACAGCCTCGCGTTGCCTAGATACCGCGAAAGCAACTTCTGGTACCCGGCGTCGTCCGGCACACCGATCTCAGTCTTCTCGCTGAAGCGGCCGCCGCGAAGAATGCGCGGATCGACGCGATCAAGGTAGTTCGTCGTGCCGATCAGGAACACGTTGTGATCCGGTTTCAGAGCGCTGATTTCGATCAGGGCCTGCTCCACCAACTGCACGTCATGGTGCCCGACGGGACCATGGACTGCCGGGAAGAGCCCATCCATCTCGTCGAAAAACAGGACGGACGGGGCGTGCTCCTTTGCGCGCGCAAAGGCATCCTTCACCTTCTTCACCGATCCGCCGATCTCGCCTGAGAGAATGTCGGCCGGTGAGAGCGCATAGAAGCTTCGATTCGACTGCGTCGCGATCAACCTCGCCGTGAGAGTCTTTCCTGTCCCCGGAGCGCCCGTCAGAATCAGGCCGTTGGGCACAGGCAAGGAGAGCTTCTCAGCGCGTCCAGGTTGCATCAACTCGATCAGGGCTTTCAGGTCGTGGACGACTGCTTCAGGGAGCACGACATCATCCCACCCGACTGGCTCCATGGGCGGCCGGTCCCGGCCACCGGAACTTTCGAGCGCTCTTACGACGTGCTGCTCATCAATCGGCCGACCGGCAGCCAGTTCCGATGCGCGGTCAACCAAGGCGCGCAACCGTGCCGGACTCCAATTCGGCGTGCGCCGCGCAAGGCCTGCAAGGTCAAACGGTCGCCATTTCGCTTGGGCGAGGAGAGCTTCGAGGATTTGCCTGCGCGACTCCTCATCCGGGAGGTCCAGCCGGAGCTTCAGATCAAATCGACCCTCGCGGATTAGCGTCGGTTCAAGGCCATCCAGTTGGTTGGTCGCCGCCATGATGAGGAGACCATCCATGGAGCGGTACTTGTCCATGGCGGACATCAGTTGCGTGGTGACCGTGTTGTATTCGCGCCCCGCGCCGCCAGCGTCGGTTCCTTGGCCCTGCGTTTGCCGGCGGCTTCCGATTGCGTCGATCTCATCGAGGAAAATGACCACCGGCCGATTCGCCGCCGCCGACTCAAAAGCCGCACGAATCTCCACGCCGGTCGAACCCACGAACTGGCCCACCAAATCGGGACATCGAACATGCATAAAGTTCACGCCATACTCACCGGCCGTCGCCTCAGCGATGAGGCTCTTCCCGGTCCCCTGCGGCCCGTAGAGCAGAATGCCATTGCGCGTGGCGGAGCGCCGCCGGGCGTGGAATCTGGTCTCGGCGATGGCCTGAATATCGGCCTTGATCTGCTCAAGTGCTCCGACGTCCTTGAAGCGCACGATGGGAACGTTCGACCATCTCGCAGGCGCCTGCTGTGCGGTCTCCTGATGGCCTGCCTGAACCTGGGCCGGGGCAACTCTTGTCCCTCGGAATGCCAGGAAGACCCAAACGATCATTCCGAAGCTGAGCAAACCCCAACAAATCGTGAATACGCCATCCCACGCTGCTAAGCTTGGCGAGGCGCTGCTTGCCAGCCTCCAATAGGCATTAAGCGCACCAACTGTGCCCACGAAGGCGAACGCCCTGGCAAACCAGAGGGGAATACGCGGGGTTGGCCGAGGCAAAACGAGAAGAACAGTCCACACGCCGGCCAGTGCAACGAGCGAGTCCGGCTTGGGGGAAAGGAGACGGATCATCAGGTATTCGCCGCCTACGAGCAACGCAGATACCAAGCAACGCTGAATCCACGCCGCGCGTTCAGACGACGTCGTATGCCGCGTCCGGTCAGCGAGGAACGCGACCTCACGCCCAACCTTGGCCGCACCCTCACCCATCCACGAACCGAGCCAATGGGCAAGGTTGAATGGCGCCATCTGTCCGGGCTTGGAGTAGTGCGGCATGTGATGCTTCCGCCCTAAACGTCCTCAGAATATACGATTCTGTGGACGGCGGGAAGCGCGGCGAGGTTTCGTTTAACGCTGCTCCGGAACCGACTCCGGTTTGGGCGGCGCGGACTGCAAGCTCTGTTGCATGAGCCGGTTCATTTCCCGCATCTCGTTGCGAAGTTGCAGCAAGTCCCGCATCTCCTGTTCAGACATCCCTGCGGAAGGGCTCGTCTTCACTGCGGTCTGTTGCAGCGTCGCCGATGACGGAATCACCGGCGAGTCCGAATCCGGCGTCACTCGCGGCGAAACGCCGGCCTCATGCAGCACCAGGTAAAACTGCGTCTTCGCCGGAACCGTCACCACGATGTTCTGCTGATAAGCCAACATCGCCATTTGCTGCTCGCCCGCCAGAGCAACATTGGATGCCAGCCGTTCCCGCAGCAGAATCGAGCTGTCGATCCCGCCGTTGGCACTGCGTCCACCAACCGCATAGGCGGCAATCGTCCCGACGCCAGTCAGCGCCCGAGTCAACACCTTCACGCCCGTGTTCCGCCCGTTGACGTACCCACGCAACATCTGGCGATCCATGCTGATCGCGGAGCCGTTGATCTTCTCCCGCGTTCCGTCCGGGAATTCCAGCGCGTCGAACTTCAGCGTGACCCAACCCTGCGGTGTGGCCTGGGCCAACTCACCATAGACCTTCGCACCGGCAGGCACGATCAATTGCCCGTTGTCCTCGTAGTTGTACTCGATGACCGCAACTACTGGGACCTTCGCGGCGGAACTGACCGCATGCTGAAGGCGCGCCACCAACGCCGTACCCTGCGGGAGCAGCCCGACGGCTTGCTTCACCAGCGCCGGTTGCAATGACGTCGGGCCAGTTGCGTTCGAAACTGTGCTCTTCACGTACACGATGGAAGACTTCCGCAGCGCCTCGCTAGGATTAACCACCGGCGCGACTGGGGCCGCGGGCCGCTGCTGTTGATTCTGGTAGTCCCTGATCGCCGCATTCCAATCCACCACTTCCGTCCGTTGCGGCGGTGGGGTCAACCCCTGCCTGCGATACGCTTCCGCAAGCGCCGGATCGTCGAAGTTCACACTTGCCAAATTGCGGCGCGGCGCCGCGGGCTTCGGCGGGGCTGGAGGTGGCGGCGGGTCTTTCGGCGCCACAGTCCCGCGATTACGCATGGTCCCCAATAGATCCTTCTCGGTGAGCTCACCCGTCTCTTCGTTTGGTACCTGGTTGACGGACAACTGGGGTACCGGAGAGCGGCTCGGCTGGTCGTTCGCGGCGGCGGCCGCCTCTGGCCGACCCAAACTTGGCTTCGTTCTGCGCTCCTTCCGGCTGGAAGACCCGTCCGTGGTGAACAACGCGAAGAACAACAGAAGGCAAGCCACCGCGCCACCCACCAGCAGTACCAACGCGCGCGTCCGCTCGCTCGTCTTGGACTCCCGGCTTTCGCCTTTGGATTCTCCGGGTCGGGCTGCAACGGGCGTCGCCGCATCCGGCGTCGCTTCCGCCTCAACGACTGCATTCTCGTCCGGTTCAGGAGTCGGAGGCGGCGCCCCCGGGTCCGCCTTCGCCAGCGATTGCTTTGATTCCTTCTCACTCGCCATCGCGCACATCCTTTCTCGTGGACGACACCCCGAACCCAATCGGCGCCAAAGCGGGCCGATCCACTGCGCCGCTCTCAGCGACCTGGAGGAATAGCGTCTCATTCGACTGTTTGAAGCTCGGCCGATCGAACACCACCAGTCCGTCAGCACGTTCGCCGGGACCGATCCTGCGGCGACTCAATCGATACTGGGTGACGACCAGTTGCTCACTCGTGCCCCAACGGCTGCGCCGGATGAGCACGCCCTTCTTGACCTTGCCCGCAAGCTGAACTTGCGGCGGCAAGAGCGCGATTGCCTTCGCCTGCGGATTCACAACAGAAAATAGCACCAGCACTTGACGGCCTTGGTCTACGACTTCCGACACGCCCACCTTCACCGGATCGGCTTGCGCATTCGGCGCGGGGGCACGCTCTCCGAAAAGTACGGGAAGCTGCGCCCGTTGCTGCCGTGCCACGAGTTCTTCCAGTGGATCGCGCTCAGGCGCGGCTGGCGGCGCGGCGGTCGCCCCCACGGGCCTGACGGACACGGCTTTCGTCTCCGGTATCTCCGCTGCATTCGGAGCCTCGCTCTCTTCGATAAGGAACGAGCCTGCGGGCCGGTAGTTGAGCAGGAAGTCGACTGGACGCGTGCCTGCGCCCTCACTCCGCAACACGAAGCTGACCTGGCGTCCCTTCACGGTCGTTACCAGAAGGTTGGATTCCGCAGCTTCCTCGACCGCGGGCTTCACCAGCACCAACGCCGGCTCCTTTTCGGAATGCTCGGCCATAAACTTCTGCGGATCACCCACGATCACCGAACTGACCGCCTCTGGCATCCGAATCGCCGTTGCGAATCGCGGCGCGACACGTACAACGTTCACTTGCCCAGTCATCTGCCGCTCGCTGACCAACGGCTTCACCTGGGCGAATACCTGGATGGCAAGGGCGCCGCATGCCGTTGCAATTGCTCGGTTCATTCATTACCTCCTCGTCGCTGGTTCAGCAGCACCGACTCCCATCGGTTGCGCCGATACAAGTGCGCCACGCGTGTGACGTACGCCTGCACCTCCTCGGATTCGAACTCGAGGCCTCGCCTCAAAACGCGGTCTTGCCCAGCGTTGTAGCTTGCCAACATCAGTCGCCGGTCCCCGTCGCAAAGGGCGGCGAGCCATCTTAGGTAGGCGACACCTCCGCGAATGTTTTCCGCCACGTCGAAGCGATTGCGAACCCGGAACGTGGCCGCGGTATCCGGCATCAGTTGCATGAGACCCGCCGCACCCGCCGATGACACGGCGCGCGGATTCCATCCCGATTCCACCTCAATCACCGCGTAGACGAGTTCGCGTTCAACGCCGTAGTGATCGGCCCAATGATCCGCCCAGCGCCGTGCTTCGGCCGACTGACCAAAACACGGCGCCGCGATGGCGATCATGATCATGCCCAGCCACTTCATACCGTGCTCACCAGTTCAGGTTTCCCGTCCTTCATTGCCGCAAGTGCCTGGTCCCTGTATTCAAGCGCCGTCGCTACCAGACTCGTAAAACCATCGCGGAGCAGAAGGCGCTTCACGTCTTCCTCCGTCTTCGCCAGGAACGGCATCAGAACATCCCTGTCGTCAGCCAAGATCTGCGACCGCCCCATCAACTGCAGCGCCCGCACGAGTTGAACAATCTCATCGATCGACGGAGGCTTCACCAGGTTGTATCCGCGCAGCGCCTGCGCTAAGCCCACTGCTTGAGCCTTCAGTTCCAGAGGTGCTTCCGCCGTCCGGATATCCAAAATCTCGGCTTCCTTCGCGACGTCGGGATGCTCGATTCGCTTGTACAAGCTCCGCCGCCGCAACGGATCACCCAGCCGCCGTTCCTGGTTCGAGGTCATCACCACCACGGGTACGGAGTTCGCTTTCACCGTTCCCAACTTCGGGATCGTGATCTGCCAGTCTGAGAGAATCTCCAGAAGCAAAGCTTCGAACTTCTGGTCGACCTTATCCAATTCGTCAATCAGGAGCACCACCGGTCGAGGCTCCAGGACTGCCTGCAGCAGGGGCCCGTGCGTAAAGAAGTCCAGCGTGTGAAGCTGATTCCGCAACTTCTCCCATTCGCGATCCAGCGCCTCGGCCTGTGTCTCTAAGAAGAGACGCTGCAGCGCCTCGTCGAAGGACCCAATGGCCTGCTTCTCCGTGATCCCCTCGAAGCACTGCAACCGGATCAGGTCCGTCTTGGCCGCCGCGGCGAACGCCTGCGCCAGATAGGTCTTGCCGGTTCCGGGCGGTCCTTCAATAAGGATCGGCTTCTGCATCTTGGTGGAGAGCCAGATGGTCTGGACCAAAACCGGATCAGCCGCATAGCCCGCCTCACGCAGTCCTCTTGCGACGTCATGTGCCGTCTCGAACATCTGGGATCAGCCTAAGGCTGCGGGAGCCCGACTCCAAACGAGAGCGTCTTGTCAGGAGCCTCCGCTCGATCGCGCCCGATGCCGGATGAGGCCGAAGGCGTTGCTCGCAGCAGCCATCCCACAGGATGTGACGGTGAACACTGCGGCCATCCCTCATAGCGGCACCGCTCCAGCGATCCCACAGAATTCGCGCGCGAACACCTCATTCATCCCACATCCGCGAATGGCTCCCGCCATCCCACGACAAAAGCACCAGTGAACACCGTCGCCATCCCAGATCGCCGTCCAACAAGGCGCCATCCCACAGGAAATCGTCACTTGAACACGACGGACATCCCACGCCAGTTGCCAACGGAGCGTCATCCCACAATTCGCGAGTATCTCGCTTCGATGCCACGCCAATCCATGACAAGTATTCTGTATGAAACGATCGGCGATCCTCGAAGACCTAAGCCATCGCACCCCTGGCGGAATCGAGGATGCCGCGATTGCGGGACTCGCATTGCGAGGAGTCGGGAAGGTCGACGAAACACTTCTACGGGCGCAATCCAGTGCCGGTGCATGGGCGGCTGTTCCCAACGGCCCTCCAAACACATACCTGACCGCGTTGTCCCTGCTCGCACTTCGGCACAGCCGTGAACCGCAAGAGCTCCGGGCATGCGCCTGCAGCTTGCAGTGGCTCCAAGGCTGTTATCCGGTCGAATGCCATTGGCTATGGAAGTGGAAATTCCGCCTCGTCGACCGCCAGGTTCGCTTCGATCCGTCGAAGTATGGCTGGCCATGGGTGCCGGGCACTGTGAGTTGGGTAGCGCCAACGGCGCTGACGATTGTGGCTCTGCGCACGAGCGAAATCGAGTCGAGCCGAATCCAGATCGCGGAGGAGATGTTGCTGGACCGCGCTTGCCCGGCCGGTGGCTGGAATGCCGGCAACTCGTCCGTCTTCGGCGTGAACCTGGACCCGCATCCAGATTTCACCGCAATGGCTCTGCTTGCTCTTGCAACTGGCCCGCACGCGCAGTCACCGATCATCTCGTCCGCAGCCGAGTATCTGTCCATGCGCCTGGAGACCTGCCAGTCGGCGTATTCGTTGGCGTGGGGCTCGCTTGCTTTCGCCGCCCTGGGCGACGCGCGTGCCACCAAGTATCGTCGCCGGCTGGAGCGTATGGATGCGCGCGGCACGTGGCCACCACGAACACTTGGCCTCGTGGCGCTCGCACTCGAAGATCCCACCTTCGCCTTCAAGGAGTTCGCTAAATGAATCGCAGATCCGCAGTTCAACTGACCGCATTGGCCGGAACGGCCGGCTTCGCAGCGAAGTTCTTCTGGCGACCAGGCCTCCAACGGCGAATCAGCGGCCGGTCAAAGGTCGCAATCCTCCGGTGCACCGACTATCGTGATTGTTTGCCCGCAGTCAGGGATGGACTGCAGCTTATCGATTGCTCAGTGCGCGGCAAGCGAATCCTCCTCAAGCCCAATCTGGTCGAATACTCGCCGACCGCACCCATCAACACGAACCCGCTCCTGATCGCCGCCGTCGCCGACGCATTGTTCAGTGCCGGCGCAGCCTCTGTGACCGTAGCGGATGGGCCAGGCCACATCCGCGACACCGAAATGCTACTCGACGAAAGCGGACTCGGTGAGCAGCTGCGTCCCATCAATCGGGTGAACTTTGTGGACCTGAACTTCGACGGAGTTCGCCGCGTGGCGCCCGCAGCTAGAACCACCTCTCTCGACGAACTGTGGCTCCCGGAATCCATTCTCCAGGCAGATGTGGTCATCTCCATGCCAAAGCTCAAAACGCATCACTGGGCGGGCGTGACGCTAAGCCTGAAGAACCTATTCGGCGTAGTTCCTGGGTCGGTCTACGGCTGGCCCAAGAATGTCCTGCATTGGGAGGGCATCGACAACTCCATCGTCGAAATCGCCGCTACGGTGCCGGTCCATTACGTCATCGCGGACGGCATCATCGGCATGGAAGGCAACGGCCCACTGCACGGCCCCGCTCGCCACCTCGGCTGTCTGGTGTTCGCTAACGATCCCGTCGCTGCCGACGCGACCTGCTGCCGGCTTATGGGCATCGATCCGTCGAAGGTGAAGCACCTGGCGATGGCGGCCCCGCTTGGCTACCTGCACGCCCCGGGGATCGAACAGCGCGGCGAATCGCTGGCGGCTACCCGTCAGCCCTTCGCCCTCATGCCCGAGTTTGGCGGTCTACGGGATCGGGACGCTCTTTGAGCAACCCCTTGACGCTCGGCAGCTTCACGTTCATAGTGTCATCCTTGTAGCCCATCACCACCAGCCACTCCTTGTGCTCGGGCCGGAGCGAATGAAACGGAATCACCTCGGGATGATCGCGTATGAGGGCGTCAAACGATGACTCAGCGATGCGGCCTTTGAATCGCCGAAGGTAGCCGCACTCGATCAGTTCGTAAACCCGTCGCCGGGAGATGCCGAGGTCGGCGGCGACCTGCGAGATGGTGAGGCCGGGTTGCTCCTCATCGTCGGGCTTCTGCGGATTCCATCCAGCGCGCTTGATGAATTTGTTGATGGCGTTGCGCGAACGCGACTCGACCTCGCCGCGAAGCCGCAGGACTTCTACTTCGTGCGCCTTCCACCGGGGCTTCCTCGGCCAGGGCAGTTCTGCGGGCGGAAGCGCGCGACGTAGGAACTCCTTGATCGCCGCTGGAGTTCGTCCGACAAGTCGGGCGAGTTCTTCAATGGCCGTTCTTTGGCCGCTTGGCTGGTGGGCCCACTCGCATACGAGGCGGGCCTCTTTGACATTCCAACTCCTCATCGGTGTTGTATCCTCCCGTGAAAAAAAGAAACAAACAGCGATCCCTTCAGTCAGGAAGAACCGCAGGCGCCAACGATTGCTGACGCCTGCTTGGGAGCACCCGCACCGCGCGGGTACACAGCATCCTAGACCGGACCATACGTACCGGGCAAACCGCGAATCGATTCAATCGCGAAGGTCTCAGCGACCACTGCGAAACGCACAGGAGTTCGTGGGATGCAGTGGCTTGGCGTCGAAACCGCGCGGTGCGACAATCACTTAGGCGGGCGGACCCAATTTGTTCTTTTCTTTGCCCGACGCGCCCGGCGCTATTTGCATCCTGCCGATTGCTCGCTCAAGAAATTCTCAAGGCCTTGCCCTGATCCTCGGTATTGGAAGCGCCGAAAAAGTACTTGCATCGACGTCCCCGGCGATTTAAGCTAAAGCCTCTCCACCAAAGAGGGCTTGAAGTGGACCGTTCGAACGCTGACCGCATCGCCACGCGCAGACCCCGAGGCGAAGGCTGATCGACGATGGATCGAAACCTGCTGTGACATCTGACCCATTTCCTCCGGCGCCCGCCGCCCAACGAGAGCGGTACGGCAGCCGCTACCGCGCCCAGATGCGCGAGTTGTCTCTTCGTGTGCCGTGGCGAACCCTGGAGCGCGAGTGTGAGAGTCTCGTGCAGTGGCGTGCCTTCGCACTGTGGGTGCAGTGGATTGCCGAGGCGGAGCACAGCGTACCGGCGTGGCTTCAGTCAGCCATCGAGGGGAAGTGCGAAGGGTTTCTTCAAACACGCGCACACCCTCTGAGAGCCGAGACCGTCGCGCACGAAGTCAACGAATGGATCGAGAACCACTACTTCGAAAGTGCCCAAAGCGGCGGTTGGTTTCCGGCCGTTTTGCATCACGCGGGACAGTGCCCCAAACTCGAACAGATTCGCCGATACATGGCACGATGCCGCGAGCGAGTTCGAACCGGCGCGTATCCCAGCTTTGACGAGTGGCTTCAGCAGGCGCGGGCAAGCCGGTTCTGGGTGGACGATTCAGAAGTACCTGTGGAACCAGCACAACTTGGCGTGGCAGTGGGCCGATACGTGGATTGGGAAGCGTTCGCATTTTGGGCGCGACTTGTGGTGAGCGCTGCCAACGGCATCCCCGGAATTCTGGCGGAGACACTCGGTGAACGCTGCCCCAACTTCCTGGCAGCACTGCAACGGAAATCGCCAACGCGCGAGAGCTATGCGATGTGGTTCTGGGAGGAGCTCTCCGCGTGGGTCGAAGACCACGAGTTTGCGTCCGCCAAGCAGAACTCGTGGCTGGATGCCTTGCGCAACTTCGCAAACCGCCACGTGCGCACCGAACGAATCGTCGCGTATTGGGTGGAGTGTGACTCCGCGTGGCGCAAGTCGCCGCCACCGCAGTATCCTTCGTTCGCCGACTGGATCGCGGAAGCCGATGCCTTCGTTGCCCCGGCTGAAGGATAGCGGCTACATCTTCGGCTTGAGCCAGTGCTGAATCGCTGGCTCAAGCCGGTCAAACGGAATCTCCTCGGGATGGTTCTTGAAGAACTCATGGACAGCTTCCTCAGGAATCTGGCCATTGCGTCTGCGGAGCCACTTGTTGCGGATCCAGCGCTCGACGTCTTGCGCTTCGACCCGGAGATCGAACACCAGATCCTTGGTCTTGAAGCCGCCGAAGAAGAGCAGGGTCTCGCCCATCCTGGCCACCTGTGCTCGAATGGCGGCCGGCGTGCGCTCAAGGATTCGTGCGATGTCCTTCAGCGAACTTCCCCGAAGGCTCCTGAGTCGGTCGATGTCTTCGACCTTCCACTTTCGGTGGCATCGCTTGTTTCCAGCGCCGGCGCGCAACCTTGCGCCGCGACGCGCCACGGAACGACGCTTGTAGCCAGGATGGGCGGCGACGATCTGGTCAATGGCGGCCGTCTTGTCCCCACGGCTTCCGGCGTAGGCTTCACTCAAGAGAGCGTGCTCAGCGCCGGTGAGTACGTGTGCCACTTGGGGGCTCGGGCGTTGACCGTTCGAGGAAACAGAGACGCCCTCAGAGCGGACAAGGGGTCCGTTCGTTTGCCCATTCGGGCTCGAGGTTCCTCCGATGGATTCCTGTGCCGGGTTAGGCCGAACATCTACCGGGAGCGAACCAGGCAGCCCGGGGGAAGTGAAAGGGTTGACTGCCTTCGGCATGCGCACCGCCGTGATGACGCGTCTTCTACATGTTGGTTAATTCCGCCCGTTTTGCGAGAATGCCGCACGAAAGCGGCGTTGCTCAGAAATCGTAATCCAGACCGCGATACGAGTCAATAAGACGCATGGCGCGGCAACATCGTTTCCACCGATGGGCCGCCCGCCGTTGCGGGTATCGGCACAGCTGGGAACGTAATCTTAGCCACGAACGTGTCGATTGAACTGCGCCGACTCGGAAAATTCTCAAGTCATAAGGGACCTCTCAGGTACGGCGGCCATCCCACTTCAAGTCCCACGTTCCGCTCCATTCTCTGCTTGATCCTGTAGGAGCCCAAGTGACTTGGTGGAACGGAGATGTTGCTGTAAAAAGGTGCATGACCACCAAACACCTCCCTCCATCAACTGTCGCGGCAGAGCCCGTGGCTTCCGTCGCGCGTGAGGAAGTGCCCCTGACGGTGCGCGATGCCGCCACGTATCTAGGCGTGAGCATTCAGACCGTCTACCTCTGGGTCGAGCGGCGACACATCCCACACCTGCGCGTCATGGGGCGTAACATTCGCTTCTTGAAGTCCGACCTGGAGCGTTTCCGCGCCGCGTTCCGCCAGGAGGCGGAGCCTGCCAGGTCATGAGCTTTTCTACGGGTCGCGTTTCCACCCGCCAGGCAGGGCGCGACCGCCATCCCGAATCCACGCCCGCAGCCGTCCTTCTTCGACCCGGATTTGTCGGCCGATGTGGACGACCGGGATTAAGCCGGTGCGAGCCAGTTCGTAGGCGCGTTGCACGGAGACACCGAGTTGCTCCGCGACATCCTTCATATGCAGAAGCCGTGGCCGAAATGCGTCGGCCTCGACCGTGGTCGATTTCATCTCTGTTGTCGTCGGCATATACCTCCTTCTACTGCTGGTCGCTCAATTCACCAAACGAGTTCCGGTCTCACCGGATCCACGGGCGTTTGTCCGCCCCGCTGCCCGCCTCATGCAAACTCCGCACACCTCAACCACACTCAGCCCGAAGACATTTGATCGGGGTCCATTCAGGCCGCACAATGGCACCGTATGCCTCGTAAATCCGGCCAGATCATTGCTCGCGGTGAGAACAAGTGGATCGTCCGCGTCTTCGTGGGCCGCGACTCGGAAACGGGCAAGCGAAACTACAAGAACCACACGATTCACGGCACCAAGAAGGACGCGCAGCGATACCTCAACGCCTCTCTCCGGGACCGCGACCTCGGTTCTGTTGCCGAGCCATCATCGCAGCCATTCGGCGAGTTCCTTGATCGGTGGCTGGAAACGGCGGCCAAGCCTAAGCTCAAGTCGAAGACCTTCCGTGACTACGAGAATCTCCTCACGCGGTACGTCCGCCCGACACTCGGGAAGCGCCCGCTTTCAGAAGTCACGCCGTTGGACCTCCAATCCGTCTACAAAGACATTCTGGATCGTGGCCTTTCTGCCCGCTCGGTTCGATATGTACACGCGGTTACGCGCCAAGCCCTGCAACAGGCTGTGAAGTGGCGGCTGCTCCTTGCAAATCCAGCCGATGCAGTCGAACTCCCCAAACAAACTCGCAGGGAGATTCAGGTGCTGTCCGCTGAGCAGGCGCGGGCATTCCTGAGTGCTGCAGCCACTGATCGGCTCGGCGCGCTCTTCGCACTGGCCATCACCGCCGGGCTGCGTCCCAGTGAGTACCTCGCATTGAAATGGGCGGATCTGGACCTGAAGGCCGGAACCGTCCGTGTCATCCGTTCGCTAGACTGGCTCCACGGAGGTGGCTGGGAATTCGCGGATACCAAGCGTCCGCGCAGCCGGCGCACGATCAAACTCCAGTCGCACGTTGTCGCCGCGCTCAAGGCGCACAAGGAGGCTCAAGACGAGCAACGGCGTGAGGCAGAGAAGCGCTGGACAGAGTACGATCTGGTTTTCACCACCAGGACGGGCGGGCCAATTGACGAGCGCAATCTGGCGCAGCAGGACTTCGTGCGCATCCTCGAAGCCGCGAAGTTACCCACGAGCTTCCGCCTCTACGATCTCCGTCACACGGCCGCCACGTTGGCCCTTGAAGCCGGCGTTCAGCCCAAGGTTGTATCCGAGATGCTCGGCCACGCCAGCGCAGCGTTCACCCTTGACGTGTATTCGCACGTCCTGCCCCATATGCAAGATTCGGCAGCTGCGAAAGTGGAAGCTCTGTTGATGAAGCCGAAAAGAAGAGGGAGAAGTAGCAATCTGACCTAGGGTGTCACAAGGCGGCGCCCTTACGTTGGCGGACGGTTCGTTAGCAGTCGCAAGCGAAGCGCAAGAAGCGACTGTCAGACAATAGCATAACGGCCTCCGGAAGAATCAGCTTGAACCTTTGCCAAACCCGAATGTGAGGCACGAGACTAGAAACACAGAATTCCTTGAAGGAGAATTTGATGCGTGTTTGCAGCGTGTTAACGGTCATCAGAAAACGTAGAAATTTGGACACTTGGCCGATTACGAGGGAACCAGCGCCTGAAGATGCGGTGAGGCGGTTTTTCAAAGGGGTGATGCCATAGGTTGATGCGACCACAGACGAGGCATTGGGTCAGGCTGGCTATGCCGGACGGCTTCGGGGTTGTGACCGAAATGATAGGCTGATGCGTCACACTTGGGGCGGCCAATCGCTCGCGGTATTCAGACTGTCGCTGCCGATGTTTCGCCTTGCCGGCCTCCGATGCTTGATAGCGCCGCCCGGCGGCCGCCACCTGCGCGCGGCGCACACGTTGCCGACAGGCATCACTGCAGTACCGCTGGCCGCGATCGCAGCAGGGGCAGATTCCGAACATCGAGTTGCACTCTGTGTTAAGGCACCTTCGAATACGCAGGGCCGCGGCCTGCTCGGGAGACTTCTGACGCTGCATGGCTCTGGACGATGCTACTAGATCACCGGTCGATTAGCGAGCATTTCGCGCCTCCGGCGCGGATGATGATGTCGCCGCCCCCCAACTGCCGGCCAATGCTCAAAAAACTACGTTTTCTGATGACCGACTACAGCAGCGCGACGGAAGTTCACGCGCGGTTCAAATTGGCGGCCGCTAAACGGCTGCAATCGGGCTACCCCGTTGGTCGGGTGGCGCGGGAGATTGGAGGTCAATCCGCGAACCAGTTGGACGCCTTGCGGCGGGAGTTCGAAGAACGCTCTGTTCCGGCCTTTCCGGCAAAGGTCGTTTACACCAGTAGAGACAGCGGTGGCTGACTTGCAACGAAAGATCGGTCAACAAGCCATGGAGATCGATTTGTTGAAGGCTTGCTTACGACAGATCGAAGAACTGCGGAAGTCGCAGGCAGTGACGCTCACGCCGCCCTCAGCCGGAAAATTCACGAGAATGGAAGAGCAAGAGCCCGTTTGACGGTCCAGCTAATGACCGCGGTGGTGGGCATGTGACGCTCCAACTTCTACGGTTTCGACGCGGAGGTCGCGCCCGGCCGTTCGGGACGTCGACCTCCGCGACACCATCATGCGGATCTCGCTGCAATTCCCCGCCTACGGCCGCCCGCGCATCACCGCTGAACTGAAGCGGCAGTGCTGGCAGAACCAGAAGCGCCTCGGACCGTTCCCGTGCGAGGGCAACCTGCTTTGCTTTGTGCCCGCATGCGGAATTCCAGGCTACGACGGACTCCCGGCATGGCTTCCGGGTGTATGCGAATCTGACACGGAAGTTCGTTCCATCGACACGAAACGTCGACGACCGTCAAGGCAGCGCGATAACCAAAGCTGTTTCCGGGAAAACTCCAGAGGTTGGGTTAGCTCGCTCGCTTATGACCGGCGAGTCGGCTAACAACAGCGTACCCTCTGGTGGCGGATGTCCTCGGAGATCGGAGCCGCGCGGCACCGTGCGGCGGATGCCAGTCTGGCGGTATCTTAGAGCAGTAGTAGTATGAGGCTTGGCCTTGAGGTCGTGGTCTGAGGCTAAAGAGCGAGCGATTGGGCTTCGCCCGAGAGGTGAGGTGTGCTGTTCGATTATTTTGATGACACCGAGGCTATCCTCCAGCGGGTTCTGGGCGGCACGGACGAATTTGAAGATCAGATCACCCAGTCGTCAAGGGCCGACGACGTCGGTCAGGTGGCCGTTCACTCTTTAGCGCCTGGCTTGTCCGGTGCAGCCGTCTTTCTCGTTCGGAGGATTGGAGTCCGTGGAGGGGGATTCATACCATGGGTAGTAAAGGTATCCAGCGACCTCAAACTCATCATTGAAGAACGCGAGAATAACCTGAAGTTGGTACAAGGCAAGCTAGCCGCAGCTCCGAAGCTAATTCAGACGGGAAGCTCTAAGATGTTGATCTTTGAATTCGCTGGGGTACTGGCCGACTACAACCCCAAGACTCTACGCACCGGCTATGCAGCGTCGGGAGCAGACGCGCTCGCGGTGCTGATGCGTCACATCGTCACGTCGCTGAAAGCCATTGTTCGGGTAAGTGAAGACACGACCTCCTGCGTGAATCGCATGCTCCTGGCGCAAACGCTTGAAGCGCAGCAAAACTGGTCATCCCGGTTACCTTCTGATGTGGTCCGGCGCCTACGCCACTCGTGGCGGAAGACCCTCGAGGAGAAAGACCGGTTCCCTCGCATCCGCAGCACCGGCCACGGAGATCTCAACTCGGGAAACGTCCTATTCGAGCCGGGAACTGGATCTCCACCGGTGTTCATCGACTTTGCTTCCATGCTCCGCTCAAAGGACAACAAGGGCTACAAGGAGGATGGCTATCATCTTCCCTTCTGGGACCACGCAAAACTGGAGCGCGACGTTCAGACGAGGCTGTTCCTGAAGGAAGCGGTTGATGCTGGCCTCGATCGCAAGTACGTGATTGATGCGATAAAAGACATGAACGGGGTCGCGGTCGTCGCTGCGCAAGCGCTCATTGAGCCCGTCGCCAAGCAGAGAAAGGCGACCTTTGCTCTCCGAGAGGCGATGCAGAAGGAATATTCGCCCGCCGAATTGGAGGCCTATCGCGTAGTCTTAGCGTATGCCATGCTCACTGTTCTTTTTCGCGAGCGGCCGGATGCGGAGGTACAGGACCTACAATATCTCGTCGCGGCGGAATCGAGCATCGCTCTTCTCGCAGATCCCTTGTCTCCCTTGCCGGCTGCCGAGAAGTCGTCGGCCATAATGATTGGTTTAGGTGAACGGCGGGCTGACGACCGCGACCGCAGCACCGTGCTCGATGTTCCTGCTCCGGGTCCCTCGGCGGCATCCGTCGGGCGATGGTTGGCGGGGCGACTTGCGCCCGCCCTTACAGCCGTCAATATCGTCGGTGCGCTCGTTATCACCCTGATTGTCGTGGCCCTGTTTGTGTACCGATTTCAGCTTGCACGAGAGCCAAGAGCCGAACCTCCACCGAATGAGACAGCGCAAGCGAACTCCGTCAAACCGGCCGAGAACAACGAAAACCGGCCTCCCCATACGCCATCAGCGAAACTGCTGTCCGAAGGAATAATTGTCACGCCGTCCGTGTCAACGCAAAAACCGAAGACGGCTAGTTTGGACGAGCCACCATGGAGAGATGTCGAGGTGCCAGTCCGGCAGGAGTTCTCCAGCATCAAGAACCTGAAGAAGTCAGGAGCCTTTCAATGCGCCAGGGCACCCGATAAGACCACTCAAGTCTGGAACTGGCAATGGGAACCATACACGGCAGCCGCCGCTGACCTAACCTGCCGCCAGGATGTTGAACTCACACAGCAGGGTGGGAACGAGGTGCTCCAACTCTTCCAGGCTGCGGTTCTGTTCAGGCGCAACAATGATCGCTGGGAGTTCTGGAAAGTCGAATCCCGCCCAATCGGGCCGGACCGCTGAGGGCAGGATCCAGCTTCTGTTCGTGGCCTATTTGGGCGTGTTCGAGAAGCTGATGTTGCGAACAAAGACCGTTGTTGCGTCGCCGCCTGAAAAGACAAACTCCGTCACAACATAGAGTTTGTCGAGGTCTGCGCCCTCGAACCGTTGCAGAGGAAACCGATACGGCTTCCAATCCGAAGTCAGTTTCACCGGCAGTTTCGTCTCGGACCCATCGTCGGCCTGCGTATTGGTCTTGACTCCGATCTCCAGTTGTTCCCCTCCTACTCCGCCTTTCATTTCCACGGTGAGCGTGTTGTACGCGGAGAAATCGCGGAACGGACGAGGAGGCTGCTTAGGTTTCCCCACCGTGATGAACACCGCGCCCCACGACTCATCGGCCGGATAGGACATCCGCATCTGCTCACCTTCATTCTTGAGCCAGTTCGTTTTGTTCCCAGAACTGTTTACACCCATGTCAAACCCGGCGGTGAGCTTCCCGCGGACCAGGACATCCTTAGGTGCCTGTTGCGCGAACATAAAACTCCCGAAAGCAATGCTGAGAACAAGAAGCCCCGATGGGACTAAACGGGGTCGCAACAACATCGAATACCTCCTCGGAAACCCTGCATGCCGTCAGCGTCGACATCCGAATCAGCGGCTAGCTGGAATCCTCGCCTTTTAGTCTACCTCCGCGCGATGCCAGTCGCAGCCCACCTTCCGCCGTGTGATTCTGAAGCGCTCTCAGCGCACGAACAAGCGCGCGGTCCGGCCTCGTAGGGCGTTGCTCCACAGAGTATTTCTTGTGCTAGGCTCTTGATACGAGGTTTTTAGGTGCCCCGAGCCCTGAAATACGCCGGACAAAGGACCGTTGAGCGCAGGGGTCATTACGCTCGCGGTCAATGTCAACAGCACCTCGACTCGCGATCACTGTCCGGCATTCCCGGCGTTCCTAAAGGCATTCTATGTTGAATCTGCTCGCGCTCGCGCCGCCGGCCATTTGCCTGATTATCACCGCTTACTGGTGGCTGTGGAATGTTCGGTATGCGGTGCATCAGCTGTTTAAGTACGATCTGTTCGGAAGTGTCGCAATCCCGCCGTATCTGGTCGGCGTCGATTTTTCGACCGTTACGACGCTGGTTCCGTTGATGACCAGTTATCTAACACTGGTCGGTGCCGTTCGATGCGTGAAAGCGGGATCGGCCAAGGCCGGTCTTTGGCGGCCGCACTTTCCGTATTCACGACCATTCAAAACGTTGCTTGTCCAGTTGGGACTGATCGGTACCATCGTCGGCTTCATCGTCGCGTTCCGCGATCTTGGGCAAGTCTCGGGCCCGGCAGGGTACGATCCCAAACTCCTTGTCTCTCCTCTGAGCACCGCGCTTTGGAGCACGCTCGCTGGTGTCGGCTTCGCATTCCTTGTCCTGCCACTGATCGAAGGTTTTTTTCGGTGGGCGATGGGTTCGCGGAAGACAGAGGCGCAAGGGGACGTGCAACGACTGACCGACGCGTTCGACGGGTTGGAGCAACGGCTCTCAATCGCTTGTGACGCAATCGGACGGGTCAATACACAACTGGCGTTACTTGAAAAGTCGCTGACGGCCGTGACGTCGAGCCCGGTGCCGGAACTCGTCCGTCAACTGATCGAGCGGGCGGACCTGCTCACCACGAAGATTGCGGAGCTGGCACCGGCCGCACAGTCTTTAGCGGCACCGGAGTATCAGCGAACGCTTAGGACGCTGGCGCAGGGCCTCAAGGATGCCTCGACGGCAAACACCACCCTTACTCGCGTATACAGCGGCCTCGACACTGACATCAGTACGCTTACCAGGGCGCTCACCGCGGTCAATGCAAGCCTCGGTGCATTGCAGGCCACACAGGAACAACTTACCCAGGCGGTGATACAGAGCGGACAAATACCAGTGAAGCCGGGGATCATGCGGCGCGTGCTGCAAGCCATGGGTGTCTCAAAGGACGGACATAAGCCATGACATGGAACCAACTCCAAAGCGGCCTGGACCGCAGAGAGACGCCCCCCGCGGAAGAGGTCATCGACGAAAGCTACTCCGCAGACGTGCTGTTACAAATCATCTTGCCCATGGTGCTCGTGCTCGCCTTTCTCGTCATCAACGCATTGCGGCATTTCGAGGAACAAACCCGGCCCGCATCGCAAGAGGACTACATTGCAGAACTCAACAAGAGTCTCATCGAGCTGCAGCGGCAGAAGCTTCTGCTCGCCCTCGATCGGACAGAACAGGCGCGCCGCAACGCCTTTGGCATTGATTACTTTGTTCAACGGATTGCCGACCTCACGAACAGCGGGCAACTCCTTACCAACGACCCCCTTCTCGTCGCGAAATGCCAGGAGATCAACGCCATCTATCAGACCCCCGCAGCGATCGAGCAGGAAAAGCGGCGTCTATACGCACTCGTCCTGAAGGACGCAGGCGTTCAGGATGCACCGTCGGCTGCTCCCCAGGTCCAGGTCCCACCATCGACGAAGCCGAACATCAACGACCATCTGCGAATAACCGCTGAGAACCGGCAGTTCGTGACGGAACGGATAGCAGGATTGATGGATGCGCTGCAGGCCGAGATTACCGATAGACAGCGCGACCTCGTGCGGCAGGCCTTCCTTTACTACGCACGCCTCTCCGTAGATGAACTCTACCGATGGCATCCGCAGCTCCAGTCGCTGCGTGAAGAGATCGCGAGACTGGAGGCGGCGCAACAGGACGCCACCAGTCTGCGCACCGCACAGACGGAAGAGGTGCGGCAGAAAATGAAGCAAGACTTTCGAGCGCAAGGCTACCTGTTCCTGGAGGACGCATGGAATCCCACAACATCTCAGTAGTCAAAGGAACGTCACTGACGCTTATCGTGGCGATTCTCGCCATTGGCCAGGGAATGCTGCAAGCCCAGACCGACAGGCTTGATCCCGGTATCATCATCGACGCGAAGCTGCAACTCGAACCCGTGCTGATCCGGCTCCAGAAATACACGGTCGAACCCACGGCGATCCAGCAGCAGCTGAGCGCAGATATCAAGGCGCATTCAAGACTGGATGTCAGCCGTGACCTCCTGACGCGCTGGGCGTCGCAGCGTTTCACGCAGGTCATTGATGAGGGTGTCGCCGAAGCGCACCGTGCGGTGAACCGCGGGAAAGCGACCGAGGTCGTCAGCCTCCAATGGATGCGAGCATTCCTCGACGAGATTCGGCGTAACGAAGGCGTCACCACCGATGCTATTCGCAATAAGGTTCTCAAAGACTTCAACAGCGCCTACACCACCGCCCGGCGGACCGCAGTCGGCGAACAGCAGCAGGCGCTCGACCGCGAACTGCGCATCTATGCCCCGCTCGATTCGCTCATTGAAGAAGCCGCCAAAGGGGACCAATCCGCCGCCACCAGGGTTGCCACCGAAATGCTCAGGCGAGTCATGCAGGCCCAGCCCGGACTCGCGCTCTTTGAAGAAAACGAATCCGCCATGCGCCAGCAGGGAGAGCAACTCGTCAACCGCGGCGTGACCGAGTTTCGTGGGCAAGCCAGAATCGTCGAACAAACCGAGGTGCCCGGCGGCATCGCACCCACCATCGCGGACAACTACCGCAGGCAACTCCGGGACTACAGCCGCCGCCAGACTGGCCGCGACCGGATTTTTCCTTCAATTGAAACGCAGCTGGTTGCGCGTGCGGCAGTGCTCATGACGGACCGGTTCGGTGCGACCGTCACATCAACAGCCGGGTGTCAGGCCTTGAGTGACGATGCGTTGCGGCGCGAGATCGAGGGCGACGTGAGTGCGCACCGCTCACTCCCGCAAAGCGCAATACTGCTTCAGGAGTCGCTCGCGTCAACCTTCTGGTCCACGCTCATCAGTGCGCACCTCGCACGTTATCAGGAACCCGACACCAATCGCGCGGCGCTCAACGACGTGCCAAACACGTCGGCTTTGAAGGCCAAGGCGAGCACTGCGCTGGGGGACTGTCTGCGGACCCGGTTGCCCCGGATTCGGCAGGCCATCGCGCAGGCGCAGATCGAGACCGCCTTCGGCAAACTTGCCGATCAGACGCTGAGTGAGGCCACGATCACGACGTACCGGGAAACAAAGGAAGAACCGCCCGTCGAAACGCTCTACACCCTCCTTGGGATTGCCGACAAGGTGAAGTCTACGGCGCTGCTGGATGAAGGCGTTACCCTCCTCACCAATACGACACGCGTGTTGTTTAAAGAAGGCAAGGACGCGGTAGAACGTCAGATGGCGCTCGTTGATCGCCAACGGCTCGTTATCGAGCGCCAGCGCAGCGAACAACGCAGCCGGCAAGACATCCTCGCAGAAACCACCAAGAAGGTGGCGAGTGAATGGCAGTTCCAGGCGCGCGTCAAATACCGGCCGCTCTTCAAACTGACAGACCAGCGCATCGTTGATCTCGTCGATAACACCTTTGCCGTGCAAGACGCCACGCAAAAGGCTACCAACAAAGAAACCGGAAACTCAACCAAGACCAGTGCGCAAAAGACTGGGCAAGGTACGGGCAAGCAGAAAAAAGGCAAAGGGCGACAGACCGAGCAAGACGAGGAACGCTCGCAAAGGCCAGAGCCACGCACGGTCTCAAAGAACACTGAAATGACCGCGGTCGTGAAGTCCGTTACGTATCGTGACAAACAGCCCCGCAACGACACGGGCAGTCTCGTCAAGCGCATTGACGCCATAAAAAAGCGCGTGGGAAAGGGATTGACGGCGCAACAGCAGGAGCGCCTAGGAGAGTATCTCGACCGAATAGAAGATCTGTTCGGCACCGGTGATTCCGCACGCTTACTGGCGCGACTGGGTGCGGGCAGCGGGGCAGCGGCGCCGGAGCGCGGCGGCGCAGGTGGCACTTCTGCCGCGGTTGGCAGCGACGGCGGCAACGGCAGTGCAAACCCCGGCGCCGGCGGCCCTGGAGGCGGTGGGAGCCCTGGCCCTGGCGGTCGGAACGCCGGAGGCAGCGGCGGCTCCACGGGTAACGGAGGTCAAGGGGGGAAAGGCGTCGGGGGCACCGGCGATAATGGCGGCATCGCCGGTGGCGGCGGACCCGGTGGTGGTGGAGGAGCCGGCGGGGGCAATGGCCGAGGCGCAGGCGGAGGCGCTGGAGGAGGTGCGGGCAGTGGTGGAGGTGCTAATAATGGAGGCGGCGGTGGAGCCGGAAGCGCTGGAGGAGGCGGCGGGAGTAATAGCGGAGGCGGTGGAGCCGGGGGTGGCGGCGGAAGCGGAGGTGTCCGGAGCGGCCAGAGCTGTTCAGAGCTCCAGGCGAGCGTCCTACGATTGAACGCGGAAATTCAGGAACTGAAGTTGCGGGAAACGTCGCTCAAGAAGTAACACGTCGGTCGGATACCTGCCCGTGCCTTTCGGCCAGCAGGCCATCACGCGACGGTAACCCCACTTGAGAATGTGGCCGTGCTGCAGCAACCGGCCGAGCATCGCGCTGACGGCCGCGGTGTCTCTAAGAAGCGCACAAGCCGTTGGGCGCGGCCCGAAACGCTCCAGGAATCGCGTCCGGCCGCACAGCCCCGGCGAGTCTGTTGTTCGCGAGTTCCTCAACAGCTTGCCCCAGTCATCGACGGGGCGCTCGGAAGTAAGTACAGTTTGCGCATGCCGAAGTCGGGAGACCACGCCATTCCCGCAGGTGGTTCTCAAGGTTGCGCAGAATCCTTGTGCCGACCCAGAACAATGCTCCAAGTATGCTCTATGTGGGCTGAAAGCCAGCGATGTTCGCACACAGCTGCGGAGTTGGCACACTACTGGCACACAGAAGGGGGAATTGGGACAGGCTTGATTCCAGCTAAGTCATTTATTTTGAGTGGTGAGCGCGGTAGGAATCGAACCTACAACCTACTGATTAAGAGTCAGTTGCTCTGCCAATTGAGCTACGCGCCCTCACCTTGGGTTGGAAACTACAGTATAGCATGGTGGGCGCGCAGGGACTCGAACCCCGGACCTCTTCCGTGTGAAGGAAGCGCTCTAACCAACTGAGCTACGCGCCCGACTTCCTTAGGATACAACACTGCGTAGTATCTTCGAAACATGGGTGCGATTTTTGTTGTGGGGATTTTGTTAGTTCTTGCGTCTGCAGGGTGTGTCTCCTCCCCTCAACACCGCTACGTCCGGTCCGCGGCCTCCCGTCCACCATCATCGCCTGCTCCTCTCACCGAAACATTCGGAGAAGCCGCACGCTTCGACCTCGAACGCAGGAGCCCCGATCCGGATTCGCCGGCGCCTATCGATGCGAACCGGTACATCGAAGCGCACCGGCGCGCCCGCGCGCTTCCCGCGTTGACCCGCCGCCGACGAACCATTGCCGGACGGGCCTTCGATGCCGCCCCGGCCCAGGCTACCGGCGCGTGGGAACAGCTTGGACCCAACAACGTCGCGGGCCGCGCGCGCACCATTCTCGTCCACCCGAAAACACCCAACATCCTGTACACCTCCGGCGCAGGCGGTGGACTCTGGAAGTCCACGGACTCCGGCGCATCGTGGCAGGCGCTCGACGACTTTCTGCCGGTGCTCGCCATCGGAGCCCTCGCGATGGATCCGCGCAACCCCGATACCCTCTATGCCGGCACCGGCGACAATACGATCGCGAGCTTCGGCGTGCGCGGATCCGGAATCTACAAGTCCACGGACGCCGGCGCGACCTGGCGGCGGCTCGAATCCACCAACAACTACGACTTCCGCTTTGTGCGGTCGATCATCTTCAGCCCCGTGGATAGCAACCGGTTGTACGTGGCCACCAACAAGGGGATTCTCACATCGAACGATGGCGGAGAGTCGTGGACCCTCGCGCTCGACCGCGATATCCCGAACCGGGGCTGCCAGCATCTGGCGATCCGCACCGACAAGACTACCGACTACGTGCTCGCCTCCTGCGGTGTGCCGGCTGCACGCACCACCGGCGCGCTGTTGAACAAGACGGAGCCCGGCGAAGATCCCAACGCGCCGGCTGCGATCTTTCTGAACAAAGACGCGGCTTCAACCGGGAGCCAGTGGAACATCGTGCTCACAGATCCGGCGATGGGGAACTCGTCGATCGCGATTGCGCCGTCGAACCAGAACATCGTGTACGTGCTGGCTTCATCGACCCAGGCCGGGCCGTACAAGGATGGGTTGCTGGCCGTGTACCGCTCGGAGACGGGCGGGGAAGCGGGATCGTTTGTCGCCAGGCTGCGCAACACCGATGCGGGATCGCCACGGGTGAGCACTATGATTCTCGGCAATCCGTCTGCGCAGTTGTGTTCCAATAGTCCGGCCAGCCAGGCGTGGTTCGTGAACGTGATCGCTGTGGATCCGCTGAATCCCGACCGTGTGTTCGCCGCCAGCGTCGATGTCTTCCGGTCCGAAGACGGCGGCGCGACCTGGGGGCAGGCGTCCGCCTGGGATAGCGAAGGCGCACGCTTCTACGCCCATGCGGACCATCACGGGCTGGTCTTTCATCCCGGCTATAACGGACTCGACAACCAGACGCTGTATGCGGCGACGGACGGCGGCATCTTCCGTACGGACAATGCGACGCTGGGCGCGGTCGCGAAGACGCAGGCCGACATCTGCTCTCGCACGGGAATCGGAATTGTCTGGCGCGATATGAATCGCAACCTCGCGACCACGCAGTTCTATCACGGCATTGTCTATCCCGGTGGATACGCGATCGCCGGCGGCTTGCAGGACAACGGCACGCAACGCGGCAGCGCGGGCGGCACGAACTTCAAGCGGATCCTCGGGGGCGACGGCGGCGTCATGGCGATCGACAGCCTGGACGCGAACCGCATCTACGCTTCGTCACAGAGCTTCGCATTTCGCCGGTCGACCGACGGCGGGTCGACGTTTCAATCCGCGACGAACGGGATTCGCGACGGGTCCGATGCGTTCGCATTCATCGCGCCGCTCGCGCAAGACCCGCGGGATTCGCGCACCCTGTGGACCGGCGGCCGTTCGCTGTGGCGCACTACCGACGGGGCGGGATCATGGGTGGCGGCGAGCGCTCCGATTGCCGACCGTTCGTTCTCCTCTGTCACCGTTTCGCCGCATGATTCGAAGGTCGTGTACGCAGGGACGCGAACCGGCGAAATCTATCGCAATGATGACGCGCTGTCGTCGGGCCCGGGTTCGGATTGGGTGATGTCGAAGGCGCGGCAGGGATGGGTGTCGTCGATCCTGGTCGATGCGGCGGATCCGGCGGTGGTCTATGCGGTCTACAGTTCCTTCAATCGGGAACCCGGTGACGCGCATTTGTACAAGTCGTTCGATCGCGGCGAAACGTGGCAGGCGCTCGACGGCGACCAGATTCCCGATGCGCCGTTCTTCTCGATCGCGCAGCATCCCGAGGATCCGAACACGCTGTTTCTGGCGGGCGATCTGGGGTTGTTCGTGTCGAACGACGGCGGCCAGACGTGGGTCCGCGAGGACGAGTCGTTTCCCGCGGCGCCGACGCAGTATCTGACCGTGCGGCGGGATGGATCGGGTTCCGAGTTGTATGCGTTTACCTATGGGCGCGGGGTGTGGCGGACCCGGCTGACCGGTGATCGCGCGGTATGTGCGGCGTCGCTGAACCCGAACGGCAATGTTTCGTTGAGTGGGGCGGGCGGCGTCATTTCGCGAAGGTTCGAAGTCGCGGAGGGCTGCGCCTGGGCGGCGTTCACGGATGCGACGTGGTTGCGGGTGGTGTCGGCGTCGAGCGGGGAAGGCGCGACCGAGTTGCGCTTGCTGGCTGACGCCAACGAGTCCGCTGCGAACCGTACGGCGACGGTGACGATCGCGGATCAAAGCTTTGCGGTTGCGCAGAGCATCATCCCGTCGATCGGGGCCGGTGACGAGATTTCGAGTGCGATTGCGATTGGCGACCTGCCGTACGGGGCGCGGTTTTCGACGAATCTCGGCAACGCGAGTTCGAACGGCGCGGATCCTGTGCACTCTTGCACGGGTTCACGCGACGCGCGCACGGTCTGGTTCCGCTATCAGGCGGCATCGACACAGACGGTAACGGCGACGGTGACCGGCTACCGGTTCGACGTTTACGGCAATCCGGGGACGGTGCTTGCGGCCTATCCCGACGGCCCTTCCGCGTCGGCCGAACTGGCTTGTACGGTGAACTCGGCGGCCAATCCTTCGGCAAGCGCAATCTCTTTCCCGGTGACGGCAGGGCAATCGTACCTGATCCAGGTCAGCGGGTCCGGGGCGAACAATGCCGGCGGATTCCTGGTCTTTTCGGTGATGGCCTCGACGCGGGGAGCGGATGTGCTGCCCAGGATTGTGGACTTCGGCGCGGTTCCCGTAGGCGAGTCGCGTGACCAGCGTATCCTGTTGAAAAACAGCGGGAACGTCCCGCTGCGGGTGGCCCCGGCGGTGAGCGGATCCCCGCAGTTCACGTTGGTGGGCGGCAGTGATCCCGTGACGTTGCAAC
Organism: uncultured Solibacteraceae bacterium; assembly: GCA_964627455.1. GTDB lineage: Bacteria > Acidobacteriota > Terriglobia > Bryobacterales > Bryobacteraceae > F-183. The sequence goes on along the minus strand of CAZVKC010000002.1, from coordinate 191,948 downwards.
CGGGCGCGCAGCGGGAGTGGCAGGTACGTTTCACCTCGCAGGATTCCGGCGACGAACCCGTGGCAGGTGTGCTGCAGTTCGGCTCCGAGACCCCGGCTTCGATCCCGCTTCGGGCTAGGGCGAAATAATTCTCGGTCCGCAGACGGAGTTCTGGTATCATCGCGCTAGGGAGCGTTCCTGCAACGGTTCGCCTGACCTCTTAAAAATTGATCCTATGCAATTCGTCATGGAATCCGGCTCGTTTTGAAAGTGCCGGTGAGCAGGCTCCCGCTCGCAAGGGCGAATGGAGAAGCCTTAAGGTACGCGGAGGATTCCCCCCATGTTCATCAGGGGTCAATGACGGAGGTTGGACGCCGAAGTGGTGCGCTCCCTGTATTCTTTGCTGTAGCAACTCCCTCTCCTCCTCGTCATCATGAGAATTCTTTTTATCGGCGACATCTATGCGTCGCACGGGCGCAAGATCGTCGCTGAACACCTGAAGTCGATCGTCGCGGAACAGAAGATCGACCTCACCATCGCCAACGTCGAGAACTCAGCCGGCGGATTTGGGGTCACCCCGCAAATTGCTGAAGACTTCCTGTCCCTCGGCGTCGATTGCATGACCTCAGGCAATCACATCTGGGACAAGCGCGAGATCTACGATTACCTGAACCGGCAGAAACGGCTGATCCGGCCCGCGAATTATCCCAATGCCCCCGGGTCCGGTTTGTATATCGGCGAGGCGGGCAACGGCGTCAAATTTGCCGCGATGAACCTGCAGGGCCGGACCTACATGGTCCCGACCGACTGCCCGTTCCAGACCGCCGACCGGTTGTTGCAGCAGATCCCCGATGATGTCCGCATTCGCTTCGTGGACTTCCATGCCGAGGTGACGTCCGAGAAGGTCGCGATGGGCTGGCATCTCAACGGCAGGGTGACGGCGGTGGTCGGCACACATACGCACATCCCGACGGCGGATACGCGGATCCTGCCGGGCGGCACAGCTTACCAGACGGATGCCGGGATGACGGGTCCTTATGACGGAGTGATCGGCGTGCAGCGGGATCTCGTGCTGTACAAGTTCAAGACCGGCATGCCGGTGAAGATGGATGCGGCGGACGGCAGTATCGAACTGCATTCGGTGGTGATTGACGCGGATCCCCAGACGGGGCGCGCCACGAATGCCTTCCGGCTCACTCGCGCCTTCGGCCGGTAGCCATAATAGAAAGATGATCGTAGGCAACGGCATTGACCTGTGCGAGGTGCACCGGATCCGGCAGTCGATTGAACGCTTCGGAGACCGCTTCATCCAACGCATCTTCACGCCTCGCGAAATCGCCTACGTGGAGCGCAAGAAGAATCGCTATGAACGGTATGCGGCGCGCTTCGCGGCTAAGGAAGCGGGCATGAAGGCGATCGGGACCGGCTGGCGTAAGGGCGTGCAGTGGGTGGACTTCGAGGTCGTGAATGAGCCGTCCGGCAAGCCGACGCTTCTTTTTCACGGCAAGGCGAAGGAGTTCGCGGACGCGATGGGGGTCCGCAATGTGTCGCTGTCGCTGACGCACACTTCGGAACAGGGCATGGCGTTCCTGATTCTCGAGGCGTAGCGTCGCGGCTTCTTACTGCTGCAGGTTGTATTCGCTCTTGATCGCGGCGATGTTCTTGGTGGCCTGTTCCTGGTAGGCGCCCTTGATGGCGGCGCATTCTTCATTGAACTTGATCGCCTCGAAGACGCGGTTGGGCTCACCCTTCTCGGCGAGTTTGTAGTTGACGAAGCCGAGATGGTAGAGGCCGGCGCTCAAGTAGGTGGGATTCGCGCGCATGTACGGCAATGCGGCTCGTAAGGACTTGTCGGCCTGGCTGTACTTGCCGAGGACGCTGCTGACGATTCCGTTCAGCCAGTAGGCCTGGCCGATGTAGCGGTCACGCTTCGCCGTCCATTCGGCAGCCGCCATGTTCTCCGGTTTGTGATTCCCGGCGAAGACTTCAATCAGACGTCCCGTCATGGTGACGACGTTCGGGAGATCATTGGCGCGCATGTAGTGATCGGCAAGAATCGCCAGGTAATCGGGATTGAACGGATCCTGTTCGAGCCCGGCGATGATCGCCGGAATGGTCATGTCCGCCTTCTTCTCGGCCTGACGGGCGGCGATCAGGTAGACGCTGCGGGGATTCAACTGCTCGAGGGCCTGCAGGTACTCTTCCTTCCTGGCCGTATCCTTCCTGGATTCGTCGGTCTTCGATAGAGAGTACACGGCGTACTCTGCGTACATTTTCAGATTGCGGGCATCTTCGGCATCCTTCTGCCAGGCAGGAATGCTTTCAGCGTCCTTGGGTTTCGGGATGTCATTCACCAGCTCCCCGGTCTTCCACGCCAGGGTGGCGAACTTCAGGAGCTTTTCGGTGCTATTGAGCGATTCCGCGGCGCGGAGGCAGGAAAAAGCGGCCTCGTGATCCCGGGGGTTCACGGCGAGGATCTTCTCACCGGCCGCGATCACTTTGTCCCATTCTTTGGTCTCGACGTAATGAGGAATCAGCTGTTCGAGGACCCAGGGAAGGTTCTCGTCCTTGGGAAATTCCTCGGCAAACTGGACCATCAGCTCGATCTTTTTGGCCGCGTTGCGTTCCTGCTTGATGAGTTGCAGGACGTAGCCTTCCTTGGCTTCCGGATCGATGTTGAGCTTGTACCGGCTTCCTGCCGACAGGGGCAGGAGGGCAAGGACCCAGAGGATAAGCAATAACCGGCAATTCATGCGATACAGGGCTCCTGGTCAGTTCAGCAGGCTTACAACTTAATTCGGTTGTTTCGTACTAAGGCTTTAGTGTCCGGAGGCAGGGAACGGGCCTTGAAGGCATGTGCTACACTCCTTTTTTTCATGCTGATACCGGGCACCTACCAAGTCGCGCTGTTCCTGATGATCCTTTCCGCCATCTGCTGGGGTTCCTGGGCGAACACCCAGAAGCTGGCCGGGTCGAAGTGGCGATTCGAACTTTTCTATATCGACTACACGTTCGGGACCTTCCTCTGTGCGCTGCTGGTCTGCTTCACGGTTGGCTCTTTTAACCAGGCGGACCTCACGTTCATGGACTCGATGATCGGGCTGTCGTTGCGCAAGGCTGCCCTGGCTATGGCGTCGGGCGCGATCTTCAATATCGCCAATGTGTTGCTGGTTGCGGCGATCTCGATTGCCGGCATGTCGGTGGCGTTTCCGGTCGGCATCGGGCTGGCCACGATTGTCGGAGTGGTGTGGAGTTATTTCCTGAATCCGCAGGGAAACGCCGCGATGATCTGGTTCGGTCTAGGCTTTTTGATCGTAGGAATCGTTGTCAATGCGCGCGCCTATCATATGATGGCGATCGTGCGGAAATCACAGGCGGTTACGCTCGATCCGAGTGATCCGGCGGGGTCGCCGAAGCGGGTCCGGAAGACCGGAAAGACGAAGTCCACTGCATCAAAAGGCATCACGCTCAGTGTGATTTGCGGTTTGTTGATGGGCTGTTTTTATCCATTAATCGAGATGTCCCGGGAAGGCGACATGGGACTTGCGGCATACGCAGTACTATTCTTTTTTTCGCTGGGACTGCTATTGAGTTCGCTGCTCATCGTGCCGTTTCTGATGAATTTTCCCGTGGAGGGCGCGGTTCTGGAATTGAAACATTATTTTCAGGGCAAGCGAACCTGGCATCTGCTGGGCATCCTCGGAGGTGCTGTCTGGATGGCGGGCCTGACGTCCAATGTCCTGGCGTCCAGCGTGCCCAAAACGGAAAACGTCGGGCCGGCGATCAGCTACGCGCTCGGGCAGGGCGCCACGCTGGTTTCAGCGCTGTGGGGCATCCTCGTCTGGAAGGAATTCGCGGACTCCGGCGCGCGAGTGCGCATGCAGCTGGTGCTGATGTTTATCGCGTTCGTCGTCGCTCTGGCGCTGATTTCCCTGGCGCCGCTCTACTAAGCGCACGCTCAGACCGAGAGTACTAAGGCCGGCAGGGTACTAGAGTTCGCGGCGGTTCTCGAGGCTCTTCAGCATCGTGACCTCGTCGGCGAACTCGAGATCGCTGCCGACGGGGATCCCCATCGCGATGCGGGTGACCTTCACGCCCAGCGGTTTCAAAAGACGCGATACATAGACGGCAGTGGCTTCGCCTTCCACCGTGGGGTTGGTCGCGAGGATGATTTCCTGCACGTCGCCTTCCTGCAAACGCGCGATCAGACTCTTGATCTTCAGTTGCTCTGGACCCACGCCCCGCAGCGGCGAGATCGCCCCGTGCAGGACGTGATAGAGGCCGTTGAACTGGCGCGTCGTCTCGATTGGCAGGACATTGTGCGGTTCCTCGACTACACAAATCTGGGTGCGGTCGCGGTTGGGATCACTGCAAAACGGACAGAGTTCCGAATCGGAAATATTGTTGCAGACCGCGCACAACCGCAGCTTGTCCTTGACGTCGAGCAGTGCGCCGGCGAACCGCTCCGCGTCCTCGCGCGAGTGGCGCAGCACGTGAAAGGCGAGCCGTTGGGCGGACTTCTGGCCGATGCCCGGCAGGCGCTTGAATTCCTGAATCAGCCGCGAGAGCGGTTCTGCGAAGTCCGGCATGAACGGAGTGTATTAGAAGAGTCCCGGCGGAAGTCCCATGCCGCCCAGCATGCCGCCCATCTTGCGCTGGGTTTCTTCGTCGACCTTCTTGACGGCTTCGTTGCAGGCGGCCATCACCATGTCCTGCAGCATCTCGACGTCGCCGGCCACTTCCTTGTCGATCGTGACGCCGAGGACGTTCTTCTGCCCGTCCATCTTGACGGTGACCATGCCGCCGCCGGCCGAAGCCTCGACGCGGATCTTGGCAATTTCCTCCTGCATGCGCTGCTGCATCTGCTGCGCCTGCTTCATCATCGACTGCATGTTTCCGGGAAGTTTCATAGTATGACGATGCCGTTCAACTTCTAGTCTCGCAGATTCCGGACCTGCCGGACCTGTCCTTGCGGGAAGATTTCCTGAAAGCGCTGGACGTCAGGATGCGACAGCGCCCGCTGCCGTACCTCGTCGTCTCCCGCGTTGCCTGACGATGCGGCCGCCGCGCCCGCGGCGGAAGAGGGCAGGGAACTCGCACTGCTCCGCGCAGCCACCTGGCCGATCTTGATCTGCAGTTTCATCGGGCGGCCGGCAATTTGTTCGATCACGCCGGGCAGGTCGCCCTTGAGCGTCATTTCATGCAGGCGGTTCGGCGCGGTGATCTGCAGCATGCCGTTCACTTCGACGACATCGGATTCTTCGATCGCATCGGCAGTGTGCGGCAGCTTCAACTTGTGCAGCGCCGTGTAGATGCGGCTGCGCCAATCGCTATCCGCGGGAGAATCGCTGATCGGGGCGGGTGCGGGGGCTGGTGCGACCGACGGAGGAGGTGGCGGCGCTGCGGGTCTGGCCGAAACAGGTGCAGGCGGCGGTGGCGGCGCAGGCGCTGCGAAACGAGGCGTCGAGGATGGCGGCGGAGGAACCGGCCGGGGAGGCGGAGGCTTCATCGGTCCGGAACCGGAGGGGGCCGCGCTACCACCGCCGCCGCCGCTGATGGACGCCAGGGCTTCTTCGATTGACGTCAGCCGGCCGGCGTGGATCATTCGCAACAGGCCGAGTTCCATGTGCAGGCGCGGCTGCA
>CAZVKC010000002.1:180736-186226 GCA_964627455.1 uncultured Solibacteraceae bacterium | reverse complement strand
CGGCCGGCGTGGATCATTCGCAACAGGCCGAGTTCCATGTGCAGGCGCGGCTGCAGCGCGTTCTGCAGATCCTTAAAGAGGTCGAGCGCGATCTGCAGATAGCGGGTGAGATCCTCTTCAGAAAACCACGACGCGACTTCCGCCATGCGATCCTGTTCCGCAGGCGAGGCCGCGATCAGCCGCGAGTTGGCGGGCGCGATCTTTTTAACGAGCAGGTTGCGGAAGTAGCGCGCGAGTTCGCGGCAGTAATGCTGCAGGCTTCGGCCGTTGCGCTCGAGTTCGAGTACGATGTCGAGCATCACGCCGGAATCGCCGTCCTTCAGCGCTCGCGCGGCAGTGCCCAGCGAATCAAGCGAGAACAGACCAAGCAACTCGCGAACGTCCTTGGCTTCGAGCGTTGTGCCGCAGCAGGCAATCGCCTGGTCGAGGGCCGACAGCGAATCGCGCACCGAACCTTCGCCCGCTTGCGCGAGCACGGCCAAGGCTTCTTCTTCGGCCGAGATGCCCTCTTCGCCGCAGATCCAACGCATGCGGTTGACGAGTTCGTCGAAGTCCACGCTGCGGAAGCTGAACTGCTGGCAGCGCGAGGCGATGGTCACCGGGATCTTGTGCGATTCCGTCGTACAGAGAATAAAGACGACCCACTCGGGCGGCTCTTCGAGCGTCTTGAGGAGCGCGTTGAAAGCCTCGTTCGTAATCTGATGGGCTTCGTCGATGATGAAAACTTTGTAGCGGTCGCGGGCCGGGCGGAAGCGAACGTTCTCGCGCAATTCGCGCATTTCGTTGATGCCGCGATTGGAGGCCGCGTCGATTTCGATGACGTCCATCGCGCCGCCCTGCGTGATCTCGAGGCAGCTGGCGCACTTGCCGCAGGGCGCAATGGTCGGACCTTCGGCGCAATTCAGGCAGCGCGCGAGAATACGGGCGACCGTGGTTTTGCCGGTTCCGCGCTGGCCGGCGAAGATGTAACCGTGCGCGATGCGCCGCTTGGTAATGGCGTTTTCGATCGTCGTGCGAACGTGTTCCTGGCTGACCAGTTCGGTGAACGTTTGCGGACGATACTTGCGGGCGATTACCTGGTACGGCTGGGAGGAGGAGGTGGACGACGAAGGGGAGGCCATCGTGTTTTGAGGATATGCCAGACCCCGGGTGATCCGCGGCACACGTCCAACACCGCTACCGTTGCTTCCTTCCGGACCTGGCGGGGTTTGCGGCTGTCCGTTGCACGAAGCCCGGAGCCTGACAAGAGTCTAGAGTAGCATGGGCGGACGGGTTTAAGCTGTAAGGAATGATCAAAACAGTGATCTTCGATCTGGGCGGCGTGATCGTGCCGCTGGACTTCGCCGCCGGGTATCGAAAGCTCGAGTCCGTGTGCCCGTTTTCAGCCGCGGAGATCCCGGATCGGATCCGCTCGACCGACCTGGTTCCGCAGTATGAATGCGGCAAAGTGTCGTCGCAGGATTTCTATGCGAAGTTCCGCGAACTGCTGCGGCTGGAGGTCAGCTACGACGAGTTTCGCGAGTTGTGGTGCGGCATCTTTCCGCGGCATGCATTGATTCCGGCTGAGTGGATCGAGTCGATCCGCCGGGAACGTCGCGTGCTGCTGCTGTCGAATACGAACGAGATCCACTTCGAGTTGATCAAAGAACGGTATCCGCACCTCGCGCACTTCGATCATTACGTGCTTTCGTACGAGGTCGGCGCGATGAAGCCGCATCCGCCGATTTACGAAGAGGCGATCGCCCGTTCGGGCGTCGCGCCGGAGGAGTGCTTCTTCACCGATGACGTGCTGCCCTATGTCGAGGGCGCGCGCAAAGCCGGCATCGACGCGGTGCAGTTTCAGGGGGCGGAGAAGTTGCGTCTCGACCTGGCAGCGCGCGGCATTTCAGTATGATCAAGGCCAGCCGGCGGGTCTTTCAAATCCTGATCGCGCTGGCGCGCGGGCATAAGAAACACGTCGCGCTGGTGATGCTGCTGTCGTTTCTGGCGACGGCTGCGGATCTGGTGAATCCGCTGATCTATCGCGAGGCGATCAACGATGTAGCCGGCTTGTTCGTGCAGAAGGGAAGTAGCCCGGCCGCCGAGACGCCCAAGGTTGCCCATACGCCGGCGCAGATCGCGCCTCGCACCGCGGATCAAACGTTGCAGACGCTGTTGCGGTCGGTGGCGCTATTGTTCGTGACGGCGGTGCTTGGGTACTTCTTCTCGCTGCGATCCGACTACTTCGGCGCGCTGGTGGCGAGCCGCATGGAATCGGACCTCATTGTGAACACCTTCGGCCACGTGTTGCGCATGCCTCTGCCATTCTTCAGCACGCGGCCATCGGCGGCCCTGGCAAAGCGCATCAATCAATCGGACGAAGTGGCGCCGATCGTCCATGCATTCTCGCAGCAGATCGCGCCGGAGGCGATCCGCCTCGTCGGCATCTGCTCGATCATGCTGTCGCAGAACGTCGAGATGACGCTGGTGTGCATGTCGTTGCTGCCTCCGTATTTGTGGATCGCGCGGCGGTCTTCGCTGCGAATGCGCACCGGGCTCGAGCCGTATTACGAGATGTGGGAGAACATCTCGTCGCGTATCACCGACGCGTTGGCGGCGATCAAGACCGTGAAGCTGTCCGGCGCAGAGGATCGCGAGCGCGACCGGTTGGCGCGGGAGTCGCGCGAGGCATACGACATTTACTTGAAGCGGATCCGAACCGCGCATCGCTTCTACATTTCGCAAAGTTTCCTCAGCAATCTGAGCCGGTCGATGGTGCTTGGCTATGGCGGGTGGCTCGTGTTAAAGCAGCGGCTGACGCCCGGGGACGTGGTGATGTTCGTCACGTACCTCGACCGTTTGTTCGCGCCGATCGATTCGCTGAACGGTTTGGCGGTGAACCTACAGAACAACCTGGTGTCCCTGGAACGCGCCGTCGGACTACTCGATTCGGGAACGCCGGAAGAGTCGGGCGGCGTGCTGCCACCGGGACCCGGCAAGGTGGAGTTCGAGGATGTCCGGTTCGCGTATGTGGCGGATCGCGAGGTGTTGCGGGGGCTGTCGTTGACGCTGGAGCCGGGGAAGATCACCGGGATCGTGGGTCCGTCGGGAGCGGGGAAAACCACTGCCGCGGATTTGCTTCTGAAGCTGTTCCAGCCGACAGGTGGGCGGATCCTCATCGACGGCGCGGATATCGCGAAGTATGGTCCGTCGGCGGTGCGGGCGGCGATCGGGGTGGTTTCGGCGGACGGCGCGGTGTTCCGCGGGACGCTGGCGGACAACATCCGGTACAAGCGTCCCGAAGCGACTCGCGAGGAAGTCCTCAACGCCGCGCTGGCCGCCGGACTCGGCCGGGCTCTGGAACGTCTGCCGGAAGGAATCGATACGGAGATCGGCGAGCGCGGGATCGGGTTGAGCGTCGGAGAGCGGCAGCGTTTGCAGATTGCGCGGATGCTGGCGGATCAGCCGCGGTTGCTGGTGCTGGACGAGGCGACGGCGAACCTGGACTTCGCGACGGAAACCGAGGTCCGGCAGGCGCTGGCGAAGTTGTCGCCGCGTCCGACGATGCTGATCATCGCGCACCGGTACACGATGGTGAAAGACGCGGATCATGTGTATGTGTTGAGCGAAGGCCGGATTCTCGAGGAGGGTCCGCCCGCCGCCCTGATCCAGGCGGATGGCTGGTTTGCGGAACTGGCCCGGCAGTCAGGACAAGGTACGGTGGAAGAATGATGATGAAGCGACTCTGGATTGCGATCGTGGTGGGCATGCTGCTGTCGTCGTTTCCGATGGAGGGACGTGGGCGAAGCGGTGGCGGCTCCAGGAGATCCGGCGTTTCGTCGCGACCGCGAGCGACACGAAAGGCGGCCGGGGTTCGGCGGGACCGCAGAGGCAGGATCGCGCGATCGTCGAAGGCACGCACATCGTTCCGCAAGAGCCACCCGTGTCCGGTGACCGGGAAGTCCACCGGCGAGTGTCCGGGGTACGTCATTGATCACATCGTTCCGCTGAAGCGGGGCGGCGCGGACCAACCCGGGAACATGCAGTGGCAGCCGGCCCAGGCGGCGAAGGCGAAGGATCGGGTCGAGTAGGAGTCGCCGATAACGGATATTATGTCAACTAACGGAGACGGGCCCACAACCAGGTCAACGCCTGGGATATCGACTCGGGCGTGGGACGGTGCCCTGTCTTGTGATGAATCCAGCCCAACGCGTCGGGATCCGGGAATGCCTGCCGCGCAGACTCGAGGTACGACCACGATAGTTCCGTATCCGCTTCGCCGGCGATCAATAAGAACGACCGGGGCGCAATCAGTCTGACGAGTTCGTGATGGTCCGTGCCTGGAGGCAGCACTTTCACTTTGTCTCCCAAATACCAGTAGTCCTGATAGTTCGTCGATGCGAGCGGGATACCGGGATCCGATACGACGGCAGCACGGATCCGGTCATCCATCGCTGTCGCGTACATCGTCATCTTTCCGCCCAGCGAGTGGCCGATCATCCCAATGCGGTTCCGGTCGACCTGCGGCAGCGTGACCAGGTAGTCCACGAGCCGGCGGGCGTCCCAAACCCATTTGCCGAGACCTGTGACGCCCGGGTGGCGCGCTGCCAGATTCGCCACTGCCTCGTCATACCGTTCGCCATAGCTCTCGCCGTACCAGCGAACTGCAACAGCCAGGAAACCCTTCTGGGCTGCCAGGCGTGCATACCAAAGGACCTGCGACGGCGAGAAATTGCGGCCGCCGGACTCCAGTCCGATAGAACTGTCGATGTCGTAAAAAGGCACTATGATCAATGGCTTTGGCCTGCGATCCTCAGGTGTCCCATCAATGATTGCGAACTTCTCCCAGATGCCGGGTTCCGTCTCGTATTCGAGGATCCGCGCGTCGAACCAGTTGTCGTCAATTTTACGGAGTTGCCGCACGGCGGGAGGCGCGGTACGCGGCAATTTCGGGGATCCCAGAATCGCCTCCCATTTGCCGCGGGTGATTCCGGCGGTGACTGGCGGCGCGGGCGGCGCGCTGGCCGGGGCCTTGTGATACAAGGACCAGTTCGGGACAGGGAGGTCGGCGACTTCCCTTCTCGACCGGACGATCCGGATGCCGGTTCGCGAACTCTTCGCCTGTGGATCCATCGAGGATCGAAGTTCGCCGCGCCAGCGGGTGCGGGTGGTTTGAAAGGATCCGCCGCGAATGACGCGGGCTAAGCCGCGCAGCGGTCCACGTGGATTGTGCAGCGGCCAAGGGGCGTTGACGGGCGAGAACCAGTCCTCGCACCACTCCCAGAGATTTCCCGTCATGTCCACCAGGCGATCTCCGCCCGGTGCGGGCCTCGGGCGAAGCGCGAGAAGTCTTTGCGGATCCGTCGCTACGGTGTCCAATCCAAGATTGACGTTGTCGTTGTCCGCAGGTTCGAGAGCCCGTGACCACTCGGCATCAGTCGGAAGGCGGTAGCCCCCACAGTGCGGCTTCGACCTGGAACCGGTTCGCTCGTCGTAGCAGGTCTCGAGCCC
>CAZVKC010000002.1:159715-180636 GCA_964627455.1 uncultured Solibacteraceae bacterium | reverse complement strand
GCGAACATGGCGATCAGGCACCCTCCGCAGAGGAATGCGATCGGCATTGCAATCAACAGATGGCGAGTGAAAGAGAAAGTAACGGTTAAAAAGCCGAGGAGTCCCAGGACGAGGAGTGCGGGGCGGCCCAGACCGCGCTTGCGAGCGAATCCCGCCACGATCAGCGCGCCGGTGACCGAGCCGAGTCCGGACGAGATCAGGAGATAGGTAAACGCCTTCGCGTCTTCGTGGAGGATTTCTCTCGCAAATACAGGCAGGAACTGCATTTGCGTTACAGCAAGAAACGTCATCGAAAAGGTCAGGCCGATAAGCGGGACCATCGCTGTTCGCTGTCGAACGAAGTCGATTCCCTGACGCATGCTGGCAAAGACGCTCGCTTTGGAGCCTGAAGGAACGAACTTCGGGCGAACGATTAACAAAGAGATGATAACTGCAACATAAGAAGCAGCATTCATGCCGAAGCACCACGCCGCTCCCAACGTAGCGAGGGCCGTCCCGCCGAGTGCCGGACCGATGACTCGGGCGAGGTTGAACTGTATGGAGTTCAATGAGATCGCGTTGGGAAGATCATCCTTTTCTACAAGTGTCGGGACGAGCGCCGAGTAAGCGGGTCCCCCGAACGCCTGCGCGATACCGACGAAGAACGACAGGGTCAGGATCGGCCACACCAGCGGACTCTTCGAGGAGATCACCCCGGTGACCAGCAACAGAGTGAGTATGACTGCACAGGTCATCTGCAGGACCTGCGATCCGAGCAGGATGTAGCGCCGGTTTACCCGGTCGGCAAGCACGCCGCCGAAGAGGGACAGCAATACAATTGGAATCTCGCCGAGGAAACGGTCTAGGCCCAGGTACTCCGAGCTTTTGGACAAGTCGTAGATCAGCCAGCTTTGAGCGGTCGATTGCATCCACGTACCGATGGAGGAGGTACACGCCCCCATCCACATGAGACGGAAGTCACGATAGTGGAACGCTCGGAAGACGCGGGCGATCACGATTAGGGCAGCGGCTTCTCGCGCTTGATCAGGTGGAGGATGTTGCCGTCGCAGTCCTCGAAGAAGACGAGGCGGTTGCCCTCGGTCTCGTAGGGCTGGACGATGATTTTCACACCGCGGCCCTTCAGGTTTTCGTAGGCGGCGTCGAAGTCCGTGACCTCGATTGCGAGGTGGCGAATGCCCGGGGACTTGAATCCGGTGTCCACCCTATCGCCATCCGACGGGACGATTTCGAGCATCGTTCCGTTCTTCGCCTTGACGAAGTAGAAGGCCTGGTAGTGGAAGTTGATGTGGAAGTCGAGGTATTCGCAGTACCAATCGGCCAGGCGCTTGGGATCGGGCGATGCGATAGCGGTGTGTTCGAGTCCGATGAACATGATGCGAAATATGCAGTGTACCAGTTTGCAGCGCGGACCGCGCCGGATTTCTAGCGGATACCGCTGGCGAGGTACAACGAGGCGAGGTCACGCTGGTAGGTATAAGCGTAGACGTTGCCTGACGGCGAAAGTACCGTGGGCTCGATGAACCCGGATCCAATTTCGGGTAGCGTCAGTTCGTAGGCGACGGTCCGGCGGCCCGATGCGGGATCGATGGCAAAGATGATGGTCTTGTCAGGAAAGCGCTGGCGGGTAAAGATGCCGCGCGAAGTCCAGCGGATGACGGACTCGTTCGGCTGGGCTGCCGCGACCAGCTTTGGGGGCAAGACGGTATCCGCGCTGGCCGCTGACGCCGGATACAGGGTCAAATGTCCGTTGTGAACGCCTGCGGCGTAGCGTCCATCCGGGGAGGCTTTGATGGCGCGGACACCCGGCGGCGCAATCGGCGGGCCCGGTTCGCGGTCCGGAAGCAGCAAGTGGGACGTCGGGGGACCGTCGCCGCGCTGCGCATAGACGAGCAGACCGCGGCTATCCGGCATCCAGTCGGCAATCTCGAAGGACCAGCCCGGAAGATTCCTGGTGACCCCTTCGCCGGGGCCGTTTGGCAGGATCGCGATTTTGAATCCGGCATCCACCGCCTTGGTGCAGACCACAGACTTCCCGTCCGGGGAAAGGGCAGGCCGGTTCCCTTCTCCAATCCGCCGCGCCGGAGAGCCATCCAGGTTGCGGATGAAGATGAACGGGTTGCGGCCGGAGGCATAGGAGAGTTCGGCAAACAGCACCTGCTGGTCATCGGCGCTGATATCGTAAGCGGTCGAACTGTCGAGCCAGGAGTGACTGCGTTCGGAGCGTCCGGCGCCCCCGACGCGGATACTCAGGCGGGACTGGGTTGGCGCCACCAAGAGTTCCCCCTGCGAATTCCGGTCGTGGAGGTAGAGCCACTCCGGGGTATCGACGAGGACGCGGCCGCGGCCGTTGAGGGAGTAGGCGTAAACGCCGGGATCCTGGTTGGCGCGCGTTGCGTTGAACCAGAGTTCGTTGCTGTCGGGGCTCCAGAGGATGCCGCCAACGGCCCGCCAGCCGGAGGTGACCACCCGCGCCTTGCCTTTCGGCGGCGCCACGACCAGTTGGTAGTCTGCGACCTGAGGAACGAATTCGAAAAAAGCGACATCTCTGCCGTCGGGCGACACCCGGATGCTCTGCGGCGGAGGTCCCGCACACTCATAGCGCCTGGTTCCGATCGGATACTCGATGTGGAAGCGGGAGGGGCCCGTCTGCTGGACGATGGCAAGTGATTCACCGTCGGGTCCCCAGCAGGCGTCGAGCACATTCTGGAGTCGCGGCCGGGGTTCGCCGCCGCCCAGCGAGACGATGCTGAGGGTATTGTCTTTGTCCGAAATCAGGGCGGCCTGACTGGCGGCAGTGACGCCCTTGAGAATCGAATGGGGGAGCCCGAGAGGGCGTGGTTCCCGATTGCCGGGCTGGCAGGTGAAGAGTTCCGAAGGGGCCCCGTCCCAGGTGGCGGTAAACGCGATGAGTCCCCCGGGGGCGAATTTGGCGCCCGTCACGTCGCCGCTGCGGAACGTCAGTCTTTGAAAGGCCGGCTGCGGGGTTTTGCGAGTGGCGAAATAGGCAGTGGGCGCCAGTCCGGCCGCGAAGCCCCCCAGGCCGGTGAGCCACAAGCGGCGAGTGGAGGTGCGGCGCAGGATCAGGGTCGTGGAGCCGGAGGCGTCGCTGCCAATCCGGATATCTTCGAGCGCGGACTTCAGTTCGGCGGCGGTTTGCCAGCGGCGGCCGAGGTCCTTGCGCAAGCACCGCATCAGGATGATGTTGAGGTCGACGGGCAGATCCGGGATGTCCTCGGGGTCTTTGGTGAGGACGGCAGAAAGCTTGTCGGCAGTCGTCGCGCCGTCGAAGGCAGGCTTGCCGGAGAGCATCTCGTAGAAGACGGAGCCGAACGAAAAGATGTCGGTGCGGTGGTCGACCTCGAGCCCCCGGGCCTGTTCCGGCGACATGTAGGCGACCGAGCCGATGATCGCGCCGTCGTGCGTGAGGTCGAGTTGGACACTGCCGGTTTCCGCGAAGGGATCCGCCGGTTTCTCGTTCATCTTAGCGAGGCCGAAGTCGGCGAGTTTGGCGTTGCCCTTCTCGTCGAGAATGATATTCGCTGGCTTGACGTCGCGGTGGATGACTCCTGAACGGTGTGCGGCGTCGAGGGCAGACACGAGTTGGATCGCGTAATGCAGCGCTTCCCTGAGCGGGAGGGGGCGGCCCTTGATGCGTTCTGCGAGAGTGATGCCGCCCACCAGTTCCATAACAATGAAGTCACGGAGCTGGCCGGCGATTTCGGCGGATCCCACTTCCCGAACACCCACGATGCTCGGGTGCTGGATCGAGGAGGCGAGTTTCGCCTCATTGCGAAAACGGCGGAGGCGTTCCGGATCTGCCAAGGCCTTGGGACTAATGACTTTAATCGCTACGAACTCGCCGGATCCCAGGTCGACTGCACGATAAACGACACCCATTCCGCCCGCGCCGATTTCAGCCTCGATGCGATAGTTTTCACGGATTTTGGAGCCAATGATACCCGTCATCCCGCCAATTGGTATCCGACAATGTTAACAGAGGTCCCGGCGCAGGACCATTGCCAAAAGAACCAGGCTGACACCCGAAAGCAGCGCTCCGTATGGAAGCCATTCGGACCGGTACTGAAAACGGATGCGGTGGGCTCCGGCGGGGATCTGAATTTTTTGAAAGGCGGTTGAGAAGAACCCGATGGCGACGGGCTTCTCGTCCACGGTGGCGGACCAGCCTGGAAGGAACTGCTCGATCAACACGAACTCGCCGGGCTGACGGGCGGACACCTGGAACTCCCGGATTTCCGGGGTCCAGCGGACAACTGCTGCGCTTCCGGATTCGAAGCGCCAGGATGGCTGGGCGCCCAGGTATTCGAAAACTTTGAAGTACGTGTCGTTTTCCTGCGGCAGTTTCCGGTAGAGGGGCGAGTGAACGAGTTCCTCGTAGTATTGCCGCCCTTCGGCGGACGCGTAGTATCGAACAGCGAGGAGTTTGAGCATCGCCTCATTACCGGGGGGGAGTTCGAATTCTCGGTTGTTGGTGAACGTGGTGAGGCGCTCGATTTCCTGTTTGTAGCGGCTGGTCAGGAAAGGATCGAAGCCCAGCGGTGTGGGGATCCGGTAGTGGCGCAACTCGGTCGCGTGCGGACCGTGGTCCGTGACGATGCGGTAGGCCGGATCGGATTTCATGGCGCGGTAGGCCGACGGATCAAAGCCCGCGATGGAGGGGCCGCCATTGCGGACGTCATCTTTAAAGAACTTGTCGGTGTTTCCGGGCGCGCCGAAATGTTCGTCGCGGCGCATCCCGAACCAGTATTGTTCGAACCATAGCATCGGCAAGACGACGGCGAACAGGACTCGAGTCGTACGCCGGGATCCGGCGGCGACCGGCGCCCAGGCGAGCGCGGTAAAGAGTCCGGCGGCGGCGCTGAGCACAATGTGAAAATTCCAGTGCTGCATGACATCGACGAGACTGCCGAGCTTTTCCGCCCACACGCTGACGACGTGGTAGGGGTCCTGAAAGAAGATCGTGCCGGCAAGCCCGAGGGCAAATGGGGCGGCGTACGCTCGCCAGTTGGCGCTGCGGATCTTCCAGAAGAAGAGTACGAATGCGAGAAGCAGTCCGGCGCCGTAATAGAGGTAAATGTTCGGGTCGTGCAGCGAACTCGGATAGAAGCGCCGGAGTTGCCATTCGAGGTTGGGGCCAGTCCCGTATACCCGTTCTCCCGGCCGCAGGGCGGCGAGTTGCAGCGAGGGCAGCAGTTGGATGGCGGCTAAGGCCAGCGAAAAGAGAATCCCTACCAAGGCGCGTGGTGTGAACTTCCAGGCGGTGGCGGCGGCATACACAAGGACGGCGAGCGCGCAGGCAATCCAGGTAGCCGGATATCCAGCGAGGAATGTGAGAGCCATCGCGAGCGCGATCATCCAGACGCGGCGGCGGTCGACGCCCCACAGCGCGAGGGGCAGCCAGGCTATGGCGCAGATCACGCCGATGTGCTGCAGGTCGTTGATGACATATCCCGAGAAACAGAACACCGTTGCGCCGATGAGCGCGGCGGCGGAAGGGAGTTCGCGTCCCTTGCGCAGCCACCAATACGCGAACTGCAGCATGATCCAGATGTGTGCGATGGTGAAGATCTGCAACGCCATGAAGGTCACGCCCACGCGACGCCACTGTGCGGCAAAGAGGATCCAGGTGGGCGGATAGAAGAGTTGCGCCTGAATGTTGGCCGGAAAGCTGAGTCCGCAGTAGATGCCGGGATCCCAAAGCGGGAACCGGCCTTCCTTGAGCGATGTGAAGGCGTAGTTGACGAGCGGATGGTGATAGCCGTCGATGTCGCCGACCAGGTGGTAGCTGCGCACGGGCGGCAGGTACTGAATGAAGGCGAGGTAAAGGCCGAGGAGTGTCGCAAGGCCGATCCAGAGGCCTTCGCGGCGAGAGGACATTCTTCTATTTCACCGCAAGCGCGAAGTCCACGGTGAGGACCAGCGCGCTTTCCGCAGCGCGAATCTGCGTGACGTCGAAACGGATCATCTCGCGTTTGAAGGGCGCGCCGGGATCCTGCTGTTCGAGCAGCCGCTTGGCGTCGTCCTGGATGTTGTAGTCGAACTGGCGGGAAAGAGTCTGCATGAGCGCCTGGCGCACGCGGCGGATGTAGAAGCTATCGCGATCGGTTTGCACGGAGATGTCCTTGAACGAGACGCGGCCTTTGTCATAAAACGGCTTGCCGAACACGGTGAGGTTGAAGGCGTCGCCGATGCCGACACAATGACCGAACATGTCGATGGCGGACCGGCCGGTGAAGCGCGCCTGAATGGCGACGTGATCACCGGCCGACCGGATTTTCGGGTTCTCGAGATACGCGAAGGTGCATTTGGCGGTCTTGCTGCCTTTCACGTACTTGCGGCCGTCCTCGGTGAAGACCTGCTGCGCGATCATCCGTTCCAGCACTGCATACGAGAGTTGAATCTCTGTGGCTCGCGCCGACAGCGTGGCGAAGAGAATCAGGATCAGGCTTTGACGTCGTAGCAAGTCAACTGGCCCTGATTGCGGATGTAGAGTTTGCCTCCGCAGACGACGGGGTGGGCCCAACTGGGTCGACCCTGGTCTTCGATGCGGAAGCGTCCGAGTTCCTTGTAGCCGGTGGGCGAGCATTCGCAGAGTCCGGCGGTCTGGTTTTCTCCGAGCAGGAAGAGTTTGCCGTCCGCGTAGGTGAGGGCCCCTTTGCCGACGCTGCGATCGCGCCACGTGAGCTTGCCGGTGGCGAGTTCCATGCAGGAGAGGATCTGGTTCGAAAAGCCGTACACGTAGCCTTTGTGCAGGATGACGCCGCCATGATGGTTCTGCATGTCGCGGCTGAAGTACTTCTTTTCGGCCCACAGCAGGTTGTTGCGCGCGGTGAGTTCGAGCATCGTGCAGCCGGTGCCATAGGCGGACGTGTAGAAGACTTTGTTGCCCTCGATGACGGGGGTCGTGCAGTTGGCGGTGCCGTTGGCTGGCGAGATTTCGCGCCACATCGGTTTGCCGTCGGATGCACGCACACCGACACCGGCTTCGGAGGTGAGCGTCATGATGGTGCGGATCCCCTGGATGTCGGCAACGATGCAGGAGGCATAGCCCGCCTGATCGCTCAGGCCCTTGGAGGTCCAGATCGTCTTGCCGGTCATCTTGTCGAGGGCGACCACGCAGGCGTCGTTGCCGCCGGGAGTGACGATGACTTTGTTGCCGTCAATGAGCGGAGATTCGCTGATCAGCCAGTGAGGATTCGATCCGCGGAAGTCCGAGAGGATGTTCTTCTTCCACACAATGCCGCCGTCTTTGACGCGCAGGCAGCCGAGGTCGCCGTTCTCGCTCAACGCGTAAATGTAGTCGCCATCTACGGTAGGCGTGCCGCGAGGGCCGCCACCGCGGTCCTGGTCGAGGCGAGGTCCCAGCACGGCAGTCCACACAGTAGCGCCTCCGTCGCGTTTCAAAGCGAACACAACGGAGTTCGATCCCTGCCGTCCGTGGACATAAATGAAGTCGCCCACAATGGAAAGCGAGCCGTAACCTTCGCCGAGGCTGTTGATCTGCCACAGCCGCTTAGGCCCGTTGGAAGGCCACTGGTTCAAGAGGCCCGTTTCCGTCGAAATGCCGTCCCGATTGGGTCCACGCCATTGCGGCCAATTCTGCATTGCGGAGGGTGCAGGAGCGGCACTGGCGAACGCCGCGGCGCCCAACGTGGAAAGGAAGGTTCGACGTTGCATGATGTGAAATAGACGCTCTTCAGTTACGAGTGTACTGTTTTTAGGCTTCGCCCAACAGGTGCAAGGCGACGATCCGACGGTGATGATGCGCCCGGTGTTCGAACAGGTAGATGCCCTGCCACGTTCCGAGTGCGAGTTCCCCGTCGATCAGCGGGATCGAGAGTTGCGTTGTGGTCAGCGCGGTCTTGATGTGGGCCGGCATATCGTCGGGACCCTCGATCGTGTGGCGGTAATGGGGATCGTTTTCCGGCGCAATGCGGTCGAAGTAATCGGTGAGGTCGCGCACCACGTCGGGATCCGCGTTTTCCTGGATCAACAGCGACGCGGAGGTGTGCTGGCAGAACAGCGTGAGGAGTCCCGTGCGGAATCCCTGCGCGCGAACCCACGCCTCCACTTCGCGCGTGAAGTCCGTGAATCCTTTTCCTCTGGTGCGGATCTCGATGCGGTGTACCGCTTGCTGCAGCATCATTCCACGGTAACGCTCTTGGCCAGGTTGCGAGGCTGATCGACGTCGCAGCCGCGGCGCACCGCGACGTGATAGGCGATCAACTGCAGCGGAACGACCTCGAGGATCGGCAGCAGCAGTTCGCCGGTCACCGGGATCTCGATGACGTGCTCGGCGACTTTGTGGATGTCCTCGTCGCCCTGGCAGGCGATCGCGACGACGATGCCTTCGCGCGCCTTCACTTCCTGAATGTTCGAGAGCGTCTTCTCGTACCGGATCACGCTTTCGGGATCGTTGGGGTCACGCGTCGCGATGACCACCACCGGCAGATTGCCGTCGATCAGCGCATTCGGACCATGCTTCATTTCGCCGGCCGGGTAGCCTTCGGCGTGGATGTACGAGATCTCTTTGAGCTTGAGCGCGCCTTCGAGCGCCATCGGGAAATGGACGCCGCGCCCGAGATACAGGAAGTCCGTCGCGCGGAACAGTTTCTTCGACAACTCGTCGTAGCCGGGGTCGTTGGTGAGCAGTTCTTCCATCTGCGCGGGAAGATGGAGCAACTGCTGCATCAACTTCTGGGATTGCTCCAGGCTGAGCTTGTTGCGCGACTGTCCCAGATGCATGGCGAGGATGAAGAGCGCGACCAACTGGCAGGTGAACGCTTTCGTCGAGGCGACGCCGATTTCCGGACCGGCGTGCGTGAGCAGCGTGCCGGCGGATTCGCGCGTCATCATCGATCCGACGACGTTGCAGATCGAGAGCGTCTTCGAACCTTTGTTCTTGGCTTCGCGGAGCGCGGCAAGGGTATCCGCGGTTTCGCCGGATTGCGAGACGACGACGGTGAGTGTCTTCGGCGCGATGATCGGATCGCGGTAGCGGAACTCGCTTCCGTAATCCACATCGACCGGCAGCCGGGCCAGGCGTTCGATCATGAACTTGCCGGCCAGCGCGGCGTGCCAGGAGGTGCCGCAGGCGATGATCTTGACCTGCTCGAATTCGCGGAAATCCTTTTCGCTGATCTCCATCTCATCGAGAAACACGCGGCCCGTTTCCTGGCCGATGCGTCCCAGCATGGTGTCGCGGATGGCGCGCGGCTGCTCAAAGATTTCCTTGAGCATGAAATGCTTGTAGCCGCCCTTTTCCGCCATGATCGGATCCCAGAGGATTCGCGAAACCGGCCGGGAAATCGTGCGTCCGGTGAAGTCGGTCAGCTTCACGCCTTCGGGAGTGAGAACGGCCATGTCACCGTCGTGCAGAAAGATCACATCGCGAGTGTGGTTGAGAATGGCGGGGACATCCGAAGCGAGGAAGTGTTCGCCTTCGCCGAGGCCGATCACGACTGGAGGTCCCTGGCGCGCCACGACAATCTTGCCTGGATCGCGGACCGAGATGACTGCCATCGCAAAAACGCCCTGCAATCGCTGGATGGTCGCGCGGGCCGCCTCTTCCAGGCTGCCGCTGAAGTATCGGGCAACGAGATGCGGTATGACTTCGGTGTCGGTTTCGGTTGCAAACTGCACGCCCTCGCTTTGGAGTTCGTGTTTCAACTGCAGGTAGTTTTCAATGATGCCGTTGTGAATGACTGCAAACTCGCCCGAGGCGTCGCGATGGGGATGGGCGTTTTCTTCTGTGGGCCGGCCGTGTGTCGCCCAGCGCGTATGGCCAATGCCATAGGAACCCTCAACCGGGCTGGTCCGAATGACCTCTTCCAGATTGCGCAGCTTGCCTGACGCGCGGCGCACCGAGAGTCTGGAACAATCCGTTGCACCTTCAAGAACCGCAATGCCTGCTGAATCGTAACCGCGATACTCGAGGCGCCGCAGCCCCTCGACAATGACAGGCGTTGCTTTTTTGGATCCGACGTAACCAACAATGCCACACATAGCCGTATTGTAAGCGGCTTATGGCGTGGCAAGGTTAGTACGTTTGGTGGTTTTAGGTGGACCTTTTGTCTTAGTCCAGGATCTCGACGCGATAGTCTTCGATCACCGGATTGGAGAGAATGTCGTGGGAAATCTGGTCGAGTTCCTTAGCGGCGGCTTCGCGGTCCGTGGCGTTGAGGACGACGTCGAAGTACTTTCCGGCGCGGACATCCTGGACCATCGAATGCCCCATCGACTGCAGCGACGCGCGTATGGTCTGGCCTTGCGGATCGAGGACGGAGGTCTTGATGGAGACGAAAACACGAGCAGTCATGTGTGTAGCTTTCATTGTAGCCGCGAGCCGGGCGTAACCGCATAACCAAGGGCTGCCGGGCGTCGTCTGATTAGATACCCTAGGTACTACAAACTTCCATGAAGCTCAAACTCTTCGCCGGATTTACTGCTTTGCTCGCAGTCGCTGTGATGGTCTCCGCCTCCGATCCCGGCGGCACGGACTGGCCGCAATGGGGCGGCACGCCGGACCGCAACATGGTTTCGTCGATGGCGGGGCTTCCGACCGAATGGGATGTGACCACGAAGAAGAACGTGAAGTGGGTGGCGACGCTCGGCTCGCAGACCTACGGCAATCCCGTGGTGGCCGGGGGACGCGTCTATGTCGGCACCAACAACGAAGGATTGCGCAATCCCAAAGAAGGCGGCGACCGCGGCGTATTGATGTGCTTCCGCGAATCCGATGGTCAGTTCCTGTGGCAGCAGGCGAATCCCAAGCTTCCGGCGGGGCGTGTCAACGACTGGCCGTTCCAGGGCGTGTGTTCCTCGCCGCTGGTCGAGGGCGAGGTCCTTTATTACGTCAACAACCGCTGCGAGTTGCAGTGCCTCGACGTGAAGGGTGACGGCAACGGCGGCGCGAAGGTCATCTGGAAGCTCGACATGATGGAAGAACTCGGGTCACACCCGCACAACATGTCGAATTCGTCGGTCACTTCGTGGGGCGACATGCTGTATCTCAGCACTTCCAACGGACAGGACGAGAGCCATGTGAACATCCCGTCTCCGAAGGCGCCGGCGATCATTGCTGTAAACAAGAAGACCGGCAAGGTGGTTTGGGAACAGAACAACGTCGGCAACCGGATCCTGCATGGCCAGTGGTCCTCGCCGGCGGTGGGCAAGATCGGCGACGTGGTGCAGGCTGTGATGGGCGAAGGCGACGGCTGGGTCCGCGGCTATGACGCGATGACCGGCAAGAAGCTTTGGGAGTTCGACATGAATCCCAAGGATTCGGTGTGGCCGAAGACCCGCAACGAAGTGATCAGCACGCCGGTGATTTATCAGAACAAGGTGTATATCGCAAATGGCCAGGATCCGGAGCACGGCGAAGGCGTGGGCCATCTCTATTGCATCGATGCGACCAAGCGCGGCGACATCACCAAAGAGGGACAGCTCTGGCATTACGACAAGATCCGCCGGTCGATCTCGACGGGCGCGATTCATGACGGGATCCTCTATTACGCAGACTTCTCCGGCTTCCTGCACGCTCTTGATGTGAACACCGGCAAGCCGTATTGGGTCCACGACATGCTCGCCGCGGTGTGGGGCAGCCCGATGGTGATCAACGGCAACGTCTATCTCGGCGACGAAGACGGTGACGTTGCGGTATTGAAGGCGGGTAAAGAAAAGAAGCTGCTCGGCGAGATGAACATGGGCAGTTCGGTGTACTCGACGCCGGTGCCGGCCAACGGCGCGCTGTTCATCGCCAATCGCAACCAGTTGTTCGCTCTCGCCGAAAAGAAGTAGGTTTCGCAGCAAGCGAACAGAAAGCCCTCCGGTAAGCCGGAGGGCTTTCTTATTGGCGCGATCCGAGACGCCAATGAGGAAGCTGGATGTGTGAGAGAATCCGGGTGTACCGCTTGTGGCGAAACTCGAGCGTCCTTTGGATCCCGATGCTGTTCGCGCGGCCGATGAGGCGATCTACGCCGCGCACGCCGGCGACCCGCGTCCCAACCCACTCTTCGATGCCAGCGGCAATCGTTTGTTATTGAGCGGAACGGATCCGGCGCAAGCTGCGTTACGCAAGGAGTGGGTCGACTACTACAAGGCGGCGCTCGAGAAAAAGAAGAATCCGGGCGGCGAGGATCCGCCGCCTCCCGCGCCGCCGGAACCCAAACCTCCGGGCGGAGACACGCCTCCCGATGAACCAGTGGAGCCCTGCCCGAAAAAACTGCACTGGATCCAACTCACGCTGCTGCGGCTGAAAGATCAGAAGAAACGCCCCGACTGGTGGGCTGCTGCTCCGAGTTCGCTGCCGTATGCGTATGAACCCTTCAAGGCCAAGATCACCGACGGCCCCAAGGAAGACGCGTTAGACGGGAGCGGGGTGTCTCGCTACGATTCGATTCCGGGCGGAACCTGCGAGTGGCATTTCTACAAGTTCTTCGAACAGGTGGAGACCGACCTGAAGCCGGCCAAGGCGCAGGAGGACGGCAAGTCCATCGTGGCCCCGCCGCGAGTCGCGCCGAAGGACTACACAGTCACGCTGACGGTCGAGAAGCCTCTGCTGACGCTCAAACACAACCGTGACTGCAAGCTGGAAATCAAGGTTGAGCCGCCGGACGTTGTGGCGAGCGCGTTTCGGATTGAGATCCGGCGCGATTCCGGCAGGGACTGGAAGAAGATCTCCGACACCTCGAAAATGGAGCCGTGGCACGCCACCATCGCAGGCAAGTTCAAAGTGCGCGGTGTGGCCACGGTTGCGGGCAAGGAATTCTTTTCAGTCGCGCAGGATGTCGAGGTGCAGTTCCCCGACTACAACGATATCGTCGGGGATGCGGATGTCGTGGCGGCCGTGACTGCGGAATGGCAGACGACGCTCGCGGACTGCACGCAGGTTCCCAACCAGCGGCGGGAACGCGGCTTCTGGATCCAACTCGACACGACGACCAACAAGTACACGTTCGGCGCTACTGTGCTCGGAGCTTTCGTGGGTCCTGCGGCGGGCGCGGCAGTTCCCTTGCCCACCCGGCCCGCCGATAACCCGGCCACCCCCGACGCCGATGCGAAAGGCGCCGTCTACCAGGTCGCATCGTTTCACACGCATACGCCGACCGAGTTCCGCGCCGGCCTGCCCGCCGGAACCACACGCGGCATCGGTCCCTCCGGAGCAGACAACAACATCGACACCAACGATGATGTGCCCGGCGTCGTGTACGATTTCACCGAGTCGCCTGCCGGAAGCGGCAGCATCCCCATGCTGCATCCGAAGAATTCGGCGGCTCAGTTGTATCATTCGAGGGGAAAGAACCGGAGGACCACGCCGCCATGATTCGCGCCGCAGCGGCGTTCTGTCTCTGCGCCGCACTCGGAAACTGCTGTTGTACAAATGGCGCGGGCCAAAAGAGCTCGCAGTCCCACCCCGCCAAAAAGGAACAAAGTGTTATGCGCACTTCTCAGCAGGCCTTGGAAACCGCCTGCCAATCAGTTAAGGCCCACCGCGCGGGGGACATCCACCTCGTGAAGGTGGACGGCCAGTATCAGGTAGCCTTCGATTTCGTCATTGAAGCCCCGCGCCGCAGGGATTACGTCATCCATGTCGTGGTGGATGCAGTTCGCGGCGTGGTTTTGAACGGCGTTGACAAGGGACAACTGCCTGCGACACATGGAAGGTCCGCGGGCGACGGTTGGGAGTCCTTCATTTCCGCTCGAAAGGCTTACGACATTGCGGTCGGCGCTTTGGCCGGCTTCAGCGAGTACGATCCGCAAGGTCCGCTCTCGGTCGAGTTGTGGGACGACGTGTACCGGGTGACCTTTCCCGCCTATGCGCAGGAGGGGGCCCGAGGTCCGGATTACGCGATGCAGATTCACGTTAGCGCACGCACCGGAAAGGTCGTGAAGGTGCTGGTAGCGGGATAAGCGTATGGGCAAGGACCTGACAATTCCGTGGTGGGAGGCCGACGATCCGGTCAAGGATCTGCCGACGGCGCCACTGGGTACGGAGACTCCGAAACACGAAGTCAAGGTGCAGCGCGAAGCGATTCCGCTGATCTTTGTGCCGGGCATCATGGGGACCTGCCTGCGTCGCAGCGGGACGGATGGATCGGGCAATGGTTCCGACGGATTGCCAAACATGCGGTGGAATCCCAGCAGTTCGATGTGGATGCTCAAGAACTACTTCAATGCTGGGGGCGGCACACGGAAGAAGATGATCGTCGGGCGGAGTTTCGACCCGGCTTACCTCGAGCCGGACAATGCAAATCCAGTCGGCGACGGATTTCGTTCGTTGATGCAGGCCTATCGCGACGACTTCCTCGAGCCTCTGCGGAACCACGACTGGGGGCAGTTGAGCAAGGTCTTCGAATTCCCGGTCTACGGCTTCGGATACAACTGGACGGACAGCGCCGCCAATGCCGGCAAAAAACTGGCCGCGCGAATCAAGGAGATCAAAGCGGAGGCCGCCGCCGTCACGGGATTGTGTGAGAAGGTCATCCTGATCTCGCATTCCATGGGCGGCTTGGTCACTCGATGGGCCAGTGAGAAGGAGGGCGCATCGGGCGACATTCTCGGGATCATTCATGGCGTGCAGCCGTCTACGGGATCTCCCGCCGCATACTGGCGAATCAAAGGCGGTTTCGAAGGCAGCTGGATTGAGGCGCTTGTGCTGGGGATTTCCGCTCGTGAGGTGACGCCGATTCTTGGCAACATTCCGGGCGGCCTGCAACTGCTTCCCAACAAGTTGCACAAGACCAACGAGGGGCGGACTTCCTGGCTGACCGTCACCGAGAACGGCGTCGCGACCCTCGAGTTGCCGAAGTCGGATCCCTATCAGGAGATCTACCGCGAACCTGCCAAAGTTGCCGTACCTGCGAAGAATGACCGGCCGAGCACCAACAAATACTGGGGCCTGGTGGATCCGGATCTTCTTGATCCCGACGCTGTGCCGGCCTCGGGTGGCAACCAGCATGACGCTGCAGCAGCGGCGATGGCGCCGGACGTCTGGAGCACCTACCTGACGCTTCTGGATATCGCGGAGAAGTTCCACGACGCGCTGGGCAAGAGCGTCCATACCCATACGTTCAACGCCCGGGGCGTTGGCAAGAAGACCGCGGATGTGATCGAGCTGCGCGTCGAATCGAACTGGGTTCGCAGCGATCCCTATCCGAACCAGTGTTTCCGCGGCTTCTTCCGGCACGCCAATGGGGATTCGATGCAGGCAGTGCTGCAGGATCCGGCGGGCGATGGCGATGCTACAGTACCTCGATCGTCCGGTGGGGCGCTCGACAAGAAGGGGAAGCAATTGCCGGGCGACCGCGCCATTGAGGCAGAGCACCAGCCTGCCTACAAGGAAGACGCGGTGCACCAGTGGGGATTCGAAGCAGTAAAGGCCCTGGCGAAGGTTCGTTACGAAGAGAGGAATCGCAAGATCGGAGACTTCCCCGCCCCTGAAAAGTGACGTTTGAATCGCATGAATAGGCTGACCAAACGCGCGCTTTCGTTGTGGATGTTGCCGATCCTTTTGCTGTTGCCGGCAATGATCGGATGTTCGGAGCCGAGGTCCGGGCAACCCAGCGATTCCCGCGGTGGAGCAAGGAACATGGACGACACATTATTCTGCACTGGACGATTCTCTTTCCTGAGTTCCCCCGGGTTTCGCGAAACCGGCCGGAGCCAGGAGATCTACCGGACCGGCATCAAAACTATCCCGATGCCGGAAGGCGGTGTCGATCGCTTCTGGCGCGAGCGACTCTCGAAGATGGGCGGATCGCCGCGGGCAACGGAGTTCCTGTCCGGCTCACGCGCGGCATGGTCCGCGCGCAATGAGGCTCTCCCGCAAATCGTGACGCTCGAACTCGTCAAGCCGACAACGTCCGGATTGCATCTCATTTCGGTGGAAGTGGAAGCGGGCGCCGGAAAGGAGAAGATCGCCGAAGGTCTGGTGCGCGACATCGTGGAATCGTATGCGAGTTCCGTGGAAAGAGGGTTTTGCATCGGGAACGGCGCACTCACGATCGAGCCTTCCCAGAATGAGCAGGCTCGCCTGGCTATCGAGAAATCGGGACTCGCCCTCCGGTTTGAAAGCCGCACGGTAGCCGAGCCCGACATGCGCACAAATATGGACCTCGAAGAGACCAACCGCGTCGCCAGGGCCAGCGGCGGTTCGGTGGAGGTGCTGGCGGACCGCGAGCGGTCCTCGGCTGCGCTGGAGGGTCGCGAAATCCGGATCCTGATGTCGATTCCGGGATCCAAGCCGGAACTGCGTTTCACCTGGCATTATCCCGGCGAAAGCCGCAATGCGAAGCGCCCTGCGATCGATGTCACGGGAACGGCCGATGCGACCAGGAAGGCCGACCTCGAAGCCGCCTGGGAGTTGCTGTTGACCTCGTTGCGCGCGACGCCGGTTCCAGCGGCAGCAGGACGGTAGGGGCGCATGGCGACCAAGGTCCTGCAGATCCGCGCCGCGCAGATGGCGGCGCTTCGCGAGGTTCCGCTGCTGGAATTCGAAGCTCGCCTGACGACGCATCTGTGTCGGAATTTCAGTCCGCAATTGGAGGGCTGTTCCGTTGAGCAGGTGGAGAATCTGGTGCGCGAGGGATTGCGCAAAGCGCAGCGGTACGAGATTGCATCGCGCACGAACGTACGCCGTTTTGTCGAACACATGGTGGGGCTGGGACCCGGGTTCGACGAAGAACCATGGGCGCAAGCCATCCTGGCGTCAACCCGGTTCCGGGAGACGGACAAGCTCGACCGGATCGACGACTACGAACAGTTCGAACACAACCGGAAACGGTAGCTCAGGCTCTCGCCTTCTCGCATTCCTCGCAGAATGGCGATGCGTTTTCGGATGCGTTGATCAAAGCCTCGGCCTGATTGTCGCCATCGTGGCTCGGTGGAAACGTCGAGGGTTCGGGCGACGAGGCGATCGGCTGCGGGTTCCTGCGGGGAACGTAGGTCGCGACGCCTGTGCCCGGCGGCGAAGCTTCAGCCGGTTCCCATCGTTTCAAGACGCGCAGATGCTTCTTCACCAACTCGTCGGCGGTCTTTTCGAGGATGTTCTCCGGACGCCAGACTTTGATCTGCGCTGGATACCGTTCCTGCAACAGGGTTCGGAAGCGTCCGAAGTCCTGGAACCTGCGGAGAAAACTCAGCGCCTGCGGGCCGGAACCGAATCCCATCTCTGCGCTCTGTTCCCGTTCCGAATGCGTTCCGCCTGGCACGTCTCCGGTCCAATAGAAGATGTATTTGACGCCGCCCTGATCGATCTGCATCGAAGCGCACCCTGCTACAGACTATCATTTGGCGCACAAAAAAGAACCCCCGGTGCTCCAATTCGGATTGCCGGGGGTCTTCTGATTCAGAGGATCGGTTACTTCAGCTTCGCGGTCCAGGGCTTCGCGGTCTTGATGGCGTCGTTGACGGCGTTGATGTTCTTCACGCCTTCGGTCGAGAGCCAGTCTTCGAGAGCCTTCACGCCCTTGGTCGCGTACACCGGGATGCCTTCCTTCCAGGTGGCGCGGCCGCAGAGGACGCCCGAGTAATCGGCGCCCGCTTCACCGGCCATCTTGAGGGATTCGGTGAACTGGGCGTTGCCGACGCCGGCGCTCAGGTAGATGAACGGCTTGGTGGCGAGGTCCGAGGCGCGCTTGAAGTGGCCGAGGGCTTCCTGGTAGGAATACGCCTTTTGCCCCTTGTAGACCGAGGAGCCTTCCGCGAATTCCGCGTTGATCGGCACTTCGACCTTCAGCACGTCGACCTTGTACTGCGGCTTCGAGAATTCCGCCATGCTCTGGATCACGATTTCCGGCTTGACCTTGGCGTATTCGAGGCCCTTCTCGTCGCCGCCCTTGGGATCGTAGCCGACGAATTCGAGGAAGAACGGAATCTGGTTGTCTTCGCATTCCGAGCCGATGCGCTCGACGAAGGCATGCTTGATGTCGTTGACCTTGGGGTCGTCAAACGGGGTGTAGTAGATGAGGATCTTCACCGCGTCCGCGCCGTGGTTCTTGATGCGGAGCGCCGAAAGGTCGGGGAGAAGATCGGGGAGACGGCCCGGCTGGGTGTTGTCGTAGCCGCTCTTTTCGTAGGCGAGGAGGAGTCCGGCGTTGGGGGCGCGATTGGCCGCCGCGGTGAGGCCGAACTCGGTATCGAGAAGGATGGCGCTGGCGTGGGGAGTGAGGACGCGCACAACAGCGGTCTTGAACTCCGACATCATCTCATCGCTGATCTCGCTGGGTTTGACACCCTTGGCGGACGCCAGCGACTTCTGCAGGCTTCCGCGCTGATCCATGGCAGCCGCCGCGATCACGTTGTTTGCGTTCGACAACTTGCGAAGGTGGCTAAGCTTGCCTTCCGAAATGCTCATAATTCTCCTGTAGAGATTCAGTTGCGCGCCCAGGGATTAAATCACATGCGCGATCAGTGGCTGGAACCCGACGTGGGGTGGATCCAGAGAGGGAATCGCGCCTGTCTCTGTTCGCCCCTTTATTATATCGTTTCCCGTCAGAGATTTGCGTTCTGAAATGCTACTTCATGAAGCCGCTGAGTTGGACGCCGGACGCGCAGAGTTCATCATTCAGCGGGTCGTCGAGGGCGAGGATCCTGCGCAGTTGAGGCGACAGGCGAGCCTGAGTTTCTTCACGGAGTAGCTTTTTCTGATACTGCTGCTGCGGGACGTCACGGCGGACGTACAGGCAGTGCAGGGCGCGTCGCGGCTTGTCGGTATGATTCGTGGTCCCGCCATGCCAGCAGTGCGAATTCATGATGACCACGTCGCCGGCCTTGCCGGTCACGAGCACTTCCTGCGGATGCGGCGCGTTGGCGTCTTCGAGCACCGCTTGCGGGCGCTGCTTCCAAAGGTGCGAACCCGGAACCGCGCGCGTGGCGCCGTTTTCGGGCGTGAAGTCGTCGAGCAGCCAGATGGTGTTGCAGACGCGGGATCCCGAATCGTCGACCAGCAGTCCCATGTCGACGTGCAGCGGCTGCAGGCCGCCTTCATTGGGATACGCTGAGCGGTAGTTGAGGCTGCCGAGCTTGTACTCGGGTCCGAGGACGTGTTCGATGACTTCGAGGATTTCCGGGCACGCGATCATCTGCTCGAACGCTTCGCCTTTATCGACGAGATTCGCGAGACGCTTGGCGCCGGCTTCCTGCTTGAATTCGGATCCGGCGTGGTCCCCTTCCTCGGCTTCGACCTCCGCCGTGCGGCGCCGCAGGGCTTCCAGTACGTCCGGACTCATGAAGCCCCGCAACGGCGCAAAACCATCGCGGTCCATCTGCTTCTTGACGGAGTCGAGATCGTAGTGGCTGCTCATAACACGCGGGCGGCGTCCTTGGCGAAGTACGTGATGATGATGTCGGCGCCGGCGCGGCGAATCGACGTGAGGGTTTCCATCATCATTCGGTCGAGGTCCACCCAGCCGCGTTCGGCTGCCGCGTGGATCATGCTGAACTCGCCGCTCACCTGATAGGCGCCGATGGGCACGGGGAAATTTTCCTTCGCCGCGCGGATGATGTCGAGGTACGAGAGCGCGGGCTTGACCATCAACATGTCGGCGCCTTCTTCGAGATCAAGCGCCATTTCATGGACGGCCTCACGCGCGTTCGGCGGATCCATCTGGTAGCTGCGCCGGTCGCCAAACTGCGGCGTCGATTCGGCGGCTTCACGGAAGGGTCCATAAAAACCGGAGGCGAACTTCGCGGCGTAGGAAAAGATCGGGATCTTCTCGTAGCCGTTCTCATCGAGGCGATGGCGAATCGCCGCGACGCGCCCGTCCATCATGTCCGACGGCGCCACGATATCCGCGCCCGCTTCGGCGTGCGAGAGCGCGGCGGCCGCGAGCCATTCGAGCGTTGGATCGTTCTCGACATCGTTGCCGACGATCTTGCCGCAATGGCCGTGGCTCGTGTACTCGCAATTGCAGACGTCCGTCACGACCACGATCTTCCTGCATTCGGCTTTTATGGCGCGGACGGCGCGCTGCACGATGCCGTTCTTGTCATAGGCGCCGCTGGCGATCTCGTCCTTGTGCGACGGGATGCCGAACAGGATCACGCCGCCAATGCCGAGCGACTCCGCTTCGAGCGCTTCTTTGACGGTGAGGTCGATCGACTGCTGCGCGTGCCCGGGCATCGAACTGATCGGCTTGCGAACGTTCTCGCCTTCGCAGACGAACAGGGGAAGAATGAACTGGGCGGGTTCGAGCCAGGTTTCGCGGACCAGACGCCGCATCGACTCCGTGGCGCGCAGGCGGCGCTTGCGATGGATGGGAAAAGCCATAGCGATAATTCAAGTATGGCCGAGCGAAAGGTTTGCCGCATCTATTATGTCCGCGGGCGCGTGCAGGGCGTCGGGTATCGCAACTTCGTGTTGCGCGCGGCGCACGCGATCGGCGTGCAAGGGTACGCGCGCAATCTGGATGACGGACGCGTGGAAGTCTTCGCGCAAGGCAACGCGGCGCAGCATGAAGAATTGGAGGCGCAGTTGTGGCGGGGTCCACGCTTCGCCGAGGTGACCGGCGTTGATCGCGAGGAAACGACGCTACGGTCGGTGAGCGGCTTCGGCATCCGCGGCTGAATCCTCGATATACTCGCGTCGTGATGATTTCGGCGCTGTATCTGGCGGCC
Organism: uncultured Solibacteraceae bacterium; assembly: GCA_964627455.1. Taxonomy (GTDB): domain Bacteria; phylum Acidobacteriota; class Terriglobia; order Bryobacterales; family Bryobacteraceae; genus F-183. The sequence continues at coordinate 160,002 of CAZVKC010000002.1, read as the reverse complement.
TTTGCCGCCCTGTTGCAGGATCCTGCGGGATTCAATTACGACGAGAGCAAGGTCGGGACGTACACACTGCCCGATGCGCTCACGTTCACGGACGGAACCAAGGTGAAGTCCGCGAAGCAGTGGGCGGAACGGCGGACGCAGATCTTCAAGCAGTTCGAGTCGCAGATGTACGGCAAGAGTCCGGCGCGCCCGGCGGGGATGTCGTTCGAGGTCTTCGAACAATCGCCCGACGCGCTCGGCGGCCTGGCGTCGCGCAAGCAGATCGCAGTCTATTTCGACAAGGCGAA
>CAZVKC010000002.1:141291-159615 GCA_964627455.1 uncultured Solibacteraceae bacterium | reverse complement strand
CTGTGGGGCGGCGCCGTGGATTCCCGCTTCGCCATGATCATCGCCAATGAATCCGGCGAAGGCGGTGCGGCGATCGCGCGGCGCTGGTATGGTGAGACCACCAAGCGGATCAACACATCGTTCCCGCACTGGTTCTGCACGAATTTCAAAAAGTACAACGATCACGAGGCGGACCTGCCCTTCGACCAGCACGAACTGGTCGCACTGCTGGCGCCGCGCCCGGTGTACATCGCCGCAGCGGAAGACGACAAATGGGCGGATCCCAAGGGGATGTTTCTCGCGGGCGTGAACGCGACGCCGGTGTACAAATTGCTGGGGGTCGAAGGCCTGCCAGCCACGGAGATGCCGGGATTGCATCAACCGATTCTCGGCGGGCGCATCGGCTATCACATCCGTGCCGGCAAGCACGATGTGACGGCTTATGACTGGGAACAATTTCTGGCGTTCGCGGCGAAGAATCTGCGGAAGTAAGAGTTACGCACTGGACGAGAGTTCGGCCTGCAGGACGGCGAGTTCCCTTTCGACGTCGGCGAAGGTGCTGTCGGCGGGAGATGGTGGTTCCGGCGGCGGGACTGGCGTCGGACGGAGGGCGTAGCCCAGTTTCTGGCCCAGGTCGAGGAAGTCGTGCAGCGTGTCCCCGAGATAATCGCGACGGCGAAGGTCCTCTCGTTCGTCCAGTTTGGCGACCAGGGCGACCACCTGTTTTCGATAGGTGTCGAGCACTTCCGGAGCGGGTGTAGCAGACATGACTCGATGGGCGTCGCGCGCGAGGCTCCGATGGAGTGCGGCAGCGTCAGCCGCGGCCTGGGCTGCGGCGCTCCGAACGTCGATCGAGGCGATGAGTTTGTGACATGCGTCACGGTACCTGGATTCGAGGTCCATCATCAGAGTTCTTATCGTCGGCCGGGAAGCCGCTTTGAATTCAAATTCCGCCAGTCCAAGCCGAAGAGGATGACGGAGAGGATCCAAGGGAAACGAAGGATCCGCCGCAGCTTTTTTGGAGAGGAATACCCCGGCAAACGCACTATCTTGTTTGGGGAATCCCAGAACCGGACGGGAACCAGGAAACATGACGCCAACTCTGACTCGACTCGAAGCCACGGAAAGTCCCGTTCGGGAGAGTGAGGTGGCGTCGAGCGCTCATCGACGTGCGCCGCAGCTTCTGCAGGAACTCGCCGATGGACTCGACTATCTTCTCGCTCAACTCGCCCAGACCGAGCGGGAAAGCGCCGAACTGAGGTCCTCGAACTCGGCGCTGGACGAACTGGTGAACGAGCAGCAGAAGGCGCTGGTCGTCTCAATGGAGATGATGCGAAGGCTGGAAGGCGAGGTCGAAGCGCTCACGAAACGGATGGACAGCCTCGCGCAGGGGAATCCCACGGCCACACCCGCCGAAGATACGGGTCCGCTGCGGCTGAGAATCGCGGAGTTGGAGAAGCTGCTGGCGGAGAGATCCGGCCAGGTCGAGGAATTGACTGGGGCGCTGTCGAGAACCCGTCCGGATCCCGATCAGGCTCTCGCCATTCTCGAACAGCAGCGGGATCAGGCGCGCACGGATTTCGCCATGCAGTCCGCCGAAATGGAAACGAAGGAGGCTCTCATTCGAACGCTGGAGCAGGCGCTCGAACAGCAGCACACCGCGCTGCGGACGCTCGAGGAACGGTTCGCTGAGTATGCCTCGAGGTTGCAGGAACTTCGACTGGACCGCCTGAGGCTGGCTGCGCCGCCCACCACCCGGATTGCTCAGGTCGAGACGGAGAACAGCCTCGCATCCCTCGCCAAACGGGTCTTTTCCCGCCCGAAGGGACTGCCTGCCCCTGAGATAGCAGAGATCTCGAAGGAGGACCGCCGATCGTGACCGCTTGCGCGGACCGGAAGGAATACTTGTCCCATCTGCGGACCCTGGTGGAGAAGTGCCGCGTGAGGCCGGACCCGGCGCCGGCCGCCCAACTCCAGTTGGTGAAACCCCCGTCAGCACTCGAGGGTCCCGATGGCTGGAGCCAGTTGCTGGATTCGATCCTGCAATTGAACGCCCGTCTGGATGAGATGCAGCAGGCCTACCTTTCGCTCGAACTGCGGATCTGCGCGCTCGAGAAGAACGCCCCGTCGCCGCAGTCCTGGCGTGAACTCGTACAAGGCATCCGGTCGATCCGGAATCTCGTAGCCGCGCAACTGGCGGCCGGAGGTGACCGGCGGTGAACGGGAGCAACGATATCCAGCGGGTTGAGAAGACCGTCGCATCGATGCAGAGGCGCATCCGCTCGCTCGACGCGCTGCTCGAAGAACAGATCCGGACGCTGGAACTCGAGAAACACCTGTATCACCCGCGTGGGTTCGTTTTGAACCGGCGCGGATTGCTCGCGCTGCAGGTCGCGACTCTGCTTGCGGCGATCCTGGCCTTCTGGACCGGCTTCGTCGCCGGCACGCACCGGATGTTCCTATAAAACGTCACTGAGGTTCGCAGCCGCCCACTCGAGGCATTTGCGGACATTCTCGTCTTCGAGGCGCGCCTGTTCCCCGCGGCTCAGGTGGCTGATGACTGGAAGCAATGGCTTACCCTGCTGGCGTGTCATCCGTAACGTCCTCGCGAGCAGATGTCCGCTGCGGTCGCCGAAGGTCAACCAGTACTTCGGCGTCAGGCAAGGGACCTTCAGGGGATCCCGCGTGATCATCTCGAGCACGATATTCGAGTTTGGCTTCGTTTTGCGGATCCGGGCCACGATGCCGGGGATGTTCAGCATCCCTTCCCCGAACAGCACCTCGCTCAGCAGGAAGCCTTCCTCGTACTCTTTCACGGCCATGTCCTTAATATGTGTGGTGACGACGTAAGGCAGCAGTCCGTCGATCGTTTCCTCAGCTCCATCGAGGAGAGCGATGTTGTTGCCGGTGTCGAGGCAGACGCCGAAGTACTCGCTCGAAAGCTGCTTCATCAGCGAGGTCATCTCCAGCAGCGTCCAGTCTTTGTGGTTTTCGAGCGCCAGCGGGAACTTCGCCTTTTCGACGATCGACGCCGCCTGCAGCAATGACGCTTTCGAATCCTCGACGAACACGCGCCATTTCTCGATCGTGTCAAAGCTCTCGTAACGGCGGCCGGAGAGGCATCCGCAGCGGATGCATTTTGCTCCGAGTTCCCTGCCCGCGGCGATGATCTTTCGGAACAGGGTGTCGTCGCCGTTTGCCTTCGGCAGCGGACCCATCAATTCCAGGTACATGCCGAGTTCTTCGGCCCGTTCGCGGACCTTTCTCAAATAGGCGGGCTCGAATGAGCTGATCGCCATTTGGATACCGCCCGCGCCGTTACGGGCCTGCTGTTCGAGGAACGAAAGTGTGTCGCTGGGACGGGCGACCGTGAGGTAACAGGTGGCCGCGACGCCCAGCTTGATCACAGATTGAAGCTCCGCAGGACCTGATCCCAGGGCTTGCGATAGGGACGCTCGAGATGCGCCGCGGCTTCGCGGTCGCCAAGGATCGTTTCCTTTTCCGGATCCCACTGCAGCCGGCGGCCGCCGAGGCGCAGCGAAATATTCGCGAGATGGCAGGCGATGGCGGTTTGATGGCCATCCTCGACATCGGCAATCGGCCTCTGGCGCGATCGGATGCAATCGAGGAAGTTCCGCACATGCAGGTCGAATTGCTCGTTCGGATCACCCGGCTCTTTCACCGCTTCGACCCAAGGCTCGGGTTTCGCCTGCGAACGGGCGGGACCGCCGCCGGGATGCCCACGGAACACCGGAATTAGATTGGTGGGATCGGACTTCATGTCCGGAATGACTTCGTAGCCGCCGCGGCCAATACTCAGCGTGCCCTTGGTTCCATGGAACTCGAGTCCCCAGGATCCGGGACCGCGCCGCCCCTGATTGGCTTCGCGATGCGACCAAATTGAGGTGACGCCGCCATAATCGTAGATCGCGTCCTGCGTATCGGGCGTTTCGCCGGCCTGTTCGAGCGCCAGGCGTCCACCGATCGATGTCACGCTCTTTGGCCCCTTCACGCCCATGTACCATTGCGCGATGTCGATCTGGTGCGCGCCGAGGTTGGTCATTTGGCCGCCCGAGTAATCCCAGTACCAGCGGAAATGGTAGAGTCCGCGATGGGGATTGTAGGGGCGCTTCGGCGCGGGTCCCAGCCACATGTCATAGTCGAACTCGCTGGGAGCTTTATCATCGGCGGGAGTTCCGAAGCCCGGCATGACGTTGCGGAACGATGACATTCGGATCGAGTGCAGCTTTCCGATGTAGCCGGATTTGATGAGTTCCTTCGCTTTCTGGTAATGCCGGCCGCTACGCTGTTGTGTGCCGCACTGCACGACGCGGTTATACTTGCGCGCGGCCTTGATCATCCACTGGCCTTCGCGGACGAATAACGTCATTGGCTTTTCAACATACACGTCCTTGCCGGCGGCGCAGGCCATGATCGCCATGAGAGCGTGCCAGTGATCGGGCGTGGAGACGACCACCGCTTGCAGATCCTTGTCGTCCAGCAGTTTTCTGAAATCCTTGTAGGCGCGCGCCTTGCCGCCGCAGGCTTGGACACCTTGCTCGAGCCGCGGCTGGAAAGTGTCGCTCATGGCGGCCATGTCGACATCCCGCTGATTCTTGAAGTCGTAGACATGCTGGGCTCCGATGAGCCCGTACCCGATGAATCCAACCTGGATCCGGTCATTCGCGCCGAGGATGCGGCCGTAAGAATACGCGCTTGCGGCCAACAGCGAACGTCTGGTGAGTAAAGCCATGGGCGCGATTTTATCACTGGCCAGAGATGCGGGTGAGCCTGTTTGGACCTGGAAAACGCTTAGATAGTCATGAAGAGAATTGTGTTTGGAATTGCGGTAGCCGCAGTCTGTGCGCTGGCGGCGCCGAAGATCACAACGCCCGGCGCCAGGCACGCGGCCGGTTATTCGAGCGCTGTTCCACAAGGGGCCAGATTCGTACTTGTCGGTAAAGACCTCGGACCGCAGGAGACGGCCGCAAACGACACTTATCCGCTGCAAACTTCACTTGGTGGCGTGAGCGTCAAGGTAACGGTCGGGGACGCGGCGGTCGACGCCTGGGTTCTGCAGGCAGGGCCCGGATCGGTGGTGGCCATGTTGTCGTCCAGCGTTCCGGAGGGAACGGGAACCGTGAAGCTCACCTACAACGAGGAATCGGCGGAGACCGCGATCCGCGTGGTGGCGAAGGGCGTCGGCCTCTATTCCACCATCGGTGTCGCCGCACAGGGCGTTGGGCAGGCTGCAGCGAAGGGCGCTGACGATATGCCGGTCGCACTGAACATGCCGGCCAAGCCCGGCCAGACGGTTCGCTTGCGCGCGAGCGGCTTCGGGGCCGCGGCGGCGGGCGTCGATGAAGCCGCCGGGTCCGCTGCTCAGGATTTTGACACCGGATTCGAAGTACGCGTCGGCAGCGCAATCGCCACGGTACTGTCCGCCAAACGCACTGATGTTGCCGGGACGGACGAGATCGCGATCGAAGTGCCGGCATCCGCGCCGCGGGGGTGTTATGTTCCCTTAGCCGTCAAGGTCGGCGACCAGTGGAGCAACTTTGTGACGTTGCCTGTCTCGGACGACGCGGTTTGCACGTCCACCCGCTTTGGATCCTCGACCATCGACAACCTCGCGGCGGCGGGCGAAGTCAGCGTCGGCGACGCAACCCTTTCCCGTTTTGCAATCGCCGCGCAGCAGGGCGAAGTGGTCACCGACTCCATCTCCGGATCCTTCACCCGGTACAAGTTCGAGGCGCTCTCGAACTCGGGCAACGGACTCGACATGCCGCTGGGATCCTGCGTCGTTCTCAAGTTCGAAGACTTCGGAGACACGAGCGGGTTGGCCAGCACGAATCCCGCCACGCCTCTTTCTGCCGGCCGATTGACCTTGACTGGGCCCAAGGGAACGAAAACGATCCCCAACGTGAAGGGTGACTTCAGCCTCGAACTTGGCCAGGGATTCAATATTCCCCTGCCCCCCGGAGTTCCAAGCCTTCCCGGCCTTCCCAGCAGCTTATATATCGATCCCGGCGCCTACACCCTCACCGGCGAAGGCGGGGATGATGTGGGACCTTTCAGCGTCCAACTGCCGCTGAACCCCGTGCAATGGACCAACCAGAGCGCCTTCTCCGCCATTCCCCGGTCGTCCGATGCGACTCTGACCTGGACCGGCGGCGGCGCCAATGACTTCGTCATGGTCCTCGGCATTGCGACGGACACCAAAGCGAAGTCGTATGCCACGTTCATTTGTATCGGGAAAGCTTCGGACCGCAGGCTCGTCGTGCCGTCCTACATCCTGTCGAACCTTCCCGCGACCAACGGTGAGACCGACACGATCACTCTCACCAGCGTCTCCGAGCCGAAGACGTTCACCGCCCGCGGCCTGGATCTCGGATCGTTCAGCGCTCTGCGCGCGACCGCAGTACAGACGCGCTATCAGTAGTTTGATTGTTGAGCGGAGGACAACGGTTGTTGACCTCCGCTCAACTGTTTCTGGCCGCCAAAACCAGAGTTGCTAAACTTCATCTGGAAGTCACCCCAGAATGAAGACCATACGCCAGGTGGCGGTACTGGGCGCGGGCACGATGGGAGCCCGAATCGCTGCCCACTTCGCCAATGCCGGAATTCCCGCCTTATTACTCGATATCGTCGTTCCCAATCAACCCAATCGCAACGCCGCGGCAATGAAGGGCATCGAGAATGCTCTGAAGTTGCGTCCGGCAGGCTTCTTCACTAACGCCGCTGCGTCGCTTGTGACGCCGGGCAACTTCGAAGACGACCTCGACAAGCTTGCTTCCGCCGACTGGATCATGGAAGCGATTGTCGAAAACCTTGACCTGAAGCGTTCGCTGTGGGAGAAAGTGATTGCCGTCGCGAAGAAAGACGCGATCCTTTCGACCAACACCAGCGGCATCCCGCTTGCGAAGATTTCCGAGGGTTGGCCGTCGGATGTGCGGCGGCGCTTTCTCGGCACGCACTTCTTCAATCCGCCGCGATACCTGCATCTGCTGGAAGTGATCCCGGGCGCGGAGACCTCGCGCGACGTCATCGATTTTGTTTCTGCATTCGGCGACAGTAAGCTTGGCAAGGGCATCGTGCCCTGCAAGGATACGCCGAACTTCATCGCCAACCGGATTGGATCCTTCTGGGGCGGCACGGTCGGCAAGATCACCCGCGAGGGCGAGTACACGGTGGAAGAGGTGGACGCGATCACCGGTCCGCTCATTGGTCTGCCGGGGACCGCAAGCTTCCGCCTGCTGGATCTCGTGGGCCTCGACGTCTGGGGCTTCGTCGGCGAGAACCTCTATCATGCGGTTCCGGACGATCCGTGGCGGGACCGGTTCCTCATCGATCCCACGCACAAACAGATGATGGCGAACGGCTGGCTCGGCGATAAAAGCGGCCAGGGTTATTACAAGAAGGTGGGTCCTAGCAAGGAGATCCACGCGATCAATCTGAAGACGCTGGAATACGCGCCTGCAGCGAAGGTGAAGTTCCCCAGCGCGGAAGATGCCAAACAGATCGAGGATCTGCCGGCGCGATTGCGGAAGTTAGTTGCGGGAACGGATCGCGTCGGCTCGTTCCTGTGGAGCCTGTACAGCGACCTGTTCATCTACTGCGCGGAACGGATCCCCGAGATTTCGGATCGCTGCGTGGAGATCGATCGCGCGATGAAGTGGGGTTACGCGCATAAGTTCGGTCCATTCGAACTGTGGGATGCGCTTGGCTTCGTCGATGTCTGCAATCGCATCGAGAAGGAAGGCCGTTCGCTGCCTGCGAACATTGAGGCGATGCGCAAGTCCGGAGCGACGTCGTTCTACAAGACGAATGACGCGAACGGCAATCCCGGCACGCAGTACTTCGATCTCGGCAAGGCCGCGTTCACAGAGTTGGAGGAACGCAAGGGCGTCACCGTGCTGTCGGACCTCAAGCGTGCACGTGGCGTGGTGAAATCGAACCCCGGCGCATCGCTCGTCGACCTCGGCGACGGCGTGGTCTGTGTTGAGTTCCATTCGAAGATGAACTCGCTCGGCGAAGACAACTTCGCGATGATGCAGGCCGGCCTCGATGCGCTCGACAAGGGTGAATACGAGGCGATGGTCGTGGCGAACCAGGGCCAGGACTTCTGCGTCGGCGCCAATCTCGCGATGGTCATCATGGCGGCGCAGGAAGAAGAGTGGGACGACCTCGCGATGTCGATCCACCGTTTCCAGCAGCTCAACATGCGGATGAAGTACGCGTCGCGTCCTGTGGTTGTCGCGCCGTTCGCGCGCACCCTGGGCGGCGGCTGCGAGATCCAGTTGCATGCGACGGGCGTGCAGGCGGCTGCAGAAACGTACATGGGGCTCGTCGAAGTCGGCGTCGGATTGATCCCCGGCGGGGGCGGCACCAAGGAACTGATCGTGCGGTTAAAGGACGCCCGCAAGTGTTTCGAACTGATCGGCATGGCGAAGGTTTCCTCGAGCGCCGATGACGCGAAGGCTCTGGGATTACTGGCCCGCGATGCCGGCATCTCGATGAACACCGAACGCCTCATCGCGGATGCGAAGGACCTCGCGCTGTCCCTCGTGCCCGGATTCACCCCTGCGGTTCCGAAGCCAGTGAAGGTCGGCGGCGCGCCTGCGAAGGCGATGCTGAAGATCGGACTCTGGTCGATGCGGCAGGGCGGCTACATCTCCGACTACGACGTCGAAGTCGGCAAGAAACTCGCGCACATCCTGAGTGGCGGCGACCTCTCGGGCGAATCGGAAGTCTCGGAACAATATCTGCTGGACCTCGAGCGGGAAGCCTTCCTCAGCCTCTGCGGTCAGGCGAAGACGCAGGAACGCATGCAGCACATGCTGAAGACCGGAAAGCCGTTGAGGAACTAGAACACCATGCAAGAAGCCGTAATCATAGATTGTTTGCGTACTGCCGTCGGCAAGTCGGGCCGCGGCACGCTGAAGTATACGCGTCCGGATGACATGGCGGCCGCGGTGATGCAGGCGTTGATGAAGAAGTATCCGCAGGTCGAACCCGCGATGATCGACGACGTCATCATGGGCTGCGCGAATCCGGAAGCGGAATCGGGTATGAACGTCGCGCGTGTTGCGACACTGCGCGCGGGATTGCCGGATACGGTTCCCGCGGTGACCATCAACAGGTTCTGTTCCTCGGGCCTGCAGTCCATCGCGATGGCGGCGGAGAAGATTCGCGCCGGATTCGCGGATGTCGTGCTCGCGGGCGGCACCGAAAGCATGAGCCTGCTGCCGATGTCCGGCCATCGCTTCGCGCCGAATCCGTGGATGGTCGAGAACATGCCGCAGATCTACATCGGCATGGGACTCACCGCCGAGAACATTTATCAACGCTGGAACATCAGCCGCGAAGAGCAGGATGAGTTCTCATACCGTTCGCATCAGAATGCGTTGAAGGCGCAGGCGGAAGGTTTGTTCGACGAGGAGATCGTTCCTCTGGAACTCGAAACGACTGTCATGAGCGGCGGCAAGCCGAAGACCACGAAGTCGGTGTTCGCGAAGGATGAAGGTCCACGCGCGGACACGTCGAAGGAAGCGCTGGCGAAACTGAAGCCGGTCTTTCATGTGAAGGGCACGGTGACGGCCGGCAACTCTTCGCAGACCTCAGACGGCGCGGCCTGCGCGATCGTGATGTCCGCGAAGAAGGCCGAGGAACTGGGCCTGAAGCCGATGGCGCGGTTCGCCAGCTTCGCGGTGGGCGGATGCCCGCCAGAGATCATGGGCATCGGTCCCAAGGTGGCGGTTCCCAAGGCGCTGAAGCTTGCGGGCATCACGATCGATGACATCGGCGTCACCGAGTTGAACGAGGCTTTCGCGGTGCAGGCACTGGCGGTCGTCAAGGAAACCGGCATCAACCCGGAGACGCTCAACGTGAACGGCGGCGCGATCGCACTGGGACATCCGCTGGGATGCACCGGCGCCAAGCTGACGGCAACGATCCTGCGCGAGATGAAGCGCCGCAAGGCCCGCTATGGCATGGTCACCATGTGCATCGGCGGCGGCCAGGGCGCGGCGGGTATCTTCGAGTCCCTGATGAATTAGGAGTGATTGAGGCATAACATGGCAACTGCAACAGCATCGTCCACATCCGCCATCGCCAAGACGAAGGGCGGCGCGTTTCTTCTCGAGAACCTGACGCCTGAGCAGGTGTTCACTCCCGAAGATTTCACCGAAGAACACCGCGGCATCGCGAAGACGGTAGAAGATTTTCATAAGAACGAGATCGCGCCGAACTCCGAAGCAATACGCCATGCGGACCATCCGCTGTGCGTGAAGATCCTCAAGAAGTCCGCGGAAATCGGACTCACGGCAGTCGTTCTGCCGGAAGAGTACGGCGGCATGGAGATGGATCTGACCTCCGCCATGATCGTGGCGGAGGGCGTCTCACATGAAGGTTCCTATTCGGCGTGGCACGGCGCGCACACTGGCATCGGCACACTGCCGCTGCTGATGTTCGGCACCAAAGAACAGAAGGCGAAGTATCTGCCGAAGCTCGCCGCAGCCGAAATGGTGGCGGCGTACTGCTTGAGCGAACCGCAGGCGGGATCCGACGCACTGGCGGCACGCACTCGCGCGGATCTCACCGAAGACGGCAAGCACTATGTGCTCAACGGCCAGAAGATGTGGATCACCAACGGCGGCTACGCGGACCTTTACACAGTCTTCGCGAAGGTCGGCGGCGAGAAGTTCACTGCGTTTCTGGTCGAACGCGCGTTCCCCGGCGTGAATCCCGGCGCGGAAGAAAAGAAGATGGGCATCAAGGGCTCGTCGACCACTGCGATTTACCTGGATAACGTGAAGGTCCCGGTCGAGAACGTGCTCGGTGAGATCGGCCGCGGGCACATCATCGCGTTCAACATTCTCAACCTGGGACGTTTGAAGCTGGGTCCGTTCGCGACCGGCGGCTGCAAGGGCGTGCTCGGCATCTCGATCAAGTACGCGAAGGAACGCAAGGCGTTCGGCAAGTCGATCTCGGACTTCGGCATGATCCAGCACAAGCTGGCGCAGATGGCGATCCGCCTGTATGCGGCGGAGTCGATGTCGTATCGCGTGGTCGGCATGATCGACGCGATGCTGGCAGGCCATAGCTGGTCGGAAGCCGATTACGCGGCGACGATGTTGAAGTCAGTGGAAGAGTTCGCGGCGGAATGCTCGTTCATCAAGGTGGCGGCGTCGGAAGCGCTCGACTACATCACCGATGAAGGCGTGCAGATCCACGGTGGGTACGGCTTCCATCAGGATTACGCCGTCGAACACGCGTATCGCGATTCGCGCATCAATCGCATCTTCGAGGGCACGAACGAGATCAACCGGATGCTCGCTTCGGGCTGGCTGCTGAAGAAGGCGCAAAAGGGCCAACTCGGTTTGGTCGAGGCTGTCAAAAAGCTGATGGCCGAAGTGATGGCGGGTCCGTCGCTCGCGTCCGATGGGTTGAGCGCCGAAGAGAAGCTGGTGCAGAACGCCAAGAAGGCTGCGCTGTTTGCTTTGGGCGTCGCGTACCAGAAGTATCTCGCCAAGCTCGACGAGCAGCAGGAAGTGCTGGCCACGATCACCGACATCATGATGGCGGCGTTCGCGATGGAAAGCGTTTACCTGCGCACCGAGAAGAATCCCTCGGATCAGAAGCGCGAGATGACGGCGGTGTTCCTGCGCGAGTCAATGGAGCAGATCGAGAACTTTGCGCGGACGGTGTTGTCGAATACGTCGGAAGGTGACGCATTGCGGTTGAACCTGACGATCCTCAAGCGGTTCACCAAGCATGAGCCGGTGAACTCGATCGCGCTGCGGCGTTCGATTGCCGAGCGGTTGATCAAGGCCGATCGCTACGTCGTGTAAGAGTGGTTGTGGGAAGGGGCCGGGCCTTCGCGGGCGCCGGCCCTTTTTCTATTTCTCCGATCCTTCGGTCGGCGCGACGCCCTTCTTCGATTCACTCGCAGGCGAATCGCCCAACGCAAGTTTGACGCCGCTCTTCAGCAGCACCGTCTCGCTCGGACCCTGGAAGAATGAATAACCCTTCCGCGTGGACTTCCACGCCAGCGGACCCGCCACCTTCTTGCCCGCCGTCAACGTGGCGTCCCGAATCGTCGAAACCAGCGCCTCGTACGCAGGATCCCCCTGCTTCAAGCCCGAAAAGCTCGACAGATCCGTGCTGGCGACGAACACCACATCGACACCGGGAATCGACGCAATCTCCTTCGCGATCTTGACGCCAGCCGGGGATTCGATCATCGCAACGATCATCATGTTGTCGTTGGCGATCTCGCGATAATCCGCACCCCACATCGCGCCGTATTGGCCTCCGCCCTGACTGCGCTTGCCAATCGGTGGATACTTCGCGAACTTAATTGCGTTGTGGACCTTCTGTACGTCCTCGACCATCGGGATGATGATGCCGACAGCGCCCATGTCAGCGGCCTTCTGGATGTCGCCTTCCGTCGCATCCGGCACGCGAATGAACGGCATCGCAGGAGCGCCTTTGCAGGCCATGATCATGTGCGCGACATCCTGATAGGACATCGGGCTATGCTGCATTTCGATCCAGAGGAAATCGAAACCCGAAGTCGCCATGGCGCAGTACGTATCGGGATCCGGAATCTGCACCGTTCCTCCGACGACCTGCTTGCCGGCGGCTAGCTTGGTCTTCACCGTATTGAAGATGCGGGGCGATTGGGCGAGAGCCGCAACGGTTGCGACCGTCACGAACAGGGACGCGACGCGAAAGTTCATGCCCTACATTAGATAACAACGCGCGGTGGTGCGTCAGGACCAGTAACTGCGATCGAGGCTGCGATACTGCACGGCTTCGGCCAAGTGCTTCGCCGCGACACGATCCGCGGCATCCATGTCGGCGATGGTCCGCGCGACTTTGAGGATCCGGTCGTGGGCGCGCGCCGACAGGCTCATGCGCCGAACCGCCATCTCGAGCGTGCGTTCACCGGCGTCGTCCAACTGACACGCCTCGCGCAGTTTGCTGCCGGGCAGTTGCGAGTTCACGAAACCACGCGCGTTCTGCCGCTCACGCGCCGTCTCGACGCGCTGCGCCATCTCTTCCGACGACGTACCCTTCTCGTTCGAACGCAGTTCCTTGTAAGGAACCGCGGGAACCTCGACATGCAGGTCGATGCGATCGAGCAGAGGTCCGCTGATTTTGCCGAGGTATCGCTGGATAATGCCGCCGGTGCAGCGGCACTCTCGTGTGGGATCCCCGTGGAAGCCGCATGGACAGGGGTTCATAGCGGCGATGAGCATGAATTTCGCCGGGAACGAAACCGTCGTATTGCTGCGAGCAATCGTCACGGATCCCTCTTCGAGCGGCTGCCGCAACAGCTCCAGTACATTGCGATGGAACTCCGGCAATTCGTCGAGGAACAGGACGCCGTTGTGCGCAAGACTGACCTCGCCGGGACGCGGCGACCCAGTTCCTCCGCCGATCATGCCGGCGTCAGAGGTCGTATGGTGCGGCGCGCGGAACGGGCGTTCGGTGAGGATGCCGGCTCCGCCCGCTTTGAGCAGCCCTGCGACGGAGTGGACACGAGTCGCATCGAGCGCCTCTTCGAACGTGAGCGGCGGCAGGATCCCCGCCAGCCGCTGCGCGAGCATCGTTTTCCCCGATCCCGGAGGCCCGATCATCAACACGTTGTGCCCGCCGGCGGCAGCAACCTCCAGGGCCCGCTTCGCGCTCGCCTGCCCACGGACATCTGCGAAATCCGCAACAAAGGTTCGAGGCCCGGCACAGTCCCGCAGGGACCTCGCGCGGCGCACTGGCTGGAAGCGGTCCGGCTGGCTTGCCATCATCACCGCTTCCGCCAGATGACGTGCGCCATACACGTCGAGTCCGTCCACTACGGCGGCCTCGGCGGCATTCTCGAAAGGGACGATGAGCCGGGGGATCCCGCTTCGCCGCGCGCAGGCAGCGATCGGCAACACACCACGGATGGGTCGCACGCCGCCGTCCAGCGAAAGTTCCCCGGCGAAGAGGAAGTTCTCCGTCGCGGACTTTACGCAGCCCATGGCGCCCAGGATGCCGAGCGCCATCGGAAGGTCGAAACCCGCGCCTTCCTTGCGCACGTTGGCGGGGGCAAGATTGATGGTCACAGAGCGGTTCGGCGCGCCGAAACCAGAGTTCGCAATCGCACTCTTGATACGCTCCCGGCTCTCCTTGACCGCAGTGTCCGGCATGCCCACGGTGATGAATCCGTTATGACTTTCGCCATACATGTCGACCTCCACATCGATCAACTGCGCGTCGATTCCGAAGAGAGTGGCCGAACGGGTCCTGAAGAGCGCCATGGGTGTCCAAGTAAATAAGTGGGTTCATGGCGCCATTTGTTGCAGGAAACTTTCGAACGAAATGCGGATCATTCTGCCGAGTCGAGGCGGAAGCGGACGAAAACCGACGCAGCGACGGGCTTGGAACCGTAGTAGGGCTTCAGTTCGGACGCCAGTGAATACGCCGTGAAGTTAAAGCCCACGGCCATGCGCAGCGCGCCGGCTGCCGCGATCTCGCGCGTGTATCCGGCGGTGTACGAACCCACGTTGAAGGTCCGCTTGCCCGTCTTGTTAAAGAGTTCGTGTCCGATGTGATGATCGTCACCCTCGAACAGTTCATCGCGTTGCGACCATTCGAAGCGCCCGCTGATCCGATTCCTGCGGCCCACGGGGACCAGGGTTTCCGCGAGCACGGAGTTCACCGCATAGCGGTTCGCGGTCTTGTAGTTCTGACCCCACACGACCGTGCTGGACCACCCTTTCTTCGTATACTGCATCGAAGCCGTGGTGCGGATCACGTCGCCCGGATGAGTCGTTTCCGGGCTCTCAATGCGGCCGGCGGACACCTGCGCCACCCAGTTCGGCCCAGGCTGCCAGGTGACGCGACCCGACCAGGAATCCATGCGGCCCATGTCGATGTTCCAGCGATTCTCGTTGGGTTCCCTGCCCCGGAAGCCGCTCGCTTCAAAGCGGACCTTCCCGTACGTGACGCCGGCGGTCAAAACATTTGACGCAATGTGTGTCGCGTCCTGATAGTGGTGTCCGAGCACAGCTTGTGGAAGCTCCATCGCGGACGCACGGTGCGGAAACGCCACCGGTCCGAGTGCGGCGTCGCCCACGGGCGCATAATACACGTGAACCAGCGCCCTCTCTCCAACCGGCCGCGCGTAATGAATGCCGAGTTCCATGATGAAGTCGTGCGGATGCTGGCCATCCATGATGGCCTTGCCGTAAGCGGTCTCGCCGGACTGGAACAGCAGCGGATACTGCCGGTTGCGAACCGTCAGCGGATCCAGCGAGACCATGCTGCGCAGCATCACGCTGCCGCGCCCGAGTTTGTGAGTTGCCGCGAGCATTCCCCAGTTCGCCGAATAAAAAGCGTCTCGTCCGCGAGGTCCGGTTTGTTGGGTGTTCACAATGAACGCCTGGCCCATCCACATCAGGCTCCAGTCGCCCGTTCGCTGCATCACCATCGGCATCGCCCACGACTTCGGATTCACCGCAGTCCCGGAACTGAGACCCAACAGGTAGTTCGTCGCGCGCTCTTCCGGTTTCTGCGCTTCGGCTGCCTGTTGTTCGGTGTGGTGATGATGATGTGCGTGTGGATCCTGTTCCTGTGCCGCAAGAGCCACCGCGAATCCAATCGTCTGAAGCAGAGTCATTTGAGTTTTCATACAACTCTGCTGACGGATGGTCCCCTGGGACCTTACACTACTTCCTGCTGCTGCCGCACGTGCAGTTGATGCAGCCGTGCGTCGCGCACACACCGCAGGCCGATGTCACGCGCTTGCGCAGAGCTTCGCGCGCACGGTGTACGCGCACGGCCGCGTTATTAGCGCTGATCTCGGACTTGCCGGCGAGGTCCGCCAGGCTCTTCTCCTCGATATCCACGAGTTCGATTGCCTCGCGATATTCAGGTTTCAAGTCCTGCAGCACATCCATGACGCAGCGGCAGATCTCGTTGCGCGTATCGTAGTCTGGAACATGTTGGTCTTCGAACTCATGCACGACCTTCTCTGACACCCGGTCGGAAGCCGCGCGATGACGGTAGTGATCGATCACGGCGTTGCGCAGGATGCGATAAAACCAGGCGACGACACTTTCCTCATCACGCACAGCGGCGCCGCTTTCCAATCCACGCACGAACGCCGCCTGCAGGATATCCTCCGCGGCGGCGCGTGATTCGACACGTTTCTCGAGAAAGGACAGAAACTGTTGGCGGTTGTCGACCAGCCGCTCGACGGCTTCAGGTGGCAGGGTTTCGCGGTTCGTCATCGTCCTCCCCGGGAGAGTAACATCTCATTCAACGTCCGAGTCGAAGGCTGTTGCTGATGACCGTTACAGAACTGAACGCCATGGCAGCACTGGCCAGCACCGGGCTCAGCAGGGTCCCCGTAAACGGATACAGCACACCGGCCGCGACCGGGATGCCGATCACGTTGAACAGAAACGCCCACACCAGGTTTTGACGCATGATCCGCATCGTTCGCTTCGACAAATCGATCGCGCCTTCCACTGCGCTCAGATCGCTGCGGATCAAAGTCACTCCAGACGCTTCAGAAGCGATGTCCGAACCAGTGGCCATTGCAAGGCCGACGTCGGCCTGGGCCAGCGCAGGGGCGTCGTTGACGCCGTCGCCAACCATCGCAACCAGGTTGCCGGACTTCTGAAGGCGACGCACTTCCTGCACCTTGCCTTCCGGCTTTACGCCTGCCACCACGAGTTCCACGCCTACTTGCCGCGCAATTGCGCGCGCCGTCTCAAGGCGATCTCCCGTCAGCATCGTAACGGCGACGCCGAACCGTTTGCGCATGCGACGGATCGCGTCGGCGGACGTTTCTTTCACCGGATCCGCAACTGCGATCACGCCGGCCGCGCGTCCATCGATCGCCACCAACACAGGGGTCTTGCCGCTGTGCGCCAGTTCGATCGCGGGTTTCTCCAACGCGGTGGTGTCCACGCCTTCTTTCTGCAGCCAGCCGCTATTGCCGACCAGAACAGCCAAGCCTTCAACCACACCGGCCGCGCCGGCCCCCGCCACCATCCGGAAGTTGGTCGCGACCATCGAGGGTCCGGCGGCCTCGACAATTGCTTCAGCCAGCGGGTGTTCCGAATACTTCTCTACCGCAGCCGCGGCTGCCAGGACATCGTCCTCGCGATAGCCATTCAGCGCAATCACATCCGTCACGCGCGGCTTACCGAGCGTGATGGTGCCTGTCTTATCAAGCAGCACGTTGTCGACCTTCGAAAGCCGCTCCAAAGTTTCGCCGCCCTTGAACAATAGTCCGAGGGATGCGCCACGGCCGATTGCCATGGTCACTGCAGTGGGAACTGCAAGTCCGACGGCACACGGACAGGCAATGATCAGGACCGACACAGCTGCGCTCAGCGCGCGCAGGAATGCGCCGTCCGCGGGACCCAACACCATCCACGCCGCAAACGTCGCGATCGCGACCGACACCACAATCGGCACGAAGACGCCGCTGACCTTGTCGGCGAGCCGTTGCATCGGCGCCTTCGACGCCTGCGCCTGCCGCATCAGCTTCAGGATTTGCGACAACCGGGTCGCGCCGCCTGTCGCCGTCACTTCGAACATTAGGGATCCCGAACGATTGAGTGTCCCACCAACGACCGTGTCGCCGGCCGCCTTGGATACCGGCAGTGGTTCGCCGGTCAACATGGATTCATCGACCGACGCGACGCCTTCGACGACCGTTCCATCAACCGGGATCCGCTCGCCCGGCCGGATCCGCACCCGGTCGCCCGCCCGGAGTTCTGTAACCGGAACGTCCACCTCAACGCCGTCGCGAACCAATCGAGCCTGCGCCGGCTGCAGGTTGAGCATCTTTCGCAAAGCGGAGGACGTCCGGCCACGCGCGCGGCTCTCCAGCGAATTGCCCAGCAGAACCATGGCCACGATCATCACGACCGCTTCGTAGTACACATCCGGAGTCACACCGTGGTTCTGAAACCAGTCCGGGGCGACGGTCGCTGCGACGGAATACAGAAAAGCCGCGCCGGTTCCGATCGCGATGAGTGTGTTCATATCGGCGTTCCGGTGGCGGAAGCCCGCCCAGGCTCGCGTGTAAAACGAGCGGCCTGCCCAACTCATCACGAGGAAAGTCATCACCAGCAGTGCATAACGCAGCACGGTCCGATCCATCTGGTACAGCCACGGGACAGTCGCCTGCAACAGAGGATCTACCACATGCATCGTCCAGCGAAGGACGGGATCGCCGCCGGGGCCATGCGCGGCCCCGGACGACATGAGCGGCATCGACGCCATCATCGCAA
This sequence comes from uncultured Solibacteraceae bacterium, assembly GCA_964627455.1. Lineage (GTDB taxonomy): Bacteria > Acidobacteriota > Terriglobia > Bryobacterales > Bryobacteraceae > F-183. Next base: position 141,337 of record CAZVKC010000002.1, on the reverse strand, counting down.
AGACGCCGATGACGGCCGCTACGCCAGCCTTGCGTCGCAGATCCTG
>CAZVKC010000002.1:111540-141191 GCA_964627455.1 uncultured Solibacteraceae bacterium | reverse complement strand
ACGCAAGACGCACACGTCATGCCCGACACCGGGATCGTCACTTCTATCGCATCGTTCTTCATACGGCATCAACCCTTCGCTAGCGCCGGAACTTCGGCGCCATATCCACTCTGACGGATCGCATCTACGAGTTCCGGAACGGATGTTTCCTCCGGATCGTAGGAAACCGTCGCCTGTTTGGCTTGCAGGTCCACGGCGCACGACTCCACTCCTGGCTGTTGGGTGAGCGCCGTTTGTACATGCCTCACGCAGGACCCGCAGCTCATTCCCGTCACGGGGATCGTCACTTTCATTGCGTTGCCTTTCATGACTTGCCTCAACCTTCCACTTCCACCCGGCCACGCAACATGTTCATGCCGCAGGTGAATTCGTATGTGCCCGTTTCGGCCGGAGTAAACACGATCGCTGTTTCTTCGAACGGCTTGAGGAACCGGCGGATGCCGGCCTTGCTGATGATCACCTCGTCCGAGCACGGCGACTTTTCGAGCCGGTCGAAGATCAGGCGAATGGGTTTGCCCTTGGACACCCGGGCCACCGAAGGCGTGTAGCCGCCCTGCACGGTGATGCGAACCTCCTGCACGTCGCCTCCACTTGCCGATGCCTGGGCGCGCACGACCGGCTTCAGGCCAAACAGGAAATGCCAGTTCACCCAGAAGATCGCGGCCAAGGCGCCGGCTACAATCCAGAACGAAATCATTGCTGGTTGCCCCTTTCTTCGAACGCATTTCGTTTTCGCGTTCATGGGTGCTGACGAACCACCCTCCGGAACATTACAGTCGTGTGTTATCCATTTCGAATGCGACTTCTTGCTGGTGTTCTGGCATTGACCGGCATCGCGGCGCAGGCCGCGGACTTCGACGTTCTCATCCGGAACGCACGCGTGGTGGATGGGACCGGAAACGCCTGGTTCCGCGCGGACATCGGAATCAAGGGCGGCCGCATCGCTGAGATCGGACGGATCAACGGCGCCAGGACCGCCGATCGCGTGATCGATGCCGCCGGACGTGTCGCGTCGCCTGGCTTCATCGACGTCCACACCCACGTCGAAAGCGACGTCGAAAAGGTTCCGCGTGGAGACAACTACCTGCTCGACGGCGTGACCAGCATCGTCACCGGAAATTGCGGCGGATCGAAAATCAATCTCTCCGAATGGTTCCAGCAACTCGAGAAACTCGGCCTGGGACTCAACCTCGCCTCGCTCATCGGCCACAATTCGGTCCGCAGCGAAGTGATGGGGACCGCGAATCGCCTCGCGTCGCAAGACGAGATTGCGCGCATGCAGACGATGGTCGACAAAGCGATGCGCGACGGCGCAGTGGGCTTCTCAACAGGACTCATCTACATCCCGGGGACCTACTCAAATACCGAAGAGGTCGTTGCGCTGGCGAAGGCCGCGGCACGCACCGGCGGCGTGTACGCGAGTCATATGCGCGACGAGGGCGACAAAGTGATTGACGCGATCAACGAAGCCGTGACCGTCGGCAAGGAGACCGGTCTGCGGGTCCAGTTGTCGCACTTCAAGATCGATACGCCGCGCATCTGGGGATACAGCGAAAAGACGATCGCGCTGGTCGAAAAGTACCGCCGCGAAGGCGTCGATGTGGTGGTGGATCAATATCCGTACGATCGCTCGTCGACCAACCTCGGCATCACGCTTCCCAGTTGGGCGCTGGCCGATGGTCCTGCAAAGATCACCGAACGGCTTCGAGACGCAGCGATGCGGTCGAAAATCGCGGCCGAGATGAAGGAGATCGTCACGAAGCTCGGACACAAGGATTACTCGTACGCAACCGTCGCATCCTACCGTCCCAACAACGCTTACGAGGGCAAGACGATTTCCGAGATCAACGTGATGCGCGGGCGCGAGAAGTCGATGGACAACGAGATTCAGACGATCCTCGACATGATGGAGACGGGCGGCGCGCAAATGGTGTACCACTCGATGGGCGCGATCGACGTCGAGCGCATCATGCGGTATCCGAACACGGCAGTCGCGAGCGACGGCGGGATCCGCGTGTTCGGACAGGGAATGCCACATCCGCGTTCCTACGGGACCAATGCGCGCACACTGGCAGAATGGGTTCGCGCCCGCGGCGTGTTGACGCTCGAAGACGCCATCCGCCGCATGACGTCCCTGCCCGCACGGACCTTCGGCTTCAAGGATCGCGGCGTGCTTCGCGAAGGCGCTGCCGCGGATATTCTGGTGTTCGATCCGGACAAGGTGCAGGACAAGTCCACGTTCACGAATCCCCACCAGTACTCGGAGGGTTTCGATTACGTGCTGGTAAACGGCAGGCTGGCAGTAGACGAAGGAAAACTCACCGAAGCGCGGGCGGGTGCAATTTTACGCGGTCCGGGGGCGGCACGCTAAAATCAAAAGAGCACTTCCCCCTGCATCCCCATGATCCAACTTACCGGCGCTGGTAAGCGCTTCGGTCACAAACTGCTGTTCGAAAATCTCGACTGGCTCATCAACCCCAAGGACCGCATCGGCCTCGTGGGCGGCAACGGCACTGGCAAGTCCACGTTGCTCAAGGCGCTCGGCGGCATCGAGCAGTTCGACATGGGCTCGATCAACGTGATGAAGGGCCTGACCATGGGCTACCTTCCTCAGGACGGACTTTCGCTTTCCGGCCGCAGCGTATTTCAGGAGTGCATGTCGGTGTTCGACGACGTGCGCGACATGGAACTCGAACTCGAGTCCCTCACGGCGCGCATGTCCGAAGTCGATCCGATGAGCGACGAGTACCGCGCGATTTCAGAACGCTTTCACCGCGTCGAGAATGAATTCGCCGCACGCGACGGATACGCAATCGAGGCGCAGGTGGGCGCAGTGCTGAACGGTCTTGGATTTCCCAAAGAGGACTGGGCCAAGCGAACCGAACACTTCTCCGGCGGCTGGCAGATGCGCATCGCCCTCGCGAAGCTTCTGCTGCAGAAGCCGAACATCCTGCTGCTGGACGAGCCCACCAACCATCTCGACCTCGAAGCGCGCAACTGGCTCGAAAGTTATCTCAACGAGTATCCGAACGCCTTCGTCCTGATCTCGCATGACCGCTACTTTCTCGACACCACGGTCAAGCGCATCGTCGAGATCTGGAACAAGGGCGTGCACTTCTATCCCGGCAATTATGAGAAGTACCTGTCGCAGAAGAACGACCGCCGTCTGATGCTCGAAGCCGCGTATCGCAACCAGCGCGAGCGTATCGAACAGTTGGAAGCCTTCATCAATCGCTTCCGTTACCAGGCAACCAAGGCAAAGCAGGTGCAGAGCCGCATCAAGGAACTCGAGAAGATCGAGCGCATCGAGGTCCCGCCGGAAGAGAAGGCGATCCACTTCACCTTTCCGCAGCCGAAGGCCAGCGGCCGCGTGGTTGCCGAATTCATCAACGTTTCAAAGAGCTACGGGCAGAAGTTCGTGTTCGGCAATGCGAACTTCGTGATCGAACGCGGCGATCGCGTGGCGCTGGTCGGCGTCAATGGCGCCGGCAAGTCGACACTCATCAAGCTCCTCAGCGGCGCCGAGCCGCTCACGACGGGCGAATACAAGCTGGGACACAACGTCGAAGTCGACTACTTCGCGCAGGATCAGTACAAGGAACTCGATCCGGAAGCCCGCATGATCGATGACCTCGCGGACGCCGCTCCGCGCAAAACGCAGACCGAACTCCGCAGCCTGCTCGGATGCTTCCTGTTCTCGGAAGACGACGTGTTCAAGAAGATCGGCGTGTTGTCGGGCGGCGAGCGCAATCGCTACGCGCTCGCCAAGATGCTGCTGCACCCGTCGAACTTCGTGCTGCTGGACGAGCCCACGAACCACCTCGACATGCGCGCCAAGGATGTCCTGCTCGAATCCCTGCAGGCGTTCGAAGGCACGCTCGTCTTCGTCTCGCACGACCGCTACTTCATCGACAAACTCGCCACGCGCGTATTCGAGATCGAAGGCGGCGAGGTCCGCGTCTTCCTAGGTAATTACGAAGACTATCTGTGGCGCAAAGACGGCGCCCAGATCGATCTGTCACTCGACGGCAAGCAACCAAAGCCGGCCGTCGCGGAAACGGAAGCCGTTCCGCAAACCAAACAGGCTCCTCCGCCCGGGGCCAAACGCGTGAATCCGATGAAGCTCAAAGGCATGCAGGACCGCCTGAAGCAAATCGAAGAAGAGGTCGCGCGCATGGAAGCCGAGATTGCACAGTCGGAATCGGAACTCGCAGTGTTCAAGAGCGCCGATGAATCCCTGCGGCTCTCGAACCTCATCGGTGAACGCCGGGCTGCCATCGACAAGTTGATGGCCGAGTGGGAGGAACTGTCTGTCGCCCTCGAAGAAGCGACCGCCGCCGGCTGATAAGATGTGACCGAAAGGAACGGGGATGATACCGTTGTTCCTCGCCGCAATCGTCGCTGCCGCGGACTTCTCGCACGAACTGCACATCAGGATGGTCCCGCAGTGCACCGGCTGTCATGCAGCCGCGACCACCAGCACGCAAGCCTCGGACAACCTGTTGCCATCCACACAAGTCTGTTCGAAATGCCATGAGCAGGCTGAGATCAAGTCGCCCCGGATCACGCTCGTCGCGAAGTTTAACCATTCGACCCACGTCAAGCTGGGACCCACGATTGCACCGGCTCTCGCTCAAGCGATTGACCGGAAACAGTACCTGTCACAGCCGGATCCCGACATGCGCCGCTACCTCGCGAATGCGAAGGGCGAGTGCGCCGGATGCCATCGCGGGCTCGAAGAGAGCAAGTCTCTCAGCGCAACGCCGGTATCACCGCACATGCCCCACATGTCGGACTGCCTCGTCTGCCACAACAAGATCGATCCGCCGGATTCCTGCGCGACCTGCCACTCACCGGTCTCGATGCAGTTCCGCCCGGCGAACCATACGCGCGACTTCCTCGACAGGCACACCTCCGGTAAGATCGGCCTGGACCTCAAGACCTGCTCAGGATGCCACGGCCGTTCGTTTAGCTGTATGGGCTGCCACTAATTCTTCTTAACGCTAATCTCTTTGAAGTGAACGCTCGAATTCCTGTCGTGATTCTGCAGGCCAATGTAGCCGGAATCGGGGCGGGGTCCGCGGATCGGCTCGTACCACTGCTTGCGTTCCGGCACAGGCTGGCTGCCGACAAACTCATTCACAGTCTTGCCGTTGAGGATCACGGTGGTCTTCTGCCCCTGCAGCACGATGTCCATCGTGTTCCATTCGCCGACACCCTTCTGCCGTCGCTCGGTCACCTTCGATAGCGAATAGAGCGCGCCCGTGCTATGCCACTCATCGCCGCGTGCGTCGATCTGCACCTCGTAGCCGTTGTGAACGCCATACCAGGGATCCGCAGGCTTCTCGGGCAGACGAATGATCACCCCGGAATTGTCGTGGTCGGTGGTCGCCTTGAAGACGACGCGAATCGTCGCATTGCCGAACTTCTCGCCCTCGTAAAACAGCAGGCCCATGCCGCCCTCGGTGATCATCTCGCCGTTCTCCACGACGAAACGTCCAGGACCCGTCATCTTCCAGCCGGTGAGATCCTTGCCGTTAAACAACTGCTTCCATTCAGCGGCCTGCGCGACGCCGGCCGTCACGCTGCAGAAGATCGCCAACAGGGCGAAGTGGATGCGCATAACTCCTCTATTTTACTCACGCCTCGAAGTGCATCTGGCGGGTGAATCCCCTGGTCTTCCACCAGCCATACACCAGCCCAATGGCAAGCCAGATGAAGCCTGCAGTCTTTGCGAGCGTCGACAGATTGAGCCAGATGCCGAAGCAAATCACGAATCCGAGAGCAGGCAGGACTGCGCGCATCACAGAGCGATTCTCCGGCGTGCGCCAGTCGAGCCTCAGCGCCGAAATGTTCACGCCCATGAATCCGATGAACGCTCCGAAATTGAGGACCTCTGCGCCCATCTGGTAGCTCATCGCGAACGCGCCAACCACACACATCGCGCCGATCAACAGCACGTTGTTCGATGGGATAAACGTAACCGGATGCAACTTGCCGAAGAACGATTTCGGCAGCGCTTCGTCACGTCCCATCCCATACAGCAACCTCGCGCCGGCAAGTTGTCCTCCACTGCCCGAACCGATCGTCGCGATCAGCAGCGTGAGGTTCACAATCTGAAACAGCACCGCGCCGCCGACGCGTCCCGCCACGTGCACGTACGCGGTATCCACGTCCGGAAACGGTTCATTCGCGGGCCAGGCCAATTGTCCCGCGTAAACTTCCAGAGCCGACAGGATGCCGATGATCAGGCAGATGAGCACCATCGCGATCCCCACGTTTCGCCGCGGATTCTCGACCTCTTCCGCCAGCGTCGACACGCCGTCAAAGCCGATGTACGTCAACACCGCCAGCGCCGTTCCCGAACCGATCTTCGGCCACGAGAACGTCGCCGGATCGTAGAACGGCTTCAGGTAGTCCGTATTCGATCCCAAACTCTTCGCCACCGCCACGAACACGGCCGCCACCACAATCAGCATCGCGACCGCCAGCATCGTGTTGGTTCGCGCGGTGGTCTGGATCCGCCGCATGTTGAGAAACGTGAAGAGTCCCGCAAAGAACACGGCCCACACCGCGTACGGAACATCGGGAAGAATATTGCCGGCGGCCTTCGCGCTCCAGATCGTGCAGATGATCGGATTGACCACGTAATCGAGCAGCATGCTCCATCCGGTCAGGAACCCAAGCGAAGGATGCAGTTCCGCGCCGACATACGTGTACGCGGATCCCGCGCTGGGGTACTGCCGCGCCATGCGTCCATAGCTCATCGCCGTGAACAACATCGCGACCATCGCCACCAGAACCGCGGTCACCACATGACCTTTCGCTTCGGTCTGCACGACGCCGAACAGCGGCATGGGGGCGGTTGGCTGGACCAGAATGATCCCCATCACAACGAGGTCGCGGAGATGCAACGTACGGCTGAGATGACTCGACATGTAGTTTTACATTGTATTCTGCAGGAAGAGTGCGCTTTTGGTGGCGACCCAGATTCGACCTCCATCATCTCCACATCAACGGGACGTGGTGGACCAGGCTGCTCGACACGCTGCAAGGCGGGGTCCAGCAGCAGGTGACGCTATTTGGCGTGATGTTCTCGATCGCCATCGTGCTGATCGGCGTTGCCGCGTTTCTTTCCGGAAACAACCTCATCTTCCTGCTGCTCGCAGCGATGCTCGCCACCATGTTGGTGAGCGGATTCATCAGCCGCCTCTCTCTGTCCGGCTTGCGGATGCGCTTCCTGCTGCCTGAGCACATCTCCGCGCGCCGCAACGTGCAAGGCCGGATCCGCGTGATGAACGAGAAATCCTGGATGCCCACGTTTTCGATCCAACTCACGCGCCTCGAACAGAACACATCGTCCTCGCACACGCGCAAAACGATGGTGTACTTTCCCTGCGTACCCGGCGGCAAGGAACTCGAAGCGCCCGTGGAACTCGTCTTTCCAAAACGAGGAACACAACACGACAACCGCTTCCTCTTCTCGTCCCGGTTCCCGTTTGGATTCACCGAGCGCCGCATCGAGGTTCCGATCGCGCACGAGATCCTCATCTATCCCTGTCTCGACCCGCAGCCGTCATTTCTGGAATTGCTGGCCGACGTTGAGGGCGAAATTGAAACTCAGTTCCGGGGACGAAGCCACGACTTCTACCGGATTCGCCCCTATCAACACGGTGAGTCGGCGCGCTTCGTCGATTGGAAGGCCAGCGCCCACACCGGCAAGATGCAGGTCCGCGAATTCGCCCGCAACGACGACATGCAGGTGGAACTCTTCCTCGACCTGAACGCCGACAGCGAGGAGTGGTTCGAGCGGGCCGTGGAATGTTCCGCGTTCCTCTCCTGGCGGCTTTCTGCAAAGGGCGTCGGCGTTCTGTTTCGAACGCAGGAATTTGAGTACGCCTCGCCTTCAGACGGCGATGTGTACGGTATCCTGAAATATCTGGCTACCGTCGTCCCCGCCCGGACGCGAGGAGCTTCGATTGTCCATGATCGCGACCGGTACCAAATCCTCTTCACCGACCAGAATTCTTCCCGTGTCGAGATCCATCCTCACTTGCGTGTGGTTGGCCCTGCCGGTCTTGCTGGCCCAGCAGCAACAACAGACGACTCCGGCGGCAAGCGCTGACGACAAACTCGAACCTGTCAAAACCTCCATCACCGTTGCCGAGAAGATCAGCGCCGAAACACCGGCGTCCATTTCTGTTTTAGGAAAGCTGGAACTCCGGCAGGCCCCCGGCGTGAACCTCGACGATCGCCTGCGCACCGTCCCCGGTTTCAGCCTTTTTCGCAGATCTTCCAGCGTAGCGGCGAACCCTACAACGCAGGGCGTTTCATTGCGCGCTCTTGGATCCACGGGTGCTTCGCGCACGCTCGTCCTCTGGGATGGCATCCCGCTGAACGATCCCTTCGGCGGTTGGATCTATTGGACCCGCATGTCGCCGGATGAAATGGATCGTGTCGAGATTTCGCGAGGCGCATCCACGAGTCTGTTCGGCGACCGCGCCATAGGCGGCGCGATTCATGTCTTCTCGCGGAATCCGGAACCGAAGCGCTTCACGGCATCCTACGAAGGCGGCACGCGCAATACGCATGAGGTCACCGGCGGAGCGTCGCATGTGTGGCGCAGGATCGGCGCCTCCGCGAACCTGCGACTCTTCGACACCGATGGCTATTACATCGTGCCGCAGCGTTATCGTGGAACGGTCGACACCCCCGCGGGAGTTCGCTTCGCAGCAGGAACCGCTCGTCTCGATTTCCTTGGCGCCAAGGATCGTTTCTTCACACGTCTCGACGTGCTCACCGAGGATCGCGCCAATGGCACACAGTTGCAGCGCAACTCTACGAGCCTCGGTACCCTCGCCGCGAACTATTCGCGACAATTCGCGAATAACGACTCGCTGTCCGTCGTCGGCTATCACACTCGCAGCGAGTTCCACGCATCGTTCACCGCAATCGCGGCCAACCGTCTCACTGAGCGTCTCACCTCGACTCAGGTCGTCCCCGCCGAAGCGACGGGCGGCGCTGCGTTCTACACGCACACCTCGACGGTCTGGAACGGACTGGTGGGCGCGGACGCGGAACGCGTCGAGGGTTACTCCACCGATCGTCTGGTACCGACAGGCATTCGCTTCGGAGGCGGCGCGCGCCTGCAGCACGGCGTCTTCACGCAACTCAACGCTACTGCCGGTCCTGTGAAGTTCTTTGGAGGCGCCCGTCATCACGTCACCGGAACGGGCCGAAACTTCTTCAGTCCCAGTGCAGGACTCACCGCCGGCAAAGGCATCATGCGTTTTCGCGGCAGTGTCTATCGCAGTTTCCGCAACCCGACGCTCAACGAGTTGTATCGCGAGTTCCGCGCCGGCAACACCGCGACACTCGCCAACGATCAACTGAAACCCGAAACACTGTTCGGCGCGGAAGCCGGCGTCGATTTCATCGGCGAAACCCGCCGTCTCACAGTCACCGCTTATCGCAACGACATGAGCGACGTGATCACCAACGTGACGCTCGCCACCACGCCGACGCAGATCACGCGCCAGCGTCAGAATGCGGCTTCCGCACTCACCCGCGGCGTTGAAGTCGCCGCTCGACAGAACTGGCGGGCATGGAGCGGCGAGGTCGCCTATCTCTTCGCGGAATCGCGTTTCGGAACTCTCGAGCGTGTCCCGCAGATCCCCAAGCATCAAGGCAACGCGCAGATCAACTACCAGCGCAAGGGTACGATCGCGTCGGTTGGCGTTCGCAGTTTTTCGATGCAGTTTGAAGATGACCGCAACACCTTGCGCCTTCCTGGATTCGCCAGCGTCCAGTTGATGGTCCGTCAAAAGCTGGTGCACAAGCTGTCGTTCACCGCGGCGTTCGAGAACCTGCTCGACCGCGAATACTGGACCGGCTTGGGAGTCGTGCCGAATTCTGGTCCCCCACGGCTCGTTCGCGCTGGCTTACGCTGGGGACTGTAGCTTACAATCAACTAAATCGAATGATCGAAGTCAGCTTGCACAACAACCGGCTCCTGAAGGTTGTAGAAGGAGATATCACGAAGATTCCGGTGGACGCCATTGTGAACGCGGCCAACAACGCCCTCACGCCTGCAGGCGGAGTGGACGGCGCCATTCACAAGCATGGAGGTCCCACAATACGGGCGGAACTCGACGTGATCCGGTCCCAAATGAAGTCGTGCCCCACAGGCGAAGCCGTGGTCACGACCGCGGGCAACCTTCCCGCAAAATTTGTTTTCCATGCCGTGGGACCCGAGTACCAGGATGGCGAGTCCGGCGAGCCGGAACTCCTCACAACCTGCTATCGGAACTGTCTCAAACTCGCCGACAAAAACGGGGTGAAAGTAATCAGCTTCCCGTCCATCAGCGCGGGTGTTTACGCCTACCCGATGGACGAGGCGGCCGAGATCGCGGTCACCGAAGTGATCGATTATCTGGGACGTCCACAAACAGGCGTCGAACAGGTAATCCTCGTTGTGTTCGGCAAGGCAGCGTACGGCACCTATCTTCGCGTCATGCGGCGAATGGGCCTCACCGAGTAACAGGCCGGATGGCGTATGCTTGAAAATTGCCATCCACGCAGACTGACAACCAACTGAGTCCGACACCGCCGATCGACTGGCGTTTCCGCATTCGTGGATTCGCTGCGTTGATCGGCGTTTATCTTTTTGTACAGTTCGTCGTTCCCAAGCCGGCCGCCGTGTCAGACGCAGGCTGGCGCCTCACCGGTATCTTTCTTTCGGCTATCGTCGGATCCATCATCCGACCGTTACCTGGCGGCGCGCTAGTGCTCATCGCCGTCACGCTCGCCGCGGCCTTCGGTGGACTCACCCCCAAGCAGGCTCTCGACGGCTATGCGGATCCTTCGGTCTGGCTGGTGCAAGCCGCATTCTTCATCTCACGCGCACTCATCGGTACGGGACTCGCGCGTCGCATCGCACTCTTCTTCGTTCGATTGTTCGGCAAGAGTTCGCTGGGCGTATCGTATGCACTGACTCTATCGGATGTCGTGCTCGCGCCCGCAATCCCCGCCAATGGCGCGCGAACCGGCGGCGTGATCCTGCCCATCGTGCGGTCGATCTCGGAACTTTATGGATCCTCGCCCGGCGTCACCTCGTCGATCCTCGGCTGCTTTCTGTTCACCGCCGTGTATCAGGGGATCTGCGTCAGCGCGGCCATGTTCTTCACCGGACAGGCAAGCAATCCGCTCGCTGCGCAGATGGCAAAGCAGGAAGGGGTCAACATCACTGTGGCGAGTTGGTTCCTTGCGGGACTACTGCCCGGCGCGCTATCGATCCTCGTCGTTCCGTGGATCGCCATGAAGCTCAATCCGCCCGAGATCATGCACACGCCGCAAGCCGCCGAGTTCGCGCGGCAGGAACTCGTAAAAATGGGTCCAGTTTCACGCAGCGAACGAATCGTGGGCGCAGTGTTTCTCGCGGTCTGCATCTTATGGATCGACGGCCGCATCGACGTAACGGTCACAGCACTCACCGGGGCGTTGACGCTGATTCTCGCGGGAGTGCTGCAGTGGCAGGACGTCCTGCGCGAAGAAGTCGGCTGGGACATCTTCATCTGGTATGGCGGCATGTTACGCCTGGGCAAGGCGCTCGGCGAAACCGGCGTGCCGACTGAGTTCGCCAAAGCCGTCAGCGCCGCCCTCGGCGACGCGACCTGGCCGGTTCTCTTTTCCGTGGCGCTGCTGGTCTACTTCTACGCGCACTACGCCTTTGCCTCGATCACCGCGCACTTGCTCGCGATGTATGTGCCATTCGTGACGGTGCTCATTGCGAAAGGCGCCCCAGCGGGACTCGTCGCCTACTCCTTCGCGCTATTCACAAACTTCGCCGCGGGACTCACCAACTACGGCACCACGCCCTCGCCGATGTTCTTCGCCCATGGGTACGTGCCGCTCAAGACCTGGTGGAAAGTCGGCTTCGTCTGTTCCCTCGCGAACCTCGCCATCTGGAGCACCTTCGGCTTCAGTTGGTGGAAGTTCCTGGCGATCTGGTAGCGCGCCACTACCAGCTAGCGTATGCTATACCTGAATCGAAGTGGTCGCTTTCGTCGAAAGCGCGTTCAAACATGGCTACAACGAAGAAGATTTCTTCGAAGTACTTGAGAACGGCCCAATGAAATTGAGGTCGCGTCGTGGATTGAGCGGGATATATGAATTACTTGGTCGCACTCACAGTGGTGAGTATCTGCATGTCGCCTACCGTCGCGAACCAGAGCGCGACGTTGTTTTCCACATTCGAAGAATGACTCAAGACGAGAAAGCCCGATACCGAAAGCGATGACCAAGGTCACCAAGCCCAAACGGAAGCGCGTTCCGCGACTCCAGTTGCCCTCGAAACATGCCAGCTATGCTGAGCTTTCTGATTTCTTCGACCGGCATCAAGCGACGGAACTGCTCGATCGCGGACTCACCGAAGCAGATCCGGATCGAGCAGACCTCGAACGTATGCTCAACGAATACTGGAATGAGCCGAATACCAAGCAAATCAACATTCGGATCCCAGCTGCAGCAAAACGCATGATTGAAACGCTGGCAAAGCGAAAAACTGTTGAAGTTTCAACGCTCGTTCGGATGTGGGTAATTGATTCCATGCGTCGAGAAGCGTCGCAACCGTAAGCTAAGACGCCTGCACTACGACCATGCGTCCGACGGTGTCGCCTACCGTCACGTTCGCGAACCCGGCGGCAAGCAATGCATCCTGGACCCACTGCTTTGCCAACCGCAACTTGCGATAAGAACTCGCGCGCATTGTCCATCCGCCGCCGTTCAGGCGGTCGCGAAAATGCAGCAGGTCATGAACCAGCACGGTGTCGGCTTCCTCGTACTCGAGAAAGCACGTCAGGATCCGGTCCTCATCACTTCGTACGGGAATGAATCGTGCCGCACCCTGCAACTCCGACGTGAGATCCCGGTATGTAATCACGAACACGCCACCCGGCGCCAGCGCTGCCTTCACGTCGCCAAAGAGTCTCGCCACTTCCAGGTGACTTCTCAGATGCGTCAACGTGTCACCCATGCACACAACGGCCGAAGCTGTGCCCGCATGTACCAACGTCGGCAGCGCGCGCAGATCCGCCTGAACCGGCCGCACCGCGGGCCATGCCGTCGCGTTGTCCTTCAACTCGCGCAGCAACACAGACGACGTGTCGCACGCAATCACCATCGAGTATCCGAGACGAGCCAGCGCGATCGACTGGTAGCCGGGTCCGCATCCCAGATCCAATGCGACTCCACCTGCTGGCGGCAGCACGCTCGTCAACACCCGCTCCTGCTCCGCGACCTTCTCCAAAAACGGCACGCCGCTCATCCATGAATAATGAGCGGCGAGCAAATTTGCGTAATGTTCTTCGACCGTCGAACTCATTGTTACAAGCGGCCCATGCGGCCTTCCTGATAATCCTTGAACGCCTGCACCAGTTCCTCGCGCGTATTCATCACAAACGGACCGTGTTGGGCGACCGGCTCATGAATCGCCTCTCCGGTGAGAACGACGAACTTCGACGCCTTCTTCGCTTCGACCTTAACCGTCGACGTGCCTGCAGGCAGCAGCGCCAACTTCGCCTCTCCCGAAAAGTGCTCCACGCCATCCAGCAGCACGTCGCCCTCACGCAGGAACAGCGCGCTATTGAACCCGGGATTCAACTCCAGCGTGTCGTGATCCTCGGCCTGCATCTCGACATCATACACACCGATCGGCGTGAATGTCGACGCGGCCCCGCGATTCCCGCTGTAATCTCCCGCAATGATCCGCAGAAAACCCTGCGCGCCAAACGGCACGACCGGGATCTTCGACGACGGCAGATCCTGATACTTCGGCGGCGACATCTTCACCGCTCGTGGCAGGTTCACCCAAAGCTGGATCATCTCGAAGTCCCCGCCCTTCGCCGTGAACGCGGGATCGTGGATCTCCTCATGCACGACGCCGGACGCCGCAGTCATCCACTGCACGTCACCAGGATGAATGACACCAGACGCGCCGCTCGAATCGCGATGCGCGACGCTGCCCTGATACGCGATGGTCACCGTTTCGAAACCGCGATGCGGATGCTGCTCGACGCCCCGCCGCTTGTCCGACGCCTCGAAGTGCGCGGGACCCGCATAATCGAGCATCAGGAACGGGCTGATCCGCGACGCCAGCGGATTCGACGGAAACAGGTTGCGGACCGGGAAACCATTCCCGACCCAATAAGCAGCCCCTGGCTGGTAAATCTCAATCTTGCTGTTCATCACGCTAGTACTGATGCCAAACCGCTCATTTGGATTCAAACCCCCCTTCCGCAACAAAAAATCCGGCCGCCCTGCAAAGGCGACCGGATCTTTCGAAAACGGAGATAACGCTACTTGACGATGTTGGCGCTGCGATTCGCGATATCGAGCACGAGCGACGGCATGATGCCGAGTACCAGCGTCGCCACGGCCGAACCGAGTAACACGGCCTTGACGCCGAACGACGTCTCGGGCGCGCCCTCAGCCGCTTCACCGGGTTCATGCATCCACATCACCACCAGGATCCGCAGGTAGTAGTAAGCAGCCACGGCGGAGTTCAACAACCCAAGCACGGTGAGCCACACGAGATCGCTCTCGAGCGCCGCCTTGAAGATGTAGAACTTGCCGAAGAAGCCTGCCGTCAGCGGAACGCCGATCAGTGACAGCATGTAGATCGTCATCATCGCCGCAGTGAACGGCTGCTTCTGACCGAGACCCGCGAGATCCGAAATGTTCACGAACTTCTCGTTCTTGCGCGAATAATCAACGATGGCCGCAAACGCGCCGACGTTCATGAACGCGTACGAAGCGAGGTAGAACATCACCGCCGCCGTACCCGCTTCCGAGTGCGCCACGATCGCCACCAGCACGTAACCGGCGTGCGCGATCGAGCTATACGCCAGCATGCGCTTGATGTTGGTTTGCGTCAGAGCCGCGAAGTTGCCGACGATCATGGTTGCCAATGCGCAGATCCACATGATCGGTTCCCAGCGATTGGCGATGGGTCCGAACGCGGTAAGGAACACGCGCAGAAACACCGCAAACGCTGCAGCCTTGGGACCCGCCGACATGAACGCCGACACCGGAGCAGGAGCGCCCTGGTACACGTCCGGAGCCCACACCTGGAACGGAGCTGCCGACACCTTGAACGCGAAGCCAACAAACATCAACGCCGCAGCCGCGCCGACCGCAGGCAGCGGAACCGCCGGCAGGTTATTCAGTAGCGTCTGGCGAATCGCATCGAGATTCGTCGTACCGGTGATGCCATAGATCCAAGCCACGCCGTACAGCAGGAACGCGGTCGCGAAGGATCCGAGCAGGAAGTACTTCAACGCGGATTCGTTGTTGCGCCGGTCGTCACGCAGGAAGCCCGCCATGATGTAGCTGGCGATCGAAGAGATCTCGATGCCGATGAAGATCATGACGAGTTCGTTGGCCGCACACATCAGAGTCTGGCCAACCAGCGAGAACAGCAGCAATCCGTAGTATTCACCGATCTGCGCACGATGCCGTTCGAGATACGACTGCGAGGTGAGCACGGTCAGCAGGCCGACCGTCAACACCAGGATCCGGAAGAAGCTCGCATATCCATCGACGAACACCATGTCGTGGAACGCACCACCCGGGGATCCACCAGCCATCGCGGCGCCGATAATCGCCGCCACAATCGCAGCCAGCGTCAAGCCGCCCGCCGCGGACTTCTGGTCTTCCTTGCGGAAGGCCTCGAGCAACATGATGAGCACGCCGGCGATCGTGAGGATCAACTCCGGCAGGATCCGCAAGTACTCGTCGGAGGAAGGAGCCACGAAATTAATGGGCATGTTCCTTCACCTCCTCCTTCGCCGGGGTCACGGCAGATGCGGCCGTTGCCACCGGTTTATGTTCCGTATTCCAGTCGGGCTTGCGAGTGTCCTTGCTCATTTCGAGGATCTTGTTGTTCTGCGCGGAAATCGCCGGCAGGAAGGTTTGCGAGTAAACGCCGCCCCAAACCATCAGAGCGATCATCGGAATCACGGCGATCCACTCGCGCGTCGTCAGATCGTTCATGTGGTGGGTGACGGATTCAGAGGCCCGGCCATAGAACACGCGCTGCACCATCCAGAGCATGTACACGGCGGAGA
This sequence comes from uncultured Solibacteraceae bacterium, assembly GCA_964627455.1. Classification (GTDB taxonomy): domain Bacteria; phylum Acidobacteriota; class Terriglobia; order Bryobacterales; family Bryobacteraceae; genus F-183. Next base: position 125,067 of record CAZVKC010000002.1, on the reverse strand, counting down.
AGATCACGCCGAGCGAGGCGCCGGCAGTCCAGGCGAAGTTCGTGATCGCGCTGCCCTGCAGCACCAGGAACTCGCCCACGAAGTTGCAGAGCATCGGCAGGCCCACCGAAGCGAGCGTGGTGATGACGAACATCGTGGTGAGTTGCGGAGCCGGGGTCGCGACCCCGCCGTAGTCCTTGATTTCCAGCGAGTGCTGCCGCTCGTACATCATGCCGACGAGCATGAAGAGCGCGCCGGTCGAAATACCGTGCGCGAGCATCACGTACACCGCGCCATCGAGGCCCTGCTGTGTGAAGGTGAACACGCCAAGGACGACGAATCCCAGGTGGCTCACCGACGAGTACGCGACCAGCTTCTTCATGTTCGGCTGCACCATCGCGACGAGCGCGCCGTACACGATGCCGATAATCGCCAGCATATTGATCCAGTACGCATTCTCATGCGCGGCGCCGGGGAACATTGGCAGGCAGAAGCGGACCAAACCGTAGGTACCCATCTTCAGCATGACCGAGGCCAGCATGACGGAACCTGCAGTCGGCGCTTCCACGTGCGCATCGGGCAACCAGGTGTGCAGCGGGAAGAGCGGAACCTTAATCGCGAACGCGACGAAGAACGCCAGGAACAGCAGCAGTTCTTCGGTATGCGTGAACGTCAGGTTATGCGCCTGAATCGCCTTCACGATCTCGACATAGTCGAACGTCTTCGCTCGGTTGAAGATGAAGATCATCGCCGCCAGCATCAGCACCGAGCCAGCCAGCGTATAGAGGAAGAACTTCACGGCCGCGTAGATGCGGCGGTCGTGTCCCCACACGCCGATCATCAGGTACATCGGAACCAGCGCCACTTCCCAGAACACATAGAACAGGAAGAGGTCGAGCGAAACGAACACGCCGATCATGCCGAACTCGAGCAGCAGCAGATAGGCGAAGAACTCCTTCACGCGGTGGTCGATGTACTTCCACGAGATGATCACCGCGATCGGGGTGAGGAACGTCGCCAGAATCACTAGCCACAGCGAAAGGCCGTCGATGCCGGTGTGATAGTTGATCTTCGGCGACTGAATCCAGGGAACCAGCGTTTCGAACTGATAGTTCTTCGCGTCATTCAGCACAGGGCCAATCAGGCCCAGCGACATCACGAAGATCAGCAGTGAAAACCCGAGTGCGAACTTCTTGGTCAGATCGCCGGCCGGAAGCACCAGTGCGATCAGAAATCCAATCAGCGGCAGGAAGAGAACCAGGTCCAACAGTTGCATTTAGTGTCCGCCTCCCACAACGCCGATCGCGATCAGCACAATGATCGAGCCGAGCACCACGAAGGCTGCGTACCCTCGAATCGAGCCCGACTGCGCCCATCGCAGGATGCTGCCGATGCCTTGCGAGGTCTTGCCCGCGCCATTGACGATGCCGTCGATGATCCCCACGTCAACGCCCTTCCAGAGCAGTTGGCGGGAACCTTCCTCGATCGGGTGTACGATCAGCGAATCGTACGCTTCATCGACGAAGTACTTGTTGTAGATCAGGCGATACAGCCCGGCGAAACTCGCCGCGATCTTGTCGGGCAGGCCCGGGTTCAGCACATAGAAGAAGTACGCAAGGCCGATTCCCAGGAATCCTGCGCCAAACGGCAGCAGTTCGATGATGTGATCGACATGCGCATGATGTTCGTGCGTGACGCTCTCGAGCCAGTGCGGAACGCTCAGCATGCCGCCGGCGAGCGACAGGACCGCCAGCACCGCCAGCGGAGCCGTCATCGAGATCGGCGACTCATGCGGATGCGCATGGCCGCGATACTCGCCGAGGAACGTCATGAACAGCGCGCGGAACACGTAGAACGCCGTCAAACAGGCGGTGGCGAGTCCAACCCAGTACATCCAGGGATGGTGAACATACGCCGCTTCGAGAATCAGATCCTTCGAAGCCGCGCCGGACGTAAACGGAAGTCCCGCGATCGCGACACCGGCGCAGAACAGCGTAATCGCCGTGACCGGCATCTTCTTTAGCAGGCCGCCCATCTGGCTCATTTCCTGCTCGTGGTGGCAGCCGTGGATCACCGATCCGGCGCCAAGGAAGAGCAGCGCTTTGAAGAACGCGTGCGTCATGAGGTGGAAGATACCCGCGCTATAGGCGCCAACGCCCAGCGCGAGGAACATGTACCCAAGCTGCGAAACCGTCGAGTACGCGAACACCTTCTTGATGTCCGTCTGCGCGAGGCCAATCGTCGCCGCCATCACCGCGGTCGCGAGACCGATGATCGCCAGCGTTTCGAGAGCCATCGGCGCATTGTTGAACATCGCGTGCGAACGCGTCACCATGTACACGCCCGCGGTGACCATCGTCGCCGCGTGGATGAGCGCCGACACCGGAGTCGGACCCGCCATGGCGTCCGGAAGCCAGACGTACAGCGGAATCTGCGCCGACTTACCGCATGCGCCGACAATCAGCAGCAGTGAGATGCCGGTGAGAATTCCAAAGCTCTCTTCCTTCGGCATCTTCTCCGCCCCGGCGAACACCGTCGAGAAGTCGAGCGAGCCGAACTGCGTGAACATCAGGAACATCGCCAGCGCGAAGCCGAAGTCGCCCACGCGGTTCACGATGAACGCCTTCTTACCCGCATCGCCGGCGAACTTCTCGAGGAAGTAGAAACCGATCAGCAGGTACGAGCACAAACCGACACCTTCCCAGCCGACGAACAGCAGCAGGAAGTTGGCGCCCATCACCAGGATGAGCATGAAAAACATGAACAGGTTCAGGTAAGCGAAGAAGCGGTAGTATCCGCCTTCATGCGCCATGTAGCCCGTGGCGTATACGTGGATCAGGAGTCCGACGCCGGTGACTACCAGCAGCATCACCGCGTTCAGCTTGTCGAGCATCAGATCGAAGCCGATATGCAGCGAACCCGACGCGATCCAGGTGAAGTACTTTTCCACCACAGGTTGGTCAATCGGATAGGCGCCCGAGATGGACTTCAGAACCCAGGCGAAAGAGAGCATCACCGATCCGATCGCCACAATGTTGACGACGGACTTCGGCAGCTTGCGGCCGAAGATTCCATTGATGAGGAATCCGATGAGCGGGAAGATTGGGATCAGCCAGAGATTCATCGTTGGTTTACAGTTTCATCGAATCGACATCGTCGATCTGGAGAGTTTGCCGGTTCTTGAAGACCGTGAGGATGATTGCCAGACCTACCGCAGCTTCCGCCGCGGCGACCACCATCACGAAGAACGAGAAGAGATGTCCATCCACCTTGTTGAACTTGTACGAGAACGCCACAAAGCTCAGGTTCACCGCGTTCAGCATCAGTTCGATGGACATGAACACGGTGATGATGTTCTTGCGGTAGATGAAGCCCGCAACGCCGATACAGAAGAGGATGGCGCTGAGGATCAGATAGTAGGAGACAGGTACAGCTGCCGGCACTCCGGGAGGAAGCGGAATCATCTTAGTCGATTTCCTTTCGCGCCAGAACGATCGCACCGAAGATCGCGATCAGGATCAGCACCGAAGTGATTTCGAACGGCAGCAGGTAACTGGTGAACAGCGTCATGCCGACATTCTCGGTCGAACCGAACGCCGGCTTGCCCGGACCCGATTGCCAGGATCCGAACTTCACCATTTCGCTGGCCGGGATGTAGTTCAGAATGAAGTACGCCGCGAGACCGATGAACAGCAGCAGCAGCGGCAGCCCGGCGAACGTCAAATACCGGTTCTTGCGACCCGACGCTTCCTTGCCCGCATTCAGCAGCATGATCACGAACAGGAACAGCACCATGATCGCGCCTGCGTACACGATCAACTGCGCCGCGGCAATGAACTCGCCGCCCAGCAACAGGTACAACACCGCCAGAGAACCCATGACGCCGATGAGAGACAGCGCCGACGACACCGGGTGCGTTTGCAGCACCAGGTTGATGGCGCAGATGACTGCGACCGTCGCAAAGAGGAAGAAGAGTATCGCGTCCATTGTCGTTAGTTGGTAGTCGCGGCCACCAGTAAGCCCGTAATCAGCAGGTTGATGAGCGCCACCGGGAACATGAAGAGCCAGGCGAAGCGCATCAGTTGGTCATAGCGGAACCGCGGCAGTGTCGCGCGGACCCAGATAAAGATGAACAGCAGGATCAGGACCTTCGCAGTAAACCAGAAAATCCCGCCCAGCAGTTCCTGCACCATCGGGATGCAGAAGATCAGGCCGCCGCCGATGAAGGCGACGCCAAACACCGGGAGCGTAATGTTGTCCCACTTGCGGGCCGGCTGCACGATGCCGTGATAGAGGCAGATCACGCCGCCGAAGATGTGGACCAGCGCCGCCACCCAGTTGCCGCCGAGCGACGGAGCAATGAGCGGATGCCATCCGCCCAGGAACAGCAGCGTCGCGATCGAGCAGACCGTCACCATGTTCGCGTATTCGGCCATGAAGAACGAGGCGAACTTCATCGACGCGTACTCGACGTGGAATCCCGCAACGAGTTCGTTTTCGGCTTCCGGCAGGTCGAACGGCACGCGGTTGGTTTCCGCGAAGCCCGCAACCATGAAGAGAATGAAGCTGATGATCTGCGGCGCCGGCAGCAGGAAGATCGACCACTTGGGCAGCACGCCGAAGTAGAACCCTTCCTGGCCATTCACCAGTCCGCGCAGCGACACCGTGTTCAACAGCAGCAGCGGAGCCGCGAGAGCCATCGCCATCGGCAGTTCGTAGCTGATCATCTGCGCCGAAGAGCGCAAGCCGCCGAGCAGTGCGTACTTGTTGTTCGACGCCCAACCCGCCAGCGCGATGCCGTACACGCCCATGCCCGACAGGCCGAGGATGAACAGCAGACCCATGTTGATGTCCGTCATCTCCATGTTGGTGGAGATGTCGGTGAACGGGATCTTCATGTTCGCGCCGCCGAACGGAATCACCGAGATCGGAATCAGCGCAAAGAACACCGCCAGGAACGGAGCCAGGTAGTAGAAGGTGTGATTGACGTGCGAAGGCACCATGCCTTCTTTCGTGACCAGTTTGATCACGTCCGCCAGAGGCTGCAGCAATCCGTGCGGACCCACGCGCTTCGGACCCACGCGCAACTGCACGTGCGCGATCACCTTGCGCTCGATCCACTGCAGGTACGCCAGCGCCGTCATGAAGACGAACAGCACAAGCGCCAGCTTGATGAGACTGAGGACGATGAAATCCATTTACTTGTACAAGCCTCCGGGAGCTTCCATCACGGAGCCGAGAATCTTCGAGTACTTGCCCAGCGAACCCGAGGTGAACAGCGTGTCGTTGTTCGACTGGATCGCCGCCGGATCGACGTTCGACGTCACGCGGCCATTCACCGGCTGCGTCTGCGCGGCGCCGCCCGAGGCAACCACCGGCAGCGGCACGTTGTAGCCGCGAACCACCTTGCGGATTTCGTCGAACACCTTGTCCGGAGTCCAGATGCCGAGGTTCAGACCCATCTCCTTGGCGATCAGGCCAAAGATCTCGAGGTCCGGCTTCGCGCCCATGGTCTTGGCCGCGCGCTTCAGCTTCTGTACTTCGCCGGTGACGTTGGTCACCGTGCCGTTCTTTTCGTAGTTGGACGCCGACGGCAACACCAGATCCGCGCGTTGCGCCGTCGCCGTGAGGAACATGTCCTGCACGATCACGAACGCGTTCGCCGCGGCCAGATCCTTCTTCGCCAGCGGATCCTCGCCGACCACCCACAACAGGTCGATGTCCTTCGACGCGAGCATTTGCGCCAGGCTCATGCCGGTCTTCTCTGCCGCGTGATAACCGGGGCCGAGATCCGGGGTCAAGCCCATATCCAGCGCGCCGCGCGAATTCACGTAATCGACGAGGCAGACGTACTTGACCGGGATCCCCAGCGAATCGCCGAAGGCCACCAGTTTCCGCACGCCCTCACCCTTCACGCAATCGCCGTACAGGATGACGAAGTTCGCTTCGCCCTTCAGCTTCTCGCGGAGCCCTTCGAGGTGGTTCAGTTCCCCGCCCTTTTCGGACCGGACCTGCGCCACCGAGTACTTGTCTTCGCGAACCGGACCCGCGGTGATCGTATAGACATGCGCACCGTGATGCCGGTTGTTCGCACGAAGCTGGAACGCCAGGAACGGATGCTGCTGCGACAGATCGCTGCCGATCACCAGCGCGGCCTTCGCGTTGTACAGATCGTCCGCGGTCGCGAGAGCATCGGTCTTGCCGCTCAGCGCATCGAGCAGCGTCGTGACGTCACCCGTCCGCACGTGGTCGATGTTCGCGGTACCCAGGCCCTGCCGCGCGAACTTCTGCAGATAGAAGTTCTCTTCGTTCGACGTGCGGTTGGACCCGATCACGCCGACGTTCTTCGCAGCCTTCAGCTTCTCGGCCGCGAGCTTGAGCGCTTCGCTCCACGAAATCGGTTCGAACTTGCCGTTGACCTTCTTCAGCGGGCTCTGCAGTCGCTCTTCATGCTCCATGAAGTCGAATGCGTAACGGCCCTTCACGCACAGGAACTCGCCGTTGATGCCCGACCGGTCGCGGTTGTTGCCGCGCATCACCTGATCGTTGCGCGTGCCCAGCGTGGTCTTACAGCCGTTCGAGCAGTGGGTGCAAATCGTGCCGACATGCTCCATTTCCCACGGCCGCGTCTGATAGCGATAGATGCCGCTCGTCAGCGCGCCCACCGGGCAGATGTCGATACAAGCGCCGCATTCGTCGCACTCGAGGTGATCGCCCTGGTTGGGACCGATCTCCGCCAGCACGCCGCGGTTGATGATGCCCAGCGCGCCCACGCCCATGCCTTCATTACAGGCGCGAACGCAGCGATAACAGAGGATGCAGCGCGGCGCGTCGAAGAACACCACCGGGGACCATTGCTTTTCGTCCACGTGATGCTTCGTCTCGAGGAACCGCGACTCGCCCGCTCCGTAGCGGAACACCATGTCCTGCAACTCGCACTCGCCGCCCTTGTCGCACACCGGGCAATCGAGAGGGTGATTCGTCAGCAGGAACTCGAGCGTGCCCTTGCGCGCCGACTGCACCGTCGGCGAGTCCGTGTGGACCACCATGCCTTCGGCCACCGGCAGCGTGCACGCCACCTGCAATTTCGGAAACTTTTCCACTTCCACGAGGCACATGCGGCAGGCTGCCTGCAGGCTGTAGCCCTCGTAGTAGCAGAACGCGGGGATCTCGATGCCGGCCTTCTTGGCGGCGTCGATCAGAAGCGTGCCGGGAGCGGCCTCGATCTGATGCCCGTCAATCGTCAGCTTAATCGGGTCTGCCATTCTAGTGAATTCCCACCAATTCGTGATGCGCCTTCGCGGGCTGCTTCTTGAGGTAATCCAGGAACTCCTGCCGCCACTTCGTCACGATCGAGATGGTCGGCATCGCGGCCGCATCGCCGAGCGCGCAGAACGTGCGGCCCAGCATGTTCTTGGCGAGTTCGTTGATGATGTCGACGTCCTGTTCCGATCCGCCGCCGTCGGCGTACCGCTGCAGCGACTTCTTCAACCAGGTCGTACCTTCGCGGCACGGAATGCACCAGCCGCAGCTTTCATGCTGATAAAACTTGATGACGCGCAGCGCCACGGCCACCATGTCCGTATGCTCGTTCATCACCACCATGCCGCCGGATCCCAACATCGATCCCAGCTTGGCCACGGCGTCGTATTCCATCGGAAGGTTCTGGCATTCTTCCGCCGTCAGGAACGGGCACGACGACCCGCCCGGAACCACGGCCTTCAGCTTGCCGCCCTTCACGCCGCCGGCGATGTCATTGATGAATTCCATCATGTCCATGCCCATGCGGACTTCGTAGACGCCCGGGTTATGAACATGTCCGGACACGCACAACAAGCGCGTACCGCCGCTCTTGCCCGTGCCGTACGACATGAACTTCGCGCCGCCGTCGCGGATGATCGGAACCACCGCAGAATACGTCTCGACGTTGTTCAACAGCGTCGGGCAAGCCCACGCGCCGGCCACGGCCGGGAACGGAGGCTTCATGCGAGGCACGCCGCGCTTGCCTTCGAGCGAATCGAGCAGCGCCGTTTCCTCGCCGCACTCATAAGCGCCAGCGCCTGAATGCGTGTGGACGTGGAAGTTGAATCCCGTGCCCTGAATGTTCTCGCCCAGCCAGCCCTTGGCGTACGCTTCGTCGATCGCCGAGTTCATGTGCTCGATGATGTAGCGATACTCGCCGCGGATATAGATGTAGGCGTGATTCGAACCCATCGTGTGGCCCGCAATCATCAGGCCTTCGATCAGCTGATGGGGATCGAATTCCATCAGCAGGCGATCCTTACAGGTGCCGGGTTCGGATTCATCGGCGTTGCAGACGATGTACTTGGGCTTCGGCGACGTGCGCGGCACGAAGCTCCATTTCAAACCCGTCGGGAATCCCGCCCCGCCGCGTCCGCGAAGACCGGAAGCCTTCACTTCGTCGATGATCTGCTCGGGCGTCATCTGGCGCGCTTTCAGGAACGTCTGATAGCCGCCGTCGGCGAGATAGGTGTCGATCTTCCACGAATCCGGCTTGCCGAACCGCCAGGTCAGGACTCGCGTTTCCTTCGGGTGAGGCTGGTTGTATAACTGACCGATGGCCATTTATTTGTTTGCCTTTCGAATATCGTCGAGCAGCTTATCCAGCATCTCGGGCGTCACGTTGTGATGAAAGTCGTAGTTGATTTCCACGGCCGGCGCCCAGGAACAGGCGCCCATGCATTCCACTTCTTCGAGTGAGAACAGGCCGTCGGGCGTCGTCTGCTTGTGGCCGATGCCCAGCTTCTTCGAGCAGTGCTCGTACAGTTCCGTGCCACCCACCAGCATGCAGCTGATGTTGGTGCAAACCTGCACGTGGAACTTGCCCTGCGGCTTGCGGTGCAGCATCGAGTAGTACCCGACGACTTCATCCACCTGCAGGCGGGGCACGCCGCAGCGTTTGGCGACTTCCTGAATCAGTTCCTCGGTCACCGCGCCGGTTTCATCCTGCGCATAAATCAACATCGGCACCACGGCGGAACGCGTCTTGCCTTCCGGGTAGGCCTTCAACAGCTTTTCGAACCGTTGTTCGAGTGCGGGAGAGAAGGTCATGGTGATTAGCGGTCCGTATCTCCGAGAACGAAGTCCATGGAACCGAGCGCCGCAATCGTGTCGGCGATGAGCGCGCCTTCGATCATCGGCGAGAGTCCCTGCAGGTTGCCGAAGCTCGGCGTCCGCATGTGCAGGCGGTACGGCTTCGACGTTCCGTCGCTGACGATGTAGTAGGCGATCTCGCCGCGCGGCGATTCGACTGCCTGGTACACCTCGCCCTTCGGAACCCGGAAGCCCTCGGTCACGATCTTGAAGTGATAGATGAGCGCTTCCATCTGCGTCTTCATCTTTTCGCGCTGCGGCAGCACGACCTTGGGCGCATCGGCCTGGAACGCGCCGCCCGGCATCCCTTCAAGACACTGCTTGATGATTTTTAAGCTTTCGCGCATCTCACCGAGGCGAACCCGGTACCGCGCATATACGTCATTATCGGTATGCGTGCAAACCTGGAAGTCGAACTTCTCGTACCCCGAGTAGGGCTCGGTTTTGCGCGCGTCCATGGCAAGGCCGGCGCCGCGGATCATCGGTCCGGTGACGCCGAGTTCGAGCATGTCCTCAAGCGAGATATAGCCGACGCCTTTGGTGCGCTTCAGCCAGATCGGATTCTTCTCGAGGAGATTTTCATATTCGTCCACCCGCGACGGGAAGACGTCGACAAACTTCTTGACCACTTTTTCCCAGCCGCGCGGCGCATCGAGAGCCACGCCGCCCACGCGGATGTAAGAGGTCATCATGCGCTGTCCGCTGAACATTTCGAGGATCCGAAGGATTTCCTCGCGTTCGCGGAAGCAGTAGAAGAACATGCTCATCGCGCCGATGTCCAGCACGTGCGTGCCGAGCCAGACCAGGTGCGAATTGAGGCGCGAGAACTCCGTCATCAACACGCGCAGATACTGCGCGCGCTCGGGGATCTCGAGTTGCAGCAGCTTTTCAACCGTCAGCGAGTAGCAGAGATTGTTGGCGAGGTTCGACAGGTAGTCGACGCGGTCGGTGAGCGTGGTCACCTGCTGCCAGGTTTTGGTTTCGCACTGCTTCTCGATGCCCGTGTGCAGGTAGCCGATGTCGGGTTCAGCGCGGGTGATCGTTTCGCCTTCGAGTTCGATGACGATGCGCAACACGCCGTGAGTCGACGGATGTTGCGGACCCATGTTCAGGGTCATGCGGCGCGCGCCGCTGGCTGGCTGCTCGGCTTCGGGCGCCGGGCGGGATGCGACGTGATCTTCGATCGCGGATCTCATAGTAGTCTCGTTCCGTCCGTTACTCGTTCTTGTAGCTGTAGCGATGGCCGTGGATCGGGTAATCCTTGCGCAGCGGATGCCCATCCCAGTCTTCCGGCATCAGGATGCGCTTCAGGTCCGGGTGATTGCGGAACGTCACACCGAACATATCGTACACTTCGCGTTCGTACCAGTTGGCGCCGCGCCACACCGAGCACGCCGATTCGATCTCGCTGTTCACGCGAGCCTTCAACCGCAGGCGGAACCAGTCTTTGGTCCGCTGCAGATGATAGACAACTTCGAAACGGGGATCGGAGGGGAACCAGTCGACGCAAGTGATCGCACTCACGCGATCGAACTTCTGCACGTCTTTCAGGAACCGGCAGACGTCGACAATCTTTGCGGGATCGATAACGAGCGTGATTTCCTGGAACTCGTTTTTCGCCTCAACCACGGCATCGCCGAACTTCGCCGCTACGGCAGCGGCGTCGGCATTCTGCGTCACGTTTTCAGGCAACATTGGATTTGTCAGGCAGCCTCACGAAGGGTCTCGGTCTTGGAAGGCGCCGCCTTGCGCGGACGTTCGGGAATCGCCCAATCAAGCGCGCCCTTCTTCCATACGTAGATGTAGCCGACGAGCACCAGAACTATAAAGAGGAGCATTTCGAAGAATGCGAACCACTTCAACTGGCGGTAGACAACGGCCCAGGGATACAGGAACACGGCTTCAATATCGAGCAGGATGAAGATCATCGCTACCAGATAAAACTTGATGGAGAACCGGTCGCGCGCATCGCCCGTGGGGGCCATGCCGCATTCATACGGGGTGTCTTTTTGGGGACTCTTGGCTCGCTTGCCGAGAATCGATGAGAGGAGGGTGAGCGAGGCTGCTAGCACTGCGGCTACTAGCACCTGCACCAGCACCGGAAAATACTTCTCGAGTTCACTCGTTGGCATGTTGGTTGCGGGTGGGCTAAGTGATTAGTGTATTTGTATATCAGTAATGGTGTCAAACGGTTCAGGATCCCCTCGAACCCCCTTAGGCCCGTTTCAGCGCCACCGCATCCGTTCGATGTAGGCCGCAAAAGCGAACAGAGGCGCGAGCGCACGGCAATGCGGGTGACGATCATCCTCGCTCGCGCCTTCGTTGTTCGCGTCTTCCGGAAAGCGAAAAGGCCCGCCAAATCGGCGGACCTTCTCTGTTGCTTCACTGACTGCCCGATCACCGCACAGGCGCCGGAGAAATCAACCTGACCTCGCTAAGAGCCGCCAGAACCGCCAGTTTCGCGGCATCGACGCGCCCCGTCACCAGGCTTCCGGATGCCGACTCCACGGTGAGTCCAGCAGCCTTCAGTTTCGCGACCACCGAGGCATCGGCGTTCACCAGCCATACCTGCACGCGAACCACAGTCACCGGTTGCAGCGTCTGCAGCGACGCGTGGACCTTACTCATCACATCCGCAGGACCCTGCACTTCTTTGTCCTTGAGGATCGCCGGACGCACGCGGATCTGCTGCTCCGGCTGTATCGGAACCGGCTGCGGCGCTCGCGGCGCGTTGTTCGTCGAGTCCGTCGTCGCCATCACACCACCCGCGAATCCGACACCCGCACTGCGGTACGCCATCGACTTCGCCATCTTCGGTTCACCGTACACGCCTTCGTAGCTCACGCCCTCCGGCATCTCCACGGGGACCTCCACTCGCCTGCTCTGCCCGCCTTCGTTCACGACCTTGTCTTCCACCGCCACGAACGACGTGAACTGCGTCATCAGGCGGAAGTCCAATCCGAGTTGCGTGATCGCCCGCTTCACCTCTTCGTTCGGACGTCCGTACTGGATCTCGCGGAAATTCGAAGCGGTCAAGTGTTCGACCTTCTTCCGCGCCCAGAACGTCGCGAGAACATCGTGTTTCGGACCCGCCGCCCCAAGATCGACCTCAATCGACTTTTCATACGGCCTGCCCGCGACCTTGCCGCGCAAGTGGATCGTCCGCTTGCCGCCGTGCGAGAACCGCCCGTTGATCACCAGCGGTTTCGCGCTGAACAGATCCGGAATATTCTGCGGATACACATCGCTCACTTCGAGTCCGTTCCAGTCGATCGCGATGTCGGTCAGCACAGGCGTACGAACGCGTTCATGAAACTTCTTCGCCGCCGCGCTGCCGTCTTCGGACAACGTCACGAACTGCGTCTCGCCGCGTCCGTAACGCGACATCCCGTCGAGCAGGAAGCGGTTCACCGAGTTCCCAATCCCGAACGCGAACACGCGAGCATTCTTGTGCCGCTGGATCTCCGCCAGGATCTCCATGTCGTTGCCGACCTCGCCGTCGGTCATGAAGCACACCACACGCAGATGATCCTGCGCATCCGACGGATCGAGCGACGCGCGGATCGCCTTCATCATCTCCGTCCCGCCGCGTCCGTCGCGCGATTGCATGAACTGCCAAGCTGTCGCGATGTTCTCACGCGTCGCGGGAACCGGCTTCGGGAACAGAATGTGTTCATCCCCCGAGAACGTGATCAGGTTGAACGTATCGCGCGGATGCAGTCCGTCGAACGCCATCTTGATCACCTCTTTCACCTTGTCCATCGGATAGCCATGCATCGACCCCGACGTATCGACCACGAACACGATCTCTTTCGGGGTCACTTCGCTTTCCGCCACGCGATCCGGCGGCTGCAGGATCAGCGTAAAGAACCCGCCCTGGTTCGCCGACCTGTGCGTCAACACTGCATCTTTGATCTTCGCGCCGCCGGTGTCGTAGCGCAGCACGAAATCCTTATTCGGGATGCTCTGCGCATTCTTCAGCGACACCATCATGCGATTCGCATCGGCCTTCAGCACATCGACGTTATGCGACGGCGACGCGACCGTACCGATCGACATGCCGGCATCGACGGACACCTTCACGTTGATGTCGTGTCCGGCCCGCACACCCTCGGGCGTGCGCTTCACCGTCACCGATTCAGGATTCGCCATTTCCTGCGGTGTATATCGCGGACCCACGACCATCGGAAACACGAACTCGTAATCGCCCTCTTCGTACTTCAAAGTCTCCACGTACTGGATATGGATCTTCACCGTGTCGCCGGGCATGATGTTGGCGACATGTTGCGTAAACAGGTTCGGCCGCTCCTGATCGAGCAGCGCCGCGCGCCGGCCGCTGTTGCGCGCGTCTTCGTAAACTTTCCGCGCTTCTTCTTTCTTCTTGATTTGCGCTTTGACCACCCGCTTACCGATGATCATTTCCATGTTGTCGAC
>CAZVKC010000002.1:7155-111440 GCA_964627455.1 uncultured Solibacteraceae bacterium | reverse complement strand
TCTTGATTTGCGCTTTGACCACCCGCTTACCGATGATCATTTCCATGTTGTCGACAGCAGCGTCGTGTGGCAGCGGAAACTTATAAACAGCCTCGAGCGGCGTCCGCGAATCATTGGTGAACTCCTGCACGACACTGACGCGAGCGAGGAATCCGGAAACTTCCGCATTGACGTCGGTATGTTTGAGCGGGCAGACCCCAACAGGCCGTCCATCCTTGTCGATCGTGTAAAGCGTGCCTTCTGTCGGCTCATTCACCGCCGCGCTCGCCTTCGCACCCGGCTTCGCAGCGCCCGACTGGACAATCAAACCACCGAGTCCCAGTGCAGCCGCCAGAACCGGCAACAAACTTCTCTTTTGCATCTTGTGTGGCAACCTCCTGCATTGGAATGCCGTCACCCGAACGCCCCTTTCACCGTACCCTCAGATTTTTTGAAAACCCTGCGACTATGCAAAGATTGTTCTAAGTCCGGGTCATGCCCAAGCGCTACACAAGCCGGGAACTGATGGCGATGGCCAAGGATTTTGGATGGCGGATGGTAAGCTCCCGCGGTGATCATCACAACTTCAAGCACGGCGACAGCCGTTACATCGTGACCATCGTCCACCCTCAAAAGGACGTGCCAGTCGGCCGCGCAATTGATACTGTGAAGAAGATCAGATTGGAGATCAAGTGATGCGCTATCTCGTCATGCTCGAACCCACGGAAGCTGGCTTCGCGGTCCAAGTCCCCGATCTCGCAATTGCCACGTTCGGAGAAACCGTTGAGGCCGCCAGGCAGGCTGCAACCACAGCGATCGAGTTGAACCTCGACGCCTATCGTGACGCGGGAATGGCCGTTCCCCAAAGACAACCCGCTTCCGTGCATTTAGAGAACCCCGATTTCAAGGACCTCCTGTTCACCTATGTTGAGGTCGCCGGACCATCGGGCAAATTAGCAGCTTAAAGCGGCTCACCAAAAGTAAAGGGAGGCAACCCCAAGAGGCTGCCTCCCAAGAAATCCAACGGATCGTCTGTACCGCTACTCGAACAACCCCTCATACAGGATCGACGTCAGGTACCGCTCGCCGGAATCCGGCAGCACGACCACGATCGTCTTCCCCTTCATTTCGGGCTGCTTCGCTAACCGCACCGCCGCCGTCGCCGCCGCGCCGCACGAGATCCCGCACAGGATCCCCTCTTCGCGCGCCAGCCGCCGCGCCATCTCGATCGACTCGTCGTTGGTGACCTGTTCCACCTTGTCCACCACCGCCAGATCCAGCGTATCCGGCACAAACCCCGCGCCGATCCCCTGAATCTTGTGCGGACCCGGCTTCACCGCCTCGCCCGACAGCGTCTGCGTGATCACCGGACTATGCACCGGCTCCACGGCCACGCTCAACAGCGACTGCCCGCGGACCTGCTTGAAATACCGCGACACCCCCGTAATCGTGCCGCCCGTACCCACGCCCGCCACAAACGCGTCCACCTTGCCCTCGGTGTCGTCCCAAATCTCAGGACCCGTCGTCTTCACGTGAATCGCAGGGTTCGCCGGATTCTTGAACTGCTGCAACAACACATACCGGTCGGGATCCCCGGCCGCCAATTCCTCGGCCTTGCCGATCGCGCCCTTCATCCCCTGCGAACCTTCCGTCAACAACAGGTTCGCGCCGAAAGCCTTCAGCACCTTGCGGCGTTCGATCGACATTGTCTCGGGCATCGTCAGCGTGATCGGATACCCGCGAGCCGCCGCCACAAACGCCAAAGCAATACCGGTATTCCCGCTCGTCGGCTCGATCAGTTCCTTGCCCGGCTTCAGGATCCCGCGTTCTTCCGCGTCCCAAATCATCGACGCGCCGATACGGCACTTCACCGAATACGCCGGATTCCGGCCTTCGATCTTCGCCAGCACAGTCGCCTGCGCGCCATCTGTCACCCGGTTCAACCGCACCAGCGGCGTGCGCCCGATGCTCAGCGAATTGTCTTGAAATATCATGATCCTTAGATCTCCCAGTTCGGCACGTACTTCGCTTGTTTCTCTCTCCATTCACGAGCCAGTTCCGCAAATGAAGTCCGATCGATCACGTTCGACATCGCCGAATCCACCCGGTCCCAGAAATCGCTCAACGCGCTCCCCTTCGCCCGGTCACTCTTCGACGCCTTGTTGCCTTCCACGTACCGCAGCACTTCGCCCACTGTAATGGTCTCGGCTGGACGCGCCAGCAGGTAGCCACCCTCCGCTCCCCGCTTAGAATTTACAAACCCGCCCTGCTTCAGGCTGGCCAGAATCAATTCGAGGAACTTCTGCGGTATCGACTGCCTCTTGGCAATGTCTGCGATCTTGATTGGGTCAGGTGAATCCTGAACCGCTAAGTCGAATATGGCTTGTAGGGCATATTCACCCTTTACGGAAACGTTCATTCCCGAGTTCTCTAGGGAGAATTATACCTAACTGCGAACTAGGGAATCGACACCATCCCGTTTCTCTCGACAATCGAACCATTTGCCAGCAAAATCTCAACCCGCTTCTCCAGCACCGAACGGAGGACGCCGCTGGTCGATCTGAAACCCAGCATACGCGCCGCATGCAGCGGAACCTGCTCCCTGCTCGCCATCCTCAGCGCAGCCACCACCGCACGGATCGCCGCGTCGTACTCAATGTCCGCAATCATCTCCGGCTTCCGCAGCCCTGCCGATTCGACTCCACTGCGATCACGCACTTCGACATCAGCACCAGCCGCACCGATTCTGAAGAATCCTTCACCACAGGCATCGAGCCTCGCCTGCGAGATCGCGTTGCGCACCGTCTGCTGCACCCGGCTTCCCGCGCGCGCCATCCCGAACGCCTGCCGGATTCGCGCAATCACCTCGTCCTCATGAACCGGACCTTCCACCTGCACGATCTCGCGAACCCATTCCACCATCTGCCACACCGGCGCCTCATGCGGTTCCAGATTCCGCGGGACCTTGATCTTCGCCTCCACATACGGCTTCCCCGCCGGCGTATCGGCAACCGTTTCCGCAGGCTCTTCGCGCCGGATCTCGATTGCCGCAGCCGCCGGTGGCGTCGTCTCAACCCTCACCGCTGCCGCTTCGCTCTTCGCGTTATCGAGAGCCGCCAGCAAGCGTTTGCTTTGTTCTTCGGGACGTTGATACCAATCTGCCGCCCACACGCGATACAGCCGCCATCCCTGGCGTTCCAGCACCGAAGCACGCAGCCGGTCGCGATCCCGCGCGCTCCGTGCACTGCGATATTCATCGCCGTCGATCTCGATCCCCAGCAATACGCGCTCGGGCTTCGCTGGATCGAACACCGCAAGTTCCACGAACAACCCCGCCAGGCCGTAGCGATGGGTCACCTGATAGCCCGCCGCCGTGACGCAACGCGCAATCTCTTCCACCAGTTTTCGATCGCCCTTCGCAACCTGCGCATCGCCCGCCACATCGCCCGGCAACACGCCGCGCTGCGCGTATCCCAGAAACGTCCGCAGCGCCGCCACACCGCGCCCGCGAGCCCGTTGCGGATCGATCTCCTCGGCCGTGATCGGCGAAAATACTTCGCATCGCAACTTCGCGCGGGAAATCAGAACGTTCAATCTGCGTTCCCCGCCCGCCGCATTCAACGCGCCGAACCGCATCGCGAACACGCCGTTCGCATCGCGGCCATATCCCACCGAGATGAAAATGACGTCGCGCTCATCGCCCTGCACGTTCTCGAGATTCTTCACAAAGAACGGTTCCGCAACATTCGCGCCGCCGCCGAAGAACGACTCCGCCGCAGGATTCGCGCGCCGCAGCTTTTCCAACTCTTCGAGAATCGCGTCCCGCTGCCGGATCGAGAATGCGCCGATCCCCAGCGACAACCCCGGGGACTCCAACGCATGCCGCAACGCCGCCTCGGCCACGACACGCGCCTCCGCGCGATTCACTCCCGCGCCCGGCTCATACACCGCATCCGGCATGTGATGGAACCGCAACCCGCCCGCACTCCGAAGCGCACTCGGAATAATGTACAAGCGGTTGTCGTAAAACTCGTGGTTCGACACCGCGATCAGCGACTCATGCCGGCTGCGATAATGCCAGCGCAGCATACGCTCCGGAAAACCCTTCGCGCGGCACAACCCCAGAATGCTTTCGAGATCCGCCGCGGACTCTTCCTCGACAGAGACCGCCTCCTCGTCCTCGCCGCCCATGATCCGCGAGAAGAACTGCGTCGGCGGAAGTTGCCGGTCGTCGCCGACCACAACGGCCTGCTTGCACCGTGAAATCGCGCCCAGCGCATCGACGGGTTGGATCTGCGACGCCTCATCCACCACCAGCAAATCGAACTCGATAGCGCCCGGCTCCAGGAACTGCGCCACCGACAGCGGACTCATCAGAAACACCGGCTTCAACGCCTGCAATGCCGGACCCGCCTGTTTCACCAACTGCCGCAATGGCAGATGCCGCCGCTTCTTTGCGATCTCAGACGTCACCACACCCAGCGGCCCCAGCGTCACGCGCGGGATCCCCGCATAATGTTTGCGCACGACATCCTCGCGATTCCGCGCCAGCAACTGCGAATCCAGCGCGGCAAAATGCTCCACCAATCGATTCTGCGTATCGCCGTCGAACCGCGCCAGTTCCGGATTCTTCGCCGCCATCGTGCGCAGCATTGACGTGTGATACGCGAACGCAAACCGGTCCAGCGCAGCGCTCGCAGCCACCCGGCCATCGGCCAGCAACTCGACCATCGCACCCAAACCTAGCGCCCGCGCCTCGGTCGCCAGCGCATGATACGAGGTCCACCGCGACAAGCCCTCGCCGTCCGCCAGCCATCCCTGCAACCGCGAGCGCACCCCCGTCAGGTCCGCGGCACACAACACGGAAGCATCCATCCCAAGCCGCTGCGCCAACCCCTGCAACGCGGACCTGCAACCATCGAGCGGTCCGAAGGACGCATCCGCATCGACCCGCAGAAACTCCAGTGCTTCCGGAACTTGCCCAGCCCACGTCACGATCCGATCCAACAACGCCCAGTCGGATCCCGACCCGCGCCACAGAGATCCGAACGCCTCGCGCCCCAGCGGATCCTGCGCCGCGAACTCGCCGCGCATCTTCTGCGCCGCCATCAATCGATCGACCAGCGCGACGCGCTCCGCCGACGCCGCAGGCATCGCCCCGGGATTCCGCAACAACGACGCCAGCAGATTCTTTGCCTGCCGGAACGACCCGAACAGAAACTTCAGCGCGCCATCGCCATGCACCGCGAGATTATGCCGCATCTCACGCAGATCCTGATCCCACGCCGCCGGCACGAACACGGCATCGATCTCCGCCTGCGTGCGAGCCCACTCCGCGCCGCGCCGCATCAACTCGCGGATCTCGCCCAATCGCGTCCGCCACACCGCGCCCGCCGCCACACTGCCATCGCGAGGCAGCCCCGGATTCGCCCGCAAAAACGAGGCAAAGCGCCACGCAGTCTCCACCTCTCGCAAGCCAAACGACGACGACGCCACACGCGCCGCGTCATCCACGAGCGGCAAAGTGACACCCACGCCCGCCAGCAAGACATCTGCATCCGCCCGCAACATCGGCGCGCATCCCACGCCGTTCCACGCATGCTGCGAAGGCAGACCATTCGCCGCGATCCAATCGGCGATCTGCCCCACGAGGTTCTTCCGCCGGATCCGCTCTGCCGGACTCCACGTCTCCGGCTTCTCGAGCGCAATCTCCATCGGCGCAAGCCCGCGATTGCGCAACCGGGTGAGAACACCCATGCTCTCGTACGCCGAAACTTCGCCCGGCATCAGCTTCTCGTGCATCCGCCCGCAATGCCGGTTCAGTCCATCTCGCGCCGAAGCCAGCGCCTGATGCAGCCCCGTATCCTCGCGGCCTGCGGGCTTACCCAACTGCAGCGTGCGTCCCAGTTCATCGAGCACCGCGCGCTTCTGCACTTTGTTGCTGTGCATCTCCAGGCAAATCGGACCCAGCCCGATCGCATCCAGCCGCCGCTTCACCACCTCGAGCGCCGCCATCTTCTCGGCGACAAACAGAACGCGTTTGCCATCGAGCACGGCCGACGCAATCACGTTCGAAATCGTCTGCGACTTCCCCGTCCCCGGCGGACCCTGGATCACCAGGTTCGCCCCGCGCCGCGCCTCGTGAATCGCCAGCGTCTGCGAACTGTCGGCATCGACGACATGCCCCAGTTCCGAAACGGGAACATGTTCATCGAGCAACGCATCTTCGGGAACCGCCAGCGTCTGCGCCAGCGAAGCCCCGCCCATCAACCCCGCAACCAGAGGATGTTGATCCAGCTTCCCGCCAGGCCAGTTCGCAGCATCGAGATCGCGATACATCAGGAACTTCGCGAACGAGAAAAACCCGAGCAGGATGTCATCGCGCAGTACTTCCCATCCCTGCTGCCCCGACACGACTTCCGCGACGGCATCGAAGTACTTCTGCAAATCGAAGTCATCGCCGTTCACGTCTGGAAACGCCGGCAGCTTCAGTTTGAAGTCCGCATCGATCTTCGCCGCCAGCGTCAGGTTGCCGTCCGCGTCTTCCCCGCTCCATCGCAACCGGAACTTCTCCGCCGCGCTTTGACGTTCCAGGTTCACCGGAACCAGCACCAAAGGCGCATACCGCACCGCCTTCGCGTCATCGGCGTCCACCCACTTCAGGAATCCCAGCGCGAGGTACAGGATGTTCACGCCCTGCTCTTCCGCGAACGTCCGCGCGTCGTAATACATCTGCAACAGGCGCTTCTGCAGGCCGCGCGACGTCATCGACGTTTGCAGTTTGCTGTCCCGGTGACGGACCTTCACGCCCCGATCATCCACCGCCTCGTTCTCATCGGGCTGCGGCAATCCCGCTTCATCCGCATCGCCCGTCTCGTCCTTCTCGACTCCAGCCACGAAGGTCAGCGTCTTGCCATCCTCCACCAGCAGGCGATAAACTTCAGTAGCGATTTCGTCCCGCACCCGGATCGCGCGAGCAGACTTCGCCGCCTTCTCCAACGGCGCGTTCAGCAAGCGGTTCCGGGCGGTCAGATCGAGCAGTTCCAGGCGCGCCTTCTCGAGTTTCCCTCGCATCAGTTCGGACATGGCGATTCTCAATTATAGGTGCAGCTTTCGGATTCGTTGAAACTGTTATAATTATTCACACATCTGAATACTTAGTCATCCCATGCAACCCATCCACGTAGGCATTGTCGGTTACAGAGGCTATAGCGGCGCCGAAGCCGTCAAGATTCTTTCGAAGCACGCAGGCGTCAAGGTCTTCCTGATGGAGCACCGCGCCGACGCCGAACATCGTCCGGAACCGATCCGTTCGCCTCTGCCCAGCCGCATCGCCTGCACCGTCGAAGCCGCCGTCGAGAATGGCATCCAGGCGGTCCTCCTCGCCACGCCGCCGGATGTTTCGATCGCCCTCACCAAAGATCTGCTGCCCGCGGGAATCAAAGTCGTGGACCTCAGCGGCGCCTTCCGCCTCAAAACCGCGGAAACCTTCACCCATTGGTACAAGGAAGAGCACCACGCCCCGGAACTGATCGCTGAAGCCGTCTACGGCCTCCCCGAGTTCTACCGCGCCGAAATCCCCGGCAAGCGCCTGGTGTCGAACCCCGGCTGCTACCCGACCGCCGCCAATCTCGCGATCGCTCCGTTGGTCGCGGCTGGTGTCGTCGATACTGATGCCGGCATCATTTGCGACGCAAAAAGCGGCGTCAGCGGCGCCGGGCGCAAACCCACTCTGAAGACGGCCTTCTGCGAAGTGACCGAAAATTTCTCGGCATATTCGGTGCTGAATCACCGCCACGTGCCGGAAATTTTCATGAACTCCGCACTCGAACCGCACCAGATCAGTTTCACCGCTCATCTCATCCCCATCGATCGCGGGATCCTCGAGACGATCTACTTCCGTACCAAGGGGATAACGTCCGCCGACGACATCCTGGCGATCTATGAAAAGCGCTATGCGGACGAGCCCTTCGTCCGCCTCTACGCTCCCGGAAAATTGCCCGATATCCGATCGGCCGCGCGCACCAATTTCTGCGACATTGGATTCCAATTCGACACTAAGACCCAGCGCTTGGTGGTGGTCTCCGTGATTGATAACCTCGTAAAAGGCGCCGCCGGACAGGCCATCCAGAACCTCAACCTGATTCTCGGCTTCCCCGAAACGGAGGGACTCCTCTAACATGCGCGTACTCATTAAGTTAGGCGGAACCCTCGTCGACGACGAAGGAAGCCGGGAGCGTCTCGCCTCCGAAATCCAGGCCGCGGCGGCCCAACACCAGACCGTCGTGGTCCACGGCGGCGGCAAGCAAATGACCCGTTTCCTTGCCGAACGCGGCATCGAAAGCAAATTCGTCAACGGTCTCCGCGTTACCACACCCGACGTCATCGACGCCGTATTAAAGGTTTTCGCCGGAAGCGTCAACCACCAACTCGTCTCCGCCCTCGTTCGCGCGGGAGCCAACGCAGTCGGAATCAGCGGCATCGACTCCGCTTTGGTGGAATGCGAGCCCCTTGGCGGTGAGTATGGATTCGTCGGCAAGCCGCAGAAGTGCAACCCGGCGCTGCTCGAAACATTGGTCAACGCTGGGTTCGTGCCAGTAGTCGCCTGCATCGGCGGCGACCGTCAGGGCAATATCTATAACGTCAACGCCGACCAGATGGCCGTCGCCACCGCGAGCGGCTACGCTGCCTCGAAGCTTCTGTTCCTCACCGATGTGGATGGGGTCCGCACTGCTGACGGAAAAAACGCACCTCAACTTACAATTCCTGAAATGCGTGAATTAATTAACGCTGGAGTCGCGACTGGGGGTATGCAGGCCAAGTTGGAAGCCGCCATGCTCGCTCTGGACTCCGGCGTCAACGAGGTCATCATCGCCCCAGGCGCACGCTCCGGAATCATCCCCGAACTCCTCGCGGGCGAAACTGTCGGAACGAAATTAGTCAAGGAATAATTAGCAAAATGGCTAATTTCGTCAGACCCGCCCTACTCAGCGATATTCCAGCTATGTTGCGTGTTATCAACGACTACGCGGCAAAAGGGATCATGCTGCCTCGCACCGAATTCGAGATGGCGGAGAATATTCGCGACTTCGTCGTGGCCTTCAACCCCGACTCGACGGCTCTGCTTGCGTGCGGGGCCTTACACTTCTACACCCCAACCAGTGCGGAAGTCAGGTCTCTCGCCGTCAACCCCACCTTCAAATCCGCTGGCCTCGGGCGCCAAATTGTAGAAACCCTGGAACAGGACGCCAACCGGCACGGACTCGCGACACTATTCGCTTTTACCTATGTACAGGGCTTCTTCGAGAAGCTTGGATACACTCAGGTAGACCGTGGAGAATTGCCCCTAAAGGCCTGGAAAGACTGCCTCCGCTGCCCTAAGTTCCAAGCCTGTGACGAGATCGCCATGATCAAACGCCTGCGGCCGGAACCACAGAATTCATCGAACCTTCTGCAGGTGGTCGGCAGTACTTCGGCGCCCCTTCCCCGGCTCGTTTCAACTCATCCCAATTCGTAAATCTTTGTAAACAACCTTCCCCGAGTGTTTTTGTCGCACAAAAAAAGTGCACAATATGATTAATTCGGGTGAGATTTTTCCCATCTCCAACCCACTAATAAGTTGGCGCGAAACGGAAGAGCGCCGAGGGTGACCGAGCGGGGATGCGCGGTCCCAGATCCACGAACTTCCGCTGTGCAGTTTGGGGAGGACCCATGAGAGCGTTGCAGGTCGACGTGCGTCAGGCGCATGGAAAGATCTTGAACTCGACTGTGTTCCGGAGTGGCGGCAAGAAGCTGCTGGCAAAGGGACACCTGATCAACGAAGATGACATTCGGATGCTCCAGACCGAGGGGCTGGACCAGATCGTCGTCACCGAAATCGAAGACGGCGAGGTCGCCGAGGATGAGGCAGTACTCCAGATCGCTAAGGAATTTGGCTTCGGTTGCTTCGAAATCCGGCTTGCCGCTGGCGGCCGCGCAAATCTCATTGCCACCGAGGACTGCTGCGTTCTGGTAGACGATGACATGCTGCGGCAGATCAACTGTACTGCCAGCACCGTTGTCGCGACCGTCCAGAATTTCAGCTACGCCCGCGCCGGACAGCGCATCGCGACGATCAAGTCGACGCCCTTTGCCGTCCCTGCCGATCACCTGGAAATGGTGCTGACCATGATCCGCGACCGTGGCGCCATCATCCAGGCCCGCCCGATTCGCGAACCCTCGGTCGGCGTCATCTACTGCGACCCGATCCAGGCGGACCGCGCCCGGCAGCTTTTCGAGCCAATCATGAGCCAGCGCCTCGAACGCTTCGGCGCCTACGCCAAGTATGCGATGTCCTCTCTCGAAGACGAAAGATCGATGACTCGAGCGCTCCAGCATATGCTGCGGGCCAAGCCCACGCTCGTGCTCCTTGCCTCCACCACCGCCCCTTCGGGTCCGGAAGATGCCGTAGGCCGGGCCATGCAAACCGCTGGGGTCACCTTCGAAAGATACCTTGCGCCTGTTGAACCGGGCAACCTTTTACTGTTAGGCTATATAGAAGATATACCTGTGCTGTCGGCTCCGGGATGTTTCCGGTCGGCGAAACCGAACGTAGTAGATCTCGTTCTGCCGCCCATGCTCGCCAGGTATCGGGTTTCTGGATGGGAGATTGCCTCCTTGGGGCATGGCGGTCTCCTGGCCTAACGGTCTCCTCCACTACCTCGCGCCTAACCTCCGAGAGGCGTGAGGGTGCTCCTCAGCCGGACGCTCGACCAGCGTCCGGCTTTTTTATTATCATTCTCTTAGAACCAACACCTCATGCGAATACAACGAGTGGATGCCATTCTGCTCTCCTACCCGCTACCAACTCCCCTGCACCTGACGTATTACGGCGGCAACCGCACGATCTTCAAGCGCGACGCGATGCTCATCAGGGTCGAGACCGACAACGGCATCACCGGCTATGCCCCCGGGCAGGCGAGTGAATCCGCGCGGGACGCCATCAACGGCCCCATCGCAACATTCCTGGCAGGACGCACACTCGCGGATGTCGACGCCCTCCGCGTCCAATACCTCGCGCAAAGTCCGGACGCTGACCGGTCCTTCAAGTACTACTCCACGGTCGAAATCGCACTGTACGATGCCTTGGGCAAACACATGGGCGTACCGGTCTCGGAGTTACTTGGCGGGCGCGTCCGCGACCGCATCAAATTGTATGGCAGCGGCGGCATGTACATGCCGCCCGAAGGCTACGCGCGCGAAGCGAAAGCCGTGGCTGACATGGCTTTTCGCGCCTACAAGATGCGTCCCGGCATGGGCCCCGAACAGGACGTCGAGGCCGTCCGCCTCATCCGCGAAGCCGTCGGTCCGGACATCGACATCATGGTCGACGCTCATACCTGGTGGCGCATGGGCAACCGTTCTTACGACCCGGCGAGCGTCGAAAAAATTGCCGGACAACTTGCGGAATACGATATTTACTGGCTCGAGGAACCGGTGCGGCCGGATGACCACGACGCCCTTCGAAATCTGCGAAACGCCGAGATAGTCCCGATCGCCACCGGCGAACACGAACCTTCCGACGAAGGCTTCAAGGACCTGATCGCCCGCCATTGCGCCGACTTCATTCAGGCCGACATCGTCTGCCAGGGCGGCTACACTTCCGCGCGACGGATCTTCCGCATGCTCGAAGACGAGAACCTCCGCTTCGCTTTTCATAGCTGGGGCACGGAACTCGAAGTGGCCGCTGCCGCCCAGATCGGCGTCTGCTATTCCGAAGCGACCGTGGAGTGGCTCGAGTATCCCTGCCATCGCTACCCTGGCGACTCGGAAAACCCCGAGCGCGACGGTATGTACCCGTTCGACCTCGCCTGGGAAATTCTCAAAACCAAGCCCAGAATCGAGAACGGCGACTATGTCGTTTCCACGGCCCCGGGCCTCGGCGTCGAGATCGACGAAACGGTGATCACGCGTTATCCGTGGATCCCCGGCCCCTGGTCCCGCTTCGAACTGATCGATCCGCCCGGCAGTTTCGCGGTCACGGGAGACCATACGCAAAAATGGGACGACAAAAAATAGAAGTCGATTTTGCGGTAATCGGCGCTGGAAGTTTCGGCGCCTGGACCGCTCTCGAACTCACCCGCCGGGGCAAGCGCGTCGTCCTGATCGACAGCCACGGACCAGCCAATTCGCGCGCCTCCTCAGGCGGCGAAACGCGCATCATCCGCATGAGCTACGGCGAGGCGGCGCATTACACCGAAATGTCCTGGCGATCCCTCCAGGAATGGAAGAACCTTTTTGCCCTCCACGGCGAAGAGTTGTTCGTCGAAGCAGGGGCGTTGTTCACAGCACGAAAAGGCAATGCCCACCTGACCGCCAGCCTGAGGAATCTGAAGGCGGCCGGCATTCCGGTCAAAGCCTTGTCCGAAACAGCCTTGCGAAAACGCTACCCGCAACTCCTGCTGGAACCTGGCAGCGAAGGCCTCATCGAGCCGCAGAGCGGAGTTCTGCTCGCAAGGCGGGCCGTGCAGTTGGCGGCGGCGCGCGCCGTCGAAATGGGCGCGATCTACCTGCAAATTGAAGCCAATCCCGCTGAAATCCGGAAGCGGGTCCGCGCAGAAGCGTACCTCTGGGCCTGCGGACCATGGCTTCCGCGCCTCTTCCCTTCCCAACTGAGCGGCCGCATCTGGCCCACACGGCAGGATGTGTTCTTCTTCGGGACCACTCCCGGCGACACGCGCTTTCATCACCGGGCGATGCCGGCCTGGGTGGATTTCACCGCCGAAGTCTACGCCGTGCCCGATGTGGAGAACCGCGGCTTCAAGATCGCCCTCGACCGCCACGGACCGGCCTTCGATCCGGAAACAGGAGAGAGGACCGTCGGCGCAAAACAAATCCGGGAAATGCGAACGCTATTGGAGCGTTATGTTCCGGCGCTGGCCGCCGCCCCGATCGTCGAAACCCGTGTCTGCCAGTACGAAAACACCTCGGACGGCGAGTTCCTGATCGATTGGCTGGAACCCGGCGTGATGGCGATCGGCGGGGGATCCGGACACGGCTTCAAACATGGACCGGCAGTAGGTTCCCTCGCAGCCGATCTCGCGCAAGGCAAGCCTATTCCGTCCCAGTTTGCGCTCGCAGCAAAACTGAATAAGAAATCACGGCAGGTTTACTAGGGCGTCAGACTTCGGCCGCCGGCGCGGAATCGCCCCGCGACTGCACGAAGCCGAACGTCGCAATGGCGGCGATCATGACCAACCGCAAATAAGCGGGCGCGGCATACCAGATTTGCGGATCGAGCGTGGCCGGATTGTTTAAGAGCGTATTGGCAACGAAGACGGCCACCGCGACGGCGACCATCCCAACCCGCATCACCAGCCAAACCAGACTGAAATAGGTCGCCAGCATGACCGACGCGACGAACACAAAGTCGCCATCCGAACCGGTCACCTGACGCAACGTCAGGATGATGCCGACCACCACGGCAGCGATCCAGTCCTTTCGCACGATCTGGCGCACACCGAAAATCAGGAAGATGATCAGCATGCCATTCGTGAGCGCTCCTGCTGCGTTGCCCGCGGCGGCGCCGATCCAGTAACGGACCCCGATGCCGATGTCCATGCTCGTGTTGAAGGGAGCAATGCCATTGCTGAAGCTCAACGCCGCGGGAATTGCAAAGATGACCGCCACCAGCACGCCGATGCCGCAGCCCCAGAGGATGTGGGCGCCCAACTGCGGATCGCGAAACTGGCCGGCCAGAGCGCGGCTCCACGTCACGATCGAATGCGGCCAGCGGGCGCGCACTACAGGTTCGAGCGCCAGGTACAACAGCCACACCAGGCCTGCGCCGAAGGCGATCATTCCGACCTGATAGGTCAGGAAATTGAAGGACGCGCCATCGGGAACAAAGTGCACTTCCGATGGAATCACCAGAATCTGAAGCCCGAGATAGACGAGCGCGAGGCGGATGGCGCCGCGCATGTCGCCGCGGCCGCGCCGCACGTTTCGCAGGCCGAGCCAGACGCAGAAGAACAATCCCGATAGCACCATCACGATGCGCGAGAGCGTATTGAAGATGCGGGCGCCATCGTTCACCGGCGGATCCCCGCCCGCTGCCTTGGTCCACGGGAAGCGGATGCGGAAATCAACGATCCGGCCGCGCCACGCCGCGGCTTGCACAGTTACATCGACATTGTCGAGCGCGGGATGCTTGCCCGTGTATGCCTTGCGCCAATCGAACGGCATCGACGGCACTGCCTGCGATTGCGCTTCGGTGAACTTCGAGAGATCGAGGCCAGCGGCGCGGAATGCAGCAGACGGCGCAAAGTCCGCGGGCGTTGCGGGAGAGCCATCTTCAACGGCGGC
This sequence comes from uncultured Solibacteraceae bacterium, assembly GCA_964627455.1. Lineage (GTDB taxonomy): Bacteria > Acidobacteriota > Terriglobia > Bryobacterales > Bryobacteraceae > F-183. The sequence continues at coordinate 97,118 of CAZVKC010000002.1, read as the reverse complement.
CGGCACGGCCTCGAACTTCCGCAAGCGGCCGAGCGTATCGACCTCCATGCTCCACATGCCGGGAACATTCTGCGCCGGCCGCGCGGGGCGCACGACGCCATCGGGAGGCGAAATGAGAAGGCGAGGACTCTGGCGGTAGAACAACCGGAAGAGCGGCTCGGCATGAAACAGCGCGTACCAGTCGCGGTCTTTCTTCCGGTTCCTGTTCAGCCAGGGCATATAGCCATCAGCGACCTGCATCCCGAAGTCGGAGTCCGCAGCACGATCGGCGTAACCCAGCGACGCAGCGTTATCACGAGCTTTTTGCTGCAGCACCTCGGGCGACATGTCGAGCGGGTTGTAGGAAAGCGAGTAGTAGTGATGGATGAACGCCGGCATCGCCAGGAGCAGGACGAGAATCGTGGCCAGAACCGGAAAGGTCAGCCGCGCCGGAATCGCCGTTCGCTTGCCGGATGCCGCGAGCAGTTCGGGCGATGGGGTTTCACCGGCTGCGAGCGCGGCGGCGAGCGGATCGCCTCCAGGAAGCGCGGCGGCAACGGCCAACGCTGACGCGGGGCGCATCGCGGGATCCGGATGGAGACACTTGCGGATGATGCCTTCGACGGCCGGGTCGATCTCACTCGCGTAGGTCTTCATGCTCGCAGGCGATTGCGATTCCTGCAGGCTGATGAGTTCGGGAATCGACTTCGCTTCGAACGGCTTCCTGCCCGTGAAGAGTTCGTACATCACGAGGCCGAGCGCGTAGATGTCGCTCTTTGCCGTGACTTCCGCGCCGCGCAACTGCTCGGGCGACATGTACGCCGGCGTGCCGTTGCGCGCTTCGGCGCCACGCAAAGTGTCAGCAACGGCTGCGAGTCCGAAATCGGTGATGAGGATCTCGCCGCGGCGCGTCATCATGATGTTCTGCGGTTTGAGATCGCGATGGATCACGCCTTTGTCGTGCGCGGCGGCGAGTCCCGCGCAGATCTTGCGGGAAGCATCGAGCGCCTTGTCGTACGGCAGTTTGCCGATGCCGACGAGTAGCGTCGCAACGTCATCGCCGTCGAGGTATTCCATCGACAGGAACGGCACACCGTCAGCCTCGCCGATGTCGTACACGCGGCAGACGTTCGGATGCGAGATCTGGCGCGCGATGCGGACCTCGGCGTGAAAGCGTTCGAGCCAGCGCTGGTTGTCCGCGCCATCCGCATGCAGGAACTTCAGTGCGACGGATTGCGCGAGCGCCAGGTCGGTCGCACGATAGACTTCGCCCATGCCGCCTTTGCCCAGCATGCCGAGGATTCGATAGCGCCCGGCCACGACCGCGCCGGGCAGGAAGCGTCCGTCTTCCTCGACGACCGACACCGAGCTAATGCGCGACTGCACTGTGCTGGCGATGATCGAAGCCGGCTTTTCCGGAGGAGTCGCAGCGGACGGCGGCGGAGACTCCGCAAGGTCCACGAAGCCGGTTGCAAGGTCCGCACCACAATTCGGGCAGTTCGCCGCCGAATCGGGCACCGTGTTGGAACATGTGACGCAACGCACCATGGGATCGCCAGAGTCCAGTCTAACTCTATTAACTACTTTAGAGGCAAACTATACAAAGTTGACAGGAATTAGGGGGAAGACCTATCCTAGTACCATGGCGACCGTTCCTGTCCTATTATGGAACCAGCGCGCGGCGGCGCATTCCCCGCTGGACCTGATCGGCCGCACGCCGCTCATCCGGCTCGACCGGATCGATGAAGACCTACCCGGCGTCGAGATCTGGGCGAAGGCCGAGTTCATGAATCCCGGTGGGTCGGTCAAAGACCGCGCCGCGTTGAACATGATCCTCGACGGCGAGCGCACGGGACGACTCACCAAAAACCGGACGATTCTCGATTCTACCAGCGGCAACACCGGCATTGCGTATGCGATGATTGCGGCATACAAGGGCTACAAGGTGAAACTGTGCCTGCCCGCGAACGCTTCGCCCGAGCGCAAGCAGACCTTGAAAGCTTACGGCGCTGAGGTCATTCTCACAGATGCTGGTGAAGGCTCGGACGGATCGATCTTGAAGTGCCGCGAGATCTACAACGAAGATCCCGACGCGTACTTCTATCCGGATCAATACAACAATCCCGCCAACTGGCGCGCGCACTACGACGGCACCGCGGTTGAGATCATGTCGCAGACGCGCGGACGCATGACGCACTTCATCACTTCGATGGGGACGAGCGGCACGTTCGTCGGCAACACGCGGCGCTTTCATCGCGACCAGCCGCATGTGCAGTGCATTTCCGCGCAACCGTCGACGGGCTTCCACGGCCTCGAAGGATTGAAGCATATGCCGACCGCCATTGTGCCCGGCATCTACGATCCGACGCTCGCTTCCGACAACATGTGGCTCGAAACAGAAGATGCGTTCGCGATGACGCGGCGGCTCGGCCGGCAGCAGGGATTGCTGGTCGGCATCTCGAGCGGCGCCAATGTTCACGCGGCGTATCAGCTCGGCTGCCAGCTTGCCGAACGTGGCGAGGAAGCACTCATTGTTACTATTTTGTGTGATAGTGCATCGAAGTATCTGAGCGAACATTTCTGGAACGAATGCTGACAATCGAAAAAGCCGCCTGGGACGTGATGGTGGCGCATGCAGAGTCTACCTACCCTAATGAATGCTGTGGCGTGATGCTGGGCAAAGGCAAGACGGTGAGCGAGGCGAAGGCTCTCGACAACGTCTATGTCGGCGCCCAGGAGGATCGCTACGAGATCCGTCCCGAGGACCTTCTGGCGGCCGATCGCGAGGCGCGCAAGAACGGCCTCGACATCATCGGCATCTTCCATTCGCACCCTGACTGCGCGGCGTACTTCTCGAAGACCGATCTCGAGAACTCATGCCCGTGGTACAGCTTCGTCGTACTATCGATCGAAAAGGGAAAATTCGTCAACGCGGGAAGCTTCCTTCCCAACGCGGAACAGACGGAGGCTCCCGAAGAGGAACTGATATGGCCAAAATCCTGATCCCCACGCCGCTGCGCCAGTTCGCCGGCCAGAATGACACGGTGACCGTCGCGGGTTCGACCGTCGGTGAAGCGTTGACCGCGCTCACGACGCAGTTTCCGGACCTGCGAAAGAATCTCTACAATGACGCGGGCGCGCTGCGCAGCTTCGTGAACGTGTACCTGAACGACGAGGACATCCGCTATTTGTCCAAGGATGCGACGCCGCTCGGCGAAGGCGACACCATCTCGATCGTGCCTTCCATCGCCGGAGGAGTGCAGTAAGTTGTCTTCCCTCTCGAACGAAGAAATCCAGCGATATTCGCGGCATCTGATCATGCCCGAAGTGGGCATGGAAGGGCAGATCAAGCTGAAGGGCGCGAGCGTGCTGCTCATCGGCGCCGGCGGGCTTGGATCGCCGTCCGCGTTGTATCTCGCCGCGGCGGGCATCGGGCGCGTGGGCATCGTCGACTTCGACGTGGTCGATCACTCGAACCTGCAGCGGCAAATCATCCACGGCACCAAGGATGTCGGCCGCAAGAAGCTGCATTCGGCTCGCGACCGCATGCATGACATCAACCCGTTCATGCAGATCGACCTGTTTGAAGAAGCGCTCGACAGCTCGAACGCGATGCGCATCTTCAAGGATTACGATCTCGTGCTGGACGGCACGGACAACTTCCCGACGCGCTACCTGACCAACGACGCATGTGTGTTGTCAGGCAAGCCGAACGTGTACGGTTCGATCTTCCGTTTCGAAGGCCAGTCGACGGTGTTCGCAACGCAGGATGGTCCGTGCTATCGCTGCCTGTATCCGGAACCGCCACCGCCGGGACTCGTGCCTTCGTGCGCCGAAGGCGGCGTACTGGGCATTCTGCCCGGCGTGATCGGCGTCATTCAGGCGACCGAGGCGGTGAAGCTGATTCTCGGCGCGGGTTCGCCGCTGATCGGACGGCTGATGCTGTACGACGCGCTGAACATGAAGTTCCGCGAGTTGAAGATCCGCAAGGATCCGAATTGCCCGATTTGCGGTCCGAACCGGACCATTCACGAACTGATCGATTACCACCAGTTCTGCGGGATTCCTTCGCAGCCTGCGCCTCCTCCGCCTCCGACTTCAGAGATCGATCCTGTCGATGTGAAGAAGTGGATTGATGAGGGTCGCGACTTCGTGCTGATTGACGTGCGCGAAGTGCACGAGTATCAGATCTGCAAGATCGACAAGGCGAAGCTTGTGCCGCTGGGGCAGGTTCCGAACCGGCTGGGCGAGTTCGACAAGTCGGCGCAGATCGTGGTGCACTGCAAGAGTGGCATGCGATCGGCGAAGGCGCAGAAGGCCATGCAGGAAGCCGGGTTCACCAATGTGCTGAACATGAAGGGCGGCATCCTGGCCTGGAGCGACAAGGTCGATCCCAAGGTTCCGAAGTACTAACTGCAGTTTTGTTTTCGACGAAAGAGGGGACGCGTCTTCGGGCGCGTCCCCTTCCGTTTTTGGGTGCGGGGACTTGGGTTCGTTTCCGGGTTCGCTTCTGAGTTTAAACCCAGTAGGAACCCGAATCTCGGGTTCGTTTTTGGGAAACCCAAGGGCTCGAGCCACCGTAAGTTATTGATTCGATTGATCCGGCGCTGGATTTTCTCGGGTTCGTTTCGTTAAAACGCTTTTTTACTTTTCACCTGAAATGTCCGTAACCATCACATTCCTTGGGACTTATTGAACATGGCGTGGCGGTCGAGCGGTTTTTCAATGCCGTGCGGAACCACTCGTAACCCATACATCATACGGGCCTTACACCGCCCTTCATGGCTAAAATCGATTTTCAATTGTCAGAGATCGGTGGGGAACCGTTTTTTGCGGCTCCGCCCAAAATGAAAGACGCCTGCCGGATTTCATTCGCAGCAAGCGTCTATCTTCGACCTCAGTTTATCAATCGCCTCGATTCCTGACCAAAGCGATCCCTGTAACCTATTGGCAGAATTCGAAATATAGGTTGAACCATTATCATCGACCGGTGACGCTGAGTGGGCCCCCAAGGCCAGGTGTCGGCCTCACTATCGGAATAGCTGTAGCGCGAGGTGCAAGGCCGAAGTAAACCACCTGTCTCGCTCCTTCGGCCTTGAACTTAGGCGCCGGCCACTGCGGTTGTCATTTTCAGAAGCATGACGTACCAACCTACCGGGCTTCCGCGATCATCTGGCGCGCCGTTTCCAATTGCCCGCCGGGACCTCGGAGCACAAGCATGCGAGGGGCGTTGAAGGTGAACGCCCGGCGGATGTTCGTGGCGACGCGGACCTCCGTCGCCAGTTGCTGAAGTCTTCGCACGTCGAAGCGCGTGGCAGGCAGACGGAAGACGCGAATGGCGCCCTCGCCGCGCGGATCCGCCATTTCGAAAGGCGCGGACTCTGCGAGGTCCTGCGACGGCGGACGCTGGGCCTCAACCGCAATCCATGTCGCTGCGGCGACCGCGTCCTCATCAGACCGCACCACGACGGTGCGCGACGGATTGTATGTGTACATGCGGCGAATCTCGACGATCGACCGGATCATCGTGGCGGCCTCCTGCAGAGACTGCACCGTCCAATCGGCCGGGAACCGGTACGCTCTGAGCACGGATTGTCCATCGGGGAATTTGGCGCGGAACTCCTCAGTGGCGGCAAACGGCGGGTTGGATTCCAACGTACGCCACACCCACTCGGCGGCCTCGAGCTGTTCCGGGGTCCCGCGGACGACAATGGCGCCAGCCTGATTGTAGGTGAACAGGCGCCGGAGTTCGACCAGGGAACGGATGACGGTCGCGGTCTCCTGCAGTTGGGGGACGGGTGTGCCGCCCTGGACATAGAACACGCGCAGGACTTCGCCGGGGATTGCGGCTCCGCGATAAACAGCGCTTGCCCAAGGCTTGGCGCCGGAGGCTACGGACGGCCGGTCGATTTCGGAGAGCACCCATTCCGCCGCGGTGATTTGAGGGTCCGAGCCAGCGGCCGTGATCTGGTGGGATTCGGTATCGACGCTGACGCCGGGCAGTTCCAGCATCGAACGGACCACCGTCGCCAGTTCCTGTTGGGCTTGCGTGCTTCCGGCGTTGCGAATGGGTAACGTCCTCTCGGCGCCTTCGGCCGAGATAAGGTAGCCGCAGAACGCGGCGAAGACGATGTGACGCATGGGCGTTCCTCCCGCCGGCGCTTCTCGATGTCGCCGGGCTACTATCACTGACGCCACTGCTGGGCCATGCGTGCAGGTCCCGGATTTAACTGTTGTCAGACGCCCACTTCAGAATCGGACTGAGGTGTTTCAGCTTCGAATTTCGCAGCCCATCGATCACCTTTTTCGGAATAGCGGCCCATGAGCCCGGCATACTGCCAAGATGCTGGCATACGTTCCGGGGCGGATCTTCCATCGCGCTGCAAGAGCGCGGCCGCTTTCAGTCCGCCCGCTATTCACTTGTCGCTGGGACTGTCGTCGGCTTCGAGGTCGCCGAGCGCGTACTGGATGCCGGCGAGCATGTGGGCGACCCAGGGACGCTGGAAGTAGATCTTTTCGTCATGGCCGTGGGCTTCGTAGAAGACGCGTCCATTGCCGGAACGCTGGATGTAGCTGAGCGCGTAATCGCCGTCGGTGCGCTTGGTGGCGGCGGGTTCCTTGGCCTTGTCGTCGTTGCTCATGCGCTGGTAGTTGACGCTGGTGAGAACGTGCACGCGCTTACGGCTGAAGGAATCCTGGGCGAAGGTGTAGGTCTCATCGATGATGTCGTAACCGCGCGGAGAGTACATCGAGTTCAGCGGGCTCTTCGGGTCGTCGATCTTGGCGGTGATGAGAGTCGGGTAGTTCCAGTGGTATTTGAAGAAGCCACCGATCATTTCGTTGAACTCGGGCCAGGTGCCGGTGAGGGGTGTGGGAGGTCCACCGGGGGAGGTAGGGCGGCCGGTGGTGTGATAGCAGTCCGTTGCCGCGTGGACGCCGGCGAGTCCCTTGCCGTCCTTCTTGACGAAGTCGATGAGGGCGCGGCGGCGCATTTCGGTTACGGCCTTGTCGTTGGGGTCGTCGAGGAATTCCCCGGTGGTGCTGGCGAGGAAGATCGCGTCGTACTGTTTGAGGTTTTCGGGCGTCACGGCGGCGGCGTCATAGGTGATGGTGGTCATCCACGCGCCGGTCTTGTCGCCGAGGTACTCGACCATCTTGGCTGCGAGAGGGATCGAGGAATGAACGAACGTCACGGCGCGTCCGATGACCAACACGCGGCGCAGTTTCTTCGGCGTCACGAAGGGCTTCTCGGGGAGCGCGGCCATCATAGCGGCGATATCAGACGGATTCGCGAACTGGCGTTGGGGACAGCCCCTCGTGAAGCCGCCGCTGAAGCCCTCGGGCGGACAGTTTGGCGGCGCAGGGGCCTGCGGGGGTTGTGCATAGGAGGCGACGGGCGCGGCGGCCAACACCAGCAGCGCTACAGCGGCTGCGTCTCGAAGTGCCTTCGGATTCATGGCTTCTCTTGCTCTCTTTCAGCGGATTGGAATGAGAAACGTCATTATATCCGGTCGGCAGCCGGCGGGCTTGCGGATCCTTTCTCCTGATATCATCCGGACGATCGGGTTTTCCATGTTCCAGCAATTCACCGTCAGCGAGCGCTCGACGCTGCAGTTCCGCTTTGAAGCGTTGCCACGGCAGATGCAGGTCCCAGTGAAACTCAAACTCTACGAATGAAGCGCGATTCCGTTATGAGACAAATTCTGTGGTCTTCTCTTTTCCTGGCCTTCCCTTTGCTCGCCCAGCAACCGCAACAGGACGCTGTCGTCATCCGGGTCGACGCCAACACGCGACTCGGTCCGCTGCGGCCCGTCTTTTCGTACTTCGGCTACGACGAGCCCAACTACACGTACATGAAGGACGGCAGGAAACTGCTGTCGGAACTGGCGGCGCTGAGTCCCGTACCGGTTCACGTGCGAGCGCACAACATGCTCACATCCGGAGACGGTATCGCCGCGCTGAAGTGGGGATCCACGAACGCCTACAGCGAGGACGCCGCCGGCAATCCGAAGTACGACTGGACCATCGTGGACCGCATCGTCGATACGTACGTCGAACGCAACATGAAGCCGATGATCGAGGTCGGATTCATGCCGCAGGCTCTGTCGGTGAAGCCGGAACCATACCGCCACAACTGGGATCCCTCGCAGCCCTATCGCAACATCTACACAGGATGGGCGCATCCGCCACGCGATTACAGGAAGTGGTCGGACCTGATATACAACTGGGTGCAGCATTCCGTACAGCGCTATGGCCGCGAGGAAGTCGCGTCCTGGTATTGGGAAGTGTGGAACGAGCCCAACATCGCCTATTGGCAATCCACGCCTGAGGAGTATCACAAGCTGTACGACTACACGGTTGACGCAATTAAGCGCGCTCTTCCTGCTATCCGCGTCGGCGGCCCGACCAGTACGGGTCCCGGCAACGAACAAGCCGCGAAATTTCTACGCGATTTTCTGGAGCACGCCGTGCGCGGCAGGAATTACGCCACTGGCAAGACTGGGTCGCCTATCGATTACATCACCTTCCATGCCAAGGGCCGGCCGAAGGTGATTGACGGGCACGTGCAGATGGGCAGCGAGTTCCAGATGCGCGATATCGACAAGGGATTCGAGATCGTGGCGTCGTTTCCGGAATTGAAGAAGGTCCCGATCATCATCGGCGAATCGGATCCCGAGGGCTGCGCCGCATGTTCGGTCCGGTACAACCCGCAGAACGGCTATCGCAACGGGACGATGTATTCGAGTTACACCGCCGCCACCTTCGCACGAAAGCATGAACTCGCGGCCAAGCATGGCGTGAACTTCGAAGGCGCTGTGACGTGGGCCTTCGAGTTCGAGGACCAGCCATACTTCGACGGGTTCCGCGATCTGGCGACGAACGGCGTCGATAAGCCGGTGCTGAACGTGTTCCGGATGTTTGGACTGATGCACGGCGAGAAGGTGAACGCCGAGGCTTCGCAAGCGCTGTCGACGGCCGAGATTGTGGCAAAGGGAGTGAAGGCGAACGCGGACATCAATGTACAGGCGACTCGCACGGAACGGACGATCAACGCCATGGTGTGGAATTATCACGATGATGACGTCAATGCCGCCGCGGCCAGAATCTCGCTGTCTGTTGCAGGACTGCCGCCGGGCGTCTCTCGCGCGCTTGTCCGCCATTACCGGATCGACGAGAGGCATTCGAACGCGTACACCGCGTGGAAAGCGATGGGTTCGCCGCAGAAGCCGACAGCCGGGCAGTATGCGGTTTTGGAGGCTGCGGGACAATTGCAGATGCTGGGCTCCCCGGTATGGGCTTCACCGCGTAACGGCTCGGTGCAGTTGGATTTCGAACTTCCCCGGCAGGGTGTCTCGCTGGTTCAGGTTTCCTGGTAGTGAGCGTAAACAACTGAGACGAGGCGTCGCGAGCAGTGGATCCCGCATTCGGACGTCTTGCACGGATCAGCCGCGACCGGCCGCCTGGTTGGACTGGCGAACGATACCGGCTCCTTCGCGAATCGTGACGATCCGGTTGGGCGCGACGTTGGTGAAGACCTCCACCCCGCCGTTGGGCCAGCGGACCTTGATATCCACGGCGGCGACGGCAGCGCCCAAACCGAAATGCAGCCTGCGGTCGTTGACGGAATAGAAGCTGGATTGCGCGCAAAGTTCCTGCACCTGCCTGCGGGTCCCGTAGCGGACTTCGACTCGCGCGCCAATCGCACTGCGGTTCGATTTGACGCCGATGAGTTGAACTTTGAGCCAGCGGTTGTCGCCGGTGATGTCATTGCGCAGGAGTGACGGCGGTTCGTTGAGATTGACGATCAGGATGTCGAGGTCGCCATCATTATCGAAGTCTCCGAAGGCGCAGCCACGGCTCGAATGACGATCGATGATGCCGGGACCGGCCTCCTCGAGCAGTTCCTCGAAACGGCCTTCACCGAGATTGCGAAATACGAGGCGAGGGGTTTTGAAGGGATACGAAGGCAGGGTGCGTTCGACTTCCGGATACACGCTGCCGGTGGTGGCGAAGAGGTCCGGCAGGCCATCGTTGTCGAGGTCCACGATGCCGGCGCCCCAGCCGACATAGCGGGTTTCCACGCCGAGTCCCGACCGCGCCGTGTTGTCGTCGAAGTTCCCTTTGCCGTCGTTGAGATAGAGGACATGGGTGTCGTCGGCGAAGTGAGTTTTAAACAGGTCGAGATGACCGTCGAGATTGGCGTCGCCGATCCCAACACCCATGCCGGCCTGCTCCATGCCGTCTTCGCTCAACGCAGAACCGCGGATCAGTCCCTCTTCACGGAACGTACCGTCACGATTGTTCATGAAGAGAAAACTGGGTTTGGAATCGCACGCGACGTAGATGTCCGGCCAGTCGTCGTTGTCGAAGTCCGCGGCCACGGTCGTCATCGGGTAGGCGCCACGCGAGGACTTCGCGATGCCCGCGGCTTCGCTGACTTCGGTGAAGGTCCCATCGCCGTTGTTGTGGAAGAGCTGGCAATACCCGGTAGGGAGCCCACGCGGACCACAGTTCACCTGCACGCCTTTCCAGTTGCACTCCGCGTTGGCGCCGGGCTTCGGGAGTTGTTCGAGCGTGGCGCTCAGATATGTTGCGACGAAGAGATCGAGACGTCCGTCGCGATCGTAGTCGACCCAGGTGCAACCGGAGCCGTAGCGGACCTGATTCTGCCAGAGTCCCGCTGCGCGCGTCACGTCGGTGAAGGTCCCGTCACCGTTGTTGCGGTAGAGGATGTTGTGACCGTAGCAGGTAATGTAGAGGTCCTCGAAGCCGTCGTTGTTGTAGTCACCGACGGTGACGGCGGACGCCCAGCCGGTGAATCCGGCGAGTCCTGCTTTCTCGGTGACGTCCGTGAACGTGCCGTCGCGGTTGTTGCGATAGAGACGGTTCGAGGGACCTTGCGGCGCGTTCTCGAGACGAGTGCCGCCGAGAACCAGAACATCCATCCAGCCATCGTTGTCGTAGTCGAAGAATGCGGCGCCGCAGCCGACCACTTCGAGGATGTACTTCTTGGTGTCGATGCCGCCGTATATGGAGGGATGGATGAGTCCCGCTTGCTTCGCGACGTCAGTGAATCGTGCGTTGAAGGGTTTGCCCGACGGCTTGCCGCGAGGCTGTGGTTTGACGCCGCGCGTCGACACACCCTGGCCGAATGCGCTGGAGAGACCGAGGAGGGTGAGGAGTTCCCGGCGAGTCATGACTCATTCATGGCAGGGCCACGCGGCCAGGCTCAATTGGGTTTGCATTGGCTGCAGGCGCAAATGTCGCGGAGATGGCGGAACGAATAGATGCCCGTGTTGTGATTGTCGCTCCAGTGAATCCGGATGGCGTATTCACCGACTTCTTCGCAATGGACCATCTTCAGCTTGGGCTGATACATCTTGAACGGATTCTTGTCTTCGTTCATGTAATTGGTGCGCTGCGGAGGTCCGCCTTCGGAGCCCGTGCAACTCGCGCAGGGGCAGTTGTCGCGAAGATAAGCGAGCGAAAAGTCGGACACATGACCGTCCCGCCAGTCGATCTTGATGCCGCGCGATTTCGAAATCGCGATGTGTTCGGGATCCGCAACTCGTACAGTGGTGCTCATGGGTTTCACTAGGACGCACGCTCGACATCACGAACTCCAGAAATACGGCGGATCGCCGAGAGGAGCCGGTCGAGCTGCTTCTTGTCCTTCACTTCAATCGTAGTATCGATGATGGCGCCATCGTCCTGGCGGCGCTCGTCCGGACGCGCCTCGAGCGTCTTGATATTGCAGTTCTCGTCGTACAAGACAGTGGTTACGTTCTGCAGCAATCCGGGACGGTCGTCTGTGTATACGACCATCTTCACGGCAAACGATTCCTGGACTGCGCGCGCCCACTCCACGTCGATACGGCGCTCCGGTTCGTACATCAGATTCTGCACGTTGGTGCAGTTCACCGAATGCACGGCGATTCCCTTCCCGCGGGTGACGTAACCCACAATGGCGTCGCCGCGGATGGGGTTGCAGCATTTGGCGCGATACAACAGCAGGTCGTCTGCGCCGCGGACCTTGATCACAAGGTCCTCACCCGGAGGGACGGCCGCCCCTGGGGCGGGTCGATGTTCTCCGCTGCCGTGTGGATGTGAAACCACGGGCTTCGGCGATTCCTGTTCCGCGCGATCGAGTTCCGGATTCAGCTTGATCAGCACCTGACGCGCGGAGAACTTGCCGTAGCCAAGAGCCGCGTGCAGATCTTCGATCTTGGTACACCCGTATTCATTGGCGACTGCTTCAAGGTCCGCGCGCGAGAAGCGGCTGAGAGAGGCGCCCAGACGGCGGGCTTCCTTTTCGAGATACTTCTCGCCGATTTCGATCGCCCGGGCCCGCTCCGTCGTGTTGATGACGTGCTTGATCTTGTTGCGGGCCTTGGAGGTCTTGACGAGTCCCAGCCAGTCTTTGCTGGGAAGATGGCCGTTCTGACGCAGAATCTCGACGACATCGCCGTTCTTCAGCGCATAGCGCAGAGGGACGATGCGGCCGTTAACTTTCGCTCCGACACACTCGTTACCGACATTCGAGTGAACGGCGTATGCGAAGTCGATGGGCGAGGCTTCACGCGGAAGCGCGATTACTTTGCCTTGCGGGGTGAACGTGTAGACTTCTTCCGGGTAGAGATCGATCTTCAGCGTGGAGAGGAACTCAGAAGAGTCCCGCATCTCCTTCTGCCACTCGACGAGCGAGCGCAGCCAGGCGATGCGCTGGTCTTCTTCCGCAGGGCCGCGCTTGCCTTCCTTGTACTTCCAGTGCGCGGCAATGCCTTCCTCCGCGAGCCTGTGCATCTCTTCGGTGCGGATCTGGATTTCGACGTTGAGCCCACCGGGTCCGATGACTGACGTGTGCAGCGACTGGTAGAGGTTGGGCCGCGGAATGGCGATAAAGTCCTTGATCCGGCCGGGAATTGGATGCCACTCGTTGTGGATCACTCCGAGCGCCGCGTAGCAGCTTTTCACCGAGTCGGTGATGATGCGGACCGCGAGCAGGTCGTACACCTGATCAATGCCGATCTTCTGCCGCTTCAACTTCTGATACACCGAATAGGCGCGTTTGACGCGGCTTTGGACGCGCGCCGGAATGCCTTCGCGGCGCATGCCGGCTTCGATTTCATGCACGATCTCGGCGAGGTACTGCTCGTTGGCAGAGCGCTTCGACTCGATCTCCTTCACCACTTCGTCGGCGGCTTCGGGATCGGTGTACTGGAAGGCGAGATCCTCGAGTTCACCGCGGATTTTGCCCATGCCGAGGCGGTGCGCGAGCGGCGCATAAATCTCGAGAGTCTCCTGCGCGATGCGGACCTGCTGCTCGGGCTTGAGTGCTGCGAGGGTGCGCATGTTGTGCAGACGGTCGGCGAACTTCACCAGGATCACGCGAATGTCGGTGACCATCGCCAGGAGCATCTTGCGAACGCTTTCGGCCTGCCGCTGCTCGACCGAGTAGAAGTTCACCTTCGACAGCTTGGTAACGCCATCGACGCATCGTGCGACTTCCTCGCCGAACAACTTGCCGATCTCGTCAATGGTGGTCGGCGTGTCCTCAACCACATCGTGCAACATGCCTGTGACCAGGCAAATCATGTCCATCTGCGCGTCGGCGAGGATCTCACAGACGCTGATGGGGTGCATCAGGTAAGGTTCACCGCTCTTGCGGAACTGTCCTTCATGGAGGCGCTTGGCGAACGAGTAGGCCTCCTCGAGCGGCTTGGTGTCTTCCGAAGGGCGGACGCGCTGGACCGCATCGAGGAGTTTCTGAAACTCCTGATCCGTGGTTTTGTTAGCTTGCGAAACAGACTGCGGCGCGATGACGTCCATGGCCGGGCAACTACCAGTGTAACTGTTTCAACGCGAAATCCCGCGACATTCACACGAAAAGCGCCAGCGCATTGGGATGGCAGCGCTCGACGCCAGCGAATCGACATTCGGCGGAACCTGCGCGGCGCCGTCTCCCTCCAGAAAGAAAACGCCGCAAGCCAGTTCCGCTCGCGGCGTTTCATAAAGAAGATGAATGTGGTAACGAGAGCCGGTTGCTGCCGAGTCCTACTGGCCGGCGGTGATGCCGGTCGCGGTCTTGGCGGCCTTTTCAGCCTTGATCTTCTTGGTTTCCAGGGTCTTCTGAACCCAGTTATCGGCCTCTTCGATATCCTTCTTGTACGCTTCCGGAGTATCAGCGAGGTCGGCGCGTTCGCGGATCAGGAGGTTGAGATACGCCATGGCGTCTTCGTATTCCTTATCCACTTCGATCGCTTTGCGAAGGCTGCTGATGCCGTCTTCCACAACCTGGCCGAACTGGCCCTTCAGCTCTTCGCGAACCTTCTTATCCTTCAGCGGACCCGGGTCTTCCGGCTTCATGCTCATCTTCGCGCGAGCGTTCATGAGCACGGGGTACCAGTTTTCCCAGGCGATGACGCCAAGGGAGTAATAGGCCACTTTGTCCTGCGGATCCACTTGCAGGAGCTTGGTGTACCACTCCTTGGCCTCGTCGAACTTCGCCTTACGCTTTTGGGCGCCATCGCCCGTCGCCGGCGTCGACTTGCCCTCGTTGAAGGCAAGCGATGCCAGGGAGGCAATCGCGATAGTGCTCTTCGGATTCGACTCGAATACCTTATTGAACTCCGCGCGGGCGTTCTTGGCCATTTCGACATTTTCCGGCGAATCCGCGCCGGGAATCCACTGCGTCATGTAGGCGGTTGCCAGATAGAGACGAGCGTTTTCGTTGGTCGGGTCGAGTTCCGCGGACTTCTGGAAGAGGGCCGCGGCCTCAGCGTACTTCGCGTTCTTGAAAGCCGCGACGCCCTTGTTCAGGTTGTCGCGGGATTGCAGTTTCGCGCAGCCGGTCGAAAGAACGGCAACGCCGGCGAGGACAGCCAGTGCAACGTGACGGTTGATGTTCATGGTGCGTTGGTTCCTCTCTTACTGTCCGGCTTCGATCTTCGGCGTCATGAGGCCGATCTTATCGATACCAGCGCCCTTGGCGATGTCAATGGCCCGTGCCACGGACTGGTATTCGAGATTCGGATCGCCCTTCACGAACACGACGCGTTCGGCGCGGGTCTTGAACACATCCTCGAGGCGTTTCCCGAGGTTCGCCTCGGTCACGTCTTCGGTATTGAGCTTGATGCTCTTATCCTTCTCGATGATGATCACCACGGTACGGTCCTGGCTGGGATCCGGAGGTGGCTGGTTGGGGTTTGGTGGCTGCGGGGCGAGAGCTTCGAGACCCTTCGGCGTGGTCGGCGTGATGACCATGAAGATGATCAGCAGCACGAGCAAGACGTCGATCATGGGGGTTACGTTGATTTCGGCTTTCGGTCCACCGGAGCCGCCGAGTGCCATTGCCATAAGATTACTAGCTCCTGTTTCCTTCTCTTCTCATGAGTGGTATGGATCGGGCGGGATCTCAGTTCGGCTGATTGACCTTGGAGTCAATCTGCTCGGTAATGAGTCCCAACTGATCCACGCCGGCGGCGCGCAGCTGGTCAACAACATCGACGACGCGCTCATACCGGGAACGGGTGTCCGCCTTGATGTAGCAGGTCTTATCGATCTTGTTGGTCAGGAGGTCTTTCACCTTGGCGGGCAACTGGTCGGGCGGCATCTTGGTGTTGCCGGGGCTCAACCAGACGTCACCGTTGCGGGTCACGGCTACGACGACAGCGTCTTCTTTGTCAGCAGCAGCCATCGCGATGGGGTTCTTGGTCTTCACCAACTCCACACTCACACCCTTCGAAAGCATCGGGGTGATGACCATGAAGATGATGAGGAGCACGAGCATCACGTCCACCATGGGTGTGACGTTGATGTCGGCCATCGAGGGAGGCGCCTTCATCTTTTTCATAATGTCTCCTGATAAGGCTAGTCAGGGAATGGGAGCAGGCGTCCTGAGAAACACCTGCCCCGATTCTCTCAACTCGCTAGACTCAGAAAGCGCCAGCTTACTTGGCGGCAGCCTTGGACTGGCTGCGCTTGATGAAATAGTCGATCAACTCGGAGCTCGAGTTGCCCATTTCCACGTCAAACCCTTCCAGGCGGTTGCTGAAGTAGTTGTAGGCCCACACCGCAGGGATAGCGGCGATAAGACCCACGGCGGTGGTCACGAGGGCTTCCGAAATACCGCCGGCGACAGCGGCGAGACCGGTGGCCTTTTCGGTTGCGATACCACGGAACGCGTTGATGATGCCGATAACCGTTCCGAACAGTCCGACGAACGGAGCCGAAGATCCGATCGTCGCGAGGCTGGAAATACCGCGCTTCAGTTCGGCGTGCACGATGGCTTCGGCGCGATCGAGAGCGCGCTTGGAAGCTTCGATGGTTTCACCCGAGATTTCGTTGCTGGCCTGGTGGGCCTTGAATTCCTGGAGACCCGCCACAACAACCTTGGCGAGGTGGCTCTTGTTGAACCGGTCGGCGACCTTGATGGCTTCATCGAGGTTGCCGTTCTTGAGCGCGCCGGCCACAGCGGGGGCGAAGGCGCGGGACTGATTGCGGGCCGCGTTGAATGCGATCCAGCGATCGATCATGACGCCGATGGACCAGGCGGACATGAAGAACATGAGGAGCACGACGCCCTTGTCCACGATACCCATGTGGTGCCACATGCTGAGCGGGTCGAAGCTCACTGCTTCCTGGAGGAAAAGGAAGCCCCAAACTTGCATCTGTAGAAACATTCGATTCTCCTGCGAGTTGAATTCGTCTTACTTGAGTTCTGAGTTAGATACCGATTACTGCCAGTCTTACCGTTCCGAGAGCGGCGATTAGCTGCTCAGGGTGAAATTCACATCGATCTGCGTGATGACTTCCACCGGTTCACCGTTCAGCATAGTCGGCCGATAGACCCACTGCTTCACGGCGTCCGTCGCCGAGGGGACGAGGAGCGGGTGGCCGCTCACCAACTGCAGATTCTGGATCGTACCATCGCGGCCGATGATCGCGGTGAACCGGACGGTTCCCTGAACACGGGCCTGCTTGGCGAGCGGGGGATATACAGGCGTGATCTTTTTGATGAGATTCGCGGCCTGCACGTTACCGCCCACGCGGATACGTTCGGGAGTCTTGGGCTTCTCTTCCTTCTTCACCGGAGGAGGCGGAGGAGGAGGAGCTGCCGCGGGAACACCGCCGATGATGCCACCGATCACGCCGCCCGGAGCGCCGCCCGGGACTCCGCCCGGAACGCCGCCCACTACGCCGCCGGAGGCGGACGGAGGAGGCATGTCTTCTTCCTTGATCATCGCGATTTCCTTGGGAATCTTCTTGGGGGCGACGAGTTTGCCGGCGTCGAACTGCCGTGGCGCCTGCTTCACAATCTTGACGGGTTGCGGGGCAGCGGGCGGCGGCGGTGGCGGCGGCGGTGGTGGCGGCGCCATCAGGAAGCTGGTGAGGGTCGCTTTGGGCAACGCCTCGGTAAAGATCAGCGGAATCAGAATCAGAATACCGACCACAGCGCACTGGATCAGCGTGGACAGCAGCACTGTCCAACTCTTATTAGTACGCCCCTGGTCGTCTACGAAGGTCTGATCAAACATTACCGAATCCTTTCATGTCCCACAGTGTGGGCATGTTGAACTCCCGTGCCCGGTAAAGGGCACGTATTACTCATGACAGGAGACAAGCGGACCTCAGCGGTCACTTAGTCCGGCCCCCCGCCAACTTCTTGTTGCCCGCAGACGACGTTTCCTTCACGCTGGAAGCGCTGGATGCAGCCTTGGCAGCGGCTGCCGGCGTCTGCGCCTTCTTCTTCTCTTCTGCCCGGTTGCGCCAGAAGATCAGAATCGGGCTTGCCACAAAGATCGACGAATACGTTCCGACAATAATGCCACAAACCAGGGCGAACGAGAATCCGTTCAGCACCTCGCCTCCGAAGATCCAGAGGGCGGCTGCGGTCAGGAACGTCAAACCGGACGTCAGGATCGTCCGGCTCAGGGTCTGGTTGATACTCGAATTCACCAGAGCCTCAAAACCTTCTCTCTTGGCCACATGGAGGTTCTCGCGGATGCGGTCGAACACCACGATCGTGTCGTTCATCGAGTAGCCGACTAGTGTCAGCAAGGCCGCGATGACGGTCAGAGAGATTTCCTTATTAAAGATCGAGAATAGACCGATCGTAATGATCGTGTCGTGGAACACCGCGATCACGGCGGCCACACCATACATCCACTCGAACCGGAAGGCGATGTACACCAGCATGCCGGCGAGCGCGAGCAGCGTGGCGTTGAGGGCCTTCTGCTGCAGTTCCTTGCCGACCTTGGGTCCGACCACTTCGGTGTTGCGGATGGCGAAGGGAGCGAGGTAGGCCTGATCCTTCAGGACCGAGATGATCTGGGGCGTCACGCCCGGCACGGCGCTCAGTTCGTCGAACGAACCGATGAGGCCGGAACGCGGCGGTTTGTTGCGATAGTCCATGATGGCCTTGCTGACGTCCTGGAGTTGCTGGCCGTTCAGACCAGTGCCAGCCATCTGGAGCTTGGCGAAGAGCTGGTCTGCGCCGATGTTGTGGAAGTCGAGCTTGCCGTTGGCCTGGCCGAAGGTAGCGGACAGGATGTCCTGCATCTTCTGGCGATTCTCGCTCTGCGCCTTTTCGTCCTGGGACAGTTCCGTGGACACGATGACTTCGTTCGATCCAGCGATGCGCTGAATGGAGATTTCGCCCGGGATCTTCGCGCTCAGTGCTGCGCGGATCTTGTCCTCTGGCGGCTCCGAGTTAAAGCGCACATACATGAGCACGCCGCCGCGGAAGTCAATCCCGTAGCGCGGACCGCCCTTGACGATCAAGCTACCGAGACCCGCCACGGTCAGAATGAGCGAGGCGATGATGAAAGGCCACTTCTTGCCTAAAAAGTCGAAGTTAGTATTCTTGAAGATTTCCATACTGCTCACGACACCGGCTTCTAGGGTCTACTACCTCGACTAGATAGTCCCCTGGGGGACTCCTCTGAATTGCTTGGACACCGGTGTCACCCTATTTGTTCCTGACTGTTGAGTGTTTGAGAATTTATCACAGTTGAGAGGGTTGGTTCAAACCCGCGCGGCGCGTCAGAGTACCTGGTAACCGCAGTACCCGGCTCGAACCAACCCGTCTGCGCTTAGATGCTCAAACTCTCCACTTGCTTTCTGCCGGACATTTCCCAGTCGAAGATCACCTTGGAAACGAACACGGCGGTAAATACGTTTGCCACTAGACCGATGACCAGGGTCACGGCGAAGCCGCGCACCTGGGGCGATCCGAAGACGAAGAGGAAGGCGCAGGACACGATCGTCGTCACGTGCGTATCGACGATGGTCCACCAGGCCTTGCCGAAGCCGGCGTTGATCGCGGCGACCACGCCCTTGCCCGACTTCAGTTCTTCGCGAATGCGTTCGAAGATCAGCACGTTCGAGTCGACGGCCATACCGATCGTCAGGATGAAGCCCGCGATGCCCGGCAGCGTCAGCACCGCACCGAAGTAGGCGAGGAGCGCGAGCAGGATGATCGCATTGAGGATCAGCGCGATGACCGCGTTGATGCCGGACTTCTTGTAGTAGACGAGCATCACCAGGATGACCGCGCCGATGCCCGCGATGCCGGCGATGAGGCCGGAATGGATCGAGTCCGCACCGAGCGACGGTCCGACCGAGCGCTCTTCGAGATACACGATGCTGGCGGGCAGCGCGCCGGCGCGCAGATTGAGCGCGAGGTCGGCGGCTTCCTGCTGGTTGGCGGCGCCCATGATGCGGCCGCTATCCGAGATCTGGCCCTGGATTTCCGGAGCGCTGATGACCATCTCATCGAGGATGATCGCGGCGCGCTTGCCGATGTTGGCGCCGGTGAAGGCGCTGAAGCGGCGGGCGGCATCCTGGGTCAGGACAAAGTTGGTGTCCCAGCCGGCGCGATCGCTCTGCTGCGGCTGTGCGTCGCGCAGGTCGCGGCCGGTAACGACCGGGATCTTCTTGACGAGCCACCAGACGTTGGGTCCGCCGCCGCGGGTCGCGCCGCGCAGCAGGCGGGAGTTGAAGGGCAGCACGCCGCCGAAACGGGAGCGGGCTTCGTCTTCACTCTGGAAGGGAGTCTGCTCGACCAGTTCCGCCCATTCGAGCATCGAGCGGCGCTGGAGGAGGTCCTTGATGCGGGCCGGGTCGTCGACGCCGGGCAGCTGCACCATGATTTCCGCTTCGCGCTCGTTGCCGCGCTGCTGGACCGAGGATTCGGCGAGGCCGAGTCCGTCAATCTTGCGCTGGACGGTGCTGGCGGTTTGAACGATGGTGTCACGACGCAGGTTGATGGCGTCGGTCCGCTTCATGGTGAACTTGTAATCGTTCTGGCCCACGGAGGCCATGTCCCAGGATCCGCCGACGGTGTCGACGGCGGTCTGGCGGAAGTCGCCGGCCTTGGTGGCGGGCACGCCCTTCACGAGGATGGCGGTGTTCTCGGCTTCGTCGATGGACTTGACGTCCGAGATATCGATGCCGGCGAATTCGACGGCCTTCTTGGCGAGGGCTTCGCGGAGACGATCCGCCTGCGCAGCGGCCTCGGCGCGGAACGCGTCCTGCACCTGGACCTGCATCACGAGCTGTGAGCCGCCTCGCAGGTCGAGCCCCAACTTGATGTTGTTGTTCCAGTTTTCCTGAATCTTCGAGACCGGCCATGGGATGCCGACAATGCCGTATACACAGGCGAGGATGACACCCAGGATGATCAGAAACTTGATTTGCAGATTTTTCATACTACTCGTGCATGCACCGACAGCGTTGCGCCGTTAGTACTTTTTAACCTCTTCTTCGGGGACGACGCCGCTGACCGCATGGCGCGCCAACTGAATTCTGATGTTATCCGGTTTGACCTGGATAACGATTACATCTTCTTTTGTACTGACGATGGTACCTACAATACCACCCGTGGTGACAACCACGTTACCCGGTTGCAGCGCGGAGAGCATCTGCTGCTGCTGTTTCTTCTGCCGCTGCATGGGCAGGAAGAACAGGAAGTAGAAGATCGCCGCGATCGCGACATAGGGCACGATGCCGAGCAAGGCGTTCGGCTGCTGAGCGGATTGCAGAAATGCGAGAACTGGCTGGAAGGTCATTCGAAATTACCCGAGAGCTGCCGGCGAAGAAGGCTTAATCTTTCGGGAAACACCCCAAGTAAGATAGCGTGCCTGATGGAGCGCATGATGTCAAGATAGTGCTGTAAGTTATGCACCGTGGCGAGGGTGTGAAAGATGAGTTCCTCGGCGAGGAACAGGTGCCTGAGATACGCTCTGCTGAAGGTTTTGCACGTGTAGCAGGGGCACGTTTCGTCCACTGGACGCGGGTCCTCGCGGAACTCCGCGCGTTTGATTTTCAGCCTGCCCTGGTTGGTGAAGAGCAACCCGTGGCGCGCGGAACGGGACGGCAGTACGCAGTCCATCATGTCGATCCCTTGCGCCACATACTCGCCTAACTCTTCGGGCATCCCGACACCCATTACGTAGCGCGGCTTCTCTTTCGGCAGGACTTCAGCGCTGACCTTCGCCATCTCGAGCGAAAGGTCGCGAGGTTCGCCGACGCTCAATCCACCGATGGCGAAACCGGCCGCGGGGATCTCCATGAGTTCCCGGGCGCAGGCTTGCCGGAGGTCGCGGTACATGGATCCCTGGACGATCGGGAAACAGGCTTGCGTCTGTTCCGGGTGCATCTTCTCGAAATGATCGTAGGCCTGCTTAGCCCAGCGGATGGTTCGCTTCATCGACTTCGCTGTGGGCGCGTGTTCGCTGGGATACGGCAGGCATTCATCGAGCACCATGCAGATGTCGGATCCGAGCGCGAGTTGGATGTCGATCGTCGACTCGGGTGTGAACATATGCGGGTCGCCATTCAAGTGGGACTTGAAGAGTACGCCCTCATCCGTAATTTTTGTCAGCGAGTTGAGACTGAAAACCTGGAAGCCGCCCGAATCGGTGAGGATGGCGCGGGGCCAGGCCATGAATTTGTGAAGCCCGCCGAGTTGCCGGATGAGTTCGTGGCCGGGCCGCAGGTAGAGATGGTAGGTGTTCGAAAGGATGATCTTCGCGTCGAGTTCGAGTTCGACGGTGCGCGGCAACACGCCTTTGATGGTGGCTTGCGTGCCGACCGGCATGAAGACGGGAGTTTCGACGATGCCGTGTGCTGTGTGAAGAAGTCCGGCGCGCGCCCCCGTTTCCGGGCAGGTCGCCTGCAATTCGAAGTGCAACTACCTAGTGTACGACGGGCGGCTGCGACGCTGTTTCCTGATGCGCGCCATCTCGGCTTTTAGGTGGGGATCGAGCAGGCGCCAGTCGATGTCGAGTTCCGCGCCGGCGAGTCCGTAGGCGCAATTCAGGTTGTCGTACCGCGGAAAGTGTTCACAAAGGATTTGCCAGGCCTCGCGCCAGCCAAGTTCGCGGAGTTGTTCGACGGTGTGGATGCCTGAGGCTCGAAGGGCTTCCGAAACTACGGGGCCGATATTGCGGGCTTTCTCGATGGGAGTCATCTCTCAAGTTTTGGCCGGATCAGCCGATCACCTTAGTACACAGGAGTTGGAAGTTTGTCCATCCGCGATTTTGCCACGAGTAAGCTCATCCTGACCGGCGCAGCCGCGTTCGGATTGGTGTACGTGCTCCTTGCGGACCATCAGGCGCCCAGTCATCCCGGCTGGATCCTGATGGGCATCGCCACTGCGGCGCTGCTGGTGGTGTTCCGGCTCCCGGCGCTGCTCAAACGCCACACGGCGATGGCTGACCTGCTCAACCAACTGGACCGGTCGCTCGCCATCGAAGACGATGTGTGGGCCGAGGAATTGCTGCTGACAGCGCGCCGCATGGTGGGAACTGGAGCCTCTGAAATGCACTTACACTTGGACCTCGCCGAAGGGACGCTGGCGTTCCGGCACGGCCGTTACGAAGAAGCACTGCTGGCGCTCGAACGCTGCTTTCTGAACGCGTTCGCAATTCACGACGTGAAGCACGGCGGCGAATCGGGCCTGCTGTTGTTGAAGACGCTGGTGGCACTGGGAAGGTACCGCGAAGCTTGCGGCTTCGCTATGGGCGTCCGCGAGTTGACGGCTTCGCCAGAGTTGGATCACCTGGTTGCCCTGGCGTCAAACCGCGCCGAGTCGCTGGAACTCGTCCCGGCGCGCAGCGGACGCCGATAGCCTTACTACTGGACGACTTTCCGGATCGCAGCCTCGACGAGCGGAGCCATGATTTCGTAGCCTTTCGCGTTCGGATGCAAGCCGTCGCCTGATGTCCCGTCTTTCAGGAATCCTTTTTCATCCGCTGTTGCCGAGAAGTAGTCGACGTATGTGGCGCCCTTCCTGGCGGCATATTCCTTGAGCCATGCATTGAGCTTCAGTATGTCGGACGGCGGACGCCGGGCGGTCTGCGGCCTTTGCGTGTAATCACTGACCGGCAGTACGGAACAGAGGATCACCTTGACGCCATGCAACTGGGCGAGTTCAGTCATCGCCTGAAAGTTATCGGTGATTTGTTCCAGGGTCTGCGGGCCCGTGTTGCGCGCCACATCGTTTGTTCCGGCGAGAACCACCATTGCAGCAGGTTTCAGCGCGATCACATCCGGATACACGCGAACCAGCATCTGTGCAGTCGTTTGCCCGCTGATGCCACGGTTCACATACGGCCTGCCGGGAAAATACTGCGCCAGCTTCCATCCGTCCGTGATGGAATCGCCCATGAAAACGACACGGCCGGAATCCGCGGGCAAGGCGCGAAGACGCTGGTTGTCCGCGTAATAGCGGCCGAGTTGGTTCCAGTCCTGCAACTGATCGGCAAGAGTTTGGGCAGTCGACGCGAGGCAACAGCCGGCTCGCGGAGGATTGTATTGTTCAACGAGCTGGGCAGAGGCGAGGGCGGCGCAGGCGGCGCCTGAGAAAAGAAGATTACGGATCATGCGGTTCGTTCAGACGACAAATGTATCAAAGCCGGCGCGTATGCTCCCGGCGGCGGTGGCGATGCTGGTGGCGCTTGCGCTTTCTCCATCGGCCCAGGGCGCGGAAGGCTTCGACCAGCCCTGCAACGCCTGCGGCCCCAGCCGCGGGCGCTAGCGAGATCACAAACATCGCCGTGCGTGCATCTTCCGACTTGTCGAGGTCATAGTAGCGCCAGGCCGCCGCGATTCCGCCCAACAGGACGAGCACGGCGGCGAGGCGCGCCCAGCCCGGCCCCTTCCAAAACGCCAGGAGCGGCGATGCAAAGATCAACGCGAAGAAGCCGGCGATTACATATTGCAGCGCGTTGTCTTCGTTCACCGCGACGAACCGGACGAATGGGGTTCATAGAGGCAAAGCGGATCACTCGCCAGGACGCTCCCGGTGGCCTCATAGGCGCGAGCGCGGGATCCGCCGCAAATGGCGTGATATTCGCAATGCCCGCAACGATCCTCGAACTGGGTGGGATCGTGCAACGAATGGAACAGGTCCGAATTGCGGTAGATGTCGACCAGATGATCCTTGCGGATGTTGCCGGCGCCGACGGGCAGGAAGCCTGCAGGGCAGACCTCGCCGACGTGGGACACGAAGACGATGCCGTGGCCATCGCGGATCCCGAAGCTTCTGTACTGCGGACTGCGGCGGATCTCTTCGCCGGTCATGCCGGTCTTGCGCATTTCCTCGACGGCCACGCGGCGGTACGACGGCGCTTCGGTGGTCGCGACGACAAATGGCGCCTCTTTTGTTTTGTCGAAAATCCAGCGCATCACGCGTTCGGACTCTTCGACGCTGAGAGGTTCGAGCACCTTGCCACGGCCGACGGCGATGAGGAAGAACAGGCTCCAGCGCGCGAGGCCGAGCGGCTTCAGCAGCTCATAAACCTCTTCGAGATGCGGCGCCGTCTCGGCTGCCACCAGCGTATTTACCTGCAGCGGCAGTTTCAATTCCTGCGCCCACTTCATGGCCTGGACCGTGCGGTCGAAGGTACCGGGGACGCCGCGGATTGCGTCGTGGACCTCGGCGGTCGACGCATCGAGGCTGAGTCCCAGTCCGTCCACACCGAGTTCAATCAGCTTTTCGAGAACCTCGCGCGTCAGGGCCTTCGTCGCAGCCGGCGTAATCGACACGCCGATGCCACGCTTGCGCGCCTCGACGATGATGGGATGGAGATCCTGACGCATCAACGGATCCCCACCGGTGAGAATCAATTGCGGAAGCGGATCGCCGAAGTCCTTGATCTGATCGAGCAGACGAAGCGCATCCTCGAAGCCCAATTCGTTCGGATGCGGCTCCGGTACAGCTTCAGCGCGGCAATGGCGGCAGGCAAGAGCACAGGCCTGGGTCATTTCCCAGTACACGTTCAGAGGCGTTTTCGAATAATCGCGATTGGCGGAACCGTGATGGTGTCCCATGCCTACAGCGTAGCCCGACTTGTGCGCCGGGGCCAGTGACAAATGTCACCGAACCACGGTATTCACTTGTTTTGCGGCCGCATCGCCAATCTGCAACTTCACCGGCTGTACGCCGCTGGACACTTCCGCCGGGATCCTGACGGAAACGACATAGACGCCGGGGATCGTTGGGTGGAGCCCGCTATAGAGGACTTCGGCCGGCACGCCGCCAACGGTCACGGAAGGAGCCGCCAGCGTGGTCGCATCCGTATTGCCAGGCGCCTCGCCTGAGGCTGGACGGTTGTTCACGGGTCCGAGGCCGTTCACCAGAAGGTTCAACACCGATCCCGCCGCGACGCCATTATCGGCATTCACGGCGTTGCCGTTCTCGTCCGTGGCGAGCGCGACCATTCGGCCGGAAGAATCGAAGGTCTCGAATACGCCGGGCGCGTAACGCACGACGGGAACGGTCACCAGATCCGTTTGACTGGTGTAGCCGATGCTGACCTTGGTCTGGATCGAATCCATGCCTTCGATTTCCCACGGAGGCTGTACAACGACTTCGCTATCGCTGACGCGCACGATGCGTCCGGGATAACTGGTCTTGCGAACCGTGTCATCGAAGCTCACGCTGACATTCGAAAGCGAGAGTGGGATGTAGGGCGTGGAATACGACTGCCTGGCCTCACTGAGCCCCGCGCCCTTGATCGACACCATCGATCCGGCCGCGATGCCATTCAGCGTAGTGTCGCCGGTGACGCCGGCAACTCCGCCATTCTGAATGGTCGGAGTGAGCCGGTTGCGGCCGGCAAAGTAGTATTGCATCGAACCTGCCGTCGCGAGGAATTCCTGATAGCCGAGTTGATTGCCCGTCTGCACTCGCGCTGACGCAATGCCGTAACCATCGGTGTCATTGGTCGCGCTGACAATGCGTCCGCCACCAGAGGTTGGACGAAAATCAACGCGCTGGCCAACCACCGGAACACCGTATGCATCGACCACCAGGAAGTCCAGTTGCTGCTGCCGGCCGGGCTCGCGCACGAAGCCATCGCCCGTCAACGGAATGATGTTGAATGGAGAGTTGTCGCCGGCCATGTAGAGATACGGTATCCGCAGAGGCACGGCGCCGCCCTCGACGCGCACCACGCCCTCGTAATTGCCACTAACCGGCAGATTGCCTGTGATCCGAACGGTGACGGTCCCCGAACCGCCGGCATTGAGATTGAGCGACGTCGTGCTGAGGCTGACCGACGCCCGGTTGTCCGCATCCCGCCGTTCGACGCTCAGCCGCAGCGACACGCTGCCTGCGCCAATGTTGGTGAGCCGGAGGGTGCGTGTCGCAAACGTGTTATTGCGCGCGATGCCAAACGAGAGAACCGCTGGTTCCGCCACAACGCTGGTGTTCAGCGCGTTGCCCGCATCGAGCTTCCCTGCCCCGACGCCGATGACCCGAGCCCGGTACGGATTGCCATTCTCATCAAAGTCCGTGATGTTCGGGTTGGCGGTGTTGACGACGGCGGACTTCAACTGGCCCGGTGTCAGCCGTGGATACTTCTGTTTCACCAGAGCAACGATGCCGGCTACCTGAGGCGACGCAAAGCTGTTGCCCTGGGTCGCGAAGAATCCGCTGGGATCGTGCATGTCGCCATTGGGGTCGTAGGTCTGCGTCGCCATGTACATGTCGGTGGCGACGGCGACCAGTTCGGGTTTGATGGTCAACGATCCGATCGACGGTCCGTAGGACGAGAAGTACGCGACTTCATCCGAGTAGTTCGAGGCGTCGATCTCGACGAGCTTGGGATCGATTTGCACCCTGGCTCCCGGGTTTGCGGCGAGCCAGTCCTTGAGGCGCTTGCCCGCCGTATTGCCGATGAGCACCGCGGGTATTCCGGTCTCTTTCAGATTGCCAATGGGAAACAGGAAGTTGGATCCGTCGCGCTGATAGAAGATCACGGCGATGGCGCCGGAATTCTGCGCGTTGGCGAGTTTAGCCGCGAATTCGCAGTTGCCGCGCTGAATGAGCGCGATCGAGTTGTTGAGCGTGCCGTTGCCGAGCGGTTGACAGGCAAGTCCGTCGTCGTTGAGGGTTGCGACGTCAACCAGGGGCGCGGTGATCGCATTCTGGGGCTTGAGACCGTTCGTCAACTGCGCATCGACTTCCTTCAGGTTGTCCGGAACGTTGTCGCCGAGCGCCCGGACCGTCGAGAAGAAAACGTGAGAGTTGGTGGATCCGCCAACCGTGATCGCGTTGGGTGCGGTGCCGGGGGTGTTGATGGTTCCGAGGCCGGGCGCGTAGAGGCCGGAATCACCGGTGTTTCCGGCATCGACCACCACGACCATGCCGCGGCTGATGGCGTTTTCGACCGCATCGACCTGCGGGTCACAGGGGCCGACGTTGCGGGATCCGCAGTCACTGTCGCGATCTTCGGGCGCCCACAACGCGGGCGCTCCAAGCGAGAGCGAAACGATGTCCATGCCGTCGTTGAACGCCGCATCCAGCGCGCGAATGACTGCTTCGTCCGACGCAAAATCATTGACGCCCGGGGATCCGAACACTTTGTAGCTGCCGAGCCAGGCTTTCGGCGCAATGCCTTGCACGATCGCCGAAGGTCCCTGCGTGCGGACTCCCGCGGCGATACTCGCGATCGCTGTACCGTGTCCGACGCGATCGCGCGGGGAATAGTCATCGGGACGGGAGTCGACGGGATTGTCCGGGATCGCAAGCAGTTCGACGTAACTGCGCGCCGCGATCACTTTATTACTCGTGTAGGCGTCGCAGTATTCGCTGCGGCACTTCGGATAGCCCGACGGCATGCTCAGCGAAGGATCCTGCAGCGCGGGATGATTTTTGTCGATGCCGCTGTCGACGATCCCGATCTTGATGCCCGCGCCGGCGTTGGTGTCTCCACCGGCCGCAGCCCAGCCTGCCGCCGCGTTGATGAGTTCCGCCGCCTTTGCGTCATGCCGCTTGTAGTAGCGCTGCTTGACCACGCGCACGACACCGGGCACCGAGCGGACCTCCGCGGCAACCTCTTCAGGTCCCGAGAAGAACACGGCGTTCAACAGTGTGTCCACCGCTCCCGTCACGTGCAGTCCACGCCGGGCCGCGATCTCGCTTCGTACGTTGCGCTGCCGCTCTGCAATGCGCGCTCCCGCGGCAGACAGGGCTTTCGGGGCGACTTGCCCTCGGGTTCCCGCCTGCACCGCCAACGGCGCGTCTTCGAGGATCGCGATCCAGCGCTCCGGGCGCTCGGCAGCCGGCGACACGGCCGCGCTTATGGCGACGACTACAACAAGACTGAGGGGTCTCACGCCCAATGCGACGTTAAGCATGTTAAGCCGGTTTCACTCGTTTCCCGAAAAGAGCGGTTCCGACACGAACGTGTGTCGAACCCTCCTCAATTGCTGCCTCCAGATCGTGGGACATGCCCATCGAAAGTTTGGGCAGCCCTAACTCCCGGCTCAGTTTGGCGAGCCTGCGGAAATATGGGCGCGTCACTTCCGGATCCTCGTTCCACGGTGGCATGGTCATCAGACCAGTCAGTTTGAGGTTCTTCGACGACTGCAGGGCTTCCACGATCGCGGGGACCTCGTCCGGAGCCGCGCCTTCCTTCGATTCTTCTTCGGACAGCTTCACCTCGATCATCACTTCGAGCGGCACGTCCATCGAGTCGAGGCGCCTCGCCAGCTTGACCGAATCCACGGTCTCGATCACCTGGAACATTTCCGCGGCCTTGCGTGCTTTGTTCGACTGCAGGTGTCCAATCAGATGGAAACGCGCGGCAGGCACGAGATCCTGCAGGACGGGATGCTTGCCCTCGAACTCCTGCACGTAATTCTCACCGAAGTCGCGCATGCCGAGATCGAACGCCTCGCGCATGATCGCGGCGCTGAACTTCTTGGTGACGGCGACGAGCGTGATTTCCGAAGCCTTGCGGCCCGAGCGTTCCGCGGCGCGCGCGATGCGTTCGCGGACCTGCTCATAATTCTCCCTGAGACCCACAACTTCACTATACTGACCTTGACCGATGCTCAATCGACGAGAAGCGGCGCTCGCGCTCGGCGCCACCGCACTAAAGGGCCAACAGCGGACCCGCAAGCGTCCGAACTTCCTGTTTCTGCTGGCAGACGATCACGCCGGGTACGCGCTGGGATGCGATGGCAACCAGCATGCCTTGACGCCGAACCTGGACGCCCTGGCCGCCGCGGGTACACGCTTTGCCTCGCACTACTGCAATTCGCCAGTGTGCACACCGTCGCGGCAGAGCTTTCTTACCGGGCAGCTGCCCCATGCCGCGGGTGTGACGCGACTCCCCACGCCGCTGTCGGAACAGAAGCCGACCTTGGCGAAGCAGTTGCAGAAGGCGGGCTATCGCACCGGCGTCATCGGCAAGATGCACTTCAATCGTCCGGGGTCGCCGGGGCTGCACGGGTTTGACTACGCGATTACAGAACGCGAGGTCGCGCAGATCTGGCAGCAGCGCGTGCCGCATCCACGTCCACTACCGGACGGAGCGCGCGCGAAGCCTGCCTGGAAGCCGTTCAAAGATCCGGCGCGCATCTGGCTCAACGCGGAAAAGCTGCCCGATCCGCGTTATGAAGCGGACATGCGCGCGGCAACGCAGACCGCGCTGGCGGACGAGTTCCTCGAATCCAACAAGGACCGGCCTTTCGCGCTCTGGGTGAGTTTCATGGAGCCGCACTCGCCGTATGACTTTCCCTTCGAGGATCGCGCGCGGATCGACCCGGCCGGGTTCGCGCCTCCTCGGGTCGGACCTGAAGACGCCTGGCAGATCCCGAAGATTTTTCGCGATTTGACGCCTGACGAAAAACGCGGGATTGCAGCGGCGTACTACACGTCAGTCGCGTACCTCGATAGCAGCATCGGTCGCGTACTCGCCACGCTGCGGCGGCTGAACCTGGAGGAAGACACGCTGGTCGTGTACATGGCCGATCATGGCTATTGCCTCGGCGAACATGGCCGTTTCGAAAAGCACTGCGGCTACGATCCTGCCTTGCGCGTACCGCTGATCATGCGCTGGCCGGGGCGGATCCGCGCTGGCGATACGATTCGCGATTTCACGGAATCCATTGATGTGCCGGCGACGATCACCGACCTGTTGGGCATTGACGCCTTGCCGGTGCAGCACGGCAGTTCCCTGCGCGCTTACGTCGAAGGACGAAAGCCGTCGAACGTGCGGCAGCATGTGTTCAGCGAGTACCTCGAGAATGAGGAGGCGTTCGTGCGAACGGCCCGCTGGAAGTACATTTATTGCACCGGGAAGCGGGCGCGGACGGACGGATACGAGATCGACAATCCGACACCTGGACGGTACGAGCGTCTGTTCGACCTGCAGCAGGATCCCGGCGAGTTCACCGACGTCGCATCACGGCATTCCAAAGTCGCGGCGGAGATGAAGGGATTCTTGCTCGATCGACTTCGGAAGACGCATCCGGAGGCCGGCAAGGAGCCTGTGGCGGATCCCTTGGACTTCTACCTGCGCCCGAGGGATGCCTGATCAACGCAGCGCGTATACCGCGTATTTGGCGTTGCGATACAGGGCGTGGCGACCTTCAAACGGCGTCGCGGACTTGAGGACCAGGTAGTCCACGCCGTCATCTCGCCAGGACGCGAGCGGCTTATTCCTGTTGTCCGCGATCTGCATGCGGCGCCACCATTCGAACGAGAGGTCGCGTGAATAGTTGACCTGCCCGCCGACCTTCCAGTCCACGAACAACGCCCGCTGCGCCCGGACGCGAAACACTCCGCTGATGAGCGAACGTGAGAACTCCGGCAGTTGGAACATCGCGCTCTTCGGAGTGTTCTCGCGAGCCCAGCGCGACACGTCATCGAGTTCGGCATGATGGATCGCCGTATCGTAGTTGGTTTGCCGTGTGGCGTCGAGGAAGATCCATCCCATCAACGCAGCCACGCCAAACGCCAGCGGCATCGCCCAGGCACGTTCGCGGCGCAGCAGCAGCGCGACGGCGACCGCCGCGACAATCACCGGCAGGGTCCAGTACACGCGCTCCATCTGATACGGCGTGTTGCAGATGTATTTGTTGATGGCGATGAAGGCGCCCGGCGCGAACCATAACGTCGCTTCCCAGTAACGGCGCGCACGCACGGCGAAAAGTCCCGCAGCGGCGCACAACACGAGCGAGAACTCGACCGTATACAGCACCGAGCGGCTCGGCTGGATCTGCGCCATCAGTAACCATTTCACATCCTCCATGAGGAACCAGCCGAGCGGCAGACTCGCCAGACCGATTGCCACCATCGAGGGAAGGTAGACGCGCGCGAGGACCCCCATGTGCGCCCAGATGCGCCAACAGGCGACTGCCGAAAGAACCCCGTGCAGCAGAAACTCCTGGAACATCCAGGGCTTCCAGGTCGACAGCCAGTTGTAGGCCGCACGCATGCGCTGCAGTTTCTCCCATTCGGGATCGACGCGGGTCCAAAAACTCTGGGGCTCGATGGAGCCGGCTTGGGTCATGGCCAGGATCAGCGTCAGCGCGACGGCGCATCCAAAGACGCCAAGAGCGCGAAAGTTCCGGCTGCGCAGTTGGGTCCACGCGAAGGGAATGAGAAACGGAACCACCGCCGGAGCGTGAAACAGGAATGCGGCGCCGGCCGCGAGAGCCGCAGCCGTGTTTCGTCCATGCAAGGCAAATCCGACGGCGAGGAATGTCAGCAACACCGAATAGCCGCGCGGAACCGGCTCGTATTCGAACGTGATGACTGCCGGGCCGCTGATAAAGGCGCCAAAGCCCGCGAGCACGGGAACGAGCAGAGCCAGCCCCGAAGAGAGTCCGAGGCCGGTTCCGGCGAGATAGAGGCCGTAGAGTCCGCCGAAGCGGCACAGCAACTGCACCGCGCCCAGCGTGTACTCGTAGTCGAGGCCGGTCAGTTTCCTGACGCCGATCGCGACCTCGTCATAGATCGTCAGCGAGACATGTTGTTTTTGCGCGACCAGTTCGCGCTCAAACAGTGCCGGATCCGAGATCCGGTCGAACATCGGCACGTAAATCTGCGTGTCGGATTGAAGGTAGGTACGTCCGGGAAAAACAAAGAATCCGTAAACAGCAAGGGCAGCGAGAACGAGCCACTTCATTGAGCGGGCGTCTTCTCCAACTGCTGTTTGGCCCAGATTCGCTGTGGATTCAATTCAAGCGCCTTCTGAAACGCCTTGCGTGCATCGGCGTTGTGATTCGCCTTGCGCTGCGCGATGCCGAGCCAGACGTAGGCGTCCGCGAACTTCGGATTCAACTGGATCGCCTTCTCGAAATCCTTGATGGCGAGTTCCACTCCGCCGCCGAACGATGGCGGCAGGTAGTAATTGCCTACACCCCGCGCCAGGTGCGCCTCCGGCAGGTTCGGGTTCAACTTAAGCGCCTGTGCGACGGAATCCTGCGCGCATTTGCCGTATTTGAGTCCGGCAAGGACGTTCGCCGGGATCACCTGACCGCATAAAGTTCCCAGGACACGATGGTATTCGGGATTGTCCTGCTTGAGCGCGATCGCCTTCCGGGCCGCGTCCATACCAGCTTCCGCCGCGCTCTTGGCCGCGTTCTTGTCGCGCAGCTCCTGTGCGACCTCAGCGAGATAGGAGTTCGCCAGTGCGAGACGGTACAACGAATTCGAATCCTGCGGTTTTACGGCGGCCGACAAATCGCGGACCTGCTTTTCGAGCGCGGCGCGGTCCTGCGCATCGCGAGCGGTCAGCAGGGGATCGCCGGCAGCGAAACCACACAAAGAGACAAGAGCAAGAATGCAGGGGATTCGAGGAATCATGAGAATGTCCGTGTCAGAGCGGCAGGACGCGTCAATATCAGGAATAACACGCCATGCCGCCGCGCCCCAACTTCGGGCTACGCTCCCATGGACGAATAAAAGCGCAGGACTGTTTCGCCAAACACCGCGACAGCCAGGCACGAAGCGCCCAGAAAGGTTCCGAACGGCAGTTCGTAGGTCGATGCGTTCTTTCCCGTGATGTAGATGAACAGCAGCCCGATGAGGGATCCCAGAACCGAACTGATGATCAGTGTCAGCAGTGCGCCCTGCACGCCCAGAAACGCCCCGATCATCGCAATCATCTTGACGTCTCCGAAGCCGAGGCCTTCGCGGTCGCGGAACTTCTGATAGAGGAATCCGACGAACCAGAGAGATCCCGAGCAGAGGACGATGGCGAGGACGGATTCCACAACAGAGAGCAGCCGCGGATTCCCTTGTGGCGCGATGAAATACGAGATGCCGGCGGGCATCGGAACGAACCAGGCGAGAATCAGCCCCACGACCGTGCCGCCCTTGGTGAACTCGTCCGGCAGGATGCGCTCTTCGAGGTCCGAGAAGATCAGCGTGATGCAGATCGAGGAAAGAAGGCAGTATTTCAAAGCGTGGAGGGTCAAGCCGAAGGCTCCCACCGAGACGCCGAACCCGACGCCCGTGAGCAGTTCGACGATCGGATAACGCCAGGGAATCGCGGCGCTGCAATTCCGGCACTTGCCTCGCAACAGGATGAAGCTGAGCACGGGGATGTTGTCGTACCAGGAGATCATCTGTTCGCAGTGCGGACACAACGAGCGAGGGGAAACAACAGACATATCGCGAGGCAGGCGGAAAATGCAGACGTTCAGGAAACTGCCGATCAGCAGTCCGAATAAGAACGCCAACACCGTGAACAACTGACCTTCGCTCATGAGTTCGTATGTCCCTCTTTGATGACCTTGCGATATACCCGCAAAGAACCTTCCACCATCGTAGCCACTGAAAACATCTTTGCCGCACGATCCCGGCCGGCTTCGCCGAGTTGCGCCGCCCATACCGGATCCTCGCGCAGCCGCCGGATTGCCGCCTCGGCATCTTCCGCACGATCGACGAGAATTCCGCTGACGCCGTCCTCCACCACTTCGATCAGACCACCAGTGCGGCTTGCGATCACCGGCACTCCGTGCGCCATCGCGAGTAAAGCCGCGGAGCCCAAACCTTCGGACTCCGACAGATAGACCAGTGCGCGGGCCGTACCGATATCATCGGCAAGATCGCCCGGCGGCTGCAATCCGAGCCGCTGCAGGGCAGCCGCGTCACGCACGGAATCCTTCACGATGACGTAGAAACCATCAGCCGGCCGCTCCGCATAAGGAATGACGCGCTCCGGGATCGAAACGCCGTCCGGCACAACGTCGATTTTTCTGGAATCGACTCCCGCCCGCTCGAGTTCCCCTCGGACAGCCGCCGAGATCGCGATAAAACGCCTCGGGCGCGAATACTTCCAGCGGGACAGCCATCCGGATCCGACCGGGAAGACGACCCGGCGCGAAACCACGAGTTTCGGCGCCGCAAAGACCGCAGCCCAGGTGTGCGACTTCGCGTCATGCGCGTGGACGAGGTCGAAGGACGGCGCATCAACGGCGACGGACGCGACGGTCGCGACTCCGGCATCGAACCCTTCCCGGGACGCGGCACGAAGCAGTTCTCCGCGCGCCAGCAACCGGACAGCAACACCGTGCGCAATGAGGCCACGCAAAAGATGCAACACCTGGTATTGCCCGCCGCCCATCTTCCGGCCCGTGTCAATGTGCAGGACTCGCATGAAGCGCCGTCAATCCCTGCTCATGAAGCGGGCTTTGGCATACTTCAGAAACGTGTAGAAAGCCGCCATGTAAGCGATCGCGAGGCCTTCGATGCCGTCAAGGAAGCCGCGTTTGATGAAGTACGTGTTGACGAAGGTCCACGGGGGATCCACGATCAACCGCCAAAGCGGGGGGTTCTGTTTGCGCCAAACGATCTGCTCGGCGGCCAGGGTCGTGTAGCGGTCGAGCGTCCGCAAATGGCCGGAAAGAGAGTCGCAGGTATAGTGCAGGATCTGGCCGTCCAGGTGCCCGATCCTGCCATCGCATTTGACGGATTCATGCACGAATTCGCCGACCCACTGAGCTTTGTCGCGATGATAAAGCCGTACCTTGCGGTCGGGATACCACCCGCTATGCAGGATCCAACGGCCGAGGTATTGGGCGAGGCGCGGCATCGTGTAGGCGTCGCAATCCGGCCCCTTCTTCTTGATTCTCCAGATCTCGGCTTCCAGTCCCTCGCTCAACGCTTCGTCGGCGTCGAGCGACAGGATCCAGTCATTCTCCGCCCGTTCGGCCGCGAGGTTTTTCTGCTTCGCGTATCCCGGCCACGGACTCTCATAGACCTTCGCGCCCAGGCGTTCCGCGAGTTCGCAGGTACGGTCCGACGAGCCCGAGTCGACCACCACGATCTCATCGCAGCAGCGCAGGCTCTCGATCACACGCACGATGTTCTGTTCCTCGTTGTACGTGATGATGGTCGCCGAGATTCGCATGGACCCTCTCAGTGAAATGTAACCGGAACCGGCGAGAAGGAGAGCAGAAACATGAAGAGAGCGAAGAACGATAGAAAGATGCGGCGGCCGCCGAGTGGAGAATTGTCGTAAATTCGAGGATGCCACATGCCGAGGAACAACAGCAGCACGGCCCAAACGAGCCAGGTCCGCCAGGAATAGAAGGCGGCGAGGCACAGCACACCGAACCAGCCGAGGCGATAGAGGAGTTTGCTGAACTCTCCGGTCCACGCGTAGATGATATGCCCGCCATCCAATTGTCCGATCGGCAGCAGATTCAACGCCGTCGCCAGCAGGCCGACCCAGGCAGCACGCGCGCAGGGATGCAGATACAGGTCATCCATTGCGACCCCGGGAAACAGGAAGCCGGCCAGCATCCGAATGATCTCAGGGCTCCCGAACACGAGATCCGACTGCATCGCGAGATTGGTGTGGACCTTGGACAACGAAAGGCCCACCAGCAACACCGGGAGCAACGTCAGGAAACCCGCCACCGGACCCGCCACTGCGATATCGAACAGAGCTTTGCGTGAATAAATCGGAGCGTGGATGCGAATGAAGGCGCCCATCGTGCCGATCGGCGTCGGGAACGGGATGAAATACGGGTAGGTCGCGTCGACCTGGTAATACTCGCACGCCAGGAAATGTCCCATCTCGTGCGCTAACAGAATCAGCAGCAACGGAATTGAGAACAGGAACCCGTCAACGAGCAGCAAAGGGCTCTGCAACAACAAAAGGTAACGCTCGAAATCGATGGTGAAAGCCAGGTCCCGGCGGAACAGATACATCATGTCGGCGCCGGCAATCGTAGTTGTGGCCAGGGTCAGGCAGAAAAGCGCGACCGGCAGGACCAGGTTCCGGGTGTTGGCAGTGGGCCGGATCGAGCGCTCGGCCTCGTCGCTCAGCGGCGGCGGGGGCGTAGGACTCTCCGGTGCTTCCCCTGTTGAAGGGAGGGGCATTTATTGCAGCGCTTGCAGTTCCTTACCGGGTTTGAAGCGAACGGCTTTTCCAGGCGGGATGGCTACTTCGGCGCCTGTTCTCGGATTGCGCCCAATTCCGGTCTTGCGCGGACGAACGTTGAAAATACCGAAGCCTCGCAACTCAATACGCTCGCCTTGGGCTAGCGCACGCTTCATGCTTTCGAACACCGTTTCCACGGCCATTTCGGCCTTCGTCTTGGTGATGCCGGTGCGATTCACTACTTCGTTGATGATGTCGAGCTTGATCAAAACGGTCCTCCACGGACAGAGGCCAGGAAAAAACTCTGCTGGCTAGTCCAAACCCAATGATAAGATTGGATTTAAAGCCTTGTCAAGAACGCCTATTTCGCGCGATTCCTTTCGCAAAGCCTGCTCGCGGTTTGCAACGGGCGTAGCCGTTGCCACAGTCCTCGACGGCTCCGGACAACCCCACGGGCTCACCGTGAATTCCTTTACTTCCGTGTCGGCGGAGCCGCCGCTGGTGCTCATCTGCATCGACCTGGGCTCGTCTGTGCTGCCGCTGTTTCAGGCCACGGAATCCTACGGCCTGAACTTCCTGTCCTCCGGCCAGCAGGAGATTTCCAACCGGTTCGCCGTCCTGCCGGAAGGCCGCTTCCAGGGCGTCGAGTGGGTTTCCGGCCCCCTTCTGGGAGTCCCGATCCTGCGCCACACCATTGGATGGATGGAGTGCCGTGTGGAGCGCAAAATCGAGGCCGGGGACCACGTCATTTTCCTGGCAGAAGTGGTCAGCGAGGAGGCGCATGATGGCGCCCCCCTGCTCTACTTCGGCAGCAGCTACCGTCAGATCATCTGAGCGCTTTGTGGCGAACGGTGGTTCCGGCGGGACCAACAGGACTGAACCCGCCGGCGGATCCGCTAGAATCGAAGCGGTATTCGAACCTTGCGCATCGTGAAACTTGGCCTTGGGCTGATCGTCCTCTGGCTCATTCCCGCCTTTCTGTTCAGCCTGCAGTGGTACTTTGACGCTGCGGGCGGGGGCAAAGAGGTCTCGCTGTGGGAGATGTTTGTTCGATCGCTCCCCCGATGGATCGTTTGGGCTCCCCTCACGCCCGCCGCCGTCTGGCTGGCTCGACGGATCGATGCACGGGCACGAGGAACACGGTTCGTTCTGATCTGGCACGCATTGGCGACACTGGCGCTGGCGACGGCCGCGACGCTCGGGTGGGCTGCGGCCCCAATGATGAGTGAACCGAAAACGCCGTACCTTCGCATGTTCCTGATCCTGCTGCCGGTCTCCGTAGTCTGGTCGGCCCCGCTGTACGCGGCCATCGCGGCGCTCACGTACGTAGTGGATGCGCGCGTCGCGGCAGCCCGCCTGCAAAAACAGCTCGCAGAGGCCCGGCTCGAGGCCTTGCACGCCCAGCTGAGACCTCACTTCTTTTTCAATACCCTCCACTCGATCGCGTCGCTCATTCGGGCCAACCGCGGCAGCGAGGCGGTCTCGATGATCGCAAGACTGG
Source organism: uncultured Solibacteraceae bacterium (assembly GCA_964627455.1). Taxonomy (GTDB): domain Bacteria; phylum Acidobacteriota; class Terriglobia; order Bryobacterales; family Bryobacteraceae; genus F-183. The sequence continues at coordinate 58,997 of CAZVKC010000002.1, read as the reverse complement.
GTGACTTGATGCGTGAAACCTTGACCGAGGGAGGCTCCCGAACCACGGTGGCCCGCGAGATGGAACTCGTCCGGCTCTACCTGGAGATCCAGAAAGTCCGGTTCCCGGACCGTCTCACGGCGGAGTTCGCGGTGGAACCCGCGACCTTGCCCGTCACGATTCCAACACTCCTACTGCAGCCTCTGGTCGAAAACGCCATCGACCATGGCATAGCCCATCTCCCCGACGGCGGCTCCATCCGGATCCAAGCCCATCACGCTAACGAAAAGCTTGTTCTCGAGGTGACAAATACCGGCGCTCTACGTCCAGCTTTTAGCGAGGGCGTCGGGATCCGCAATACCCGGCAGCGTCTCGCACAGGCTTACGGAGGACGGCAGAGCTTCGCGATCCACAACGACGGAGCGGGTCGCGTCTGCGTCCGGATTGAGATTCCATGGTGAAGACGATTCGCACAGTAATCGCCGATGACGAACCGCTGGCCCGCCAGACGATTCGGACGCTCCTCTCCGCCGATCCGCAGGTCCATGTGGTTTGCGAAGCACGCAACGGAGCAGAGGCCCTCGAAGCCATTTCCAAACAGGGCGCCGATCTGCTGTTTCTCGATATCCGTATGCCCGGCCTCAGCGGCTTCGAAGTCCTCGAGGCCGCCGGTGATACGGCGCCTGCCATCATTTTTGTGACCGCCTACGACGAGTACGCGGTCGAAGCCTTTCGCGCCGAAGCGCTCGACTACCTTCTCAAACCCTTCGAAGACGCGCGCTTCTATCAGGTGCTGGCGCGTGCAAAGGAACACCTCGAAACACTCGAGTGGAGCGCCGTGGGCAGGCGATTAAGCGGCGTTCTACAGCACCAGCCTGCAACCGCCAATGGCGGGCCGCTCGAGCGAATCGTCATTCGATCGGGCAACCGCATTTCGATCGTTCCGGCACGGGACTTGGATTGGATCGAGTCGGCCGACAACTACGTGGTTCTACACGTCGGCCCGAAGACCCACCTGATCCGGCAGACCATGCAGGAACTCATCTCGAGCCTCGATCCGTCGAGATTCTTACGGGTCCACCGTTCGGCGGCGATCAACCTGGACCGGGTTCGCGAGTTGCGCATCGAGTCCCACGGGGAGGCGATGGCTGTCCTCGAGACTGGCGCTCAGGTAAAAGTCAGCCGGTATCGCAGGCAAACACTCGAAGAGGCCCTGACGAGGCGCTGATTTACACTGGTAGTACCTTGGAGCGGCTGGTACCTTTTCGGCTCGGATCCTATGACTGCCAGCAGCGGCTGGGAGGCAACTACGGCGAAGTGTACTTCGCGGTAGACCTGAATACGCAGCGGCAGGTTCTGGTCAAGATCATGGAACCTTTCGGCCAGCCGGCCATGTTTCGCCAGCGTTTTCTGGTGGAAGCACGCGTCGCCTGCCAGGCGGTGCACCCCAATCTGATCCGCACTCTCGAAGCGGGTGAGATCGGCGGCCACTATGCGTTGGTGATGGAGATTCCGCAGGGGGACACACTGCGGGCCCTGATCGACCGCGGCGCCTACAGCAACGAATCCGATGCTTTGAATGTCGCCTGGCAGGTAGCGCACGGACTGGCATTCCTGCATCAGTTCGGAATCGTCCATCGCGACCTCAAGCCGGAGAACATCATCGTCAGCCAGGACGGTACGGTGAAGTTATTCGACTTCGGGATCGCGCGCCTGGCCGAATCGAAGCTGCCAACCGAAGGCGACATCGCGGGTACGCCACTGTACATGGCCCCTGAGCAAGTGAGGGGCGAGCAGGCCGACAAGCATAGTGACATTTATTCGTTTGGCGTGTTGCTGTTCCATCTGCTGACCCGAAACTATCCATACCGGATGTCGGGCCACGAGGATCTGTACAACGCGATTGTGTATCGCGAGCCGAATCTGGAGCCGCTCAACCAGCGCCGCCTGCAGAATCGCGGCTTGTACGATCTGGTTGCCGCATGCATTCAAAAGGATCCCTCCAGGCGTCCCCCGTCCTTCGATTGGATCGAGCAGTTTCTCGCTCAGTTTGGCGAACGCGAGGCGCCGGATCCCCTTGGCAACACTGCTGCGATGTTGCAGGCGATGTCGATGCCGCCCCCGGTCCCGTCTGAGGGTCCCAAGGTATTTCAGAGTATTCAGACGCCCGCCATGATCCCATCGTTGACGATGAAACATCAGGCGGTCGAGCGGCGTGGACCACCTCCGCCGCCCGCACTCCCCCTTCCCTCAACCGCCACCGGAGCGAAAACCAAGTCCAAGTGGCTGTTTCCGGCGATGTTGTTCGGGGGAGTCACGTTGTTGGCCGGAGTCGCCGCGGGAGGCTGGTTTCTCTGGCCAAGCCTCGGCGCAAGCAGAACGAATGTCGCTTCGCCGGCGGCGACGGGCTCCAGCGTTTTGATGAAGCGCATTCCGGCTGGTCCCGCCTTGCTGGGCCGCGACCGTGAAGTCGTGAATGTCCCGGCATTCGAGATCGATCAAACGGAAGTGTCCAACGGCGATTACCTCGCATTCTGCAAGGCAAGCCGCCGCCAGTATCCCGTGGAGTTGCCCTCGCTTGATGCGCAACTGCCGGTCGTCAACGTTTCATTCGACGACGCACAGGCGTTTGCGAAATGGGCAGGCAAGCGGTTGCCGACGGCCGCGGAATGGGAAAAAGCGGCTCGAGGCGAGGATGGCCGCAAGTTCCCCTGGGGCAACGAACCTTTGCTCGAGCGGGCAAACGTCGGCAACACCGGATACCTGGCGCGCGTCAACGCACGGGGCGACGGAGCCAGCCCATACGGCGTGTTGAATATGGTGGGTAACGTCTGGGAATGGGTGAATCAACCAGCGCCACTCATGCCCGAAGACGTACTGCGCATCCAGCACCTGTTCAACCCTCCTCTGGATCCTAAGGAACCGGCTTACCAGATCCGAGGCGGGTCTTACATGCACAGCGTGGATTCAACGGGCTTCGAAGAACTGGTGTGGGACCACGCGACCGCCCCCGCCCGCACGCGCCGCAATGATATTGGCTTTCGCTGCGCGCGCGACGCGAAGTAGGCCGTTTCAGTTTGCGAGCTTGTAGGCGCCGAGTTCCGTGATCAGGGCGGGTTCCCCGCTGGCCGCGATCGGACGCAGGCGGAGCTTTGAGGTCCGCACCGGCGCGTCGAAGCGGATCAGCCGGCAGGAACCAATGCTCGTGCCCGCATGGATTTCCTTCCAGGCGCCGGATTCCCACGCATCCAGCGCGAACGAATCCACTCGCTGGCCGCCTTTCGCGATGTCCTCGCGGATCCGCACGACGTCGAACGGTTGCGGCCGGATCTCGACTGTCAGATCCCTGGCACGCACCTTGCCGGCGTGATTCCTCGCGAAGGTCTGGCGAATGATGCGGCCATACTCTTTGAGCGATGCGATGTCGTTCTCATGCAGCAGGCCGCGGCGGTCCGGCGGGATGTTGAGCAGGAAGCTCGCACCGCGCCCAACGGACTTGAAGTGCAGGTCCACGAGTTGCGCGGGAGATTTGACCTTGCTGTTTTGATCCTCGTGCCAGAACCAGCCAGGGCGGATCGACACGTCGCACTCGGCCGGCATCCAGAAGGCGCCGTCGCGGTGTCCCGAATTCCCTTCCTTATCGAGAACAAATCCAGGACCCGGTTTGCCGCTGCCATCCGGTGCGTGAGGCGAATACGTCGCCCAGCAGGTTTCGCCGGCGATGCCTTTCTCGTTGCCAACCCAGCGGAGATCCGGCCCTACGTCGCTGAAGATCACGGCGTTGGGCTGCAGCTTGCGAACCAGTTCCCATGTGCCGGGCCAATCGTAGTAGGTCCGCCGGTCGATCGAGCGTTTCTCTCGCGCGCCGCCGTAGTAGCCGTCGCCGCCATTCGCGCCGTCGTGCCAGACCTCGAAGATTGTGCCGTATTCGGTGAGAAGTTCCCGAAGCTGCTGGCGGTAGATGTCGACATACTTCGGCGATCCGTAAGCCGCGTTGTTGCGATCCCAAGGCGAAAGATACACGCCGAAACCGAGCCCTTGTTTGCGGGCGGCTTCCGAGAGTTCGCGCACGACGTCGCCCTTGCCGCCGCGCCACGGGGTTGCGCGGATGTTGTGTTCCGTGGTTTTCGTGGGCCACAGACAAAAGCCGTCGTGATGCTTGCAAGTGAGGATCACCGCGCGCATGCCGCCTGCCTTCAACGCTTCGACAATGGCGTCCGCATCGAACTGCGCGGGATTGAAGATGCGGGGATCCTCGTCGCCGTATCCCCACTCCTTATTCGTGAACGTGTTCAGCGTGAAGTGCAGGAATGCGTAGGTTTCAAGCTTGTGCCACGCGAGTTGACGGGCCGAGGGCATAGGCCGCGACGTCGCCGCAGGAAGCGCGAGAGCCGCAGCCGCAGATGATGCGAGGAATTGACGGCGATTCATTACCAGGAGTCCCGGTTGGCGATTTTCACGCGATAGTACGGCTTGGTCTTTTCCGCGGGATCCATCACGTAGGTCTCTTCGGTCTTCGACGGATCGTAGCCGCGCCAGAGCCATGTCAGCGATTCAGGCAGATCGAGCGTTGCCTGCGCGCCATTGTGCGCCGCCGTGCCGAAGCGGAAATGGAAATCGTACTCCATCATCTTCAGCGAGTTCGCCATCTGGATGTTCTGCAGCGGCCAGCTGCCGTGGAGGTTTTCGAGATCGTCGGCGCCATCCGACATCCACACGCGGATGTTGCGCTTCGGTTCTTTTCGGACCTTGAACGGATACACATTGCCGCCCTCGAGATGTTCCTGCGGACGCCACTGGATGCTCGTGTAGGATCCAACGGTCGAATGCACACGCGAGAATTTCTGCGGCAGGAACCACGCGACATTGAACGAGCAGATGGCGCCGGACGAGGATCCGCCGATGGCGCGCGAGTAGCCGTCCTGACGCAGCTTGTAGTGCTTCTCGACTTCCGGCAGCACCTCTTCCATCAGGAAGCGGGCATAGCGATCCGTCACCGTGTCGTATTCGATCGCGCGCATCGCTTTGCCTTCGGGCGAGAAGCCCGGCGCGATGAGAACATGCACCATAGGTGGGATCAGTTTCTGTGCTAGCAGATTGTCGTTGACGGTCAGCAAACGCATACCGGTGTTCCGGTTGATGAGACCCTGCCCGTCCTGCCAGACCATCAGCGGCGACGGCTTCGCGGGATCCACACCGGGACCCGCGTAGATCCAATAGTCGGCCTTCATGCCGTCGTAGATCTTGCTGTTGATCACGAACTTCTCGGACAGCTTGCCCTGCGGCACGCCCGCCTTCGGATACGAGTCGGGGTTGTATCCCGCGATGTCGCCGCGCGGACCCATGGCCTTGCCGGCAGCAAAGAACTGGTAAGAATACGTGACGCCGGCCCGCATTTTCTCGAGCCGGAACCACAAATCCGAGGTTCCGGGAACGCGGGACAACGACCGCGGTGCATCCTCGTTAATCGCCACCGACGGGGTATCCGGAGACACCGCCGCGAAGACGAAATCCTGCCCCCAGGTGACAACGCCGGCGCGCACTACGGGCGGAGTCGTCTGCGCGGTGTTCCGCAAGGCCGGAATATCGCGTTCCAGCAACGTCTTCAGTTCCGGCGATTGCGCCCGCGCCGCCTCGATGGTGGCTTCGAGAGGCGACTGGGCAGAGATCGAAAAGGCCGCGAACGTAGCGGCCAGAAGAATGCGTGTCATCAGAATTTACTGTTTCTTTCCTTCGATTCGCTCGAGCGTGGCGAGCGTCTTCTTATTGCCGCTCTTGATGGCGGCCTCGCGAACCGTCGTGCCGCGGCTGTCTTTCAACGTCAGGTCGGCCCCGTGTTCGAGCAGATATTGAATGATGTCTTCCGACGGGCGGAACGAAGCGAGGTGGATCGCTGTGCGCCCCTGCGGACCTTGTTCATTTACATTGGCGCCGGCTTCGACCACCGCGCGCACGGCGGCCAGCTTTCCGGAAGCCGCTGCAAGATAGAGCGTGGATACGCCCTCGGTGGTCTTCGCCTTCACGTCGGATCCTGCCTCAAGCAACGCCTTAATGCCGGTGATGTTACCTGCCTGGCATGCGATATGCAGCGGCGTCTTGCCGACATTGGATCCGATGAATGGCGCGTTACCCGCGCGCTTGTCGAGCGTGGCGTCCACCGCGGCGCCCTTGGCAACCAGCGTCTTCAGCAGTTCCGGGGACCCGGCTTTTGCGGCCAGATGCAGCAACGTATAGCTCTTCGCATCCTGCGCCTTGATGTCCCCGCCGGCGTCGAGCAACATCCCCGCGACATCGGCATGCGAGAGGTTCACGGCCAGCATCAAAGCGTCCCAGCCGTCCTGCCGTTTCGCCTTCGCATCCGCGCCGGCATGCAACAATTCGCGCACGGTTTCCTTGTGACCACCTTTGGCCGCCAGCATCAACGGGGTGGTTCCGCGATTGGATCCGGCTTTGACGTCGGCTCCCTTGGCGAGCAGGCGCGACGCGATTTCCGTACGTCCCTCAGCAGCGGCCCAATGCAGCGCGGTCTGGCCCTCGCGAGTTTCTTTGGCGTTGGGATTCGCGCCGTTGGCCAGCAACAGATCGACCAGCGGCACACTGCCGGAATTCACGGCCGACATGAGCGGAGTCTCGCCATTCCAGCGGACCTGATTCACGTTCGCCTTCTTCGCCAGCAGCAATTTCGCGATCTCGACTTGTCCCTGCTGGCAGGCGAGCGTCAGCGGCGTGTCGCCATTTTCGTCGGCTAAGTTCACATCCGCGCCCGCGGCAAGCAACATCTCCGCGACCGCGACATTCCCGTCGTGTACCGCAACCGCAAGAGCGGTCGACTGATCTGCCTGCCTGGCGTTGATATCCGGCTTGCCGCTCAACGCCTTGCGTACTGCGGCCGGATCGCCGGCCTTCACAATTTCGATGAGAGATTCCGCACAAAGAGGTCCCAGACCCAGATAGAATATGGCGAGGCAGCCGAATAACCTGAATGCCCAAATCGGCGTCATAACCTTACAAGATTATCCGAACTCATGAGAAGTTACCTTGCGGTCCTCATTCCTGTGATGGGCTGGCTGACGGTGAGCGCGCCGTCCCAAAGCCCGGAACAGGCGCGTGAACAGGCGTTTCAAACACAAGTGAAGCCGTTTGTCGTGAAGTATTGTCAGGGCTGCCACAATGCCAAAGTGAAAACCGCGGGAATCGCGGTCGACGGATTCTCGAGCGCAAAGGATCTTCTCGTGCACGGCGGCGAGTGGGAGCAGATCGTGCGCAAGGTTCGCACCGGCGAGATGCCTCCCAAGGGCCTGCCCCGCGCGAACGCAGCGGACTCCTCGGCCTTCGTTTCCTGGGTGGAAGGCGAACTGGACCGCGCCGCCGCTGAGAAACCGGATCCCGGCCGGGTGGGGATCCACCGACTGAATCGCGCCGAATACAACAACGCAGTTCGCGACCTGCTTGCCGTGGATTTCACGCCGGCAGATGATTTCCCCGCCGATGACGCGGGCTACGGCTTCGACAATATTGCCGACGTGCTTTCGATGCCGCCGGTGCTCACCGAGAAGTATATGGCGGCCGCCGCGAAGGTCAGCCGCATCGCTGTCGGCAACATCAAAGTGGATCCTTCGCTCGAACGGATTTCCGCGGACCGCCGCATCAAACAGGGCGACCGCATTTCCGATGACCTGCCGTTTGGGACCCGCGGCGGCATGCTGATCACGCACCGTTTTCCGGTGGAAGGCGAGTATCTGCTGCGCGTGCGGCTGACTGGTGATCCTAAGGGCATTCTGCCTCCGATGCTGGAATTCCGCGTCGATGGCCGCCGCGTGCATCAGGTGCAGGCGCTGATCCGCGACGAAGAAGAGCAGGAAGATGCGCGCCGCTTCGAGACGCACGTTCGCATTCCGGCGGGAAGCCACGAGATCGCGGCGACGTTCCTCAAAGACACCGCGAAGTCCGAGGGTACGGAGCCTTCGGTCGATGAACGCGGGCGCCCCGTCGTCCGGCAGTTGAATGTCGACTGGATTGAAATCGGCGGACCGTTCAAAGTCACCGGCCCCGGCGACACGCCAAGCCGCCGCGTGATCTTCAGTTGCAAACCGGTGACCGCAGCCGAGCAGGAACCCTGCGCCCAATCCATCCTGTCGCGGCTCGCGCGTCGCGCCTATCGCCGTCCGGTCACGCCAAAAGAAGTCGCTTCCCTGATGCGCTTTTATCGCATGGGCAAAGAGGACGCAGGCAACTTCGACAGCGGCATCCAACTGGCGATCAAGGCGATGCTGGTGTCGCCAAATTTCCTGTTCCGCATCGAACGCGACCCCGCAGGCGCCGCGGCCAATCATCCAATCAGCGAACTCGAACTCGCATCGCGCCTGTCGTTCTTTCTGTGGAGCAGCATTCCGGACGAAGAGTTGCTGACCGCCGCCGAAAAAGGGACGCTGCGCAAGAACCTCGACACACAGATCCGCCGCATGCTGCTCGACCGCAAGAGCCGCGCGCTGGTCGACAACTTCGCCGGCCAGTGGCTGCATTTGCGAAACCTGATGCTGGTGAAACCCGATCCGGAAAAGTTCCCTGAGTTCGACATGGAACTGCGCCAGGCGGCAAAACGCGAGACCGAGCTGTTCGTCGACAACGTGATTCGCGAGGATCGCAGCGTGCTGGATTTCCTCAACGGCAAGTACACGTTTGTGAACGAACGGCTCGCCAAACATTATGGGATTCCCGGCATCAAAGGCCGGACGTTCCGCAAGGTGGAACTCGACGGCGAACAGCGCAGCGGCGTGCTCACGCAGACCAGCGTCCTCACCGTTTCTTCATATCCCACGCGCACCTCGCCTGTGATCCGCGGCAAGTGGATTCTCGAAAACCTCATGGGCGCGCCGCCGCCCGCGCCGCCGCCGAACGTCCCCATGCTCGAAGAGAGCAAGATCGGGCAATCCGCATCGTTGCGGCAGCAGTTGGAACAGCATCGTTCGAACCCGTCGTGCTCCGGTTGCCACAATCGCATGGACGTGATCGGATTCGCGCTCGAAACCTACGACGCGGTCGGCAAGTGGCGGACCACCGATGGAAAGTTCCCGATCGATCCCTCCGGCACGCTGCCCAACGGCACGCAGATCGGCGGAGCCAAGGACCTCAAAAATGCGCTGGTCGGACAGAAGACCGAGTTCGTGCAGGCCCTGACCGAGAAGTTGCTCACCTACGCTCTCGGCCGCGGCCTGGAACGGTATGATAAACCAGTCATAAGGAATATCGCGCGGGATGCGGCGCGAGATGACTATAAATTTTCGGCGCTGGTGGAAGGCGTCGTGACGAGTGTTCCATTTCAGATGAGAAGGCCGGCCGTCGTGTCGGAACCGGCCAAAGAAGCACAGCAGCGAGCGAGTAAATAAACGATGATCCTGACGAAAAAGTCTTTGTCCCGGCGCGCCCTGTTACGCGGCTTGGGAACTGCAATTGCTCTGCCCGTGTTGGACTCGATGAGTCCGGCGTTACGCGCCGCGGCCACCAAGGGAAACGGATCCGCGACACCCACCCGCATGGCGTTCGTGTACGTCCCGAACGGCATCATCATGAAGGACTGGACTCCTGCGGCATCCGGCGTGTCTTATGATCTGACGCCCGTGCTGAAGCCGCTCGCCGCGTATCGCGACAAGATGCTCGTGCTTTCCGGACTCGCGCACAAGAACGGCCGTGCACTCGGCGATGGTCCTGGCGATCACGCCCGCGCTGCCGCCACGTTCCTCACCGGCGTGCATCCCAAGAAGACTGAAGGCGCGGACATCCACAATGGGATTTCTGTGGATCAGGTCGCCGCACAGGCCATCGGCCACCAGACCCGCTTCCCTTCTCTCGAACTCACGCTCGAAGGCGGCGGCATGGTCGGCAATTGCGATTCCGGCTATAGCTGCGCGTATTCGAACTCGATCTCCTGGCGGAATGAAACGTCACCGCTCGCTCCGGAAGTCAATCCGCGCGCCGTATTCGAACGCCTCTTCGGCGACGGCGAATTCTACGATCGCGACACGCGTCTGAAGATGTCCCGCCAGGACCGCTCGATCCTCGACTTCGTTCGCGATGACGCCGCAGCGTTGCAGCGCGAACTCGGCAAGGCGGACCAGCGCAAGCTCGACGAGTATCTTTACTCGATCCGCGAAATCGAGCGCCGCATTCAGACGGCGGAACAGCAGACGCGCGACGGCAACGACGAGCGTTTGAACCCGAAGATCCAGAAGCCCGCGGGCATCCCGGTGACCTTCGAGGAACATGCGAAGCTGATGTTCGACCTGCAGGTCGTCGCGTTCCAGACCGACTCGACGCGAGTCATCACCTGCATGATGGGCCGCGAAGGTTCGAATCGCACGTATCGTTCCATCGGCGTTCCGGAAGCGCACCACGGCCTTTCGCACCACCTCAACAATCCCGAGAAGATCGAGAAAATCTCGAAGATCAACGTGCATCACGCGGAACTGTTCGCGTACCTGCTGGGCAAGCTTGCCGCCACGCAGGACGGTGACGGCACGCTGCTCGATCATTCAATGATTGTGTACGGCAGCAGCCTTTCGGATGGGAATCAGCACCTGCATCACGACCTGCCTGTAGCGCTCGTGGGCGGCGCAAACGGAACGATCAAAGGCGGCCGGCACATTCAGTACAAGTCCGAAACGCCGATGACGAACCTGTTCCTGTCGATGCTCGATCGAGTCGGCGTGAAGCCCGAAGGTATCGGCGATTCGACGGGCCGCATCGAGCACCTTACGGACCTGTAAACCAAAGCTGCTTGCAAAATCCGTGGCGTAGGGATAGAGTCTCCCTCAACTCCTCGTGGGAGTTCGGAGACTATGAAGATCCTACGCCTTTGCTTTGTGTTCCTGCTCGTGTGCGCCACGCTCGCTCACGCTCAGACTTTCTACGGTTCCGTCGTAGGAACCATCACAGACGCATCCGGCGGTTCGATGGCGGAAGCCAGGACCACGCTCATCAACGTGGGCACCGGCGACCGTCGCACCGCCCAAACAGACTCCTCTGGCAACTATCAGTTCGTCAACATCCCGCCAGGCCAATATCGCCTGGAAGTCGAGAAGACGGGCTTCCGGCGCTTCGTTCGTGACAACATCACAGTCGAAGTGCAGGCTGCAGTCCGCATCGATGTCGCCATGCAGGTCGGCGACGTCACGCAGACCATCGAAGTCACTGCGCAATCTCCTCTGCTGCAAACCGAGAACGCTTCGCTGGGACAAGTCGTCGAAGCGCGCAAGGTGCTCGAGATGCCGCTCAACGGGCGCAACGTATTCTCTCTCGTATCGCTGGTTCCGGGCGTCGTTCCGGGCGGACAGTCCGGCACCACGCCGACCGGTCAGAATCCCTTCGCCTGGGCGAACTTCCAGATTGGCGGCGGACAGGCCAATCAGAGCGCATCGTACATCGACGGCGCACCGAACAACGCGTCGTACGTCAACCTCACGATGCTCGTTCCCACGCAGGACGCCGTGCAGGAGTTCCGCGTACAGACCAACAATCTCGGCCCGGAGTTCGGACGCCTCGCGGGCGGCGCGATCAATCTGACCACGAAGTCGGGCACCAACAACTTCCACGGCGCAGCCTATGAATACCTCCGCAATCGCGAACTGAACGCCAACACGTTCTTCAACAACCGTGCAGGAGTGCAGCGTCCTGCCTTCTCGCAAAATCAGTTCGGCTTCAATGCCGGCGGACCGATCCGCAAGGACAAGACGTTCTTCTTTGGATCCTACGAAGGATTCCGCCTGCGGCAGGGCCAGTCGTATGTGTTCTCGGTGCCGACCGACGGCATGAGAACCGGCAACTTCACGGACTTCCGCAATGCGTCCGGTGCGACGATCCCGATCTACGATCCGCTGACCACTTGCGGCCGTCTTGGCAATTCGCCGTGCGCCACCAACGCGACCGGCGGCGAAATCATCTCTCGCACTCCCTTCGCCGGAAACACAATCCCAGCCGCCCGCATCGACCGTGCAGCCAAAGCGATGATCGACCTCTGGGGACGCGCCAACAGCCCGGGACTTCCCTTCACGGCCGTCAACAACTTCACGGCCAACGCCAGCGTCGGCGGAGACAACGATCAATACAACGGCCGTGTCGATCACACGCTTTCCGACAAGCAGCGCCTGTTCGTCCGCTATACGTTCTGGAAGAACCTGAATCTTCCGATCGATCCCTATGGCACCAAGACTTGCGTCGACCGCTGTACAGAAACGATGAATACGAACCAGGCGGTGATCGGCGACACGTACTCGCTCAACCCGACCACGTTCCTCGATCTCCGCTTGAGCTTCACGCGTTTCAGCTACGACCGCACGGCTCTCACCGCCGGCTACGACCTCACGCAGTTGGGATGGCCTGCGGCCTTGAACAATCAGGTCGCGGTTCGCGTACAGCCTATCCCGATCGTTACCGGCTACAACGGCGTCTTCTCGACCAACGGCACGGGAAGCACGATTGTCGCGCGCAACGACGTTTACTCGATCATGCCCAGCATGACCAAGATCTGGGGAAAGCATACGCTCAAGTTCGGCGGCGAATGGCGCCGGCTGACGCACAATTACTATCAGCAGAACAATCCTTCGGGTTCGTTCAACTTCGACGCGCTGATGACTGCGGTGAATCCGCTGGCAGCGGCGGGAACCGGCAATGGCTTCGCTTCCTTCCTGCTTGGAATGGGCAACGGCGGCGGCCTCACGCACAACGCCTTCGTCGCCGGCCAGATGCTTTATCGCGGCTATTATGCGGGCGATCAGTGGCAGATCGGCTCGAAGCTGACGCTGAATTACGGACTTCGCTGGGAACAGATGGGTCCCTGGTCCGAACGCTTTGACCGCCTGGTCGTGCTGTTGCCAAACGCCGACAACGAATTGAGCGGCCGCGGTGGACTCAACTTCAAGGGCCGCTTCGGACTCGTGAATTCACCGGACAGTCCGAGCCGCAATAACAACGAACTGCGCAACGTCTTTTCACCGCGGCTCGGCCTTGCCTACCGCATGACCAGCAAGAGCGTTCTGCGCGCCGGCTATGGCGTGTTCTTCCTGCCGAATGACGTCGCGTTCAACACCGCTCCGAATGGCGACATTTCGAGCGCCTACACGACTCCGTATCTCGGCACCACCGACGGCAGCATCACGCCGGCCGATCGCCTTTCGAACCCGTTCCCCAACGGCATCATTCAGGCGCCGGGCCGCAGTTCCAACATCCAGCGGCTGTTCTGGGGCCAGGGCGTCAGCGCACCGCTATACAGCGATCCTCGCGCCTACACCCAACAGTGGAACTTCGACTATCAACGCGAGATCTTCGGCGGAACCGCCATCGACATCGCGTACGCCGGCTCGAAGGGCACCCACCTGCCGGGGCCGAACCAGGTTTTGAACCAGTTGCCGGAATCGTTCCTGACACAAGGCGCGACGCTCTTGCAGCAGGTTCCGAACCCGTTCGTGGGAGCCGTCCAACTCGGCGCGCTCGCTCAACCCAATGTCGCCCGCGCCCAGTTGTTGCGGCCCTATCCGCAGTACACCGCCTTCAACCAGGTCGCACCGATGAATCGCAATTCGATCTACCATTCGGCGCAGGTCAAGGTGGAAAAGCGCTTCGCACAAGGCGCGTCGATCCTTGGATCCTATACCTGGGCCAAGCTCATCAGTGACACAGATACGTTGACGGCCTGGCTCGAACCCGGCGGTGGACTCGGCGTCCAGAACTGGTACAACATCCGCGCCGAGCGCTCGGTCGCCAACTACGACGTCCCGCATCGCGCGGTCATCAGCTTCATCTACGACCTGCCGTTCGGCAAGGGCCGCAAGCTTCTGGCGAACTCCAGCAGTGCGGTCGACAAGGTCGTCGGAGGATGGGGCGTCAACGGCGTGTCCACCTTCCAGAGCGGCTTCCCGCTGATCATGTCGATGGCAGTGAATACAACCAATTCGCAGGGCGGCGGCCAGCGTCCGAACTCAACCGGCAAGAGCGCCAAGCTCGATGGTACGGCTCAGGACCGGCTCACCCGGTGGTTCGACACGTCGGCGTTCACCGCAACGCCGTCGTTCACTTTCGGCAACGTGGCTCGCAGTTTGACGGACGTGCGCTCGCACGGTATCGCCAACTATGACTTCACGATCTTCAAGAACACGAAGTTGAGCGAACGGTTCGGACTCCAGTTCCGCACCGAAATCTTCAACCTCTTCAACCGTGTCCAATTCGGATATCCGGGCACCGCGCTCGGCAATCCGCAATTCGGCATCATCAGCGGACAGTACAACAATCCGCGTCTCGTGCAGTTCGCGCTTCGACTACAATTCTAGTTGTCGATGCGCCGTTCGATTCCAGGGTTCTGCGTCATCCTCGCGATGGCGCAGAACCCTTCGTATTTCCAGGAAGACCGCGGGTCCCTGCGCGCCTTCGTACACCGCAATTCGCCGACGCCGCAGAAGTATCTGATTGAGACCATGGGCGGCGGCGTGGCAGTGTTCGACTACAACAACGACGGGCTGCTCGATGTGTTTCTGGTCAACGGCGGACGCGCGGCAAAGGACTTCGGCCGCAAGGATCCCGCCTATTGGAACCGTCTCTTCCGTCAGAACAAAGACGGCTCGTTTACCGATGTCACGGCCGGTTCCGGCCTCGAAGGCGGTCCCAACGTATATGGCATGGGTGTCGCAACCGGCGATATCGACAACGATGGCTGGGTAGATCTGTATGTAACAAACTACGGATCCAATGTTTTATACCGCAACACCGGGCGCGGTACCTTTGAGAACATCACCACTCCCGCCACTGCTGTTGGCGGCTGGTCCGTCTCCGCCGGCTTCCTCGACTACGACAACGACGGCTTGCTCGACCTCTTCGTGACCCGCTATCTCGAGTGGGACCTCGACCACAACATCCTGTGCGGGACCCCATTCAACGCCTATTGCCGCCCGGACAAATTTCCGCCCGTCGCCAACGTGCTGCTGCACAACGAGGGCCGGGGGAACTTTCGTGACGCGAGCCTCAGCAGCGGCATCGGCGCGGTGAAAGGCAAAGCGCTCGGCGTCGCCTTCCACGACATCGACAATGACGGATACACGGACATCTTCGTCGCCAACGACGGCATCGAGCAGTATCTCTTCCGCAACGACCGCAACGGAAAGTTCAGCGAGATCGCTCTCGAATCCGGCGTTGCATTCGGAGACGATGGCAAACCGTTCGCCGGCATGGGCGTCGCCTTCGACGATTACGATAACGACGGCAAGCCGGACATCGCAGTCACCAACCTCGCACTCGAGAAATACGCGCTCTATCACAACGAAGGCGGGACTTTTCGTTACGCCAGCACGACGACGGGCCTCGCAGGCTTATCAGCCCGCAGTTCCGGCTGGGGCGTCAAGTTCGTGGACTTCGACAACGACGGCTGGAAGGACCTCTTCGTCGCCCAGAGCCACGTGCTGGACAACGTCGAGCGCATTCATTCCGGGCTCCGCTATCTCGAACCCGCCGCTCTATATCTCAACCGTTCCGGCAAGTTCGAACGCGTGGACTTCGGTTCCCCGGCAGCAGCCCGTGGCGCCGCATTCGGGGACCTCAACAACGACGGCGCTGTCGATATCGTGGTCTCCGTACTCGGCAGCACTCCGGTGATCTGGAAAGGCACGCCCTCGAACAATCACTGGCTCATTTTGAAACTCACCGGCACGAAGTCGAACCGGTTCGGCCTCGGCGCGAAGATCCGCGCAACGGGCGGCGTACATGCGTACGCGACGACATCCGGCAGTTATCTCTCCGCCAGCGACTCGCGTGTCCATCTCGGTTTAGGATCGAAAGAAGAAGTGGACCTCGACATCGAATGGCCCGGCGGGCGGATGCAGACTCTGCGCAAGGTTCGCACCAACAAGATTCTCGAAGTGAAGGAACCGGAATGAGAATGATCGCGATTCTATTGCTGCTGCTTCCGGTGGCGGTTCACGCACAGCAGATCAGTCCGGAACTGCGACAGGCGGTTGAAGCCGGCATGCAGGCCAAGCAGGCAGGCAATCTCGCGAAAGCCGCCGATGAGTTCCGCAAGGTCGTACAACTTGCGCCGAACCTCGCAGCCGCCTACGCGAACCTGGGCGCGGTCTATCACGATCAGCAGGACTACCGGAGCGCGATCCCGTCACTGCGCAAAGCCCTCGAACTGAATCCGAATCTGCCCGGCGCACAACTCATGCTGGGAACCTCACTGCTCGCCCTCGGCTACTCGGCCGATGCGATTCCGCATTTCGAAAAGACCCAAACCATCGACTTGCTGGGCATCGCCCTGTACGAAGCGGGCCGTGACCGCGAGGCCATCGATCGCCTCGAAGCCGCACTCGAATCGCGGCCAAACGATCCGGACCTGCTCTACTATCTCGGTCAGGCGCATATGCGGCTTGCCCGGCAGGTCGCCACGAAGGTCACGGCGGCGCAGGATTCTCCGCGCCGCAATCTGCTGCTCGCAGAGGCACTCGCGGCATCGGGCCAACGCGAGCCCGCCGCAAAAGAATTCGCGCAGGCGCTGGCGAAACGTCCCAGTCTGCGCGGGGTTCACCTACGTCTCGGCGAATTGGCCCTCGAGTCCGGCAATATCCCCGAGGCCGAAAAGGAGTTCGCCCTCGAGGTCGCACTCGCTCCGGGATCCGCGGCCGCCGCCTATCGTTATGGATCCGCACTGCTGAACCGCGGCGACACAGCCGGCGCCGTACGCGAACTCCGCCGCGCCAGCGAACTCGCCCCTGACATGCCGGAAACACTCATCGAACTCGGTAAGGCTGAAGTCGCCAACGGCAACTTGCCGCAAGCCGAAAAGGCGCTACAGCGAGTTGTGGAACTGGAACCAGAGTCGGCGCTCGCCGAAACTGCGCACTTCCAGCTTTCGCAGATCTACCGCCGCACCAATCGGGTCGCGGACGCGGATCGCGAAACCAGGCTCTTCCGCGAACTTCGAGCGCGCAGGTCCGCCAAGTAACCCGAAGGCTCCGGCGCCTGTGAAACAATCAAAGAAGACTTCATGACAAATCCGCAACAGCGCAGGATCCGCTGCGCGGTCGTCGGCGCGGGAGCGTTCGGCGAGAATCACCTGCGCGTACTGGCTGGCCTCCCCGAAGAGGCCGAACTGGTGGGACTCGTGGACCTGGACACCAACCGGGCCGCCCAACTTTCCCAGAAATACAACTGCCGGACCTTCGCCGATCCCACCCAACTCATCGGGGAGATCGACGCCGCCGTCATCGCCACCCCGACCATCGCTCACGAATCCGCCGCTTCGCCGCTGCTCGCGGCCGGCATCGACGTACTGATCGAAAAGCCGATCGCACCGGATGTTGCCGCCGCGGAACGCCTCAGCGCGCTCGCCGAACAAAATGGGCGCATCCTGCAGGTCGGCCACCTCGAACGCTTCAACCCCGCCGTGCGGGCGCTCGAGAAACTGCGGACAATCCCGCTCTTTTTCGAAGTCCACCGCATGAGCATGTTCAGCCCGCGCAGCCTCGACGTCGACGTCGTGCTCGATCTGATGATCCACGACATCGAGATCGTGCTGGCGCTCACCGGGCAGGAACCCTCGGAAATCCGGGCTTCCGGCATCTCGATCCTCTCCAATAAAGAAGACATCGCGAATGTCCGCCTGCAGTTCCCGAGCGGATGTGTCGCCAACCTCACTGCCAGCCGCGTGTCGACCGAGAAGGTCCGCAAACTGCGGATGTTCCAGCCCAACCAGTACGTTTCGCTGGACTACACCAAGCAGGACATCATCGCCATCGGCGTGTCGCCGGAGCGCCAGATCAGTTTCCAGCCCGCGCCAGTCATCAAGGGCGAACCGCTTCAAAATGAGATTCGGCACTTCCTCGATTGCGTTCGAACCCGCCACAAACCCCTGGTCAGCGCCTTCGAAGCAACTCGCGCTTTACGTGTCGCCATGCAGATTCTCGACAAGATCGAGGAGCATACCGCCATCGTTCGCCAAACCATGAGCAACGCAACCGCCCCGGCGAGCGTCTAAGAGAAAAGCGCGCGAATGGTCGAGGAACTGACGCAACCCGGTCAACAACGGGATCCGGAACCTGAACTCGAACTGCTGATTGACTGGGAACACGGCTGGAACCGGCCCAAACCCTGGTACTCAGCGACCGGGTCGTTGTTGGCGCACGTCTTCATCATCCTCGGCTTTCTCGCGTTGCCCGCAAAGGAATTCGTATCAGAACCGGACGCGCCGCAAGTCGTCGTCGATGTCCGCAAGTCGATTCCGCTGGTCGCGCCGCAGGACCTGCTCACCCAGAAGGCGCCGAACGTCAGCACGCCCGCCAAGCAACTCGACCTCGCCGGTTTGATCTCGCGTCCCGAGCAGCGTCCGACTCCGTCCAAGGCCCCCTCACCGCCGCCTGCGCCGAAACAGTTCAACGCGCCGCCATCTCCGGCCCCGGCCAAACCGAATCAGCAGATCGAAATCGAAGCGGCGCCGAAGATCGCGCAGAACCTTCCGCCGGCGTTGGGGAGCAGCGCCCTGACACAGACGCCCGTGGCGCCTCCACCGCAATCTCAATCCGAAAAGCCGAAGCTGACCTTCGAAACGCCGGGCGTCATAACCGGTGCGCCGAAAGGGCAGATCCAGGCGCCCAAACAGATGAGCATCGCAGATACGGCCAAGACAGCGGTACAACGCGGCATCAGCGGTGGCGTCGTCGTCGGGGATCTGGGTAGTGATCCGACACCTGGACTTCCCGCCGTACCCGGCACGCAGGGCCGCACCGGCAACAGCCTCGAACTCCTCAGCGATCCCATGGGCGTGGACTTCCGGCCGTATCTCATCCGTGTGCTCGCCGCCGTCCGCCGCAACTGGTTCGCCGTGATGCCCGAAAGCGCGCGCATGGGTATGCGCGGCAAGGCCGTGATTCAGTTCGCAATTGCCAAGAACGGATCGGTACCCAAGCTCGTCATCCAAATGCCGTCCGGAAGCGAGCATCTCGACCGCGCCGCGGTTGCGGGCATCAGCGCTTCGAACCCCTTCCCGCCCCTGCCCGAAGAGTTCCGCGGCAATCAGATCCGCCTGCAACTCGTGTTTGCGTATAACATGCCGCGGTGATATTCTCGCCTTCATGCTCCGCGTCTGCTGCTTAGCCGTTGCCGCCGTCTCCACCATCGTCACTGCCCAGAACATGCCCCCCAGCGGACCCGCGTTACCGCACCGCGTGGTCAAGGATTGGGCGAAACTTCCCGAAGGCTGGAACTTCGGCGAAACCTCCGGCGTTGCGGTCGACAAAGACGACAACGTCTGGGTCTTCAACCGTGGACCTCACCCGGTGGTCCAGTTCGACAAGAACGGCAACCTGCTGCAGGCGTGGAAGGAAGTTCCCGTCATTTCGGCGCACGGCATGAAGGTCGACCCGTCCGGCAACATCTGGGCGATCGACGTCAAAGGACACACGCTGTTCCAGTTCAACACCGCCGGCAAGATCCAGATGGTGATCGGGAACGCCGGCCGGCAGCCTGCCGGGAACAACGACACGCGGGACGCCTTCAACGAACCCACCGCCGTCAGCTTCCTGCCCGATGGCAGTTTCTTTGTCTCCGACGGCTACAAGAATTCACGCGTCATGAAGTTCGATAGAGAAGGCGTGTACGAATACCAGTGGGGCAAGAAAGGAACCGCAGACGGCGAGTTCGACCTGGTGCACGACGTCGCACTCGACAACAAGGGCCGCGTGTACGTTGCGGATCGCCTCAATGAACGGGTTCAGATTTTCGACCAGCGCGGCAAATACCTCGGCAAGTGGACCGGCCTCGGTTCTCCCTGGGGACTCGCATTCTCCGCGAAAGAGAATTCCTTCTACATGTGCGACGGCAAGAACAACCGCATCATCCGGGTGAATCTCGATGGCCAGGTGACGGGCACGCTGTCCGGCTATGGCAAGGTGCAGGGGCGGCTGGATTTCCCCCACCACATGGCGATCGATAGCGAAGGTTCGATCTACGTCGCGGAGATCCGCAACTGGCGCGTACAGAAGTTCGCCATCCCCAAATAAGCCAGACTATTTTCGAAGACACCACAGCGCGGCTGCGAGCAACAAGGCTCCGGCCGCGCGTTTTGCATTGAACGGGGACGGCTCGATGCCGAACCATCCGAAGTGATCGATGCACATCGCGCCGATCAACTGTCCCGCCACCGCGGCCGCCAGCAACAGCGCAGCGCCGATCCTGGGCACGGCCACGAT
Source organism: uncultured Solibacteraceae bacterium (assembly GCA_964627455.1). GTDB lineage: Bacteria > Acidobacteriota > Terriglobia > Bryobacterales > Bryobacteraceae > F-183. The sequence continues at coordinate 38,799 of CAZVKC010000002.1, read as the reverse complement.
CGCCGAGAACACATAGAGGACACCGAGCGAGCCTCCGATGAAAATCCACCACGGGCCGGTGCGAAGCCGTTCCAGCGATAGCGCTGAAGAAGTGCCCAGCAATAGCGCAGCAAGCACCACCGTGCCGGTCGCAAACGAGATCAACGCGCTGGCCAGAGGAGAACCCGCGTAGTCTCGCAAACGGGCATTGATCGGAGCCTGAAACGCGAGTCCCGCGCCGGCAGCCAGCACCATCAACAGGGATATGGTCCGCATATCTAGCAGGCTTCATGTTATCTGGCGGAAATGATCGGATGCTAGACTGGAAGGAAAAAACAGATAGTCGATCGACTCGGAGACCGCTGCCCCCTACATGATCCGCCTTTTTAAGGTCACCGTACCGACGAGCATTGTCGCCCTCCTGCTCTCGGAACTGGTGCTTCTCACGACCTGCTACGTCGTGGCCGCGTTTTTTCTAGCTGCCGCAGATCCGGAACTCTTCCTGCTTTACGAGTACGGCCTCGTGCGAATTGGCATCGTGGTTGGGGTCATCATGCTCGGCCTCTATTTCATGGATCTGTATTCGGAGATCCGCATTCAGTCGCGCATCCTGCTCGTCCAGCAGCTTTGTCTTGCCCTCGGTATCGCCTTCATCTTTCAAGCGCTGTTGAGCTACGGCACGCAGGATCTCGTTCTGCCCCGCTGGATGATGATTTCGGGCAGTTCCGCGGCGCTTTTGTTCATTCCGGCCTGGCGCATTCTGTATTCGAAGGTTGTCGCGAGTAATGTCGGCTCCCGCCGCATGTTGTTTCTTGGCGACTCGCGATCCCTCGATGAACTGGCGTCCGAAGCGCGAAACCGCCCGGAACTCGGCATCCATGTGGTGGGTTATGTGGCGGACGCCGAACGCGACACCGGCGGCGCGATGCCCTATCTTGGCTCTATCCAGAGCATCAAGGAAGCCACCACCAGCAACAATGTCGAGGCGATTGTGGTTGGACTCGCGGAACGCCGGCAGAAGCTGCCAGTCCAGGACCTGCTCGACTTGCGATTTGCAGGCATTCAGGTGCTGGAAGCGGCCAGCCTGTACGAAAAGGCGTTCCTTCGTGTCAATACTCGCGATCTGCGGCCTTCTCAGTTGATCTTTACCGAAGAGCTTGGACCGAACCCGACTGCAGTGGCGGTGCAGACCGTCTACAACTTCGTCATCTCGCTCTTTGCGCTGATTCTGCTATCCCCGATTTTTCTTCTGTGCGCTGTCGCGGTTCGGTTGAGTTCGCCCGGACCGATCCTGCTACGTCAGGTCCGCTCCGGTCTCGGCAACAAACCTTACACGCTGTACAAGTTCCGCAGCATGTACCAGGATGCGGAGGCGCGCACCGGGGCGATTTGGGCGTCCAAGAACGATCCGCGCGTGACGCCGATCGGCATGCAGTTACGCAGGTTCCGGCTGGACGAGATCCCGCAACTGATCAACGTGTTGAAGGGAGAGATGGCGATCGCAGGTCCGCGGCCCGAGCGGCCCGAATTCGTCGACACTCTGTCGGAACAGATCGCGTTCTTCCGTCAGCGGAACTGTGTGAAGCCCGGCATCACGGGATGGGCGCAGATCAACTTCGGCTACTCCGAAACTCTCGAAGACGTTGTGATGAAGTTGGAATACGACTTGTACTACATCAAGCACCTGTCGCTCTCACTGGACCTCTTCATCTACTTCCACACCCTGAAAACGATGGTCCTGCGGCGCGGTTCACGCTAACCCTTCATTTATAGGGGATGTTGTTTTCTTCGCACCAGCCCCGTGCGATTTCGAGCAGGGCGTCCGAACGGAACTTGTACCACTCCTTCTCGATTCTCATGCGATGCACACCGTCTTTGAAGTGCCGGAACGCGCCCGCACCGCGTAGCGCGAAGTTCAGATCCTCGAACTCGCGGGCATTCTCACGAGACCGCGCAAAGTCCGCCATGATCTGCCATTCGTGGATGTCCCACTTGGAAGGCAGCTTTTCGAAGCCGTCATCTTCCTGCACAATCCGGCAGATTTGAGGCCACGTATCCTCGATCCAGGTATAGGGAACTTCGTCGCCTTCTTCCCATTCCTCCGCCTCCCGGCGGATATCATCCGGCAACATGATGAACTCACCCGTTTGGAGGTCGAGATACACCCGAACCTCATCGCTCACGAACTCGAGTTGATCCGCGACAGCCTGCAACGAAACGGTAACGGCCATTGGTCCTCCAGCCCCCGGGCGTGACGAGCGCTCAAACAGCTACCATAACAGTTTGTCCCGCGTAAATTCGTCCCCTTCGTCACCGCAGCGCTTGAACTGGTCGCAACTCTATTTCGGAGTCGGATTCACGACTCTCGCGACCCTCATCCTCGAACTCTCGCTGACCCGCATTTTTTCGGTCGTTTTCTATTACCACTTCGCGTTCCTGGCGATCTCGATCGCCCTATTCGGACTCGGTGCGGGAGGCGTGTTTTCCTACGTCGTCGCCGGCTGGCGCATGAACCTCTACACCAAGCTTGGGATGCTCGCCCTCGCCAACGGAGGCCTCGTCGTCGGCTCCGTCAGTTTCCTGCTCTCCCAGCAAAGCGAACCCACCAACTGGACGCTGGCCGCCGTCTACCTCGTCAGCGCGATCCCCTTCTTCATCGCCGGCGCCATCATCTCGCTCGCGATCTCCGAGTCCATCGAGAAAGTAGACCGCGTCTACTTCTTTGACCTGCTCGGCGCCGCTGCCGGCTGCCTGCTGCTCATTCCACTCCTCGACGCAGTCGGTGGACCCAACACCGTGATCGCCTCCGCCATCGTCTTCGCGATCTCTGCCGCCATCTGGTTCAACCTCGCCGGACAAGGCACGCTGCGCGCAGCCGCCGTCGTCGTATCTCTCGCCCTGCTATCGCTCATCTTCGTCAACGCCAAACGCCATTGGATCGACATCAAGTTCGCGAAAGGCTCGCCGCTGCCCAAAGAACAGTTCTCGCAATGGAACAGCTTCTCGCGCATCGGTGTCGCGCCGGAACGCCCCGGTGGTCCGAATCTCATCATCATCGACGCAGACGCATCCACGGGCATCGCCAAGTTCGACTTTGATCACCTCGATGAGCAGACTCGGAACAACCTCATCTACGACGGCCCCGGCTTTCCCTACGCGGTCCGCCCGGGCGCCAAGGCGCTCATCATCGGACCCGGCGGCGGTTGGGACGTGTCCCGCGCCCTGGCGTCGGGCAGCAAGGACGTCACAGGCGTCGAAATCAATCCGATCATCGCGCGCACCGTCATGCGCGACAAGCTTCCGCAATTAAGCAACCGCCTGTATCTGCGGCCCGAAGTGAAGATTCACGTCGAAGACGGCCGCAGTTTCGTACGCCGCTCGACCGACAAATACCAGGTCATTCAGGCCACCCTCGTCGATACCTGGGCGTCCACTGCGGCCGGCGCATTTGCGCTCTCGGAGAATAACCTCTACACGTCCGACGCCTTCTACGACTACCTCAGCCATCTCACTGACGACGGGATCCTCGCCTTCACGCGCTGGGGCTTCAATCCGCCGCGTGAATCCCTGCGGCTGCTCACTCTCGCGATGGATGCGCTCGACCGCCTCGGCGAACACGCCCCTTCCCGGCACGTCATCGTCGTACGCCAGAACAGCGCCATCATCAACCAGTGGGGCGCCACAGACACCGTCCTGATCTCGCGCAAGCCCTTCTCCGCGGAGGACCTCGACCGTGCCCGTAGCGCCGCGGCGCAGGGACGCATGGAAGTGATCTACATCCCCGGCGACAAGCCCACAAACCCCTTCGGACAACTCCTGAAGGCGCCGGACCTCGAGAAGTTCTACCGTGATTACGAGTTCGACATTCGCCCAGTCGATGACGACCAGCCGTTCTTCTTCTACACCGTGCAGCCTCGCGACCTGCTGGCCTTCTGGACCTCCGCATCCAAGTCCGCGGCCGACTACAAGATCAACCGCGCCGTGCCGATGCTGTTCAGCCTGATGGGCATCAGCATTCTCGCCACCGTGCTCATCCTCGTGCTGCCGCGAGTAATGCTTGGATCGCGCCTGCCGAAGGAGCGTGGCGTCCTTCAGTTCCTCTTCTACTTCCTTTGCGTCGGCGTCGGCTACATTCTCATCCAGGTCGCGCTCATTCAGAAATTCGTACTATTTCTCGGACACCCAACGTATGCGCTGATGGTCATCGTTTTCTCGATGCTCGTGTCGAGTTCGCTCGGCAGCTTCTACTCCAAGAAGTTCATCTCCGGCAACGACCGCAAGTGGCGCAACGTCCTCATCGGCGTTCCGGTTCTGGTGACGCTTCTTGCTTTCGCCGCGGCGCCGCTCACCACCGCACTCGTGGGACTCCCCTTGCCGGCAAAAATGCTGATCACGGTGCTGATGATCGCGCCGGTCGCGTTCCTGATGGGCATGCCGTTCCCAACGGGCCTCTCACATCTGGAACAGATGCACGCTCCGTCGGTCCGCTGGGCCTGGGCGCTCAACGCCGCATCGAGCGTCCTGGGATCCGCGAGCGCCATCTTCCTCGCCATCTACATCGGCTTGCGCGCGACCCTGATTGTCGGCGGTTGCTGTTATCTGCTGGCCTTACTGGCGCGCACCCATCGAACCCGGCATCGTAGCGTAGAACTATGAAGACCGCACTCATTGCGCTGTTGACGTTCGCCGCCCTCGCAGCGGAACCGGAGCGTTACTCCGCTCCCCGAATGCCACAGCCGGTGCGTATCGACGGGAAACTCGACGAGTGGTCGCAGGTCCCGTGGACCGGCCTCTTCGTCGACATTGAAGGCGACCGCAAGCCCAAGCCCCGCTTCCAGACTCGCGCCAAGATTGCCTGGGACGCTGACTATCTCTACATCGCCGCGGAACTTGAAGAACCGCATCTCTGGGCAACCTACACAAAGCACGATTCCGTCATCTTCCACGAACACGACTTCGAAGTCTTCCTCGATCCCGACAGCGACGCGCGCCATTACTTCGAGTTCGAGATGAACGTCCTCAATACAACCTGGGATCTCTACCTCGACAAGCCATACCGGCTCAAAGGCAAACCGGACAATAGCTGGGAAATCCCGGGACTCAAGACCGCCGTTCAGGCCTACGGCACGATTAACGATCCCCGCGACACCGACAAAGGCTGGACTCTCGAAATCGCCATGCCCTGGACGGCCTTCAATCGCGGACCCCGCCCCGCGGTCGCGCCCAAGCCCAACGAAACCTGGCGCATCAACTTCTCACGCGTCGAATGGCCCATCGTCATTCGCGATGGCCAGTACGAAAAGCCGAAGGGATCGAAGGAGAACAACTGGGTCTGGTCCCCGCAAGGCCTCATCAACATGCATGTCCCCGAACACTGGGGATACGTGACGTTCGTTCCCTGAAGCCACTGACGATAGAATGAAGTCGTGGCCCACAAAGTAACCCTCATCCCGGGCGACGGGATCGGTCCGGAGGTCGCGGACGCAGCCGCTCGCGCAGTCGACGCTACCGGCGTCAAGATTGATTGGGAACGCGTCGAACTGAACGCGGAACTCATCCAGAAGAGAGGCGAAGTCCTGCCGAACGAGATCATGGACTCGCTGAATCGCACCCGCATAGGGTTGAAAGGTCCCGTGACGACGCCGGTCGCCGGCGGCTTTCCCAGCGTCAACGTTGCGCTCCGCAAGCGCCTCGATCTCTTTGCGAACGTCCGCCCCGTGCGCTCGCTGCCGGGCGTCAAGACGCGCTTCCAGGATCTCAAGCTCGACATGGTGATCTTCCGCGAGAACACCGAAGATCTCTATTCCGGCCTCGAGCACGAAGTCGTCAAGGACGTGGTCACGTCGTTGAAGGTCATCACGCGCGTCGCGTCGATGCGCATTGCGAACTATGCCTTCAACTACGCCAAGGCCACCAACCGGCAGAAGGTGAGCGCAGTGCACAAGGCGAACATCATGAAGCTCGCCGACGGCCTGTTCTTGCGCTGCTGCCGCGAAGTCGCCTCGCACCATCCGGAGATCCGCTACGAAGAGTTGATCGTCGACAATGCCTCGATGCAACTCGTCATTCGCCCCGAAACCTTCGACATCCTGCTGCTGCCGAATCTGTACGGCGACATCATCTCGGACCTCTGCGCGGGACTTGTCGGCGGACTCGGCATCGTGCCCGGCGCCAACATGGGTGAATCGCACGCCGTCTTCGAAGCCGTGCACGGATCCGCACCGGACATCGCCGGCAAAGGCATCGCGAATCCGACGGCCATCATGCTCTCGGCCGTCATGATGCTCATCCACATGAAGGAAATGGACGCCGCGCACCGCCTGCAGCACGCCATCGAATCCGTCTACGCGGCCCAGAGCGCCGTCACACGCGATCTCGGCGGCAACGCCACGACCACTCAATTCACTGACGCGGTCATCGCGGCGATGAAATAATGCTGCTGCTACCCGCGCTGGTGCTACTGGCGCAAGGTTATCGCATCTTTCCGGTGGACGACACGCAGCGTGATTCCACGTTCCAGTCGTTCACCGCGAAACTCAACAAGGCCGCCGTCAAGCGCGACGTCAAAGCATTCCGCAAGCTTTGCGCCGACGACATCGTCACCGGCACAGGCAGCAAAAAGGATCCCGAAGAAAAGGGATGGAACGCATTCGTCGCCCGCTGGCGCCCTGCGGATCCAGATACGGCGCTCTGGGAAGTCATCACGGATATGCTGTCGCTCGGCAGCGTGCGCATGCATCCCCGTTTGTATGTCGCGCCCTATCTCGTCTGGAAGTTCCCTGAAAAACTCGACCCTCGGCGCTATCTCGTGCTGACCCGCGATCAGGTCGTGCTGCGCACCGCGCCCGATCGCGATTCCAAGGCGCTCGCAGTCCTCTCCTTCGACGTCGTGGAGAAACTCGGCGATGCACCCGGCGAATGGACTCACGTGCGAGTCAACGGCAAAGAAGGGTTTGTACAAAGCCAGCACCTGCGCAGTTCGTTGACGCCCCGAGCGCAATTCGCGCAAGGATTTGAAGGCTGGCGCCTCGTTGCGCTCGAAGTCCCCCGGAATTAAACGCGCTGTGTGCTGACGATGCGGCCGTCTTCGGACAGTTCCATCCGGACATCCCGCCAGTACACGGTGCGCCCGCTCAAACCGGCAAGCCAGACTGCCGCAGACCAGAAGTCCCGCAGCGGGACCAGCGCCAACATCGCCCGGCCCGACTTCGCGCCCAACACAAACAGGCTCGCGGTGAGCGCCATCGTCATTCGCGCCGCCAGGATCGCGAGGCCGACCCACGTGTATCCAAGCAGCAACGCCAGCGCCGCCCACACCGATGCGAACGTGACGGGCAGGCCGATGTAGCCGTCACCCCGGCACGATCGAATCGTGCGAGCCCACCGCACCTGATGCAACCAGGCGTCCGTAAAGTTCGCTGCGCCGAGATGCGTTTCGACGACAGGTTCCGCGAGATAGCACTTCAAGCCCAATTGATGAATCCGGTGGCCAAGCTGGTAATCATCCGCGATGAATTCGCCGAGAGCCTGCAGGCCACCGATGCGCTCCAGGTCCGCGCGGCGAACCGCCAGCGTGGATCCCAGGGCGAATTCGTCAATGCCAACGAACGGCGCCACCAGCGTCGAGGGAGCAAAATCCGTATCAATGCCCAATGCCTCGAACCACCCCGCGAATGTAGATCCCAGCGCGCGGTACAGGCACGTCACAAGGCCGATTTCCTTGCGTTCCAGTGGCGCCACCACCTTGCGCAGGTAATCGGGCGTCACTTTGATGTCGCTGTCATTGATCAGAATGATCGGATGCTTCGATGCCTGGTAGGCGTCCATCAAAACTCCAACCTTGCGGTTTGGCATGACCGTGTCGCTGATGGCGATGCGGATGTCCCGGTCGGGGTACGCGGCAATCAACCGGCGCAGGTGCGGCACAGCGGGATCCTCGCGGTCGCGAACACCGAAGATGATCTCGTACGAAGGATAGTCGATCTCCGCGTGGGAACGGATGGCTTCGTAAAAATCAGGATCCGAACCGCGCACCGGCTTCAGGATCGAAACCGCCGGTGTGTATGTCGAAGGCTTCTCGCGAAACGCCAGCCTCTTGAGACACGCCGCCAGCGCGAACAACTGGTACCCGCCGGCAACGGTCAACAACAGGATTTCGGGAACTGTCATTTACGAGGACACCAGGTACACGCCGCATGCAATCAGCGCCGCGCCCGCCCAGCGATGGCCATTGACGTTTTCTTTCAGCACCAGCCGGGCGAGGATCGTCTCGAACACCACCGATGCCGCCGTCGCCGGAACCGCAAAGCTGAGGTCCGCAACCTTCAGCAATCCGATGAATGCGAAGAACGACACGGCCATGAAGAAAACGGAAAGGATCAGCAGCTTCTTGCGAGCGAGCGTCGCAGCCAGGCGCTTCAAACCCGAAGCGCCGAAGTCCGACACTTCGCCGTGGCGCTTCATCTCGAAACTCTGCAGCAGGTCCGCCAGCACGGTGCATCCCACCACCAGTCCGACGAGGATCCACTTCATTTCCGGATCTCCGTCCTCTCGCCCGTGCGTCCCACAAGAGCGACGCCGGCAAAGATCAGCAGCGTCCCCAGCCACCGCTTCGGACTTACCGTCTCACCCAGGAACGCAAAGCCGAACAACGCAGACAACACGTAGCCAACCGCAGTGACCGGCAACACGAAGCTGAGGTCTGCCCACGACAGCAGCGTCATGCGCGACAGCATCCAGAGGATGAGCAACAGCACACCCGCCACGAGCCACGCGAATGATCCATGCACTCCAAAATCAAGAAACAGGTTGCCGAAGGCGTTGCTCAGCACCACCAGCGCCGCGAACGCCCACGTTTTCAGCCTTCGTGCACCCGGACTGGAAGAATCAGTCGCCAAAGCTCGAAGCCGCCTGGCGGTTCTTCTGATCCTTCACAAACTGCTTGCGCTTCGCACGCAGCGCCAGGTATTCCCTGGCTTCCTTGTACAGGCGCGGCACGTCGTTGTTAACGATCGCCTTCTTCACCACGCGCCAGGCCGCGCCCGGACGGAAGTAGTATTCGCCGTAAAACTTCTCCACCCACTCCACCAGTTCGCCGCGGTTGAGGCCCGGATAGATGATGTTCGGCAACTGGTGGCCGTTCTCGTCGGTCATCGAATCGATGGTGATGAGATTGTTCTTCTTCACATAGTCGAAGAACTCGGTGCCCGGATACGGATGCGCGATCGACACCTGAATCGTTTCGCAATCGAGCTTCTTCGCGAAGTCGATGGTGCGGCGCAGGCTCTCGCGGCTCTCACCCGGAAGGCCCACGATAAAGTCCGCGTGGATGGTCAGGCCGAGGCTATGGGCGTCCTTGGTGAAGCGCGTCGCCATATCGACGGTCGCGCCCTTCTTGATGTTCTTGAGGATCTGCGGATCGCCCGATTCGTATCCGACGATCATCAGCCGGCAACCGGCCTCGCGCATCGCCTTCAACGTTTCATAGTCCGTCGTCACACGCGACGTGCAGGACCACGTGAAGTTCAGCTTCTTGAGTTCCTTGCACAGTTCGATGGTGCGTTCCTTCTTGTAGTTGAAGGTGTCGTCATCGAAGAAGATCTCTTTGAGCCCGGGGAAATTCTCCAGCGCCCAGCGGCACTCGTTGACGATGTCGCTGATCGAACGCAAACGCCAGCGGTGGCCCGAATGCGTCTGCGGCCACAGGCAGAATGTGCACATCGCGGGGCAGCCGCGCGATGTATAAAAGCTGATGTACGGATTCAGCAGGAACGGAACGTTGTAGCGCGTGAAATCCAGGTCGCGCTTATAAACCTTCGAAGCCCACGGCAACTCGTCGAGGTTCTCGATCACCGGCCCCTCGGGGTTGTGCCGGATCGCACCGCTCGCGTCGCGATAGCTCACGCCCGGCAGTTCCGAAAGCGGCGTACCCTTGGCGTAATTCACGATCTGGTGATCGAACTCGCGCCGCACGATGAAGTCGATCGCCTTCGACTCGCGGAACGCCTTCTCGGGCTCGACCGTCACCGGAGGCCCCACGAAGGCGACCTTCAGCTTCGAATTCGAATCCTTCATCATCTCGGCCATCTTGACGTCGACGGAGAAACCCGGCGTTGACGTGAAGAGTACGAGAAGCTCGAAATCCTTCGCCATTTCGACGGTTTGCTCGATCGAGATCTTGTGCGGCGGAGCGTCCACGACCTTGCTGTCGGGCAGCATGCCGGCCGGGTACGTCAGCCACACGGGATACCAATAGGACTCGATTTCTCGCGAGGCGGGCCAGCGGGAACTCGCGCCTCCGTCAAATCCTTCAAAAGACGGGGGATTCAGGAAAAGCGTTCTCATCGCGTTATTTCAGGGTAACGTTTTGCCGCGTACACGGGCAACCGCCTCCAAACAGGACTGCGGCATTCCTGTTTGAATGGCAGATATCTCCATCGAACCGCACGTTTCAGCAAAACCATCTGCCGGAGTCCGTTGCGCCGTGCCTTATGATAGTAGGACTCGTTACATCAATGAGCGCTTACCTGTTTGGACCGTACCAACTCGATCTGCGCGAACGGTCGCTGCGTCGCGAGGGCAAAGGCCTGCCCCTCGCGCCCAAAACATTCGACCTGCTTTGCCTGTTGGTCGAAAGCGCCGGCCAGGCCCTGAGCAAAGAGAAACTGCTCGCGCAACTGTGGCCTGACACCTTCGTGGAGGAAGCCAACCTCACCCAGCACATTTCCCTGCTCCGCAAAGCGCTCGAAGGCGGCATCTACATCGAAACAGTGCCGAAGTTCGGCTACCGCTTCGCCGCCCCGATCTCCACCCCGAAGCCCGCGATGGATGCGACCCTCGCGCTCGACCCGATGCCCGCGGCGCCGCAGGTCATCTCCGGCGACGCGAAGCCTCCGGACACGCAGTACGCCCGCAGCGGCGAAGTCAACATCGCCTATCAGGTCGTCGGCGACGGCCCCTTGGACCTCGTCTTCGTGATGGGATGGGTCTCGCACCTCGAGTACTTCTGGGCCGAGCCGTCGTTCGCCCGCTTCCTGCGCCGCCTCGCGTCGTTTTCCCGCCTCATCCTCTTCGACAAACGCGGCACCGGACTTTCCGATCGCGTACCCCTCAACGCCCTGCCGACCCTCGAACAACGCATGGAAGACGTCCACGCCGTGATGGACGCAGCAGGCTGCCATCGCGCAGCGATCTGTGGCGTATCCGAGGGCGGGCCCATGTCCGCCCTCTTCGCCGCAACCTACCCCGAGCGGACCATTGCGCTCACCATGATCGGAACCTACGCCCGGCGCCTCCGCGACGTCGACTATCCCTGGGGACCCACGCTCGAAGAACGCAACGCCTACCTCGAAGAGATGGAGAGATCCTGGGGCGGCCCCGTGGGCATTGAGGATCGCGCCCCCACCATGGCCAGGGATCCTGACTTTCGCCGCTGGTGGGCAACCTACCTGCGCATGGGAGCCAGTCCCGGGGCGGCCAAGGCGCTCACCCGCATGAATGCGGAAATCGATGTGCGCAGCGTGCTGCCGTCGGTCCATGTGCCGAGCCTCGTGATCCATCGCAACGGCGACCAGTGCCTCAAAGTCGAAGAAGGACGCTACCTCGCATCGTTGATGCCACGCGCCCGTTACGTCGAACTTCCCGGCGCCGATCACCTGCCGTTTGTCGGCGACCAGGAAGCGATTCTCGATGAGATGGAAGAGTTCCTCATGGGCGCGCGCCATGAGGACGAACCGGAACGGGTGCTGGCCACCGTGCTCTTTCTCGGCGGCGCCGACTCGCCCAGACTTCGAGCCCAGGCCGAACGCGAACTCCAATGGTTCCGCGGCCAGCCCCAGAACACCGCCAATTGGACTGACGGTCCGCTCGCGAGTTTCGACGGACCGGCACGCGCCATCAAATGCGCCAACGCCATCCTCGAACACGCCCGCAGACTCGGCGTCGAACTCCGCGCAGGCCTTCACACAGGCGAATGCGACAAGCTTGCATCCGGCCGTTTGGGAGGGTTCGCCGTCGACATCGCCGGACGCGTCCTCGAACACGCGAACCCTTACGAAGTGGTCGTGTCCAGCACGGTCAAAGACCTGGTCGCCGGATCCGGCATCAACTTTGAGCCGTTGAACTCGAGTGTTGCGGATTGGCGGCTCTTTCGCGCCTCCCCGCCTCGCTGAGCGCAGCCGCCGCCGCTTCAGCCCGCGTCAGCGGATCCTTCTGCAGGTAGTCGTACCAGTAATAGTGCGCATAGGCCTTGTTCAGCGCCACGATCGTGTACAGACGCAGACCCTCGACGTACACGCCGCGGGCCGGCAGCACCAGGCCATCCACTCTTATCGTTTCCCCGCTCCGGCGCCGGCGCAAAACCCGGCGGACCAGACTTTGGAAGAAACCAACGCCACGGGCCAATCCCTCGTGGAACAGACCATCGATCGGAAGCGGAAAACGCTGGACGGGAGATTCGGGAAGGTTGGCCAGGGAATTCAAGAAACTTTGCACCAGTGCGACGTCATCCGGTCTGTTCGGACAACCCGTCCCCACCGCCTCGCTCACATTGAGATAGTGGACCATCGGCCCACTTCCATCATTCGCCCGGAAGTTCGTTTCGACGTACGCCACGCTGATGCCCCGCCTGCATCGACATCCTCAGGATAAGAGGCCAATGCATCGGGCGTCCTCAAGAAACTCTCAAAGAATCCTGAATTCGAACCCTTACTGGTGGACCGAGTGCTGCGGCTGCGGAGGATTCAGCTTGATCTCGAGCGTCGCGTCGTCTTCCTTGACCTCGAACTGCTTGCCGTAGGTCTGGTATCCCTTGGCAATCACCTGCACCAGCACGGTGCCCTGCGGCATCTCCGGAATCTTCGCGATTCCTTCCTGGTTGGTGCGGGTCTCCCAGGACTTGATGATCTTCTTACCCAGCTTGATCGCAGAACGACCTTCGACAAACCGGACAATGACGGACGCGCGATCGACCGGTTTATTGTCGAGATTCCTCACCAGAATCTGGATGCGGGTCTTGTCACCGGCCCAAATCGCCGGCGTGGTCAAACAGAGCAGAAGAGCGAGAGTACCTAGGAACTTGGTCATGTGCGCCTCTTCCATTATTGCAAGTCCCGGGAAAAAGGCGCCACGAGCCTGCCGCTCAGGCGCCCGCAAGAAAGGCGTTCAACGCTGCCGGAGCCTGCGCGTCGAGCCCAGCAAAGGCCAGGGTCCCCGGGATCGATTCCCAACCTGGAACGCTGCGCGAGGCAAGCTGGAACAATACCAGCCGCGCCTCCACGCCCATTTTTTCGCGATACGCGCGCAGATTCCTCAGGATCCCCGGCGCGTCCGCCGTGCGATCCGTCACGATCACGAACGTGTTCACCCGCTGCCGCTTGCGAAGCGCACAGTCAACCATCGCCGCTGCGTCGCTCCGGCTCGGCGTCGCGCGAATCTGATTCAACACTTCCGCGATCCGCGTCCGCGCGCCGATCTCAATCGGATCCCGCACGTCGCGGTGAAACGGAACGACAGAAACCGCCGCCGCCCCGCGACGCCTGCCCGCGGATCCCCCGGCATTCGCGATTCCCAAGGCGAGCGCAGCAGCCGCCAGCGAAGCGGAGATCCCCGGCATGCCGCACACCGCCGCGCCCTGCATCGACGCCGTCGCGTCCACCGCCACCACGATCCGCCCGTCCGGCTGCTGCTCCCCATCGCCTGTCGAAGCAGCGAACGGCAGCGGCTGGCAGGCGGCGCTCATCTGCAACGCCTCATCGAGCGCGTCGAACACACTCTCGATCGCAGCCATGCGCGACGCTCCGCGATACCGCACCATCGCCGCAGACAGTTCCAACGGATGCGCCTTCGCCGCCGAAATCCGCTTGCGGTCGGCGATACGCGCCACTGCCAGCGCCGCGTTCTCCGAACCCCGCGACAACATGCCGGACGACGTCATCGCCGGCAGGTATCGCAGCAATTCGCGATAGTGCAACTGATCGAACAACGCATCCCACACCTGCGGAGACGAGCGCCAGCGCATCGGAACCTGCGCGGGTCCCAGGCGGAAAATCTCAATGATCCCCGCGGCTTCCTGCGCCGTCGACGCCTGCCGGATTCGCTCATACCCCTCGACCATGCGCAATTCCGCCGCACGAATCTCCGCGGTCGCCAGGTGTCCCAGCCGGCCGTCTGAAATCCACTGATACAGCGCATTCTGCGCAAGCGAAGCCGCCCGCGGATGCGCCAGCCGCAACAGCGCCCGATGCAGTTTCAGGTTCGAAGCGGGACGCCGCAGGATCTGCGAGGCAAGGCTCGCCACCGGCTGCGCCCCATACCAGTTGGCCACGGCGGATCGCAGTCCGCGGCCCCAGCCGCGCGTCTTCGCCACATAACCGGCAAACACCGCCAGATGCTGCGCCTTGCGCGCCAGAATCGGCAGCGCCGCCAGTGCCCGCGCATTCGTCTCCTCCCCCGCAAAGCGAGGCGAAGCAGCGATCGCCAGAGCGTACAATGCCGCCTGGTTGTGGACTTGCGGAGCGCTCACCAGCCCATCCACCGCAGCCGCTCCATTCGACGCAACAAATGCCAGCAACGCTGGAGTTCGTTCCGGTTCCAACTGCGGCAAAAGTCCTGCGCGATACACGCCGTCTTCGGAACCAGTCAGCAAAAACCGCTGGAACTGTTGCCCGGCCGTCAGGTGGTTTTGAATTCGTTGCATTTTGATTGACTCCTCTCTCGACCTCCCACGCACCCGGACGATCACGCCACCCAGGCCGTGTCGGCCCGGGTGACGTCCGTCGCCGTCTTCGCAGCGCTTTCGACAAACAGGCTGCATTCCACGACATCCATTTCAACGACCCGCCCGAGGAACAGGCAGATGATCTCTTCTTTGGCTTCGGCGGAAACGGCGCCGGTTCGCGGATACCCCCGCAAAACCGCGCCACGTTCGCATGAACTGCAAAGCCGCACGCGCGGCACAGCTACATGATCCATGTAATACGACTCCTTTGCTGTTCCAGTTCGATCTTTGTCGTTCAGAACATTTCACCAGACAAATGTTTGGGAACCGGCGCCGGCAATACGACCCACCAACGCTTTTGGCGGACCGGCCGAAATACATACAACGCCGCCCAGGGCCCGGGACTGACGATTCTGAACTGTTACGGAAATCCTGCGAGGCTTCCGGCTGGAACGCTCACGGAAATGCAGGAAAGAAATTGGCTGCGACGAGTGCCGTTAGAAGGCAGGAACCACGACAAGGCGACGCTTCGTCGTACGCGTTGAAAAATAAGTATCAGGGATCAAAGTGCCGACAGCGCCTCCTTTCGTTTGAAACTGTTTGGGGATTTCTAATGATATCATCCAGCCTGCCGCTCCGCAAGACCTCGCCTTAAACATTTTGTCGTATATTTGTGGAGATGCCTTCCCGCTTCCTGTGCCTGCTGTCCGCTATCGTTGTGGCCGTCACCGCAGCCCCCGGCCTCCATGCGCAAACCGCGCCGCCGGATCCACCAAAGACGGAATTACTATGGCCGAACGGCGCGCCGGGTGCTGTCGGCGACGAAGACCGCGACAAACCGTCGATCACCATCTATCCCGCGCCGAAGCACCTTGCGATTCCGACGGGAGTCGTCGTGTGTCCCGGCGGCGGATATGGCGCCCTCGCCATGGATCATGAGGGAGTCCAGATCGCGCGCTGGCTCAACTCACTCGGTATTACGGCGTTCGTCCTGAAATACCGCCTCGGCCCCCGCTACCGCCATCCCGTGATGATCGGCGACGCGCACCAGGCAATCCGGACCGTGCGCTCCCGCGCCGGCGAGTTCGGCATCGCGCCCGATCGCATCGGCATCTGGGGATTCTCCGCCGGCGGACACCTGGCGTCCACCGCAGCCACGCACTTCACACCCGAAACACGGCCTGATTTCGCCATTCTGTCCTATGCCGTGATCTCGTTCACGACTCCCTACACCCACCAGGGATCGAAGCGCAATCTACTCGGAGACAATCCGGATCCGAAGCTTGTCGAAAGCCTCTCGAACGAACTGCAGGTGACCAAAGACACGCCGCCTACTTTCCTGTTCCACACGAACGAAGATACGGCCGTACCGCCGGAGAACAGCGTGCTCTTCTACCTGGCGTTGCGAAAGGCCGGAGTCCCGGCGGAATTGCACATTTATGAGCGGGGCCGCCACGGCTTGGGCCTTGCGCAGATGGACGCTGCCGGGGGCACTTGGCCTGCACGCCTGGCGGACTGGCTTCGTACCCGCGGCTTGCTTCGCTGACGCGAGATTTACCGGCCGAATAAAGAGAAGAGTGACGAGAGCGCCGAACCCGACGACTTCTTATCGCTCTTTTCCTTACCGTCGTGCTTGCGTCCAACGATCTTCTCGGCGATCTGGCCGATCGCTTTGCCGACGCCCGTCGAAGGCGCCACAGGCTTGCCCTCGAACAGGCTCTTCTGCAAAGTCTCGAAGTCGCTCGGCACCGTTTCGAAGTCGTCGGTGTTGAGCGCCGCGGCGACTACGTCCTTGCTGAGCCCGGCGTCGCGGCTGAAGCGGTTCACCACGATTCGCACTTTATCGAGCGAAATGCCGTTTGCATCGAAGTACCCCAAGGCTCGCTGCGCGCCCTGCAGTGCGGGAAGTTCATTGGTGGTCACCAGCAGAACGTGATCCGCTATCGCGGCCTGCGAGAGATTCCAGGGGCCATATGCGCCGCCGCCGTCCAGCACGATCACATCGTACGCCTGACGCGCGTACTCGAGGATCGGGCGCGCGTCTTCGAGGTCCATGGCGGCCTCTGAGAGGCTTTCGGGCGAGAGCAGTACGTCAATGTTCTCGCGCGTCGTGACCATCGCTTTCCAAAGATCCTGGTCCAGGTCCGCGATGCGCGGCAGAATGTCCATGAAACTGTACGCACACTTGACTTTGAGTACGAACGGAATCGTACCGGCCAGCGGATCGAGGTCCGCCAGCAGCACTCTCTGATGCCCCAGCCTGCGAATCTGGAAGGCAAGACAGGCGGCGATGGTCGTCGCCCCGCAGGCCCCTTTGGCCGGCAGAACCGAGATCGTCTTCGCCATGTTGCGCGGCTCGGTCTTCGACTTCGGCAGCACACGGATCAGTTTGTTCAACGCGCCGTGCAACTGGTCGTCGCTCAGCGGCATGAGCATGAATTCGTTCGCTCCGCTGCGGAGCGACTTCAGAATCAGTTCCGGATTGTTCGATTGGAGCAGCGCAACCACGCCAACCGCAGGATCGATCCGGTTGATCAGGTTGACGAGACTGAGGCCCATCTCGGTGTTCGCCGACATGTCGACAAAACACACGTTGGGCTGCAGCGCCCCGAAAGTCTGAGTGAGGTCGTCTTTGTCCGGATAGGCGCTGAACTCCTGCACCGGCGTCGCTGGAAGAGTCGCACGCAGCAGGGAGGACAACTCTTTCTGCATGCGCGGTTCCACCGCTACGCTCAGGACGCGCCAACTGCCGTTTGACCACTGTTGATCTGATGCCGACATTGCTCCAACCAAGGATCCCTCGCACGCTTCCAACCGCCCATGGTTACGCGCGCTACGACCTTTAGTACTACACCTGCCGGATGGAGGAACTGGTTAAGGGATTTCACGGTCCCATCCATCCCTGCATCTTTTATCGGCGTAACCCGGTTTTTTCGTGAGAGAGATCGCCTGCAAAAAGCACTAATATTGTGTGCCCAGGGTGCGATGAGTAGTAGCAAGAAGGGGCTACCCGGTTCTGGAATAGAAGGGAGCCCGACTTCACTCGAATACGGAGTAGAACAAAG
The DNA here is from genome assembly GCA_964627455.1 of uncultured Solibacteraceae bacterium. Classification (GTDB taxonomy): domain Bacteria; phylum Acidobacteriota; class Terriglobia; order Bryobacterales; family Bryobacteraceae; genus F-183. Next base: position 21,039 of record CAZVKC010000002.1, on the reverse strand, counting down.
TATGACCCTAGTGAAAAAGTACCAGGTCGCCATCTGTGATCAGCAGCCCATCGCTGCCGAAGGTATCCGATCCCTGCTCTCGCAGCGGGACGACATCGAGTTTGCCACGTCCGTCGACACCCTCGAAGCCGCCTACGAACTTGCCTCCGGCAGGGGCGACGGCCCGGTCCCGGATGTGATCCTGATCGATAAAGCCTTTGGTTCCCAGGCCTTAATGGACTGGCTTACCGAATGCCGCATCCATCACCTGACACCCGCCATGGTGGTCTGGGGTGTCGCGTTGAACGAAAGCGAAGCCCTTCGCTTCCTCCAATGCGGCGCGCGCGGGATCCTCCGGAAATCAGTTGAAACCAGCGCTATCGTCTCTTGCATCCGAACGGTCGCAGACGGCAAAACCTGGATGCAGGAGCAGGTCTTCCGGGACTTCGTACGCAACGAGCGTCGAACTCGCAGCGAATTGACGTCCCGTGAACAGCAGGTGCTGGAACTGGTCGAGCAGGGTTTCAAGAATAAGGAGATTGCGGTTCATCTCGGGATTCAGCCGGGTACGGTCAAGATCCACCTGAAGCACATCTTCGAAAAGACCGGCGTTCGCGGCCGTTACGGCTTAGCCCTCAACGGGTTACGACGCACCACCGCGCTGCTGTCCAACAATCTTGGCGTCGGCGCCAGTGCAAGCGGCGGCGTGATGCCGCTCAGCGCGTAGCACGCCTTCCAGAGCAAGGCGCCAAACAGAGATAGCGTAAGCTCCCGTGCGGACGGAGCCGGGGCGGTAGAGCGGGTCAGCGACTCGCACCGTTCCGGCTCCTCAACCCCTTCCTCTCCCCCTTCAAGCCAGCTCCACAAGTATACGGTGCATCAACCGTTTTCACGTCTCTTCTGAATCTATTACTGGAATCCGGACATTCGGAACCTCAGGATGCCGTCGCCGGTCCATCGGCGCGCTTCGTCTGTCATACTCTCCACCCCAATCTTTTCATTCCCTCCGCGAGGATCCGGGCCTGCGCCCATGTACAATACATCCATGACTCACGCTGCTCTGGTTCGCACGGCCTTGGGCATCCTGTTTTGCGGCGGGCTGTTCATCGCCCGCCCCCAACTCGAACCGCCCAAGCTCACCATTTCCAAGGTGAAGGACAACCTCTACGTCATTGAAGGCGACGGCGGCAACACCGGCGTGCTCGTCACCAGCGAAGGCGTCATACTGGTGGATGACAAGTTCCCCCGCGATGTCGAGTACATCATGGAGAAGGTGAAGTCGGTCACGCAACAGCCGGTCCGGTATCTTTTCAATACCCACCACCACGGCGACCACACCGGCGGCAACGAGAAAATGCTCGCCCAGAACGTCGAGATCATCTCTCATCGCAACGCGCGCCAGAACATCATCGACAAGAAGCAACCCGGACCTCCGCGCATCGCCTTCGCTGACGAGGCCGAAGTCTGGCTCGGCGGCCAGCAGGTGAAAGCCCGCCACTTCGGACGCGCCCACACCAACGGCGACGCTGTCATCTACTTCCCCGCCCTCAAAACGGTCCACATGGGCGACATGTTCGTTCGCCAGGCGCCGCTCATTGACTATTCGTCTGGAGCCAGCGCCATCGAGTGGACCAAAACCATCGACGCCGTCCTCACTCTCGACTTCGACACGGTCATCCCGGGACACGGCGCCGTCGCCACTCGCGCCGACCTCATCGCCTGGCGGAAGGATTTCGAAAAGGTGCGGAACCGCATGAAGTCCCTCACCAAAAAGTACAAGAAGCCCGAAGAGGCGACAGCCCAGTTGAAACTCGAAGAGTTCGGCTGGACCTCCAATGCTGCGATTCTCAAGCGATTCGAAGGTTTGTACTCCGAAATGAAAGGCAAGTAGCGAATATGCAGAAGGAAGAATCGACTTCCACCCGTCGGACGCTGCTCCAGACGGCCGCGGCCGCGACTGCGTTCTCGATCGTGGCGCCGCAATCCGTTCGCGGCTCGCAAGCCAACTCCAAAATCAGCGTCGGCCTCATCGGATCCGGCAACCGCGGATCCTACGACGCCGGCATCGTCCACGCCGATCCGCGCGCCCACATCACCGCACTCAACGACCTGTTCGATGACCGCATCGAAATGGCGAAGCAGAAGATCAAGGTCGACAATCCGCGCGTCTACAAGGATTTCGAAAAGCTCCTCGCCGCGCCCGACATCGACGCCGTCGTCATCGCCACGCCCCCCTTCGAACATCCGCGTATGCTCGAAGCCGCCGTGCAGGCGAAGAAGCACATCTACTGCGAAAAGCCCATGGGCGTGGACCTCGAAGGTTGCCGGCGCGTCATCGCCGCCGGCCGCAAATGCGATCCGAAGAAGAACATCTCCGTCGGATTCCAGCAGCGCTACGGCCCCGTCTACCTCGAAGCCTACAAACGCCTCAAGGCCGGCGACATCGGTGAACTCGCCACCGCGCGCGGTTTCTGGATCAGCAGCGATCCGTTCCAGCGAAGGCCTTACGATGACCCGAAGATCGAAAAGCTCCGGAACTGGTTCTGCTACCGCGAATACTCCGGCGACTTCATCGTCGAGCAGGACTGCCACAATTTCGACGTCCTGCACTGGTTCCTCGGCGGACGCCCGGAAAGCGTCGTCGGCTACGGCGGCCGCAAGGTCCGCACCAGCATGGAAATCCTCGACCACCTCAGCCTGACCTTCAAGTTCCCCAACGGCATCCACGTGAACTTCGAGGCCAACCAGATGACGCCGCGCGGCTGGTCGAAGATCGGCGAAGAGTTTTCCGGCACGAAGGGCGTACTCGAAACCTCACGCGCCCGCCTGGTCCACGTCAAAGGACCCGGCCCCGCAAACCGCGAGCAGATCGACTCCAAGCGCGACATCACGTTCGACGGCATCGAGGCGTTCCTGCAACGCGTGCAGACGGGCGACATCGAGAATGTCGCCGAGCGGTCCGCCATCAGCACCCTCTTTGCGATCCTCGGACGCACGGCAATTTACAATAACCGGGAAGTGACCTGGAAGGGAGAATTCGGCAACGTATGAGTTTTCGAAAACTGGCGCTGCTTGCCGCCATGAGTATCACCGGCAGCGCGCTGCTCATCGCGCAGTCGCGCATCATCGTGATCGGCGCGCATCCGGATGATTGCGACATCGGCTTCGGCGGTTCGGCCGCCAAACTGGCCGCCGCGGGACACAAGGTGAAGTTCATCTCCGTCACCAACGGCGATGCGGGACATCAGTCCATCGGCGGAGGCGCGCTCGCCAAACGCCGCCGCGCCGAAGCGCAGGAATCCGGACGCCGCCTGGGCATCGAATACGAAGTCCTCGACAACCACGACGGCGAACTCATGCCGTCGCTCAATGCGCGCCTGCAACTCATCCGCAAGATCCGCGAATGGAACGCCGACGTCGTTATCGGGCCGCGTCCCAACGACTATCATCCGGACCATCGCTACACCGGCATGCTCCTGCAGGACGCTGCCTATATGGTCGTCGTGCCCAACATCGCGCCCGACACGCCGCCGCTGCGCAAGAACCCGGTCTTCTTCTACCTGCAGGACCGTTTCCAGCGTCCCAATCCCCACCGGCCTGACGTCGTGATCGCCATCGACGATGTCTTCGAAAAGAAGATCAACGCCATGGATGCGCACGAGTCGCAATTCTATGAGTGGCTGCCCTGGGTCGACGGCATTCTCGATCAGGTTCCCACCGATAAAACCCAGCGCAAGGTCTGGCTGCAGAAGCGCTACGAATCGCGCGGACCCACGCAGGCCGTGCGCGAGTCCCTCATCAAGTGGTACGGACCCGACAAAGGCGCGAAGGTGAAATGGGCCGAAGCCCTCGAAATTTGCGAGTACGGCAAGCAGCCGACCGAAGCGGAGATCCGCGCGCTGCTGCCGGTGATCGGCAAGTAATGGGATCCTCGTTCGCATCGCTCCCGCCGGTCGATCGCATCGCGACCGCACTGGCGGGGCGGTTCCCGCACCGGCTCATCGTTGAGGAAGCGCGGCGGGTGCTCGATGAGTACCGCCGCAGCATCCGGAACGGCGAAACGGTCGATGGTTCGAACGCAATCGGCGAAGTCGCCGCAAGGCTCGAGGCTCTGCGGCGCCCGTCTCTGCGGCGCGTGATCAACGCCACCGGCGTCGTGCTCCACACCAATCTCGGACGCGCGCCGCTACCGGCCTTCGAACCCATCGCAGGCTACTCGAACCTCGAGTACGATCTCGCAACAGGCCGCCGTGGACGCCGTGATACGCACATCGGCGCGTACCTCGAACGCCTGGCCGGCAAGCCCTCGATCGTCGTCAACAACAATGCCGCTGCGACCTTCCTCGTTTTGAACGAACTCGCAGCCGGACACGAAGTGCTGGTCTCGCGCGGCGAGTTGATCGAGATCGGCGACGGCTTTCGGATCCCCGACATCATGTCGCGCTCGGGCGCCATCCTCAAGGAAGTCGGCACGACCAACCGCACCCGCATCGACGATTACCGCAACGCGATCACGGACCGCACGCGCCTTCTCATGCGCGTCCATCCCAGCAATTTCCACGTCAGCGGCTTCGCCGCCAAGCCCTCGCTGCAGGAACTCGCGGCCTTATCGCGTGAAACCGGCATCCCGCTTTACGAAGACCTCGGAAGCGGCTGCCTCATCGATCTCAAACCGCACGGCATCACCGAACCACTCCCATCCGAGAGCTTCGACGCCGGCGTCGACATCCTCTCGTTCAGCGGCGACAAACTCCTTGGCGGTTCCCAAGCGGGCATCATCTCCGGACGCGCGGATCTCGTCGAAAAAGTCCGCCGCAACCAGATGTTCCGGGCGTTCCGCATCGACAAGCTGATCACACAGGCGCTCGAAAACTCGCTGCGCGCGATCCTCTTCGAAGAGTACGATCGCGTTCCCGCTCTGCGCATGCTGCGCCTCGGCGCCGATGAGATCCGCACGCGCGCACTCGCGCTCGCCCCGCAGATCGAAGGCGCGGACGTCGTGGAAGGCGAGTCCGTCGCCGGCGGCGGATCCACGCCCGACCAGAGCCTGCCGACGTGGCTGATCCGTCTCCCGCTGACCGTCCACGCAGTCGCCGCAGAACGCAAACTGCGCACAGCCGGCGATCCGCCCGTCGTCGCCCGTATCGCAGAAGACCGCCTCGTCATCGACCTCCGCACCGTAGCCCCGGACGAAGAGCCGGACCTCCTGCGCCGTCTCCACGAACTCTAACCAACTCGCGGGCGATAATGGCCTGTATATGCCCGTCACTGGCACGCGCAGGGACTTTCTCAAGCAGACCTCCGAACTCGCCCTCTTGCTCTTCGGTTCGATTCAGCGAGCCGCCGCCATCGATCCCGAACCGGGATCCACCTTCGAAGGCGCCGAGCACGTCGTGATCCTGATGCAGGAAAACCGCAGCTTCGATCACATCTTCGGCGCGCTGCGCGGCGTCCGCGGCTTCAACGATCCCCGCGCCGTCACGCTGCCTGACGGCAACCCGGTCTGGAAGCAGGGCGGCAAGCACACACCGTTCCGTCTCGACCTCCGCGGCACCAAAGCCACCTGGCTCGGGTCCCTGCCCCATTCCTGGCGCGACCAGATCGACGCCCGCAACCATGGCAATCACGACCGCTGGCTCGAAGCCAAACCATCCAGCCGCCGCGAATGCGCGGGCATGCCCTTCACCATGGGCTACTACGACCGCCGCGACCTGCCCTTCTATTACGCCCTCGCCGACGCCTTCACCATCTGCGATCAGAACTTCTGTTCGTCGCTCACCGGCACCACGCCCAACCGCCTCCACCTCTGGACCGGAACCATCCGCGATCCCAGGACTGGCAACCAGAACGTGCGCAATTCCGAAGTCACGTATGCATCCACGGTCAACTGGAAGACTTATCCCGAGCGCCTCGAAGAAGCCGGCGTTTCCTGGCGCATCTATCAAAACGAAATCAGCCTCGACACCGGCCTGCACGAGGAAGCCGACGCCTGGCTCGCGAACTTCACCGACAACCCGATCGAGTGGTTCGACCAGTACAACGTGGGATTCCACAAGCTCTACCGCCCGGAACTCGAGCGCCTCGCCACCCGCCTTCCCGAAGAGATCCGCAATGCATCGAATGACCGCATGCGGCAGCGCCGCCAAACACAACTCGACTTCGTCACGCGCGAACTCGCCAAGTGGACTCCGGAACGCGAAGCCAAACTCACAACGCGCGAACGGAGCCTGCACGACAAGGCCTTTACGACCAATGAAGGCGACCCGGATTACCGCACTCTGACAAAGCACCGCTATCGCGATGACAAGGGTGTCGAGCGCGAAATGCAGGTCCCCAAGGGCGACATGCTGTATCGTTTCCGTCGCGACGTCGAATCCGGCAAGCTTCCGAAAGTCAGTTGGCTCGTGCCGCCGGAACGCTTCTCCGATCACCCCGGCTCGCCGTGGTACGGCGCCTGGTACATCGCGGAAGTCATGAACATCCTCACCCGCAACCCTGAGGTCTGGAAGAAAACCATCTTCGTCCTCACCTACGACGAGAACGACGGATACTTCGATCACGTGCCGCCGTTCGTCGCCCCGGATCCCGCGCGTCCCGAAACCGGCAAGGTGACCGCAGGCATCGACCCGAGCGTCGAATACTGGCCGCTGGACCGCGACCGCACTCGCGCCAAGCCCGCAACCGACGCCCGCGGCGGACCCGTCGGACTCGGCTACCGCGTCCCGATGATCATCGCGTCTCCCTGGAGCCGCGGCGGATACGTCTGCTCGCAGGTCTTCGACCATACGTCGGTTCTGCAGTTACTCGAACGCGTGTGCAAAGTCCGCGAGACCAACATCAGCGCGTGGCGCCGCACCGTCTGCGGCGACATGACCAACGCATTCCGGCCCTTCCGCGCCGGCGAAGGCGCAGAGGAAACGCTGCCGTATCCCAAACGCGAAGAGGTCCTCGAGGGGATCCACAAGGCGCAGTACCAGCCGATGCCCGAAGCGTGGAAAACGCCGGATCCAGAGATGCCGAAGCAGGAGCCGGGAACACGCAAATCGCTCGCGCTGCCTTATGAATTATCGGCCGAAGGCGACGCGCGCGAGGGCTCCTTCGCCCTGATGCTGACCGCGGGAAACAGGCGCTTCGGCAGACGCGCAGCCGGCAGCGGATTCCACGTGTACACCCCTGGACTTTACCGCGGATCCACGGAGTTCCGTACCCGGGCGTATGCAGTCGAAGCCGGCGCCGCGCTCAGCGATGCCTGGGCGCTCGACGGATTCCCGAACGGCCGTTACGACCTCTGCGTCTGCGGACCCAACGGCTTCTTCCGCCACTTCCGCGGCGCGGCGAGCGGAACCGATCCGAACGTGCAGATCCGGTGCGAGGACCTCGGCGACGCCGTTGCCATTCGCGTTGCCACGACCGGCAAGTACACGATTCGGGTTCGTGATGTTTCGTATGGTTCCGGAAGCAGGACACCCTCGAGCCGCCGGACGGTCATTCCCTTGCAGAAGAGTAGTCGCTGGTACGACCTCGAGGTAACGGTCGATGAAGCTCCCGGGTATCTGCGCCGCTATGCGGGCCGGGTGGAAAACGGCGCACCCGGCATCAGCGATCCAGCGATGGCTTAAGCGCGGTGATCGCGCGGATCCATGCCGAAACGCCGCAGCGCCAGGAAGTGCGACAGATTATCCGTCGTCAGAAGCCCAACCAGTTTCTCGCCCTGCATGACCATCGCACTGCTGGTGGACTGCGCCATCATCGGCAGCACGGTCGACAGGTCCAGATCCGGCGCAAGCGAGAGGAACTCGCGTTCCATCACGCCGACAACATACGCATCGGGCCCTTCGGCCGCCAGCGCACGCAAGAGCGAATTCCGGCTCAGCACGCCGCTGATCGTATCGCCGTGGATCACCGGGAAATCCTGCTGTGAGCAGGCCAGCGACTTGTCGATGGCTTCCCGAATCGTACTGGAATGGGTCAGGGTCTGGAAGTCCGTCACCATCGCGGCCCGAACCGGGATCCCGTTGGTGAGCACACGCCCCATCGTCGCCGCCGCTTCCTGCGCCGCGCCGATGTAGACAAAGAACGCCGCGAATACCAGCAGGTAGTGCCCGGAGAACAGAGCGTACAACGCCAGGCTGATGGCGATCATGCGCCCGACCCACGTCGCCAGGCGCGTTGCTTCTTCTTCTGTGCGGAACCGGCTCAACAACGCGCGAAAGATCCGGCCACCGTCCATGGGAAACGCAGGCACAAGATTGAATGCCGCGAGCAGAAGGTTGCCGAAGAATAGCTGGGCGCCTAAATTGTCGTCCGTGGAATTAGAGATTCCGGCCAGGCTTACGATATGGTCGTTCATGGTCGCCAGTACCCAGAACGCCCCGGCCAGGAACAAATTCACCAGTGGACCAGCAACGGCCACCGCAAACTCCTCGACAGGCTGCAGACGGCGATCGAGGCGGGCGATCCCTCCGATGGGGAACATAACAATTTCGATGGTCCGGACGCCGAAACTGCGGGTCATCAACGCGTGTCCGAACTCATGCAGGAGCAGGGACAGAAAAAGTCCGGCAACAAACAGGACGTAGACGATGCTCGACCTGGACTCACCAAGGCCTGAGATCAAGACGATCGAAGCCAGGATCAGGAAAGTAATGTGAAGGCGAACCGGAACCCCAAACGCCTGAAAAGAAATCAGGCCGGCGGGCAACCGGCTTCCGCGGCCTCCACTTGGAGTTGACCCAGTCATATGTTGGCTAGTATCAACTTACCATCGGAGTTCCAGGACTACTCTAGGCATTGAACCTTAGCTTGTCACCGGATAATCCTGGTCTAAGGCTAGGGAAACGTAGTTGGGACGGTCCGCCGGACTCTGGTGCCGGTAAGACTTCAGAACTTCGCCATGGAAGATCAGGAATACACCCGGCATCTGGAAACTGTCGCCTGCCGTCGGTCCCTGCCGGTTGCCTTCCAGGAATGCGGACTGAAATCCGCGGATCCAGGTCTTTAAGCCAAACAGTTCGTGGAACTTACCGCGATTCAGGCCGAAGGCGCGGTATACGGCCTGCCGGGGGTCGCCGACCCTTGGAACATCCGACAATCCGTAGCGGGACAGAAATTCAGCGGCCTCCTGCTCGGAGGACATGTGGACGAGCGCCACCCGTACACCCTCAGATTCGATCTTAGCCCGCTGTTGGCGCAGGTCCGCGAGCGCCTGCCGGCAGAAGGTACACCCGAAATGCCGCAGAAACACCACCATAACTGGGGACAACTGTGACATCTCATACAGCGAGACTTCGTACTGCGTTTTCGCACGGAGCGCAAACCGCTGTACCTCAGGAGAAGCCGTGATGCGACGCTGGCGATTGGACTCATAGGCGTGCACCAGGATCATGCCAAATGGGATCCACCAGACGATGTCATTCAAGCCGATCATCCACAGCGCAGCCGCCGGCAAATGCTGCTTTTGGACACCCAGCCAGAACCCATAAGGCGTCATCACCTCGACGAGAAGGCTGACCATGACGATGATCCAGTGCTTCAACGGAGCGCGACTCGCGAACGCCTGGCCGATTCCGATCATGGCCGTGAACAACCCGATCGTCTGCCAGAACTCAGGATAGGCGGGAACCGGGACACGGAACATCTGGAAGACCGCATCGGGCCACAGCATGACCCACAAGCCCCAAATGATGTTGTAGGCCGACGCCAGCCGCAACACCCACCGCATCCAAGGTTTGGTTTTGCCCATTTTGCTCAACTTCCTACTGCCTTGCCGTTACGGGTACAATCCAATCACTCAATTGCACCACTCTTTTACTCTATAGATTGTGAGCGGGCAGATTCGGATCTGAAATGTGCGTGACCAAATGCGGGTAGAGTATCGCGATACGGGCATCTTCCTGCCGGACGCCGGTTTGTGGCTCGACAGCCACGTGCCCGTCTCCCGGAACTGGATCTCGCACGCCCATAGCGATCATGCCGTTGGCGGCCATGGGACGATTTACACCTGCGAAGAAACCTTGCGTTTTCTTCGCCTTCGCGTAGATCCGGTAGAGATGCGGCATTCTACGGTGCGGGTTTTGGAAGACGGCGATCCGGTCGTCTTGCCTTCCGGCGCCCGAATCACTCCGCTTCAAGCCGCGCACATCGTCGGAGCCCGGCAGTTGCTGGTCGAGTTCGGCGGGGAGCGGCTGATCTACACCGGAGACATCAAACTTCGCGACCCGCTCCTGGGAGTCGCCACCACGATCGCACCGTGCGACCACCTCATTATCGAATCAACCTTCGGGATCCCGATTTACCGCTTCCTGGACCGGGAGCAGGCCGCCGCCCGGATCCTTTCATTCGCCCGGGAATGCATTGACGGAGGCGAGATCCCCGCGTTCTTCGGCTACCCGCTGGGACGGGGACAGGAGATCGTCCACACCTTGGCGAATGCCGGCATCCCGGTCGCCGTGCACGGCGCGATTGCGCGCTTGATCCCGGCTCACGAGGAATCCGGCTACGCCTTCCCCGGCTGGGAACCGTATGACGCCGAAACGCTCGAACCCGGCAAGGCGCTGGTCGTGACGCCGGGCTTTCGTAACGTTCTGGAAGCCTCGGACAAGCCGGTTCGCATGGCCTATGTTTCGGGCTGGGCGGCGCTCGACAACGCTCGTGCCCGAAGCGGCGCGGATGAACTGATCCCGTATTCGGATCACGGCGATTTCGAGGAACTGTTGCGCATCGTCGATGGGACGGGCGCCCGCCGGGTCGATGTCGTGCATGGCTACACAGAAGCCTTCGCGCGGATCCTGCGCCAAACGCGTGGCATCGACGCGAGGTCCGCGGGCGGTGTGCGCGGCGATGAAGAAGAGGAGACCGCCTCCTAGCAATGGACCGGCTGGCACAGGCATGCGAAGAAGTCGCGCGGCACTCGGGGCGCCTGCGGAAGGTCGCGGCCCTGGGTTCGTATTTGCGATCCCTCGATGACGACGAGGATCTGCGGCGCGCCGTCCAGTTTCTGTGCGGCCGCCCCGCTGCGCGCGCGCCCGGGGTTTCGAACCTCTTCGAGACGTTCGAACCACCGAAACTCGCGTTGGGATACGCGACCATCCGCGACGCGCTGCTTACCGCGTGCGGTTGGGATGATGAAACCGTTCGCCTCTGTTATCGCGAAGTGGGCGACAGCGGCGAGACGGTCGGATTGCTGATGGCGGGCGTTACGCGCGGAGACGCCTTGACGCTCGAGCGCGCCGAGGCGCTGTACCTGCAACTGCACGCCGCGCGGCGCGCGGCCGATCGCGTGCGAATCCTCGCCGATGTCTTTCGCACCTGTCGCGGCCTCACGCTGAAGTACTTCATCAAATCGATCACCGGCAACTTCCGCATCGGCCTGCAGGAAAAGATGATCGAAGAAGCTGTCGCGGCAGCCACTGGCAAGTCCGCGGCCGAAGTTCGTGCGGCCAACAACCGTCTCGGGGATCTCGCAGCAGTCGCGGTTGCGGCGCGCCGCGATACACTCGGCGAAATCGAGGCGCAGTTGTTCCATCCGATGGACTTCATGCTCGCGAAACCGCTCGAGGACACGACGCAAACGCCGCCGACAGACGTGCAGTGGTTCGTCGAAAACAAGTACGACGGCATTCGTGCGCAAGTCCACGTCGATCATGGACGCGTTGCGATCTACACGCGCGGGATGGAAGACGTTACGCGCTCGTATCCCGAACTCGTCGAGGCCTTCGCGCACTGGCGAGGATCCTCGATTCTCGACGGCGAGGTCCTCGCCTGGCGCGACGGACGCGCGCTCTCGTTTACAGTGCTCCAACAAAGGCTTGCTCGCAAGAAGCTGAGCGAGTCGATGGTCCAGTCGATCCCGGTGGTGTTTGTCGCCTACGACATCCTGTATTGCGACGGCGCGCTGCTGCTCGACCATCCCTTGGAATCGCGGCGAGCCCGCTTGTCCGATTCCGTCACGAGCCTCGCGTCGGAACGCGTGCTTCTGTCGCCGCAACGGCCGCTGGAGGATCTATCGACCATCGACGCGCTCTTCGACGCGGCCCGCAACGCCGGCAATGAAGGACTCATCCTCAAGCGCGCAGGGAGCCATTACGAACCGGGCAAGCGCGGCGGCGCCTGGCTCAAGATCAAGCGCGCCTTCGCGACGCTTGATGTCGTCATCACGGCCGCGGAGCAGGGCAACGGCAAGCGTGCGACGGTGCTGTCGGACTACACGTTCGCAGTGCGGGACGGCTCGCAATTCCTCAACATCGGCAAGGCATACACAGGACTCACCGATGCGGAAATCCGCCAGTTGACGCGGCTGCTGCGCGAGTCCACTGTGGGTCGCTACGGGCGCGTGCAACTCGTGGACCCGAGGCATGTGCTGGAGGTCGGCTTCGACGGCATTCAGAAGAGTCCGCGGCACAAGAGCGGCTATGCGCTACGCTTTCCGCGGATCCTTCGCTGGCGCACCGACAAGAGTCCCGCCGATTGCGACACGCTCGAACGCGTTCGCGAATTGTACGAGTCGAGCCTGAACTTAACACCGAATCGGGACCAGGATGAACGAGAAGATCCTGCGTAGGCTGCATCCCGCATTGCGCGCGTGGATGGAGAACCGGTTCGCATCACTGACCGAAATCCAGAAGCGCGCGCTGCCGCATACGCTCGCGGGATCGAACACGCTGATCCTCGCTCCGACCGGGAACGGCAAGACTCTCGCAGCGTTCCTGTCCGTACTATCGTCGCTCGCCAAAGAAGCAGCCAGCAAAAAAGGCTTGCCCAACTCCGTGCGCGCCGTATATGTTTCGCCGCTGAAGTCGCTCGGCCGCGACATGCATCGCAATCTGACGCTGCCGCTCGAAGCGGTGAACGCAGCACTGCCCGAAGACCGGCGGATCCGCATGGAGGTCCGCACGGGCGACACGCCTCTCAGTGAACGCGGCCGGCAGGAACGCCATAGGCCGCATCTGCTCATCACGACGCCGGAAAGCCTGAGTTCCCTGCTCTCGCAATCCGCGTGGAAACTCGGCGGACTGCAGCCGGCGACTGTGATCGTCGACGAGATCCACGCATTCGCCGAGAACAAGCGCGGCACGCTGCTCGCCTTGACGCTCGAACGCCTCGAAGCTCTGGCGAAGGTCCGCGCAATGCAGCGGCTTGGACTTTCCGCAACCGCATGGCCGATCGAAGCGATGACCGAACTGCTGTGCGGTGCGGGCCGTCAGTGCCAGGTTGCGACCATCGATCTGCGCCGCGCGCACAAACTCGACATCGCCGTGCCGAAACCCGATGTGTGGCTGCCCGCGGCAGGCTATGGTCCAACGCGCGTCGCGTTCACCGTCGCGGACCTCGTGCGGGACGCCAATTGCAGTCTGGTCTTCACCACCACGCGCTCAGCTGCCGAACGCCTCGGCCTCGCGCTGGGCGTGATCCTCGAAGAGTACGAAGATCGCATCGCGGTGCATCATGGATCCGTCGATCGCGAGAAGCGTCTCGAAATCGAAGAAGGACTCGCGAATGGCACGCTCAAAGCCGTGGTCGCATCGAGCAGCCTCGAACTCGGCGTGGACTTCGCAGCCGTCGACCAGGTGCTGCTGATCGGTGCGCCACGCGGCGTGAGCCGCGCGCTGCAGCGCTTGGGACGCAGCGGACGACGCGTCGATGGCGTCGCATCCGGCGCACTCGTCCCGTTGAGCTTGCCCGATGTCCTCGAATGCATCGCGCTGCGAGAGGGCGCCCGCACGGGGCGTCTCGATTCCCTGCGGGTCCCGCGCGCGCCCCTCGATGTACTGGCGCAGGCGTTGCTCGGCATGAGCATCGAGCGCGTGTGGAACATCGACGACGCCTACGAACTGGTGCGCCGCGCCGGTCCGTATCGCGAACTCAGTCGCGAGGCCTTCGAGTCGGTGCTCCATTACCTCGCCGGAC
>CAZVKC010000002.1:0-7055 GCA_964627455.1 uncultured Solibacteraceae bacterium | reverse complement strand
GTCGCAGGTCGGGCGGTCAATCGCTCGCTCGCCTGGGTGGCGGGGGCGCGCCTCGCTCCTGGCGGCAGCGTCGATGCGAACTTCGACGACCACAGCCTGCTGCTGTCGCTCGACGCCCGCAAGGTCGACGTAAGCGAACCCGCGCTCCGCCGTGCGTTCGATCCCACCAACTGGCTCGAGGACCTGCAAAGAACCGTCGCCGGCACAGAAACGCTCGGACGCAGTTTTCGCGGCATCGCGGAAATCGGTCAACTGCTGCCGCGCATGACCATCAAAGGTAAAGTGTCAACGAAGTCGTCCACCTGGAACGCGGCGCTGCTCTACAAAACGTTCCTCGAGCATGAACCCGATCATCCGCTGGTCCGCGAATGCGTACGGGTCGTGCTCGAAGACGAGTGCGACGGTTTGCGCGCGCTCGAAGAGGCGCGGCGGATCTTCGAAACCCCGTTCGAGATCTACGACCTGCCGCGGCCCTCGCCCTTCGCGCTGCCGCTGTTTTCCGCTTTCAATCGCGAGACGCTCCTCGCGCAGGATCCGGACAGGGCCCTCGACGATCTCGTCAACCGCCTCTTTGAAGAGTGGAACCAGAGCGCTTGAGATTACGCGCCCCGGGACGCGGCGACACACCGGAAGTAGTTGGTCATCACCACAGATCCGTCAGGCTGCACGAATCGCGACGCGATCACTTCGCGAACGGCTTCGGCAATCATCGCCTCACCGAGAATCTGCGAGGCGCGGTGATTCGGACCGGTGGACATGATGCCGCAGACCGCGGTATCGAGATCCGCCTGCACCTGCACCAGTTCGATCTCCCGCGCGTCGTCGATGCGCAGCCCCGCGGATTCGAGGATCCCTTCCAACTCACCGGGACTCGCCAGTTCAAAAGCGCCGCGATGCTGCGGGCGCTTCGGGAACAGGCTCATCATCTTCTCGGTGATGTGACGCATGTCGCAGTCGGACGGCCGCGTCCAGACCATCACAGCGATGCGACCGCGTGACACCCGTGCCAGTTCCTGTACCGCACGCGCCGGATCAGCCGTGAACTGCACGCTGTTGATGGCGACCGCCGCGTCGAAGGAATCGTCTTCATACGGGATCGCCTGCAGGTCGCCGCGTCGCAACTCGACGGTCGCGGGTAGGCGCGTGCGGGCAAAGTCGAGGAATCCTTCCGCGGCGTCGAAGGCCGAGACGCGCAAGCCTCGGTTGAGCGCCGCGAGCGCTGCGCCGCCGGTTCCGCATCCGGCGTCGAGCAGATGAACGCCGGGCGATGTCGCGCCGGCCAGATCGAGAGCAGCTTCGTAAAGAGGCGTCAGCCCGGGTTCGATGCATTCGGCCCAGTCGGCGGGCCGCCATCCCCAGAGCGACCCTTGCAGGACCGCGTTTTCAGAGAGCACTGTTACTTCGAAGTTTTATCAGAAAATGAGCAGAAGCATTCGAACACCTGGCAGGGTTCGGAGCCTCTTAGCAGATGTAAGGCAAGTGCAGGACGAAGATGGACCAACAGCGGCTTCGGCGAACGATCGTGCTGGCGCAGGCGGGCGACCGCACCGCGCTGGACGAGTTGTTCCGTGATATCCAGCCGCCGCTGTTCCGGTACGTTCGGTCGCTCGCGGGCGGCGACGCGACGGCGGCGGAAGACATCCTGCAGGAAGTGTTCCTGCTGATCTACCGCAAGCTGGCGTGGCTCGAGGAACCGGCGGCGTTTCTGCCGTGGTGTTACCGGATCGCGAGCCGCGAAGCAGTACGCCGCATGCAGCAGGCGCGTGGACGCCACGAAGATGCGTTGGTCGAAGAGGTGATCGGCACTGGCGACGCGGAGCCCGCATGGACTTTTGAAGGCGACGCAGCGAAGTGGATCGAGCGTGCGCCTCCGGCGTCGCGGCCAGTGCTGGCGCTGCATTACCTCGAAGAGTTTTCCATCGACGAGGCAGCGGCGATTCTGGGGATCCCGGCGGGGACCGCAAAGTCCCGGCTTGCTTACGGATTGAAGATCTTGCGGGAGGTTTTGAAGTAATGACGCGACAACAGTTGAAGCCCTATTTGCTGGCCGTGTTGACGGTCGCGGCAATTGAGGCGCTCACGATCGGGTTGGCGGTTTGGAAGAAACTGGGCTGAGGAGGATCGAGGATCATGGCAAATACAGGAGGAGATCGTGCGCGCGCCGCGGCGCTCGATCAGATCGACAAGACCGAGCGGAACTTCAAGCGCGCACTCGCGGTGGTGGCGATTGTCGAGGCTTTGTTTCTGGCCCTGATGATCTGGCTGGTGGACTTTCACGATCGGACCCATCTGCTGATCTTCGTCGGCGCCATCGGCACTTATGGCATCGGCATTCTGACGGTTTTCGCTCTCGGAGCGCATTTGAACCGCAAGTTCCAGATGCTCCTGCACGCGATCGATCGTTGAACGGTACGCTTCCGCCTGGCGTGTGCTAATCTCACACCTGCACAGAACGCCTTCGCGGGGCGGGCGGATTTGTGTTGATTCCGTCCGCCACGCCCGCCAATCCTGTCCGTGAACCTGCCCATCCGGGAACAGCAGCCTGGAAGAAAGGATTGCATGGCAGTCGACGATTTGACCGTCCAAAGAATCATTCAAACCGCGTTGGACCACCACAATACCCACGGCGACGTGAGCGCAAGGCTCGACAAAGCCTGGAAAGAGGTGAATGCGATGCGCGAGGCGCCGGGCGGCGCTAATTGCGGAAACTACAACCTCGCGGCGGCCGATCACTACCTGTTTATGCGATGGGCAGGCTCAGAATTAGGGCCGGCCTCCACCATGGCGCTGATGCTGTTGGTGGATGGCTATGACGGTTTCTACAAGTTCGGACAAGCGGCGTACGATCTGATCTTCGAAGGAGATGTGGTGTTCCAGACGGGCCGGTGCAAGGCGACCGGATTTTCCCCTCGGGTGTTTCTGTGGGCGCAACAAGGCATCCGCGACGGGGTGGTCGATTTCTTTCGGGGAGACAACGCCAAGTTGAACTCACCTTCTCACCCCATCCCCGTCATCTCGAATTTCTGAGGAATTGCCGGAGCGTGCTTGAGAGCCTGAATTCAGCGCGTGCTCGTCGTGGCTAGCGAATACGAGGTGAAACTCTCGATGCGGAACGGCACCGGAGATCCGTCTGCAGCCCGGCGGCCCTGTACCGCGATGCGCCACTTGCCGGGTTCCGGGTTCGCGATCTCGAAGCGTTCGGGTTGGCCGTCCTGTCCGGAATAGCCAGCGACGTTGCCGTACCACCCGTAATGCTTGCCTGAAGGACTCACGAGATGGAGGTCGAGGTCCGCGTCCGGATTGGTCCAGACGAGGCTGACGTCCACGGTTTTGACGCCGGGGTTCACGGTCAGGAACTGGTTCCACCACTGCTCCACCGCTACCTCTCCGTTCTCGGTCTTGGCGCCGGGGCGTGACGGTGGCGCGGTAAACGTCGTACTCAACACCATGACGGGCGCGGCCACCGGCTTGCGGCAGTCGCAGTTCGGAGAACGGTTCGAGGACATGACCACGCCGCGATGCCGCGGACTCTGCTTGAGGTCGTCGAACTCGAACGGGATGCTCTGCGAGGAGATCGAGAACGAGCGCGTCACATGCACATGCACGTGATGGCCGCCTCCCCAGGGAAATGTGTAGCCGCTGTTGCCGGCAATCGCAAGCGCCTGTCCCTGTTCGACACGCTGCCCGGTCTTGACGACGAAGCTGCGCGAGGCGAGATGTGCGTAGTGGCTGAACTCGCCGTCCCCGTGATCGATGGTGATGTAGTTGCCGAAGGTGCGCGAGGAGTGCGACTGGCCGAGTCCGCGATCGAAGGCGTAGACGATGCCTCCGCGCATGGCGACGAGACAGCGTGCGCCGACGGGCGCGATGTCGAAGGCGTGCAGGGCCTGGCCGTAGTGCGAGAACCCGCCGTATGGACCTTGCGTCAGCATCCAGGGTTCGCCCGCAGGCAGCGGGAGCTTGTAGGATTCGCGGCTCGCGATGACGAATCGCAGCGAATTCGACACGCGGTCCGCATCATCGCGGATCACGACGAGGTACTCGCCTACGTTGAGCGCCGGGGTGCTGATGCGGATCCGATTGGCAGACGCTTCGGCGGGCATCACGGCGTGGATGTAACGCCATCCGCCGTCCTGCAGCTTCGCAATGTGGACAACGGCGCCGGGCGAGAAGGCGCTGCCATCGAGAGTGAACTCGGCGGCATTGGCGGATTGCGAGGTACGCGTGATGGCGTCGATGCGGGCTGCGCCGGTATTGGCCTCGGCCTCGATGCGGAAGGTCTTCGTGACGGCGATGCGACCGTTGACGGTGACGCGCAGTTGCCAGTCCCCCGGTTGACTGGAAGGGGCGAATCCGGCGACCGGCAGGTGCGAGACAAAGCACAGCGAGGCCGCACGCGGCAGGCCTTCGTAGGGGATGCTGGAGGCCGACTCTCCTGATGGGGAGATCCAGTCGATTTGCAGGGTTTCGCCCTGTGCGACCCCGGTTGCGCGGAACGCGACGAAGATTTCCGCGTGGCTCGCCTGGAACCGCGTGGACGGCTGGCTGACGGTGCAGGTGTTTTCGTTGGCGTTCCGGCCAAGAGCGGGTTCGCGAACGGTCAGCGCCGCCTGCGCGTGCGGGGATAGGACGGCCACTAAAAGCCAGGTCCACTGTCTGGATCTGCCCATCTGTCCCAAAGTATGGATATCGGCAGGACTGGGCCTAGAGTTTACCGATTCGGTTCAGGAGACGATGCGCCAGGATCCGGTGTAGACGTTGAAGCGATCGTCGCGGAGGAAGCCGATGAGCGTCGTGTGATGGCGCTCGGCGAGTTCGATCGCGGCGGTGGACGGCGCACCGACAGCGGCAACGACGGGGATGCCGGCGAGGATCGACTTCTGCAGGATGTCGTAGCTGGCGCGGCTGGTCATGACGAGAATCGACGACGAGAGCGGCAGGGCGCGGTCTTTGAGCAGGGATCCGACCAGCTTGTCGAGGGCGTTGTGGCGTCCGACGTCTTCGCGAAACCGGCGCAGGTCGCCGGTGAGGGAATCGAACCAGGCCGCGGCATGCGAGCCTCCGGTTTCGGAGTACGAGTCCTGCATCGCTTCGAGTTTGTCGAGCAGCGACGTGATGACCCGGGAGCGAATGCGGGAAGCGGAAGCGGATTCATCAATGGGTCCGGCAATGGCGGGGAGTTCGCGCTTGCCGCATACACCGCAACTCGATGACAGCAGCGGCAGGCTGCGGTCGAAGGCGGTCCAATCGACATCGGCCCACGGCGCGAGGTCGACGACCAGGGCGCCATCGCTGGTGGCGTGCATCAGCGTGATGTCGTCGTAGTTTTTGATGATGCGCTCGCTGAAGAGCAGGCCGGCGGCGAGGTCCTCGTCGTGGCCGGGGGTGCGCATCGTGATGGCGAGGGTGCGAATGAAGCGGCGATCCTTGAAAGACGCCGAGACGCGGATTTCGAGGGGTCCCTCTTCGAGCACGTTGTCCCATTCGACTGTTTCCCTGCCCGCTTTCCAGCGGCGTACCGCGACCTTCTCCATAAGATTCAATTGTGAATCAAAAGTAATGGAAACTTCCACGCGGGAGACGAGTTTGTACGATCAGAAGCAGTCACAAAGAGACTGGAGGAAACAACGATGAAACTGATGATGACTTTCGTACTGATGACGGCGGCGGCGATGGCAGCCGGGCCGATCGTGCAACGGCAGGCGAATCAACAGGCGCGCATTGCGCAGGGCGTGCGTTCGGGGTCGTTGACCGCGGGCGAGACGGCGCGGCTGGAACATCGTGAGGCACAACTGCATCGCGAGATCCGGCGCGATCGCATCGACGGAGGCGGGCTGTCTGCGGCCGAACGGGCAAAGATCAACCGGCAGCAGAATGCGATGAGCAATCAGATTTACCGGATGAAGCACAACGGCCGCGTGCGGTAGGCTCTCAGAACAAAACGCTTTTTGTTTGTTTGCGGCGGGCTCCCGGGTGATAGACTCATCCTCCGGGAGCCCTTTTGTATTTGTGCTGAATCGACGTACGTTTTTGATGGCGTCCGCGGGCGCTGCGGTTGCATCTGCTGCTGGTTCGGGGATTGAGACGATTTCCAGGTATTCGAAGGCCTATCATGGCTGGCCTACCCTGGCGCGGCGGGCGTCAACGGGCGAGTTGCTGGTGGCGTATTCGGGAGGACGCGAGCGTCATGTGTGCCCGTATGGACGGGTGGAGCTGATCCGATCGCACGATGACGGGAAGACCTGGACGTCGCCGGAGGTCCTGCTCGACACCGCGATCGATGATCGTGACGCCGGGATGTGCGTGACGGCGAAGGGTTCGCTGCTGGTCACGACCTTCACGTCGCTGGCGTACGAGGCGACTCTCGCGAAGAATCCCGCATGGTTGGCGGCCCACGATCGCGTAGACGCGGCGGGACGGAAGGCGCTGCTCGATTGCTGGATGCTGCGGTCGACCGATGGATTGACGTGGTCCGCGCCTTATCGAGTTCCACTCAACAGTCCACATGGACCGACGGCGCTGCGGGATGGAAGGTTGATTTATGTGGGCAAGAAGTTGTGGACGGATCACAGGAATGGCGTTTGCGAGTCCACGGATGACGGCGTGACGTGGAAGTGGATTGCGGAGATCCCGACGCGGCCGGGGGACGACTTCGCGCAGTATCACGAGTTGCATGCGGTGGAGGCGGCAGACGGGCGGATCGTGGCGCAGATCCGGAATCACAACAAGGCGAATGAGCGGGAGACGCTGCAGTGCGAGTCCACGGATGGGGGTCGCACGTGGTCGACGCCTCGCGCCATCGGTGTTTGGGGCCTGCCAACGCATTTGCTGCGGTTGCGGGATGGGAGGCTGGTGATGACGTATGGTTACCGGCGCGCTCCGTTTGGGAACCTGGCCCGGGTGAGCAAGGATCATGGGGCTTCGTGGGGAGATCCGATCACGGTCTCCGATGATGGAGTCGGTGGAGATCTGGGGTATCCGTCCACTGTTGAGTTGGGGGATGGTTCGCTGCTGACTGTATGGTACGAGAAGGTTGCCGGGAACGACTGTGCAGT
>CAZVKC010000001.1:185462-243190 GCA_964627455.1 uncultured Solibacteraceae bacterium | reverse complement strand
TGTCCAGCGGACGATACAATCATCCTTAAATCGTATGAATCCGATACTTTCGATTTGTGATTCGAGGAAGTCTGTCCGTGCGCGGGGATTGGCATTTGACGCCAGGACTGCAGGAGCACGGCGATGAGGGTATCACTCCTTTCTTGTGGCCCTGCCGCCAACGATAGCGAGCTATTGGCCTTTAAGCACCTGCAGACACGTCTGGAATCTCTACCGGGCGATGCCGAGTGGATTCTTATTACGAACTTGGCGTTCTCCGTCACCAACCACCTTCAGTCCGATGAGATCGACATCGTCGCCATTGGGCCACCGGGGGTTCGTGTGATAGAGGTGAAGCATTGGCTCCCTTCGTGGGTAGACTCACATACGGACTCGGTGAATCACGAGTGTGAGAAAGTCACCGAGAAAGCGCGCAAGGTCGGCACAACACTTCGGCGAACCGCTCAGGACTTGCCGCGCGTTGACGGATGCATCCTCCTGACGCCAGACGCTTCAAAGCTTAAGAAGCTAGCGGGGCGAAACATGAGGGGCGTCTCGTTCCACTCCTTGGCGGATTGGAAGCTCGCGGTCGGTGTTGACGAACCGGCAGTCTTCTCCAATCAGCAGGTCCGAGTATTAGCTCGTGCGCTCGAACCGAAGTCTGCCATTGCCCTCGATGGGTCGCTTCGCCGATTCGCCGGATACGTTAATCTTGAACTCACGACACCCAGAGAGGATCGGTTTCATCGGGTCTACAAAGGGGTTCACGCCAGTCGCCAGGACAAGGTTCTCCTGCATCTCTACGACTTATCTGTACGCGAGGAGGCCAACGCCGAGGCAAAGGCTCGCCGCGAGTACGACGCGCTGCAACGCCTTCAGTTGTACTCGTGGGCCCCGCGAATTTTGGACTCATTCCAGCACGCACCCGGCTATCCGGGAGAGATGTCTTTCTTCAGCCTCGTCGATCCGGCGGCACCTTCAATAAATGAGCGGCAACGCGACTCAACGTGGAGCCCCGCAGATCGACTAGCCTTTGCCAAATCGGCGGTGTTGGCACTTCAGGAACTCCACTCGGCCATCACCGGAGATCCAATGGTGCACCGAAATCTGAATACACGCACAATCCTGATTCGACACGACAACTCCGCTATCTTGGCCGGTTTTGACAGATCTAAAATACCTTCAGATGTGACAGTAGCGTCCGCCGTGGGATTGCCGCAGTTGGAGCCGGAGACCATTGCGCCAGAAGTGCAACTACAGGGTTTGGCAGCTGCGGATCAGCGGTCGGATGTATTCTCGCTGTGCGTAGCGCTGTCGAGCCTCTTTTCAGAATTGCAGGACACACTTTCCACGCAGGCCCTTACTGCGCTCCGAGCGGGCGTCTTCGAGGATCCTCAAGCTCGGGCTTCTCTGCGAAGTGTGGACGAAGGACTGTCGCAGCTTCTAGGAGAGTCCGTCGCACCCGCGGCGCCGCCACCCGCGCGATTCTGGACAGAGGACCAGATTATCCGGTTCCGCGAAAGAGATTACCAAATCGTTACTCGTCTAGGTTCGGGTGGCATCGGGACGACATTCAAGGTTGTAGAGTTGGATCGCCACACCAAAGAGGAACTCGGCACCTATGTCGCAAAGGTTGGACATCACGCCGATACCGGCCCCCGTGTCCTGTACGCGTACAGCTTGGCCCGACCGCACATAGGGCGGCATCCCGGATTATCTGCGATTTTCGAAGTTGCGCGAGAGTGGCAGGACAACTCTTTCACTGCCCTGATGACCTGGATCGATGGTGCGCCGTTGCGCGATTTCATCGATGTCTTTTCTTTGTTGGCTGATGATCAGCAAGAAGGCTCGCCAGAGGCCCTCGCAACTCGATGGCTTCGTAGCATGTTTGATGCGCTGGGTGCTCTGCACCGCCAAAGCCTCGTTCATGGAGACGTTAGCCCTCGCAACATGATTGTCTCTGGAACAGACTTAGTGCTGACTGACTACGACTTTGTCAACAGAATCGGTGGCCAGCCCGTCGGCCCTGCCACCATTCTCTACTGCTCGCCGACATATCAAGAAGCACGCGCGCTAAGCGCTTCAGATGACATCTACGCGCTCGCAGCAAGCTTTTTTCATGTACTGTTTAATCGCGAGCCATTCCAGTACGGAGGCGCTTTTGCCAAAGAGCGAGGCCTGAATTGGGAGGGAATTGATCGGAGTAGCTCTCCGGTGCTGTGCGCTTTCCTCGAGAAGGCGACCTCCCCGGATGCCACGCAGCGCTTTCTCTCCGTTGCGGAGGCCCGCGCTTTCTTGGCCACGGTCGAACAGCCTGGAGTAGCGGCGGAGGCCAACGTCGACCTCGAAGTGCCTACTGCTCCCAAAGCTTCCAGGCAGCCTCCAGCCGATGAACTCAGTGAACAGTCGGTGGCTTGGCTACTCTCCGTCCTACAGTCTTACCCGGGCTCTCCGCGTTGGGGAAATCAGGAGACACGTGGATTGGACACGGCCTTTGCCGAGAACACATACGTCGAAACGCGGCTGGAACATACACTCTATTCCGACATACTGCAACGCAAGGTTCGGTTGATTGTGTTGTGCGGAAACGCGGGCGACGGCAAGACTGCGCTCCTTCAACATCTTTCCGCTCGCCTTGGCTTTGGCCAACACGCGTCGTCAGAGCGTGTAATCGAAGGGCAGACTGCCGATGGCCTTACGATCCGTATGAACTTAGATGGATCCGCCGCCTGGAAAGGACGTTCGGCAGACGAACTTCTTGACGATTTCTTGGAACCCTTCCAGAACGGCAGCCCAGGCACCGACATTGTACATGTGCTGGCAATCAACGACGGTCGCTTGCTCGAGTGGATGGACAGGATTCCAGAAACTGATTTGACGGCGCAACTGTATGAGGCTGTTCAGACAGGAGCAACGCGGGCCGGGTCCCTCGTTCGATTTATCAATCTGAACGACAGATCCCTCGTCGGCAACGTTAGCAAAATGGGCGATAGGGTCGATACAGAATTTCTCAATGCACTAGTCGATCAATTGTACGGAGGCACTCGGGCCGCTTCCATCTGGAACAACTGCTGCACGTGCCGAGCGAAAGGCCATTGCCAGGTTTTCAAAGCCGCTAGCCTCTTTGGCCCGCGAGAAGTTCCGTTCGCCGAGGGAGTTCTGCAGCGGCAGCGTGCCAGAGCTCGACTCTATGAGGCGCTACAAGCTGTGCACCTTCGAGGTGAAACTCATGTCACTGTCAGGGAGCTTCGCGCGGCGCTCGTCTACATTCTTTTTGGTGTTCACTACTGCAGCGACATTCACGACGGTTCTGCTGACACTTCACCATACTGGGATAGAGCCTTCTCTCCGATCTCGACCAATCGACAAGGTGAAGTACTTAGGGAACTCGCCCGCTTCGACCCAGCACTTGAAGCGAACCCTCAACTTGATCGATATTTGCTGACCCAACCTTCAATAGAATCGAAGAAGACTGCACCGCATTACGCGAGCCTTTCCTTGGACTCTGCGCGGAGGCGCGCATTCTTCGAGTGGTCGTCACAACAAATTGAGGATGTTGCGATTGTCTCTGATGCTCTAGGCTTGGCGCGAGGCCGCAACCTGAGCGCATTTCTTAACCTCGCGTTCGAGGGAGCAGATGAGACTAGACGAGTGTGCGCTCGACTGTGCCGAGGCATCTCCCGGCTGGAAGACCTTCCCGTGCAAGCACTAGATCGAACAGATGTCGTAGCCTTACGAATCACTCCCCGGACGCCGACGGAGACTACGTTCTGGGTGGAGAAGCCTATTGAAGCATTTAGGCTTGAAGCCGACCTTCCAGTTGCATCTGACATCGACCGCTTACATCGGCAAGCTCGCCTGGTCTATCGATATCGAAACGGTAAGGAAGAGTCGCTCCGGCTCGGCGCGGAGCTATTCCATCTTTTGTTGGAGCTAAGTGATGGTTATCAATTAGGGGACGTCTCGACGGATGACACGTTCGCGCATCTTTCGGTATTCGTCCAACGCTTGATTCGAGAAGATGAACGGGAGCTGTTCGCATGGAGCCCGATGAGAGACGACATTCTGTATAAGGTTGGCACGCACAAGCAAAAGAACAAGGACGGCCTCCAGCAACAGTTGGCCTTGACTGCGCTTGCAAAGGGGGTGGAGGCATGAGCTCACCAAGGGGCAGTTTGACCGCCAGAGCGATTGCCGATGATGTCTTCGGGCGCGAGACCACTCGTGAAATATGGTCCGGGAACTATCTAAAGGCCCTCCCACTCTCTGTTCAGGACTTTGAACTTCGCGCTGTACTCCCCGCAACATTTTACATGTTCCGCTTCGGGTTCCGACGGGGCAAGGGACGTTTCCTAGAGACTTTTGGTCATGACGGAGAAGGGGCGCGAGCAAGGAAACAAGCAGCAACGGTGGAGCGCATTGCGAGTGCGCTTGCCAACAAGGATACCTTTCAGGGGTTCGAAGGACAGGTCGAACAAGCGATTCTTGGTGATCTCCTTTTGAGCTTCTGTCTCGAGAACGCTAAGCGAGCGCTGGGTCGGAAAGAGCAGGTCCAACGTGTGGCCCCGGCGCACTACATGTCGTGTTGGCTTGACCTCCCCACTACCGTGGCCAACTTGCGTTACGTTCCTGAAATGATCGTTGCAATGCTTGCAAACCAAAAGGGCGACTACGTCCAACTGAACCAACCGGGCGACAGAACGTGGTTTGCGGTCGGCCGTGGATTTGAGGAGAACGTTTTACTCAAGGCCTTCTCAGCCGGCGTATCCAGGGACGGGGAGCTGGGCAGCAGAACGTCCGACCGGTTCAACGAGGACTCGGACGTCGGTATTGACCAACTTCTTACAATCCGCCTCGCACAAGCTATTGGTGCGGCACCTGACAAGTTAAGAGGCGCTGATGGGGAGCGCGTTTCCAATCAGCGGCCGATCTCAGAGAGAGCTGCTGCTGAGTTCTCCGAGGACATCAGACGATTCGTAAGGTCATACGCTGCGGTAGCACCTCGGCACGCATTCGTCGAGTTGCTAGAGTCGTGCATTGCGATTGGCGTGACTACTATTGTGACTAGCGTCGTCGAACTGCTTTGTGAGTGGATAGGAACTGGCGCGCTGGGAAAACGTGCAGAGCAGATGCCTGCTCAACTATTTGTCGATTGCTCTAACGGTGTAGACAAGAGGCTGCGGTCCATAGCTGAGCAGTCGCTCGACGACTTCATGCGGCGTGTCGAGCGTGCCCCCGTGATACTCATGGCGCTCAGGATTCTGGATCGGTGGGCCAGATTTGATCCAAAGATAAAATCCCTGGCGGTGCCGGCGCGTCCCTACGCGACCGAGTGGCTGAATTTGCTCGGGGATCTGATGCATGACCGGCGGGCAGAAGCAACCCACATTCACTACGATCTTGCCCGGAAGGCCGAAGAACTAGCATCGAGATTGGAGGAAGACTACCCAGAAGCAACTAAGGCGCTGAGGGATACTCAGAGCGAGCCTAACGTAGTCGGGCGACTCGCGGAGGTTTTGACTGCACTCCAGGGGCGCTCGAATACCCAGGAGAATCTCCTGAAGCTGCTCGACTCATCGCTCATGATCGGCCGACCCAACGGAATCGCGACCAAGCGCGCCGTGATCCGTCAAGCCACTTCAACCGGGGCAAGAAAGAGAACTGATCTGCGCTCACTGCTCTTCACGGATTCCGCTCTGGACTACTTGGTCCACGTCCACGTTCTTCGAAACGGAAACCGCACCGGAACACGGCCCCTGTCGCTCAAAGACTTTTTGAAGGTTCTACGGAATAGATATGGCTTCTGCGTAGACGTGTCGCCGCCTGGAATGACGATCTCAAACGAACTGCTACAGGCAAACCGTCTAGTGCTTGAACGACGACTGCGGGACCTCGGGCTTTTGATCGGTGTCAACGACGCCGAGGCAATGAAGCGACTTCAGCCGCGCTTTGAACCCAACGGAGGCGATGACCGTGATCTGGACTGAACTGCATGGAGTTCTACTGAGCCGCGCGTTTGAGAAGTTGCTTGGCCGCGCTGAGTCCGGCTCAGTGGCCTTCGTTCGATGTCTTACGCCAGAGGTTATAGAGGCATTGGCGGAAACGGACAAGTTCCAGCCGGGACCATGGTCAGTATGGAGGGTCGCGGATTCTGAGATGCAAGGGCGGCGGCGCACCATTTCGGCCGATCGGGCAGTGGAGATTCGGGAGTCCAAAGGCGAAGCGGTGCTACTCCTCGTTGATACGGTGAAAGCTGGCGCCGGAATGGACGGCATTTACAGTGCCGCGAGAGAGATCGACGAAGCAAGTTTGTTTGACGAGGTTCTCCCCCTGGCCGAACGGGAGATCACTCGGAATCTCTCGGCTTCGGATAGACAATATGCCGAGCTTGCTGTCAAGAAGGCGCGCGGATTTGGGCGGCGAATTAGCATTTCATCGTGGACCGAGTTTGACTTCCTCTGCCGCGTGGCTGGAGAACGACGTCATCCCGGCGAGTTGCTTCATCTCTTAGGGCTCTGGCCCGTCGAAGCAGCCAAACGGACCGACGCGGTGGACGATCTCATAGTTTCGCGGATGTTTGTTGATCGGTTGTTAGGAAGGGCAACGTCTAGCATTCCGCCTGCACGTCGAATTGAGGCGTTACGGTTGCATGAACCGCAGCAGCATCATCTTGTGGAACTAGAAGGGTTCTTGCGGCAATCCGCTACTCAGCCTCTTCTGCTCGCCCTCGCGGGCCTTGAGAACAAGAGATCGCTGTGGGTGAACAGTCTTTGCGTCGAAGGAGCAGTCCAGACCATACAGGGCCTTGAACTCTTGTCCTGGCGCACCAACACAGGGAAAGTTGCCAAATGGTCTGGATTGATCGATGATCCTGATGGCGAGGGGCCACCCGTGCTTGTGCTCAAGGCCGATGCGGACAAAACTGGAGACTACTCAAAGCTAGAGGTCAAATGGAGAGCTCGGCCGGAAAATCTTGAAAAGGGTGCAGTTGAATATCGCGTTGCAATCCTAACGGACATGGATGAAGAATTGGCAACACGTGAAATTGTTCATTCAGGCAAGAGAGAGGAGAAGTGCAGGTTCACCAATGACGACTTCGCGACCCTTAGCGACGATGCTTTGATATCTGCCAGGGTGGTGCTGACGGTAGTCGGCAACGACTCTCTGAGGCCGGAACCGAGTGACGAGTTTGTTATCCGAATCGGCCAACCGCCGGACCGGGAACCGGGCGGCGTGGGCAAAAAGGTGCGGACATTCAGTGAAGGTTTGGTCGAACTCGCTGATCGTGCCAAAATCACTGCCCTTGTGTCCAAACCTGCCCTGCACACCGACAGCAAGGGTTATGTCGTAATGCGCACGGACGAGCCGGGCAAAGCGTTTCGCGTGTTTTGTCCGCCGCTAGTTTGCGAACTCGACAGGGATTGGAGCGGCCGCGGGGGGCCTATTGGGCGCTGGAGCGTCAAAGTACGTGCATCGGGGGCGCGCGCATCTGAGCCCGAGTTCATCCCCCTTCCACGGCCTGATGGCCAGTCTGCCGCTGCACAGTCAGCGTGGGACAGGGCAGCAGTTGCGGGGCGCAAGTTTGCAGAGCGCCTGGGCTCAACTGGCGGCACGGTTGCGCAAGTGTATGACGACCAGTCCGCAGCATTCACCTCTATTGTGAAGGAGTACCTCCTCGCCTGGGCGTCGTTGCTTGATTCCGGTGATCCAGCGTTCGCTCTAGCGAACACCGTAGAAGTTCAATCGCTGTCCGGACGAACAATTGGGCTGGTTGTTTTGCCAAGTCACGCCCTGAGAGTGGCTTGGCTGGCGGCGTACGACAATCTGATTATCCATTCTGTCTTTGACCAAAAGAGGCGTGCACGGGATGTCCGGGATGAGGTCGCTGTACTTGACGGTGCGATGTTTCCTGCTTTTTTACCAGGTCTTGACGAGGGCAGCTCATTTGTCTTCGCTGATACCCTCGGGTTCCACGCAGTTGGAATGGTGCCGGATATAGACAAGGAGCCCAAGGCCGCGATCGCAATCCTAGCGAGGGCTTTGGGCGAGAGCGATGTTGCTGACTCCGCGCCGACGGTGGGAAAGCAGAGCGCTTCAATTCTGGGCAACGAGGTTTTGAAGTATCTTGACTGTCACAATGCTTCCAGGCTGCTCCATGTTCACGCTCTCCGACCGGGCGATGGCTTTACCGTTGCTCGTGCATTGGGCAAAGTTCATGACAGTCTTAAGCAAGGCGCGGCAGATGAATATGCTGACGACACCACACACGGCACCGAGCCCGGCTTCGTTTTGGAGTTGTACCCATCCGAGGAACAACGGACGATTGCCGGCCGATTCATAACCGAGGTCCGCGAAAAACATAGAAGCGGGGCTGGCGTCCTCACCTTAGAAGACCAGTGGATGCTAGAGTCAATGGGGTTCCCCGGCGGTGTTACTGTTCCTCGGCTCCGTTGGGCTCGCAAGCCAAATCAAGAGCCCAAAAGTGCTGCGCACCTAGCGGTTGCATTCGACACCTTCGAGTCGAGGGTTGTACCGACAACTCAGGATGGTCAACGGCGCCGACCACTCTATGTATTTGGCATGATGTCGTTCTTTGATCGGCAGTACTCGGGCATACCTGCACCTCGCTGGTCGAGCACGGTCTCAATCTCAAACGAAGGCGAGAGACATCCCTCCGATCGGGCGCACTCGGATCGGCTAGTGCGTATCCAGGACTCCCTCCAGCGGTCTGTAGGCCGCGCGCTGAAGCAGTCCGACGGTGTGCCAGCGTTGCAGACAGAAGTGTCACCAGAGAGAGCTAGGCAGCTGCGGGAACTCCATAGGCTTTGTGATTGGGTCATCACTTTGGATCGCAATGCGGGGCTGGAATACTTCGACTCTCCGAAACACGATCCCGAGATCTACGAAGCATATGTGATCGATTGCGTTCCGGAGAGGCAGGATCTAGGTTGCCTACAACTCATTACTTCCACTAGCAATCTTGAAGAGGTTCGGAATCTCCTCGATGGTGCCCTAGACCAAATGGGCCTGAGTCGAAGTCGACGCAACGCCGAGTTCCTTATGTGGCACCTAAAGGCGCTCAGCGGACGACTGGCAATCCGCCTGACTGGAGACAAGGCGCCAACGTCTGAACTGATAGCACTTGCGCTTTGCCACGCGAATTCAATGAGATCGTCTTCGGGCGACGACTGCTGGACTCCGCTGTCCGAAGGATTTTTTATCCCAGCCGATGACGTTCGCGATCTGATTCCACCGCTTGATACGGAAGTCAACGGTGAGCAACATGCTTCGCGGCCCGATCTCATTTTTGTCACGATGCAACCCCGGAAGGGGCTGGCTTTTCACTTTATCGAGGTCAAGTATCGTCGTCATCTTCGAACCGCGCGAAGCACCGAAACGGTCTGCGCTATCCGGGCACAGGTAGAGGCCCTGCGGAGACGTTGGCAGGGTTGGTACTGTGGTACCGACCTTTCCCCGACGTTCCGGGCTCTTCGGCGCGCTAAGCTTGCCCGTGTGCTGCATTTTTACGCCGACAAAGCTCACCGGCATTATCTTCCCAACGAGAAGCACGAAGCGATCAGGGCTGAAGTCGAGCGAATGATCGAAAAGGGTGATGACTACTCCTTTGCGAGCCCGGAACGAGGCGACCGGGGCTGGGTGTTTTGTCCTGACTACGCTGGCGACAGGCCAATGGAAATTGCACCCAGCGATTGGGATGGAAAGATCTTTCTGTTTGGCCCCGACCTGCTCCCGGATTCGGATTTTCGCCGCCTGCCGTCCAGGCCAGGCCCTCCAGGCTCGGGACCGGAATTGGGACCAGAACCGAACAAAGGGGAACCGGGCGCGCTTGCAACCCCAACCGAGCTCGGATCGCCGCAGGAAGACGCCTTGCCCAGTAATTCCGATGTAACCGAGCCCGGGACCTCGAATGAACCCGCGCAAATCGGCGATTGCTCGATCAGCTTCGGAGTGGATGTTCTAAGCGGGGAGCCCGTGAAGTGGGCTTTGTCGATCCGAGGCAACCCCCATCTTTTGATAGCAGGCCTTCCCGGCATGGGCAAGACGACATGTCTGCTTAGTCTGTGCAAGCAGATGATCGATGCGGGAATACGGCCGATTGTGTTTTCGTATCACGAGGACATTGATGAGAAGCTGCAGGCATCGGTTGGCAAAGTCAAATTCGTCGATTTTGATGGACTCGCTTTCAACCCGCTGCGCGTGATCGATCGTGATTCGCGCCTTGCCCATCTAGACGTAGCGGGATCACTGCGTGATATCTTTGTGGCGATTTACCCCGAGTTGGGCGATATCCAGGGCGAAAAGTTAAGGCGGGCGATAAAAGAAAGTTTTACCGAGAAGGGCTGGGACGAATCAGCTTCTGAGCCGCAGCCAGAAGTGCCGGCGTTCGATCGGTTTCTGGAGATCCTACGGAACGACCCGAAACCGGATCGTGGTTTGCGGACCCTCCTCTCGCGCCTAGATGAACTCGACGACTATGGCTTCTTTCGAGTTGACGAGGCCCGCAGCACGCTTTGGGACAACGCCGAACCGACAGTCATTCGCATTCACACAACCCAGAATGAAAATCTCCAGAGGGCGTTCGCAGCGTTGGTATTCTACAGCCTGTACAAGGACATGTTCCGGCGCGGTCTTCAAGACTGCATCACTCATGCAGTCATCTTCGACGAAGCGCATAGGGCGGCCAGTCTGAAGCTTATTCCAACAATGGCCAAGGAATGCAGAAAGTATGGGATTTCACTTGTGCTGGCCTCTCAGGAAGCGAAGGATTTCAATGCCTCTCTGTTCTCTGCCGTCGCCAACTACCTGATCTTGAGGCTCACCGAGGCAGATGCGAAGGCACTTGTTCGCAACGTCGCAAGCTCCCAGCAAGAACGGCTGCTCGTTGACCGGATAAAACAATTGGATCGATTCCGCGCCCTCTACTTTAGCGAGGGGAGGGCACGTCCCTCCCTCATCAGCTTGACCCCATGATCGTTCATTGTTCATGGAGTAGTCCATTTGCCCGTGACGTACATCCGACCCATTTTGCGCCCCAACTCATCGGTCCGTTGGTGCCAACAAGCCGGAACTGCGAGGGCGGGGGCGGCGGAGCTCCCTTACTCTTAGTGTGCCAGTGGTGTGCCAACTCCCCCAACCTGGCCAAATCGCTCAACAACGTAAAAATAGTCACTGCTTGCAAACCCATGGAGAAAAAGGTGGTTATGGAGCCAATGGAAAGTCTGCAAAACACGCACAGACCCCCTAAAAAAGACTCTTAATCAGTAGGTTGTAGGTTCGATTCCTACCGCGCTCACCATCCCCCCAGAAGTGAAATCCAAGCAATAACAGAAGCGGAATTGACCGATTTCTGTAGCACCCGGTTTACCTCGTCACTGCGTGAATCATTGCTGTTGCATCCGCAACGGATATGTTTGCCTGATGGATCCGATTCAAAGAACCATAAGATGCCAAACGAAAACTAGTCGATGAGATCAGAAGCGAGTATCGGGATGCACGGAGAACTGATCAGAGCGTTAGAAGCCCACGACAGGTGGAAGACGATCTTGATCAACCACATCGATGCCGGCACAACCGATCTGGAACCAAGGCTGGTTTGTCGCGACGACCGTTGTGAGGTCGGCGAGTGGCTTCACAAGCGCGCGGGTTGGCTCTATCGTTCCAGCCACCGATTTAAACGTGTACAGGAAAAGCACGCCCGTTTTCACACCGAGGCTGCAAAGGTTGTTGCCCTGATTCGGGCACAAAAGCTCAGCCAGGCAAGGACCGCAACTGAGTCCGGTGAATACTACAGGGCGTCCAACGAATTGATCAACGAAATAAACCTATGGCTTGTCGATCTCGCGGCAAGCGGCAGCAAACTGCGGCTCGGCGCTGGTACCCGCATCTGAAAAACCAGCGCCTGGGCCATGATTCGAATCTCCCGGCGGACTCCAGTAGCTGGGTTCGGAATGGCGCCTGCGAGTACGTCATCCACAAATGGCTGACCGAAATGAAGGAGGATCCTGAAGCTCGGACTCCTGTACGATCCGGAACCCAAGCGACTTTCGCCTGCAGCCATCCAGGATCGCATCGTGAGGGATCTGCGGCGATGCCGGCGGCCGAGGACCCTCTGGCCCGTGATCTTCTGGACGATCCGTCACGGGAATTTGGTGGCCGTCGCTGTCGGCCTCATTGGAGAAATCCACGCGCTCAGCCAGCCGCCATTTGCGGGTACGAGCCGCCGCTCGAATGGAGTTCGTCAGGCGCATAGCAGCAGCCTGACTGACCCACCTCCAGACAGCGGCGGCATCCACAGTATGGAACCGGGCGCCAGTTCCAACAGCTAGGTGTTTCCCGGGAGGTTTGCCCTTCCTGTCACGAGGTCTCCTGACCGCCGCGCCACCGCTCGCTACCCGCATCTACCTATCTTTCGTTAGGTAAGAGCGGCGGACCGCGGTACCATGGGATCGGGCGGTAGGCGTAATGGAACCGCAGCGGAGGCGCCGACAGAGAGAATGATTTGTCCCAGTTGCCGGAGTCCGGAAATCGCTCCCTCGCGACCCAAGAACATCTTCGAACGCCTCCTGCGCATCGTGCGGATGCGTCATTACCGGTGTATGATCTGCGGGACCCGATTCATCCGCTCGGTGTCCAAGGATCCGCGCACGAAAGCCTAGTTTCCTCCGCCCGCACAACTGTGCCTTAACACAGATGGGCTCGACACAATTCGACACTTTTCGACACCTGTCGAGTGTCGATCCGCCGCCGTCCCGCCCGCCCCACGCTTGGCGCCCGAATTGCCCTACCTTCATCAGGAGGGGCGCAAAGTGACACGCTTCGGCCAGTACATCATTGGCGCGATCCTGGTTTTCGCGTTTATCCAGCTCGTTCCCTATGGGAAACAACACTCCAATCCGCCTGTCGGCAAAGAACCTCGTTGGACATCAGCAGAGACCAGAAAAGTCGCCCAACGGGCCTGCTTCGATTGTCACAGCAACCAAACACGGTGGCCCTGGTACGCGAACGTCGCGCCCGCGTCCTGGCTCGTGCAGTGGGACGTCACCGAAGGCCGCCGCCACTTGAACTTTTCGAACTGGGACCAGCCGGGATCGGACTTCGACGAAGCCGCCCAGCAGGTCCGGCAAAGCGACATGCCGCCCTGGTACTACCGTTCCCTGCATCCTGAAGCCAGGTTGCAGAATGGCGAACGCCAGCGCCTGATCGCTGGACTCGAGACCGTGGTACGCGCCGCCCGGTGAGCCGCGTGAGACCGCTCACCCCGTGTGTGGTTTTCCGCGCCACAGGGCGCGCCAGGATTTCAGAAAGGAGGGTTCTCAAATGATGCCGCCCAGGAGGATCCTGTTTCCGGTCGACTTCTCCGAGCGCTGCGTCGGCGCTGCCCATGTCGTACGGGTAACGGCGAACCGGTTCCAGGCGGAAGTCCTCGCGCTGCACGTCGCGCCGGGGCCGGGGGAGCTTGCGGTAGAAGCTCTCGACAAGCTGGTGGAGGAAGAACTGAAGGGGTGTCATTTCGTCACTCGCCAGGTCGTCACGGGCGATCCGGCGACGGAAATCGTGAAAGCAGCCAAATCCGGAGCGTTCGACCTCATTATGATGGGAACCCACGGAGCCGGAGAGTTCCGCCGCTATCTGTTGGGTTCAGTCGCAGCCAAAGTGCTGCACGACGCGTCCTGCCCCGTCTGGACCTGCGTCTACCTCGAAAAGTGGCCGCCCTTCGAACAGGCCCGTCTCGAACACATACTTTGCGGTGTTGACTTCGGAGCCCGCAGCAAACAGGTGCTGCAATGCGCCGTGCAGATCGCCCACGAGTTCGACTCCCGCCTCACCCTCGTACACTCCATGCCGCAACTGCACTCGAAGGCACTGACCTGCGACTACAAGAAGCAGGCAAACGCGGCGATTCTGCAGCAATTGGGCGAAGTGAAAGGAGGCGCGGAAACGCCGGCGCACATCGAGTTGATCGAGGGGAATGCCTCGATCTCCCTGGCCGAGGCGGCCGACCGGCTGGACGCCGACCTGGTGGTGATCGGGCGCACGCACGATCCAGTCGGCAAACTCGGATCGAATGCGTACGCCATCATCACGCATTCGCCGTGTCCAGTGTTGAGTATCTGAGGCGCACCGCGCGCTGGCGCCTAGGAGTATTGCTAGTACCAGTCCTCGGAGCGCGGGATTAAGCTTTGATCAGAAAGGCGGGGATCGAACCCGTCAGCATGGAACACCGAAGGAAGGAAAAGTCATGAGAGTAGTAGATGCGATGACCACGAATCCACGGAGCTGCAAAGAGTATACGAACCTCGCTGCAGCGACGGAACTGATGTGGACAGCCGACTGCGGCATTCTCCCCGTAGTCGATGACGAGCAAAAGGTGACGGGTGTCGTGACGGATCGGGACATGCTGATTGCGTTGGGAACGCGCAATGCCCGCCCGGCGGAACTGGTTGCGACCGACGTCATGATGCAGCCCGTGTTCACCTGCAAGCCCGACGATCCGATCGAGGCGGCGCTCACCGTAATGAACGAACACAAGATCCGCAGACTGCCCGTGGTTGACGACAACGGCGTGCTGACGGGCATCATCGCGATCGATGACATTATCTTGCATGCTGCCGAACAGGGCGGCCCGGAATTCGCCAAGTACGACGATGTGATGGCCACTCTCAAAGGCATTTGCGATCACGGCCAACTGGCGCATACGCACCAGGTGGCGTAACCGGCGGAGGGACTTCACAACTCTGGACTCCTCCTCCTCCTCCGGCTGAAGAGACCTTCAAATCAGGGAGGTGACGTATGCTACGCACCACGTGTGTCGTGGCCGTTGGCCTCATGGCGGCAGGCTGCTGTGCCTATGCCGACCAGTGGGACAAGAAAACGGTCATTACACTTACCGAAACCGTACAGGCGCCCGGCGCGGTTCTCACGCCCGGCAAGTACGTGATCAAGCTCGTGAGTTCGGAATCGAACCGCCATATCGTGCAGATCACGAATGAGCGCGGCGACGAAGTCTACACCACGATCCTGGCGATCCCGAACTATCGCCTCGAACCAACCGGCAACTCGGCCTTCTCCTTCTGGGAGACCCCGACAGGCAACCCGAGAGCGTTGCGCGCCTGGTTCTATCCTGGCGACAATTTCGGCCAGGAATTCGCTTATCCGAAGGGTCTTTCCGCGAAGATCGCGGAAACAGCCCATACCCCGGTTCCGACCGTTGCGGCGGAAACCGTCGCCGAGATGAAGACGGCGCCAGTCACGGTTGTGGAGCCGACGGGTGAAGAGAAGCAGTTGGCAATCGAGATCCGCAAGCCGGAACCCGAGCCAGTAGCCGCCGCGGAACCGGCAGCACGCTGGACCGAACCCGAGCCGCCTGCGACTCCAACCCCAGCGGCCGCACCGGCAGCAACGCCTGAACCGGCCCCTGCGCCCGCTGCGCCCGAAATGCCTGCTACGGCCAGCCCCTACGCCTTTTACGGCATGACGGGCCTCCTTGCCATGGGAGCCGGCCTTGCGCTTCGCACCCTGGCACGGCGTCTCTCGTAATCACGAAGAAAGGACTTCGCCATGACTAGCCTTCTGCTGCTGCCAGCGCTTCTGGAAGCATGGCAGCAGCCGGAAACCGATTACCGGCTGACGGCGGAGGTCCGTCTGGTGGTCCTGGACATCAGTGTTCGCAACAGCAAAGGCCAACCGGTGGCGGGCCTGCCCCGGGAGGCCTTTCGCGTCTGGGACTCGGGATCTCTGGTTCCCGTGCGGTCGTTCGCCGGCGAGGACGCGCCTGTCAGCCTCGGCCTTGTGGTCGACACCAGCGGCAGCATGCGTCCGAAACGCGCCGACCTGATCACTGCCGCCGAGTCGTTCCTGAAGGAGAGCAACGTCCAGGACGAGATTTTCCTCACGACGTTCAATGACACGGTCACCACGCTGGAGCCGATGGCCAACGATCTGCTGCGGCAGAAGATCGAAGCCGCGCCGCTGCAGGGGCGAACCGCCTTGTTCGACGCCGTCCGGGGAGCGCTCGAGCAGTTGAAGAAAGGCACGAAGGAACGCAAGGCGCTGGTGCTGATCAGTGACGGCGGCGATAACCTGAGCACCACAACCCGCGAGGACATCCTGCGCATGGCGCACATGTCGCAGGCGACCATCCATGTGATCGGCATCTCGGATCCCGAAGGTCACGAGGCGGATCCGCGGTTCCTGCATCAACTGGCGCATCTGACCGGAGGCGAATGGCGGCTGAACATCGCGCCCTCGCAACTGCCCGCGGTGTGTACTCGCATTGCGCGCGACATCCGGTCGCGTTACACGCTGTGCTTCAGCGCCTACGAACCGCATGCGACCGAAGTCCGGCCGATCCGGGTCGAAGTGAAGAGCCAGGAGTTGGGACGGTTGCGCGCGCTGACGCGCCCGTCGTATGTGGCAACGGAGACGGTCCGGCCATGACGGTTCGCTTTCGATTCTCGCGGCCGGTTCGCGATCTCGTGGAAGCGTTTTCGAACGCGCTGCTTCTGCTGGGCGCCTCAGCGATCGCCGTATTCGTTTGGTCGCAGGGCGATCAATGGCTGTATCAGGCAGTGCAGCGCAGACACTTTGCGCAACTTTCCAGCGCGCCAACCGCGGATGCGGCGGCTCGCGAAATCCCAACGGTCGACGCCACCTCGGACCGTGGAGTTTCGCTTACCGCACCGCTGGCGCGCTGGATTGCGCCAGACCCTCACGTCATCGGGGCGATCGAGATCCCGCGCCTGGGAATCGACGCCCTGATCCGGGAGGGGATCGACGCGCGCACCCTGCGCCGCTCGGTGGGACACGTCGCGGGAACTGCCCTTCCGGGCGCCCCCGGCAACGCGGTTCTGGCAGGGCATCGCGACACGTTGTTTCGCAGCCTTCGCAGTATCGAGCGCGGCGACCGCATTGTCATCCGCAACCGGGGCGGCGGGGAGCCGGCGCACTATGAGGTGACGTCGATCCGCATCGTGGGTCCGGATGCGGTGGAAGTGATGGCTCCGCCGCAGGAGGGCGCGGTTCTCACGCTGATCACCTGCTACCCGTTCGACTTCGTCGGCCATGCGAACCGCCGCTTCGTCGTGCGGGCGAATGCTATATACTGACGCTCGAATGAGACTTCCGCTGCTGTTTGCGATTGCGCTTCCCTTGCTTGCCCAGACGCCTGCGTCGAATGTGTTCACCGACGCGGATCCGAACAAAGATGGTTTCGTTACCCGACAGGAGTTTCAGGCGGCAGCCTTGAAATGGATGCCGGCCGGTGCGGCCGCTGCGACCGCCGATCAACTCGCCGCCGGTCTGGACCGCGCGTTTCCCGCATCGTTGTTGACGTCGATGCTGGCGGGACGGGGTCCGCAGAATCAGACTCCCAAACAGGCTGATGTCGATAAGATGCTCGCTGCCCTGCCCTCGCAGGCGCCGGCGAAACCTGCGCGTCCGCGCAAGGTGCTGGTGTTGTCGAAGTGCGCGGGATTTGTGCACTCGTGCATCCCGCTCGCCGCGCGCACTATTCAGGAACTCGGCGCGAAGACCGGCGCGTGGACGGCTACCGTTTCCTACGACGCGGGCGACATCAACGCCGACAACCTGAAGCAGTATGACCTGCTGTTCCTGAACAACACGACCGGCAACTTTCTCGACGATGCGGATCCGGCCGTGACGGCGGCGCGAAAGAAAGCGCTGCTGGACTTCGTTCGTTCCGGCAAGGGACTGGCGGGGATCCACGCGGCGAGCGACTCGTATCACGAGGCGGGTCCGACGGCGCCTGGCATGGGTTCGAGGCTTGGGCCGGTTGTGGCCGCGGGCGCCGATAAAGACAAAGACAGCAAGGTCACGGCCGAAGAACTCAGTGAGTTCAGCGGCGCGATCTTCGACAGGATCGATCGCGACAAAGCCGGCAAGGTTGCGGTTGCGGACTTGCGCGCGCGGTTGTTCTTCACGATGCTGAGTTCCGGCGGGCCGCGTGCGATGGGGGCGATGATGGGAGGTCCCGGCAAACCCGGACGTGATCATGAGGTCGGAACCTGGCCCGAGTTCAACAAGATGATCGGCGGGTATTTCAAGTACCACTGGCTCGATCCGCAGCACATCGTGTACAAGATCGATGATCCGGCGAGCCCCATCAATGCGGCCTTCAAGGATAAGGGCTTCGAGGTCAACGACGAGACGTATACGTTCGCGGCAAATTCGTGGTCCCGCAGGAATCTGCACGTGTTGACGAGCGTCGATTACTCGAAGATGCCGGACGCCGATAAAGCGAAAGAGGACTTCCCGCGCGAGGATCATGATTACGGGTTGAGTTGGATCCGGCGCGAGGGCAAGGGTCGCGTGTTCTATGCGGCGCATGGGCACAATGAACGCGTGTATGCGATCACGCCGATGCTCGAGCACCTGCTCGCGGGCATTCAATATGCGCTCGGCGATCTGAAAGCCAACGACGCACCGGCTGCCAAGTGATGCGACTGATCCTCTTTGTGGCGGTGGCCGCTGCGGCGTTCGTGCGGGCCGGCGACAACACGACAACGCTTTGGTACGCGCATCCCGCTTCGCGCTGGGAGAATGCGCTGCCGCTCGGCAATGGCCGGCTCGGCGCGATGGTCCACGGACGGACCGATATCGAACAGATCGGGCTGAATGAGACGACGTACTGGTCGGGCGGTCCGTATGAGACGGTGGTTCCGGGCGCTCGCGACGCTCTGGCCGAGGTGCGGCGACTGGTGTTCGACGGGGAGTACAAGAAGGCGCACGTGTTGTTTGGCCGGAAGCTGATGGGGTATCCGGTCGAGCAGCAGAAGTATCAGGCGCTGGGGAACCTGGTGCTCAAGTTCACGGGCGCGACGGGTGAGGTTCGCGAGTACCGGCATGAACTCGACCTCGACCGTGCGATCGACACGGTGCGGTATGTGCAGAACGGCGTTCGGTTCACGCGGACCGTGTTCGTGAGTCCCGTGGATCAGGTGGTCGTGGTGAGGCTCACGGCGGACCGCCCGGGGAGCATCAGCTTCGACGCGCAACTACGCGGATACCGCAACACGGCGCATTCGAATTACGCGACCGATTACTACCAGATGGACGGCGACGGAGCTTCCGGACTCGCGTTGCGCGGCAAGTCCGCGGATTATTTGGGCGTCGCGGGGCGCGTTCGCTATGTCGCGAAATTGCGGGCTCTGCATGATGGCGGTTCCGTGCGGACGAACGACGAGACGCTGGTCGTGCGGTCCGCGAACGCCGTGACGCTGGTGATTGCGGCGGCGACCAACTTCGTGACCTACCAGGATCTCAGCGGGGATCCCGAGGCGAGGGTTCGCGCAACGCTCGACAAAGCGCTGGCGCGAA
Source organism: uncultured Solibacteraceae bacterium (assembly GCA_964627455.1). Classification (GTDB taxonomy): domain Bacteria; phylum Acidobacteriota; class Terriglobia; order Bryobacterales; family Bryobacteraceae; genus F-183. The sequence continues at coordinate 223,855 of CAZVKC010000001.1, read as the reverse complement.
GCTATGCGGCGATGGAGGCTTCGCACGTTGCGGAGCACCAGCGGTTGTTCCGTCGTGTGTCGCTGCAGTTGCCCGAGAGCGCGGCGTCGGCGAAAGCGACCGATGAGCGGCTGTCGCGCCCGGAGGAGGATCCTGCTTTGCCGGCGTTGCTCTTTCAGTTCGGCCGGTATCTGCTGATTTCCTCCTCGCGCCCTGGCTCGCAGCCCGCGAATTTGCAGGGGATCTGGAATTCGTCGATGAATCCGATGTGGGATTCCAAGTACACCACCAACATCAACCTGCAGATGAATTACTGGCCGGCAGAGGTCGCGAACCTCGCCGAGACCGCGGAACCTGTGTACGGCTTCCTGCAGGACCTGACCGTGACCGGGGCGAAGGTCGCGCGTGAACACTATGGCGCGCGGGGCTGGGTGGTGCATCAGAATACCGATTTGTGGCGGGCCGCAGCGCCGATGGATGGCGCGAGTTGGGGTCCGTTTGCGACCGGCGGCGCGTGGCTGGCGCTGCAGTTATGGGAGCACTACCGGTTCACGGGCGACATCGAATTCCTGCGGCGGTATTATCCGGTGCTGAAGGGCAGCGCGGAGTTTTTCGAAGACACGCTGGTGGCGCATCCGAAGCGCGGATGGCTGGTGACGAATCCCTCGACATCGCCCGAGAACTTCCCTGCCTTGGGTGTGAAGTTCTTCGATGAACAAACGATGTTCGAGACCGGGACGACGATTTGCGCGGGTTCGACCATCGACATGCAGATCGTGGGCGCGCTGTTCGATGCAGTGAGCGGAGCGGCCGATGCGTTGCGCGTCGATGGCGAGTTTGCCCGGAAGATCCGCGGGATGCGGGCGCGTCTGGCTCCGATGCAGGTGGGCCGCAAGGGGAACCTGCAGGAGTGGCTCGAAGACTGGGACGAGACCGAGAAGAGTCACCGGCACATTTCGGGATTGTGGGGCGTGTTTCCGGGACACTCAGTGTCGCCGCGGCGCACGCCGGAGTTCGCTGCGGCTGCAAAGGTGGTCCTGAACCAGCGAGGACTCGAGGGCAACGGATGGTCTTCGGCGTGGAAGGCTGCTTCCTGGACGCGTCTGGGCGACGGCGAGCGAGCGCTCGAGAACATTCACTACGCCGCGCGGACCTATACGTTCGAGAGCCTCTTCTCGATTTGCTCGAAGGCGCTGCAGGTCGACGGGGCGTTCGGCATGACGGCGGTTGTGGCGGAGATGCTGTTGCAGTCGCAGGATGACGAGTTGGTGCTGTTGCCTGCGCTGCCGAAATCGTGGGACAAAGGCGAGGTCCGCGGCTTGCGCGCTCGCGGCGGATTCGAGGTTTCGCTGGCGTGGGCTGCGGGAAAGATGACGCAGGCCTCGGTGGTGTCGAGTACCGGATCGCGATGCCGGGTCCGCGGCGGGACTTGGCGCGTGAGTTCTGGCGGCCGGGATGTTCTGGTCGCGCGGCCGGAAGCGGGTGTGATCGAGTTCCAGACCAGCCCCGGCGCGACGTACGAGATCAGGCCCGCCAGCAATTAGTTAGTCGACGTGGGCCGCGATGTAGTTCTTGACGACGTCGACTGAAGGATCGACGACTTCGAAGCGGTGCGGCAATTGTTCGAGTCCCTCGAAGCCGCCGGGACGCTCGGGATCACGGCCGATGGCTTCGCGAATGCTTTCGGCGAACTTCGCGGGCAGGGCGGTTTCCAGGCACACCATGGGAACTCCCGGTTCGCGATACTCCTGCGCGACCTTGATGCCGTCGGCCGTATGTGTGTCGACCAGTACGTGATACTGCTGGTGAACCCGGCGGATCGTTTCCACGCGATCGGCATGCGTACTGCGGCCCGACACGAAGCCCGACGCCTTCAGTTTCTGCATCACAGCGGCGTCTTTCGAGAGGTCGAACGCGCCGGTCTGGTCGAGCGTCTTCCACAACGCGGCGAGCCGTGCGGGATCGCGATCGAGCAGGTCGAAGACGAAGCGTTCGAAGTTGGACGCTTTCGAAATGTCCATCGAAGGACTCGACGTCTGGTACGTTTCGGCGGATCCGCGCGGACGATAGACGCCAGTTCGGAAGAATTCGTCGAGGACGTCGTTTTCGTTGGTGGCGAGCACGAGACGGCGGATGGGCAGGCCCATCATGCGCGCGACGTGACCGGCATAGATGTTTCCGAAATTGCCCGAAGGCACGGCGAAACTCACGGGTTCGCCGACATCGCGCGCGGCTGCGAAATAGCCTTTGAAGTAGTACACGGTCTGGGCCGCGACGCGCGCCCAGTTGATGGAATTCACCGCCCCGATACGATAGCGGGCCTTGAAGCCGAGGTCGTTGGAGACCTCTTTGACGATGTGCTGGCAGTCGTCGAACACACCGCGAACGGCAAGATTGTAGATGTTCGGATCCATCAGCGAGAACATCTGCGCGGTCTGGAACTCGCTCATGCGGCCGTGGGGCGAGAGCATGAACACGCGCACGCCGCGCTTGCCGCGCATCGCGTATTCAGCCGAGGATCCGGTGTCGCCGCTGGTGGCGCCGAGGATGTTGAGCGTCTGTCCGCTTTTCGCCAGCACGTACTCGAACAGGTTGCCGAGCAACTGCATCGCGATGTCCTTGAATGCCAGCGTGGGACCGTTCGACAGGGCGAGCAGATGGAGGCCGGGTTCGAGCGTCCGCATCGGCGTGATCTCCGTCGGATCCTCGCCGGGACGCGCGTTGCGGAAGGTCTGCGCGGTGTAGGTGCGGTTGATGAGGGTCCGCAGATCGGCTTCGGGAATGTCGGTCGCCAGGCGCGAGAGGACGGCAAAGGCAAGATCCGGGTAGTTGCGTCCCCGCATCGCTTTCAACTCGGAAAGCGAGAAATGGGGGTACGAAACCGGGGTCGACAGGCCGCCATCCGTCATCAACCCGCCGAGCAGGATGTCGAGAAAGCGGCTGCCGCGGTCCGAGCCCCGCGTGCTGAGATATTCCATCAAGTCTTACTGTATCAACGACGGACGCTGCGGCGACGGCGCGAGGCGTTATCGGGCGCCCCGGATGAGTCGTCTTCTTTGGCCGGCGGATCGAGGCGCAGGATCAATCCCTTCACATAGTCTGTGAAGTAGATTTCCCCCTCCTCGTCTTTGCCGAAGGCCGAAAGCGCATGATCGGGACGGTCGATCATCTTGTTGACGACCCAGTCGGAGCCTTCTCGGTGGGTTTCCCAGATGGTTCCCATGCAGAAGTCGGCGTAGAAGAACTTGCCCTGCCAGTCCGGGACCTTGCTGCCGCGGTAGGTTTCGCCCGCGGTTACGGAGCAACCCTGCTCATGGTCAAACGCGACGATCGGCAGGGTGAGGCCGTCGGTGGAACACGGGCTGAATTCGTAGCAGAAGAAGCCTTCCATGATGCCCCAGCCGAAGTTCAACCTGCCGGCCGGTGTGCCGTTGGGGACGAAGTTGACCTCTTCGAACGTGTTTTCGCCGACGTCGCCGATGTAGAGGTCGCCAGTGGCGGAATCGAACGACATGCGCCAGGGATTGCGAAATCCCATCGCGTAGATCTCGTACTTGCCGGGTTGGTCGGAGTAGGGATCGAAACGGAGGATCTTGCCGAGTGGGTCGGCAGGATTCTGCGTGTGGGCCACGGCGTTGCCGGACGAGCCGTCGCCGGTGCTCCAGTAGAGGAGTCCGTCGATGGGGTGGAAGGCGAGGGCGCTGGCAAAGTGGTTTTCGTCGGTATGGAGAAGACTGACGAGGACGGTTTCGCTGCCGGGATCGATGACGCCCGAAGTGGGGTCAATTGAGAAGCGGGAGACGACAACGTGGCTGTCTTTGGTGACGTAGGAGAGGAAGACGTGGTCCTTGGGGCCGGATCCCGGAGGGAACGTGATGGCGAGCAAACCGCGCTCATCACAGCAGAACCGGTCGCGCTGCCAGACGCGGTCTTTAATATCGAGAACCTGTTTCACGGGTTCGCCTGGAAGGAAGGCACTAACGGTACCGCCGTGTTCGGCAGCAAACAGGCGGCCGGAACCATCACGCGGCGAAGCGATGGCGGTGGGCGCGGTAAGTCCTTCAGCAACTATCGTTTTGACGGCTAAGTCTTGAGCCAGGCAAGTGAGCGCGCCCACTGCCAGGGTGATCCCCAATCCACGAATCATTCTTTGTGTTTCCATCCTCCGGCTGATCGGCTGCAGTGCTAAAGGTAATAGATGCACCTATCGTTCGATCTAACTACAGGATCGCAGAGAAAGTCAGAAGATTTTACGTTGGGACGGAGTTTCGAGGGAGACCAAAAACGGCGAAGCGCCGGGACGAACCCGGCGCTCTGATGTCGGACGGTGATCCGAGGCGTGATTTAGCTGCCCTGGTTGGCGGCGGCGGTCATCACGGACGCGACCTTCGAGAACACGGTCGAGATCGAGGTGGCGACGCCCGGCATGATCGCGCCGGCAGCGACGGCCACGAAGCCCGCCATCAGGGCGTATTCGATCAGGTCCTGGCCCTTGGTGTCCTTCCAAACGCGCAGCTTGAGAATGATGTTGGTGAAGCGGTTCATGAGTATTTATTCCTCTCCGAGTGGTCTTGCGGTTGTGCTTGCACATCAACCGGTGTTAATAAATTCGGGGTTCAGGGCACCAGATCTCGTGGGATCGAATGCCCTGGAAACGAAGCTTGGTCAGATGCAGGAGTTAGCTGCCCTGGTTGGCGGCCGCGGTCATGACGCTGGCGACCTTCGAGAAGACGGTCGAGATCGAATCCGCAACGCCTGGCATGATCGCGCCGGCAGCAACGGCGACAAATCCAGCCATGAGAGCATATTCGATCAGGTCCTGGCCCTTCGTGTCTTTCCAGATACGGTGAAACAGCGCAGTCATACGATTCATGGTTCTCCTATGGTGAAGATCGGTAACTGTTCCGGAATCCTTTACTTGGACGCTCAAGACTTTACTGCGACCACGGATCCGGTTCCGCGAACGCCAGCCGCCCGGCCGGTCGAGAGCATTGCAGTTTCAGTTACGGGAGGCTGGATGCAAGGTCCAGGAAGGAGTCTTCACCGGCCTCCCGCTGTTTCCTCTTAGGAGCCCTGATTGGCGGCCGCGGTCATGACGCTGGCGACCTTCGAGAAGATCGTCGAGATGGACGTGGCGACGCCCGGCATGATCGCACCGGCGGCGACGGCGACGAAGCCGGCCATCAGCGCGTATTCGATGAGATCCTGACCACGGGTATCCTTCCAGATCCGCAGCTTGAAGACAAGGTTCGTGAAACGATTCATTTCTATTTTCTCCTCTCCCTGGAACACTGATTCGTGTTGGGCTTGCTAAGAAAAAGTTATCATCCGGGAGGGATATCACAAATCAGAAGAAACCCTAGGTATGCCCATGGAAACAGTACGACTTCACAATCCGTTTCCGAAGAATAGACCCCGGTTTTTGGCCGGGTGTGGCTCCGGCCGGGAAACATGGTCTAAGTAGAGTACTGGAAGGGGCGCCTGTCTGGTGGAAAACACACAGCTACCAGGAATTCCCTTAACCTATTGTTTTAAAGCGTCTTATAAGCCACAGACCCGGAGCTTTGGGGTTTCTGCAAAGACCCTCTCCGACCGAGCCTTGGACGCATCCTCCTAGAACGGAAGTACCGGTGGTATCACGAAGGCCACCTTAGGGTCTCATTGAGGCCAAATTCGCAGTCTGGTCCCGGGAAAGTAGTGGACCAGAATGCGATTTGCGTCACCACCCTGCCGGGCCAACTCAGCGGAACCGGCCTGACAGAGCCCTCGCTTGTGCTTTAAGCCATTGTTTTTAGAAGGGTTACGCCGACAATAAGCGCATGGGACGGAGAAGAAGGGGTAGTTCGACGGTGAGTCGGGGGGAGGGCCCGATTCGCGGAGTCCCTGGCAGGATGCCGAGTACATCGCCGCGACGGGACGGCCTTCGTACTCGAGAATCAGGCCTTTCGTGTTGCGGGCGGCCTTGACGGCAGGGTGGTCTGGGGGCAGGAGTCCGCGGATGTGCTGGCAATGGGTGGTGTCACAGAAGGAAGCGTAGGCGTGGCGGCCGCGGGTAATGGCAGCGACGTAATACGAGCGGGCGGCGATCGCCTGGGCTTCGAGGGCGGCCGGCGGGGTGTTGACGGGGAGTTCCGCGGCGACGACGGAGGCGACGGCCTGTTCGAGGTCCATTTCGACGAGCGCGGTGAGGCCGGGCTCGATTCGCAGGGTTCCTTCGAAAATTCGGCGTATTTTGCCGGGAATCGAGAGCGCGAAGATCCCGCGGGCCGTGCAACTGGCTTCGAGAGGCATCGATTGAGCGCCTTCGAGACGGACGGTTTTGGCGGGGCAGTGGACCTCGATGGATTGCGCCGGCCCTGCGGGAGCGACTTCGAGGGTTCTCGGGTGAAAGAGTCCGAAGACGTGTATGACGACAGTGGCGGCGGCGGTCGCGCTCATGTGACGAGGCCCTTGAGGCGGCGGGCGGCGATGGCGCCGGGGACGCCGTGCTCGCGCACCAGGATGGCGGTTCTGGGCTGTTCCGGAGGCCACAGCGCGATCGCAAGACCATCGCCGGGCATGTGGCGGGGGTGTTCGCAGGAGGCCGTGCCGGTCTTGGCGAGGGCGTTGGCGGCAACGGCCTTGGCGGTGCCGGCTTTCGCGCACAGACGCAGCCCCTCGAGGATCGCGGGATGACGCAGGCGCGCGTAGGCGGCAAGCAGGTCGCGGGGCGCGATCCGCCAGATGGTTCCGAGGCCAATTCGCGCTTCGACATTGTCGGGCGGCGGGGCGGTTCCCAGGCCGTATTCGGCGGCGGTCAGCGACATCTGCTGGGGATCCGTGCGAAGGGACAGTTCCTCGAAGTAGCGGTTGCAGGAGACGGCCAGCGCGTGTACGAAGTCGACCTCACCGTGGGCGCTTCCGCCCCAGCATCCGGTGCAGCGGAGTTTTTCGGGAAAGCGGCCGGCGTGGGTGGCGGCGTAGGCGAGGGCCGTGAAGGGCTTCACCAGCGAGCCGGGAAGAATGGCGCCCGGGGGCGTGGCGCCGGGGATCAGATTGGTGAGATCCCCGGTGCGGAGGTCCAGGCGCAGGAGCAGGTCGACTGGTTCACTGGCGAAGACTCCTGAGGCCGCTGCCAGTGCCGTGAGGCAATCGCGCCTGCTGAGGATGCGTGTCACAACTTTCTACGATAGACCACCTGCTGGCGTACGAGCGCGCCTTCGTCCTTCGACTCAAGAGTGACCGATTCGACGCGGACGAGCACGTTGCCGATGCCTCCGATGTTTTCGGAGAACAGCATGGGCGCGCGGGCTTCGCCGGTCGGGATGCTGGGGAAGTCGATGAGGCGCATCATGCGGCTGTAGTTGGCGTTTTCTGTGGCGTGCCGGTAGCTTGCGACGTAGGCGCCGGTGAGCGGTTGGGATGTGTTGCTGCGGGCGGCGATCCTGTCGGCGAGCGATGCCGAGTTCGAGATGACGAGCGTGCGGCCGTCGATCCAGAGTTGCAAGGGGCGGAGGCCCGAGAGTTCCCAGACCGGACCCCGGCGGGACCAGGTAAGGGATCGCGCGGCAGTGGTTTGTTCAACCGACGCCTGCACGGCAGCTTTTACGGTGTTCTCGTCCCAATTGGTTTTGGCGAGGAGCACGGTGGCGGCGTCGATGCTCACGTAGACACCATCTGCGTGGATGCGCGTGGATCCGGTGTGGCCGATGGCGTCGAGTTCCGCGGTAGCCGCGAGTTTGGTGATGGGAAGCGCCGCGTTGGCGGAGTGGGCGGCTTCGGCTTCGGAGTCGATGCGCTCATCGAGGTCGTCTTCGCTTCCGGCGGAGTAGACGACGGATTCACCGGGCGCGCGCTCGTCTTCAGGGCTCGTGCGGGCTGCGCGGATCCGCGGCGTGATGGTCTCTTCGAGCATCGCTTCCGCTTCAGCGCGCGAAGGTTTTGCCCATGCCTGCCGGAACCCGGAGTCCGAGGGGAGAAGCCGGGCGACTTGTGCGACGGCGGATTCATCGACCGGCGAGGTGGAAGGCTCGGCGCGAAGCAGGACGCGGCGCTCGGTCCAGGCGCCTTGCTGCGACATGTCGAGGTCCGAGATCGAGGCGTAGTATTGCCTGAGGTCCGTGATGTTCTGCTGGATCCAGTAGGAACGGAAGTGCGGCGTACGAACGGTGCGTTCGAGGTTTAAGACGAGACGGAGGTCGGGGGCGGCGCTGTTCTGCGCTTTGGCGACGGCGTCGGCGTACCAGCGTTCGGTGCGGATGGTGCTTCGATTCGACGACGCGATGAGTTGCAGCGCGCCCGCGACGAGATCCTCGCGCGTACCGGCTAGCAGCAGGTCCCCGGGCGCGACCGCGAAGGCGATCGTTCCATCGCTGGTGGACTTCACGTAATACGTCTGGCCCGCAACGTTGCGGGTCTGGAACTTCGTGCGCGCCTGCATGAGCAGGTTGTCGGCGAGACGCGCGGCAGGCAGCCGGGTCGCGTAGAGGAGTTCGAGCTTGCCAATGTCGTACACCGCGACCGCGGATTCGCCGCCGGCGATGTTCTCGAGCAGCACGGCGTTGGGATTCACGCCGATGCCGTCCGCATAGGCCTTCTGCACCTCTTCGAGCCGCAACGCGAGCTTGGTGCGAACGAAGCTTTGGTAATTGCCGCTTTGCAGCCACGTCTTCTTTTCGGGCGAGGCGTTCCACGATGCGAGGAGCGGCGCGAAGTTTTTCGCTTCAATGTAGAGCAGCGCGTTCGACGGCATGAGGTCCGCGAGCGGCTTGCGTTGATTGGATGCTGCCTGTTGCGCGCCGAGCCAGAGGGCGATGGCGAGCAGCAAGGCGCCGGCGATCCAGAGAGACTTGCGCTTCATTACTGTACACCTCCGCGACGCGGCAGGGCCGCGAGTTTGGGCCGTACGACGCGGTCCTGATCGTAGTTTTGTTGGAAGACCGGCATGCGCTGCTGGTTCATGTGTTCGAGGTCGAGTGCGTTGCGTGCGAGTTCGAGCAAACGGCGCGCGCCGGAGGCGCCGGCATCGAGCAGTTGTTGCGCCACGCTGGTGGCTTCATCATTGCGGCCGAGCCGCAGGTAAGCATCCGCGAGAAGCTTCTGGTCTTCGGTCTCGGCCGCGTTTGAATCGAGCAGGCTGGTTGCGCTGGTGAAGCGGCGGGTTTGAATCGCAGCGCGGAAGGCCTCGCGGCGGATCTGGTGTTCGTCCGGACGGATGGCGAGCGCCGCCGTGAGCAGGCGGTATCGCACGTTCGCATCCTTGCTTTGCGATGCGGCGAGCTTGCGAAGCTCGAACGCGTTCGGCGATGCAGTGTTCGCTTGCTGCTCGGTGATCGCGGTTTGCGACGAGAGCAGATTCAACTCGGTTTCACCTGCGATTTGCAGCGGGTTCGCTTTGAGTTGCCGTAGAGCCAGAGCGGCTTCGCAGCGAATCGCGTACGGGGCGTCAGAGGATTCGGCGACTGCGCGCATACCGGCTTCGGCATTGGTGACGCGGGCGAGTTGCAGCCTGGCTTTGGGATCCCAGGGTTTGGCTTTCGCGAACATCTCGAGGAATTCGCGGGCTTCCTGCGGACGGTTCTGCGCCAGCAGCAGGTCGCCGGCGAGTTCGGTCACCGAGAAGGGTTCGCCGACCACGTAGTTCATGCGGCGCAGAAGCTCGACGGCTTCGGCGATGCTGTTTTGCTCGATGCGGATCTTCGCGAGTCCCAGGAATGCGGCGGCCGAGTAGTTGTGATGATCGAGTTCGCGGCGATATGCGAATTCGAGGATCGGCGCGGCGGCCTTGCTGTCGAGCGAGGCGGCGACGCGTTCGAGCGTTTCGAGCGGGACATCCTCCATCGCGCGGGGATCGAGCTTCCCTTCCCCGGACGCGGCGCGGATGGCGAATTCGTCGAAGCGAATGTTCTGGCGGGCGCGCACGTCAGGCGTCAGCGATTTGAGGATTGCCGAGGCGCCGGCAAAGTCGCCGCGATCGAGCCTGCCGCGGACTTCTTCGACGCGCCAGCGTGCGGCTGCGACGAGCGCCATTTCGCGGGATTCCCCGAGCGTCGCGCGAGCCTTGCGGTCCGACGCTGCGACGGCGGCGTTGAGCACGGCGTCGCTTTGCTGCGGCGTGAGCCAGTTGGCGTAGAAGAGCGCCGAGAGGACGTCGGAGGGTTCCTGTGCGGCGTTGGCAAGATCGAGGACCCAGTTGAAGTCCACGGCTGCCAGCGGCTGCAGGATGGTGTCGGCTTCGTAGCTGCCGCTGTAGCGCAGACGGCGTCGCGCGGCCTGATCGATTTCCGGGCGCAGGGCTTCGATAGTCTTCGCGGCTGCGGCGTCGGCGAGGAGCGAGGCGAGGTTCACACGTTCGTTGGCGAGAGCCTGGCGCCAGGCGGCGAGTGCTTCCTCACGCTGTCCCGCTGCGAACAACGTCAGCGCCACCTTGCGCGTGACGTCGGCGAGTTGCGGGTTCAACTGCAGCGCGTACTCGTATTCGGTTTTGGCCTTCGCGTATTCGCCGCGTTCGAGATAGTAGTCGCCGAGTTGGATGTAGAGGTTCGTGTTGCCGGGTGCGGATTCGAGATCCGCTGCGATGAAGTCGCCGGTCGCAGACGGGATGTTCTCGCCGAAGCGCGCGGCGTAGTAGAACCAGTCGCGTCCCGTGAGTTGCAGATTACGATCCGCCTTGCGAGCGAGTTGTTCGCCGATCGACTGCGTGCCGAGGATCGACTCGAAGGCGCGCTGCACCGCGGGATCTTTCGACGCGCCGATGTAGACGCCGGCGAGCGCAGTGTAGGCGTTGGTCCACAGGGGACTGCGGCCGCGGGCGGAGAGGATCGCGAAGGCATCCGCGGGCTTCGCGGCAAAAACGCTCGCGTTGACCATTGCATCGCGGACGCCGGAATCCTGTTTCGGATCCGCGGCGAGTGCGGCGGCGCGTCCCTGCCGGACCATGAGGATGCCGTAACGGGTGAGTTCCTCGCCGGAAAGCAGGTTCTCGCCGGCCATGGTGGTGAGCACGCGGAGTTCGCCCGCTGCGTTGCCGGAGGCCTGATAAGCTCGTGCCGCTTCACGCAGAATCGAACCTTTGTTCTCACCCGCGCGCTCGTTGTTCGCGGCGATCGTGAGCAATTGCTGTCCGAGGTCATCGAATCGCGCACGCTGGCGCTGCAGGTTCACGAGCGAGTAAAAGTCGTTGCCTTTGACGGAGGCGGCGAGGAGCGCGGCTTCGGTGTCCTTCCAGCCGGCGGCGCGGGCGATGGAGAGTCCACGATCGCCGCGCAGAGTGGGCGCGACCACGGCGCGTTCCTTCGGCGTGTAATAACGGCCGAGGATTTCGCCGGTGGATTGTTCCGGATACGTTGCCGCGACCGGTTGCCGGTTGCGGAGCGCAACTGCGGCCTGCACGTCGGCAGTGGCTTTGGGGGCGAAGTCCCTGGCGGCGGCGACGAGGTTCCAGTCAAGGAGCTTGCGCGCTACCTGCGCGTAACGCTCGGGACTGTCGGGTTGGCTGTCGAGATAGGCCTGCTTGAGCGTCGTGACCGCCTGATCGGTGCGGCCGAGGCGCAGGTGCTGTTCTGCGGCTTTCTCGAGCCACGATGGATTGCGATAGCTGAGGTCCCAGATCTTCTGGTAACTCTTCAACGCGTCTTCGAAGCGCAGCGAACGCTCCTCGATGGTGGCTCGCGCGATCATCAGATCGGTGCGGTCCGGGCGGATCGCCGTGGCCTTGGCGAGAGAGGCGAGGGCGCCATCGAGGTCGTTGAGTTCCAGTTGCAGGCGCGAGAGGACGAGCGGCCAGCGATAGTCCTTGGGTGAATCGTTGACGGTCTTCGCGTAGAATCCGGTGAGCTTGGGCTGCTGGTTGTTGGCGGCAGCGTAGCGCGCGGCGTCGCGGGCGAGCGCGGGATCTTCGGGGAACCGGTTCAGCAGTTCGATGTACTGGTCCACGGCGCCGGCGAAGTCCTTCTGGCGGTGCAGGACCGGAATCAGGTTCTGGCGCAGCGTATCCACCGGGAGTTTCGCGGCTCTGAGCGTTTCGATGGATTTGACGTAGAAGGCGCGCAGTCCAGCATCATCGTTCTGGCGCGCGTAGTAGTCGGCCCCGAGCGACAGATACTCGTTCCGCGTGGGCTCCTGTTGCAGGAGTCCATCGATGAGACGCTTGGCTGCGGTGTAATTTGCGGATTCGAGCGCCTTGCTCGCGGCTTCGTAACGCAGCCGGCTGGGGAGTTCGCCCTTCGCGCGGTCCGCGGATTCGGTGAGGATCGCGATGGCGCGGGCGCTGTTCTTGTTGCGCCAGTGGAAGTTCACTGCGGCGCGCACGACGCCGAGCAGATACGGGTTTTGACGATAGGCATCCTCGACGATGCGAGCAGCGGCAGCGTTGTCGTTGCGGGCTTCGAGGAAGCGCATGAATTGCAGCCGGGCGCGAAGTTGCGCGGTCGCGTCGGTGGCGAGTTCGATGCGGCGTTCCATTGCCCGGCGCTCGACGTTCGGCATCGCGTTGAGCGAGGCGGCGGTCTCTGTACGGACCAGCACTTCTTCGCTCGTGCTTCGCGCGGCGAGACTGGTGAGGAATGCTTCGAGGTCCGCGCGACGGTTCTGGCTTTCGAGCAGGGCGACGCGGAGGTCCACGGATTTGAGATCGTCAGGCGAAGTGGAGCGCGCATTGACCGCGCGTTCGACGGCGTCTTTAAGCTGGTTGCGGCGAGCGAGACGCAGAAGGCGCGATTTGGCGCGGCCTCCGGCGCCGTCTTCGGTGAGGGCGGCCTTCAGATATTCTTCGATCGCGCGTGGATACTCGCGTTTGTTCTCGTAGATCGCACCTGCTTCGTAGCCGGCAAGCGCCGTGTTGTTGAGCCGCTTGCGTCCGGCGTCGATGGTGCGCAGCGCGTCGTCGAACTGGAAGTAGTCCCAGTAGAGCGTGGCGGTTTCGATCACGCCGGTGTCACGGCCGGGTTCGATGTCGGGGATGCGGTCCCAGAAGGGCTTGGCGGCGGCATAGCGCTCGCGATCCGCCTGCATCTCGCCGAGTCGCGTGAGTGCGCCAGTGTCGCGAGGCGCCGCTTTGGCGAGGTTCTGCTCGATGTTGGCAGCGACGTCGAACTGGTTGAGCGAGCGATGCAGCATCGCGGCTCGAGTGTCGGCTTGCGAATCCGAAGGGAACACGGCGGCGATGGCGCGCATCGGAGCAGCGGCGGCTTCATAGCGCGTCCGCCAGATTTCGCCTTCGGCCAGCATGCGAGCGGCAACGGCGTTTTCTTCCGGTTTCGGATTCATCGCGCGGATCGCGTCGAGTTCGGTTTGCAGGCGATTGGTGCGCGAGAGGAGTTGGAAGAAGCGCGAGCGGAGGTCGTCGGCTTCGAACCAGTGCTGGCGCAGTAGCCGTTCATACGCCGCGGGATCCGCCGTGCCGCGCGTCTCGTAGGCAGCGAGCAGGTTCCGCACGAAGGTCAGGTTGTGCGGAAAACGCAGGTTCGCGTACAGGTTCAACTGCAGGTTCATCGCGGCGCCGACTCCGCTTCCCGCGACAACGCTGCGGAAATACTTTTCGAGTGCGGAGCCCGAGAATGTTTTGGTCACGTCGCGTGTGAGGGTTTCGAACTGCGCGAGTTGCTTGCGCTTCAGATACCAGCGGGCGAGTTTGTCGCTCCAGGTGTCGTCCTGGAACTTTTGCAGGGCCTGTTTATAAACCTGCTCGACTTCGGCGCCGAGCTTGTTCTGATCGAGGAACGCGGCGAAGCGTTCATAGAGGCCGGGGTCACCGGAGTTGCGATCGATCTCCTGACGGTAGACGGCGAGGGCCTGCTGCAGACGCTTCAGCGTGACGAGGCGCGCCATGTAACGATCGAGAGCGCGCACATAATCGGGCGAACGCACTGTGCCGCCGGATCCAACGGGGACTCCGCCGGCCTTGGCCGCGAGTTCTTTGAGCAGAGCGTCGTAGGCGGCAATCTCGTCATTCGGTTGATTGGTCGCGGCGAAGGCGTCGGCCATCAGGAACGTAACGTTCATGCGCTCGGGCGAGCTTGCGTGCGTCTGCAGGAACTGGCGTCCGGCGCGGATCACTCCGGCGCGATCGCCGTAGGTCGCATAGCTCTGGATCAACTTGGCGGAGAGCGTGGCGCGCGACGGGTTGCTCGGAAATCGGCGATTGAGAACGTCGAGAAGTTCCGACGCTTTGGCGCGGTGGAAGTACGCGCGGGCGGCCTGGTTCTGCTGATCGAACTGCCACGGCACGCCTTCGTTATTGAGGATGAGCGAAAGGACGCCGTTGAGATAACCGGGTCCCTGGTCCATGGTCGCGATGTCGCGGTAGAGGGCGAGGTCGCCGGCGCCAAGTTGAATGGGCTGGTCCGGCATATCGAGCAACAGGCGCGTGACCTCGACGAGGCCTTGCTCGTTGTTCGCGATGTAGAGCGCGTGGTAGCAGCGCGCGGCTTCGTTGGGTGCGGCGGCGGCTTCGAACAGACGGCCGAGCGTGAGCCATTCCTGCGGGGTCCAGTTCTTCTTGCGGGTGCGGAAATCGGTGAGGGCGCGGCGCGCGCCGGCGGGATTGTTCAAGCGCTGGCGCAGGTGGTAGACCTTGGCGGCTGCGGCGAGGTCCTCGGGCTTTTGCGTGACGGCTTGTTCGAGACGGCCGAGCAACTGGCGGTCGCGACCGGCGCCGGTGATTTCGAAATAGCGCGATAGGGTTTCGCCGGGCCAGAGCGGATCGAAAGATTCATCCCAGATCTGCGCGGCGCGGGCCGAATTCCCTTTTGCGTATTCGATGTCGGCCAGCGCGCGGGCGGCGTATTCGCGGTCCTCCGGGAAGGTCGCGCGATAGGTGTTGACGACATCCTGTGCGGCGTTGAAGTTCTTGCGGGCGTTGAGCGCCGTGAGCGCGCGGGTGTAGAGTTGCCGGTTGCGAGGCTCTTTGCGAAGCCATGCTTTGTATTGATCGGCGATCAGGGCTGCGTCCAGGGCCTGCGCTTCGATCAACTGGATCGAGCGTTCGTAGGCTGCCGGCGTCGCGGCTGCGTTGAGTGCAGCGAGTTCCGAGCGAGGTTGCAGGCGCCGGTGGTAGTAATCAGCAAGGGCGACATTGGCCGCGGCTTTGTCGGCAGCGAGTTCGACGAACTTCGTCCAGTCCGCTTCGGCCGCATTGAAATCGAGTTGCGCTTCAGCTTCGAGAGCGCGCAACGAGTAGAGGTCGGCTTCGGCAGGCGCGGCCTGGATGAGCTTGCCGAGTTCGGCGCGTGTTTCCGCGGGCGTCCGGCGCGCAGCGACCGATCCCGACGGCAACGCCACGGACTTGAAGAAGACGGCGTCGTAGCGGCTGCTGGATTCGATGTCCTGCAGGAAGCGCGAGAGATTGCCTTCTGCTGCGATGGCGCCGAGCAGGAGAATCGCGATGGCGAAGTTACGGAACGACTTCAAGAGTCACCTCCTGGCTGCCGATGTTGTGCGCGAAATCCTCGGCGGTAACGGTGAGTGCGTATTTACCGGCGGGCAGATGCGAGGGAATCAGCATCACGCCGGTGTTCGATTTGTAGTCCGCGCTCCAGCGCAGGAAGACTGGCGCTGCCCCTTGCATGCGCGCGGCGATGGTGCGGGTCGACGCCGAGGCGCTGACCTGCATTCGCATGGACTCGCCGGGCCGGTACCGAGCCTTGTCGAGTTTCACCCGCACGACCGGCGTCTTGCTCGCGATCACGAAGCTCTTCGATTCCTTGTAGACGTGGCCGGTCTTGTCTTTGAGCAACAGTTGGACCTTGTATGTACCGTCCTGCATGTCCTGCGGCGCGAGGAAGCGTGTTTGCCAGGTGTCTTCTTTGTCGAGATAGCGCAACTGTTTCACGAGTCCGAAGGGGAAGACCGCGACGACGCTGCGGATGGTGGGATCGGTCTTGATCCGCAGCACAGGATCGCCGGGGCGAATGAGACGCGGCCGCAACAACGCGCGGGGCGCAGCGAGGAACGACGTGTACGGCGTTACAAATTTGTACTTACGCGAGAGCCGGATGATTTCGTCGATCGAGGCGGCGTCTTCGCCTTCGCGCTCGATCTTGTCGAGCAGCGCATCGACGCGGGCTTTGGCCCAGGCGCGCGGCAGGTAGGAGTCGGCGGTGTTCTGGCCGGGGAGATTGAGGGTCGCGCGGGCGGAAACATTCTTGCCCTCGCGTGTTCCGGCGACGGAGAACTCCGCGCGGTTGGCGGCGTTCTTATACTGGCCGACCCAGGCGGGGTTCGAACCGGGAAACGCGGAGTCCTGCAGCGGGTACACCATGTCGACGGGGACCGAACTGGTAAGGCGCAGACCATCGACGGGGCGAACACCGATCTTCGAGAGGAACGAGTTCAGCTTGAAGTCGATGGGCTCGCTGGAACGGACCCACTCGAAGACGCCATTGTTGCGCGCGAGCATTTTCAAGAGCGGCAGGTTTGCATCGTCACCGACACCGAATACGTAGACACGCGGCTTCGACGCACTGGCTTTCCACCTGGCTGCGAAGGCTTCGGCGAGTTTGCCGGAATGGACGGTTCCGCGCGTGGCGCCGCCGTCACCAAGGAGCACGAGATACGTGTCGTTCGCGGAGGCCTGTTGCAGTCCCGCTTCGAGAGCGGCCTGGAGGTTCGTGCCGCCGCGCAGCCGTCCGGCTTTCACGAACGCGAGAGCCTTATCGACTTGTTCGGGCGTCGCCTCGACGGGTCCTGCACTCGAGTACGGCGCGACCAGTTCATTGAAGACGAGCAAGTTGAATTTGTCGCGCGGCGTGAGGCGGCGCAGCAGGGTTTCGAGCGCCTGGTAGCTGCGTTCGAGCTTTTCCCATTGCATCGAAAGCGATGCGTCGAACAGCGCGATCACGGTGCGCGGGAGCGAGGCGGAAGCGGGTTCCTTCGCAGGCAGCGCGAGGAGCGCCTGCGCTTCGAAGAAGCCGGGTTCCGCGGGACCTTCTTTATAGGCCGCGACTTCGAGGGCGTCACCCTTCGACGCGTCGAGCGTGTACTGCAGCGTGAAGTCTTCGTTGAGTACGACGTTGCGCCCTTCGTATTTTGCGACGACGCGATTCGGGGTCCGCTCGCTGATCTGCAGCGGGTACAGCTTGCTGGTCAACTGCCAGTCCTTCAGCTTGTGATGCGTGCGGAACTCGATCGAGACGCTGAAGCGCGCGGCGGATTGCGCCTTGTAGACGGCGGGGCGCAGCGGGATGGAGAAGTAACCTTGCAGGTTCTCGACCTGCAGGCGTTCCTGGTATTCGGTCTCGAGGCGCTTGTTGCCGAAGCCGGGGATGGGCACGACCTTCGCCATGAACACGGCGCTGCGGCGGGCTTCGTCTTCGCCGCGCTCGCCTTGCTGCAGAAGTCCTGGATCGATGGCTTGCGCGCGGATTTCCTCGTACAACTCTTCGGCGCGTTTTCGTTCGAGAATCACGCCGGGGATGCGCGTGACGTCATCCCATACCGCGAAGTCCGAAATCGCAGCGCGAGTCGGCAGCGTGAACATGTACGTGCCTTCCATCACGCCGCCGGTGCGGTTTTGAAATACCTGGCGAACGTTGACCTTGGCGTGGCCGTTGACGATGACGACTTGAATGGCGAGTTCGTCGAGCGCCAGAATCGCCGGATCCGGCTCGGGTTTGTCGCCCGGCAAAATGACGCCAACATCGCCATACGCGGCTGCTGACAGAACGGTCAACAAACCAATCCACAATTTCGATCTCATTCGCGCACCAATCCTGATTCTTCTGCTTTCACCAAGCCGTTATCCGTTCCGATGTAGACGATGTTGTTGCGGACCGCGACGGCCGTCACGTTGAGCGACGGCAAGCCATCGGTGAGCCAGTTCCAGCGGCCGGTGGAACGGCTGAAAACTGCGAGTCCACGGCCGAGGCTGCCGGCGTAGACGGCGCGGGTGGAGGCCGCCATTGCGTTGGGGTTCACCTCAAAGCCGCGCGACGGGAGGTCCGGGAACGCGCGCCAGGATCCGTCGGATTCGAAGGCCATGACCCCTGCGCCGTACGTGCCGACCATGCAGGTGTCCCCGGCGTCGGCGATGGCGGTGATCCAGTTGTGGCGCAGGCCGGAGTTCGCGGTCGTGAAACTCGCGCGGACAAGTCCGCCTTCGAGAGTCGTGAGTCCGCCGAGGGTCCCCGCGAGCAGGCGCTCGCGGCAGGATCCGAGGGCGTAGACGTGATTGTTCACCAGGCCGTGAAAGGCGTAGATGCTCGAAGTTTGCCCGTTGTCTTCTACGAAGGTCACGCCGGCGGGCGTTGCAACCGTGAGCGCGCCTGAGGGACGCACGAGAATGTCGGTGGCGTGGTTGGCGATGAGTCCGTCTTCTTTATGCATCACGCGGCGGATGGCGGCGTTGCCGTCGAGGAACGCGACGCCGTTGCCGGTGGCGATGATCGATCGCTGGCGCGCCGTGTCGTGCACGATGCGATTGACGCAGAACACGGTGTCGTCCTCAACGTGGCGGGCGCGGTTGGCGACGGTGTCGAGGACATCGAGTCCACGGTCGAAGTAACCGATCCAGAGGCGGCCTGCATCGTCGGGCGCGAGCGCGGCGATATTGCCATCGGCGAGTGTCGCGCCTTCCGCATGCAGGACCTCTTTGTCTCCGGTGAGTAGCCGGTCGGGCGTGAGAACGAATTCGCGTCCGCCTGCCGCGAATACTTTGCGGATCTCGCGGTTGCTGACTTCGGTTGCACGCACCGGCTTGGGACTCCTCACCTCTAACGGAATCTCCAGCAAGCCGTCTTCCAGCGTGCCGGCGACGAGCGTTGGTCCGCGCTTGTGGAGTGTTCGGACGAAGAATCCCGGGGCGAGTTCGCGTCTGAACTGGCCGTTCTCGAACTCGGCGACGCCGACCGGCGTGGCGGCCCATACACGCGCGCCGTCTACTTCGATCCACAGGATGCGCTTGTCGGGAACCGGCGCCATCGGCTGCAACTGACCGGCGGCGAAGCGGAAGAGGCCCTCGTCGAGGGTGCCGATCCAGAGATCCGACTCGTTTTCGCCTGCGACAAAGGTCACCTTTTTTGTTTTGAGGAGGTCGTGCAGCGGGGCCATGCCGCGGGCGTCGTGCGCGAGGAGCCCAGCGCGTTCGGATCCGAGCAGGACGCGGCCGTTCGCGAGCACGTGCATGGACAGGAGCTTGGATCCCTGCATGCGGACGTGGCGCCACGCGGATCCGTCGTACGCGAGGTACCCTGCGCCCGACGTCGCAAGGAAGAGTTCCGGCTGTTTGCTTTCGAACGACGCGGCGACCTGCAGTGAGACCAGGGACGACGCTGGGAGTTCGAAGCCTGAGCGGAAGCGGGCGACGCGCGCGCCGTTCGCGTCGTATTCGACGAGTTCCGAGGAATTCAGGACGAACAGATGATCGTGGAACAGCGCGGCGTCCGTGTAGCCGGAGGCGGATCCGCCAATCCATTCCATGCCGGAGGGCGGCCGGCGGTCGAGCGCAACGGATTCAAACAGGATCCTGCCGGAGGATTCGACGTCTTTCCCTGCTTGTTGCAAAACGTGTGAAACATTCCGGTACGCGGATGTCGCCCAGTAGGCGCCCGCCGCGAGGGCAAGCAACAATACGCCCACCAGGAGTCGCCAACGTTCCCGAATTGCTGTTAGCATGAGTGTCTCAACAAGAAGGGTTTCATATCAGTTCGGGAAGGTGCAATCCATGGGCCAGGTTCCAACACGCGATGTCTTTATTGTCTCCGCAGTACGCACGCCGATCGGGCGGGGCCGGGCGGACGGAGCCCTGGCGGCAGTTCACCCCCTAAACCTATTAGCGAAAACGCTCGCGGAATCAGTTCATCGCGCCGGCGTTCCGAAGAATCTGGTGGAAGACATCATCGTCGGCTGTGTCACGCCGGCGAAGGAACAGGGTTCGAACATCGGACGGCTGGCGGCGTTGAAGGCCGGGTTCCCGATTGAAGTTCCGGGGACGCAAATCAACCGGTACTGCGGTTCGGGACAACAGGCGATCCACTTTGCCGCGCAGGCGATTGCAGCCGGCGATATGGAGATCGCGATCGGCGCAGGCATCGAATCGATGAGCCGCGTGCCGATGGGTTCGGACGGCGGCATTGGCGAGGAGGTTCGCAAGGACTTTCCATATCCGCTGGTGCATCAGGGCTGGTCGGCGGAATTGCTCGCGGCGAAGTATAAGTTGACGCGGGCGGAATTGGACGAGTACGCGGCAAAGTCGCATACTCGCGCGGCGCAGGCGGCGAAAAGCGGCTGGACTCGCGCGGAGATCATGCCCGTCGAGGTCGACGGAAAGGTCGTGGAATTCGACGAGGGCGTGCGGCCGTCGATCGATACGGCGAAGATGGCTTCCCTGCCCGCCGTGTTCAAACCCGAGGGCGGCGTGGTCACGGCCGGGAACGCGAGCCAGATTTCCGATGGCGCGGCGGCAGTCGTGCTGGCATCGGGTGCGGCGGCAGAACGTTTGGGATTGAAGAAACTGGCTCGCGTGATGACGCGGGTGGTCGTGGGTTCGGACCCCGAGTTGATGCTGGATGGTCCGATCGAGGCGACGCACCGGGCGTTGCAGCGGTCCGGACTGAAGATCGACGACATGCACGCGATCGAGATCAACGAGGCGTTCGCGAGCGTGGTGTTGGCTTGGGCGCGCGAGCACCGGCCACGGATGGAGCGCGTGAACATCCAGGGCGGCGCGATCGCGCACGGGCATCCGCTGGGAGCAACGGGCGCGGTGCTGATGACGAAACTGGTGCACATTCTGCAGCGCACGGGAGGCCGTTATGGACTGCAGACCATGTGCGAAGGTTTTGGGATGGCCAACGCCACTATCATCGAGCGCGTGTAGCTACTCGGCTTGGGCCGCGTGGCCGGCTTCGCGGTCGAGACGGCGGAAGATCACGTAGATCATGGCCATGAGGGCGAGACCGTAGAGGGCGAGTCCCACGGCGACGGCTGCGAAGACGGACTCGACGCCACCTCCGAAGGAGACGACCGCCCAGCCGAGAATCAGCGCAACCGCGAGGCGTCCGACGCCGACCAAGAGCGGCAGAGTGGCTTGCCCGATGCCCTGACAGGCGAAGTACAGGATCATGCCGATGCCGACCAGCGCATACAGAGGTCCGACATAGCGGAAGTAACGGGAGCCGAGCGCGAGAACCTGCGGATCCGCGGTGAAGATCCCGAGCCAGAGACGCGGGAAGATCGTCAGTACGATGCCGAAAAATCCCCAGGAAGCGCCGGCAACCACAGCGCCCGCGCGGGTGACGGCTTTGGCGCGCTGGTAGTTCACTGCGCCGACGGCTGCGCCAACCATGGTGAGGACGGCGGTGCCGAGTCCGAAGACCACGGGGATCAGGACGAATTCGAACCGTGTGCCGAGGCCGAAGGCGGCGAGGGCGTTGGATCCGAAGCGGCCGACGAGTCCGGTCATCACCATGAAGCCGAGGGTTCCGACGACAGTATTGGCGGAACTCGGAAGTCCGACGCGGAGGATTTCCCAGAAGTGCGTGGAATTGAGGCGGAAGCCTTCGAGCGAGAGATGCAGCGGACTCCTGGGTCCGAACATGCGGGCGAGCAGGACCCCGGATCCGACGGTGACATAAAGGACGACCGCAATGCCGGCGCCCGCGATGCCGAGGGCCGGAATGGGTCCGACGCCGAAGATCATGGACGGCGAGGCAATGACGATGACGATGCCTCCGACGGCGCCGACCAAGGCTGGAAAGGCGGGCTGTCCGACGCCGCGGTAGATGCTGGCGAGCGTGTTGAAGAGCCAGACCAGGGCGACGCCGCGGAAGAAGGCAGTCGAATAGGCGAGGCTGGCGGCGAGGGTTTCGTCGCGGCCCCCCATCAGGCGGTAAAGCGGTTCGCCTGCGAATTCCATCAGGATGCTGAAGAAGAGGCCGGTGAGGAGTCCGAGAAGGATGGAATGGATCGCCAGGGAGCGGGCCTGGTCGATCTTGCCTGCGCCGACGGATCGCGCGATGGCGGAAGAGACGCCGCCGCCGAGGCCGGCTCCGGACATCGCGCTCATCAGCATCATGGCCGGGAAACAGAGGGCGGCGCCCGCGATGGCGGTGGATCCGAGGCGTCCGACGAAATACACTTCGGCCGTGTTCACCAGCCCCTGCATGACCATCACAGCGACGGTCGGGGCGCTGAGTTTCCAGAGCGTGGAGAGGACAGGGCCTTCGAGGAGAAGGCGGGTACGTTCCTGATAAGGCAGGTTCTCAGTGTAGCGCGAGCGCCTACATCGCGAGGAACGCCTTCATCTGCTTGGTGACCATGATCACGGCAGGTCCCAGGGTGACGAGGAGCACCGACGGGAAGATCAGGAAAAATACCGGAAAGATCAGCTTGACGCCGACCTTGCGGGCGGCTTCCTGAGCCTGCTGGCGCATCCGGAGGCGGAGGTACTTGGCATGGTTCCGCAGAGCTGGTCCGAGGCTATTACCGAATCGGTCGGTGTCGGTCAGCAAAGCGGAGACCTTCTTGAGTTCCGGTTCCCCGGAGCGCTCGTAAAAGAGGCGTAGCGAATCCGCGCGGGAGGTGTTGGCGCGGAGGTCGCCGGTCAGCGTGTTGAATTCCTGGGCGAGTTCGGGATAAGTGTTACGAATACCGCGGGCGGTTTCCATAAGCGCCATATCAAGAGACTGGCCCGCTTCGATGGAGAGCACCAGAAGGTCCATAGCCGCAGGCAGTGCGGCTCGCAGTTTGCGTTTGCGGCGTTCGGCGAGGAACTTCAGAACGCGGTCGGGCATGAAGAACCCGAGGCCGCCGAGGGCGATCGCTCCGATGAAAGAATCGCCGCCAGCCAACGCGCCCGAGAGGAACCCGGCGACGGCCAAAGCAGCGGTTCCGACATACTTAACGCCCTGGTAGATCGACGGGGCGGCGCCGGACCGGTATCCGGCAGCCGTCAGCAGCTTGCGGGCGGAGTCCCCTTTGGCGCCCCGCGTCGGTCGAACATCGCCGACCCACTGCAGAGCCGCGGCAACCCTGGGTGCGGACTGCCCTTCTCCCTCGGCCGGACCTTCGGCAGGGACGGATTGGCGCGAGTTCCACCAGATGCCGATCATGGTGGTAGCGGCCAGTACAACCAGGAAGATCAAAATCAGAAGCTGCGCCATTTGTTATGCCTCGATCTTCACGATCTTTGCAATCACCAGGTGGGCCAGCACCAGACACACGGCGGCTGCCGCGATCATGTGCTTCCCCCACGGGTGTGTAAACAGTTCCGCGATATAGCCCGGGCTGACGATCATCATCATGGCCGCGATGCCCATGGGCAGGATCGTCAGAATCAGTCCGGTGAGCTTGCCGTGAGCGGCGATCGCCTGTACCTCACCCTGGAGCGCGTTCTGCTCCCGAATGGTTTCGGCCAGGCGCCCCATCACTTCGCCGAGTTTGCCGCCGGTGCGGGAGTGGATCTGCAATGCCGCGACGAAGAGGCTGACATCCTGCAGCGGCATTCGTCGCGCGAGGTTTTCGAGAGCGCGTTCCCAGGTGGATCCCAGATTGACCTCGACAAAAGTCCTGCGGATCTCCGTCGAGACAGGCGCATCCGCCTCTTCTGCCATCAGTTCGAGGCCCATCGCCACGGTTCCGCCGGAGCGAACCGCCCGCGCCAGGGAGTCGAGAGCGTCCGGGAAGACTTCTCTGAACTTCTCGAAGCGTTTGGTGCGCCGCCGTTCGATGTAGAAATAGGGCGACAGTCCCGCGGCCGGAACGACCAGCAACGCCAGCCACAAGGGCAGCCAGGAAATCTGCCAGACGGCGGCAAACGCTACCGTTGCGAGAAGCAGAGATCCCAGGGTAACCCGGCCGACCGACCAGTTCAGGTCGGCCTGTGCGAGTCTCAGCTTCAAGAGTTCGAAGTAATCGAATCGGGCGAGCAACTCCTGCCAAAGCCCAATCGAGGAGAGTTCATCGCTTTTCAGAATGGCGAGAGCGCTGGGTTCGTCCTCATTGGCTTCCACGGCCTTTTTGCGCCGGCTCCACACGAGCG
This sequence comes from uncultured Solibacteraceae bacterium, assembly GCA_964627455.1. Taxonomy (GTDB): domain Bacteria; phylum Acidobacteriota; class Terriglobia; order Bryobacterales; family Bryobacteraceae; genus F-183. The sequence continues at coordinate 199,923 of CAZVKC010000001.1, read as the reverse complement.
CGCCAAGCAGAAAGGCTCCCGCCATAGAAAACGAGACGATAAAGAAGATCAGGATCGCGAGCGCTTTCATCGCGTTATTTCGCCGGCACACCAGCCCGCATCATATTGCCCATTTGTAGCGATCCGCGCGGCTCCTTGACCGTATCCGCCGGATTACGCAGCGACAGGCGGACCCGCGAGTTCGAGTCGGCGAGCGCCAGTACGTCCGCTTCCGCGGGCGTCACCAGCAGCGTCACCGTCGGCAACGCGGGACCTCCGTTCGAGGCCGGATCCGGCGCCGCGTGAATCGACAGCACCGCTACATCCTGCATGACCGTGCGAACCTCGGCTTCCACCGCCTTCTCACTCTTCGGGCTCAGAACCTGCACATCCACCTTGTGTCCCACACGCAACATTTCGAGAACGCCAGTGGAATCCGTAACGTGCGTGGATACCGCTCGCATCCCGGCGGGAATCGCGAGACCCGCACCACCGGACTTCGAAGCCAGCCGCGTCTGCAGCACGGGTTCCCCCTCGCTGATCGAGTCAAAGACCGTTTGCCCGACAACACCTTCCACCTTGTCGAACGCGCCCTTGGGAAGCGCCTTTCCGTACCACGGGGCAAGTTTCACATCATTGGACGTAACCGGGGTTCCCGGCGGCAAATCGCGGGCGGCGAGCACCACGCTCAACTGCGGCGTGGACGTCGCATCCAGACGGCCGACAAACAACCCGTAAAAGATTCCGGTCGTGGCCACCGCGACCACAAACGCAATTCCAATCAGAGGTACGAGATTTCGCTTCATGAGTCCAGTCAGCGTCCGTCAACAAAGGCGCTCATATCCTTTATCGGCTCCTAAGGCCCAAGAGTATAGGAAGCAGACTCACTTTCTCCCCGCTTGCCCCTCTCGCCGCCGCCGATAGACGGTAAAATCATGGAATGACGTGCCGGCGCCACCCTGCCGGCCGCTTTCAATAAGGACCCGAATGCAGCGCGCTCTTTCGACGTATTGCCTCGTCAACCACCGCCTGACCACCGTCTGGCTCGATCGCATTTGGGACGCCGGGATCCCTCTCATCGAGATCTTCTGTTCCCGCAAGCACCTCGACTACCACGACCGCGCGCAGGTAAGCGACCTCGGCGCCTGGTTTCGCGACTCCGAGTTGAAAGTCCACTCGCTGCACGCGCCGGTCTACAACGACGACTCGGGCGGCTTGAGCGGACCCCAAAGCCGCATCAACATCACCGAGCCGGTGAAGTCCAAACGCATCGCCATGGTGGACGAGATCAAACGCGCCCTCGACCTGGTCGAAACCTTCCCCTTCCGGTATTTCATCCAGCACATCGGCGCGAGCGACGAGGAATATGACGAGCGCAAGCTGGACGCCGCCTTCACCTCGCTCGAAGAGATCACGATCTTCGCCAAGCAGCGCGGCGTGGAGGTCCTGCTCGAAAACCTCACCAACCGCCTCGCCAATGCAGAGCGACTGCTGCACTTCAACGAGATCACCCATCTCAACCTGAACTTCTGCTTCGACTCGGGGCACGCCCACATCACCGAAAGCGTCGGAGCCGCCTTCGACATGATGCGCGAACGCATCCGTTCGACGCACATACACGACAATGACGGCAAGACCGACCTGCACTTGTATCCGCAGGCTGGGACCATCCCGTGGCGGCGGATGATGACCCTGCTGCGCTCGCGGGCGGATCAATACCCGCTGGTGCTCGAGTTGAAAGCGCGCCCCGATCTGCCGAATCCCCTCGAAACCATCCGCAGGACCTTCGACGCACTGGAAGAAGTGAAGAGCCTGCACCCGGAAGAAACGGAATGAACATACTCGCAATTCACGCCCACCCCGACGATATTGAAATCCTCGCCGGGGGCTCGATGGCGTTGCTCGCTTCGGCGGGACACTCGCTCACCTTCGTGACCATGACGCCCGGCGACTGCGGTTCGGTCGAATACCCGCCGGACGAGATCGCGCGGATCCGCCGCGGAGAAGCGGCCGCCGGCGCGGCAGTGGTCGGCGCGCAGTACCGTTGCGCGGAGTTCCGCGACCTGGCGATCTTCAACGACGACGCGTCGCGGCGGCGGGTTTGTGAGTTGATCCGCGAAGTCCGGCCGGAGGTGGTGCTGACCTCCTCACCGATCGATTATCACTGCGACCACGAGGCGGCTTCGTCGCTGGTGCGCGATTCCTGCTTTGCGGCCTCGGCGCCGAATTACATCACCGGCGGAACGGCCCCCGCCCTCGACCACATCCCGCATCTCTACTTCATGGATTCGGTGGAAGGTTCAGATCGCGACGGACGCCCGCAGGTTCCCGACTTTTACGTCAACATCGGTTCGAGGTTCGAGACCAAGAAGCAGATGCTCGCGTGTCACGAAAGCCAGCGGAACTGGCTGCGCAAGCAACACGGCATCGACGACTACATCGTGCAGATGGAGAAATGGAGCCGGGCCGTGGGATCGCGCGCAGGGGTCGAGTTCGCCGAAGGCTTCCGGCGCTATCGAGGCCATCCGTATCCGCAGACGCCGCTGCTCGAGGAGTTGTTCGCATCATGGAAGGTCTGAGTGTATTGGTTCTTGCTGCGCTCACCTTAGCGCAGGAACGTTCCCAAAGCGGACTCGAACTCGAAGCCGCCCGGCCGATGGTCTCACAGCCGTATCGTGCCCCGAAGGCCGTCATTGCAAGTGTTCACGAACTGGCGACCGAAGCCGGCCTCCAGGTATTGCGTGACGGCGGCAACGCGATTGACGCAGCGGTCACGGTGGCGTTCGTGCTGGGCGTCGTGCATCCCGAAGCCGGCAATCTGGGCGGCAGCGGATTTCTGCTTGCGACGCTGAAAGACGGCAAAGCCGTGGCCATAGACTACGGCGGCATGGCCCCGGGCGCGACCAAACCCGGGATGTTCAAAGACACCCGCGAGGCGAACGTCGGATACAAGTCGATCGCGATTCCGGGTACGCCGGCCGGCATGGGGATGCTGCACGCGCGCCTCGGCAAACTGTCGTGGAAGCGCTGCCTGGAACCGGCGCGGAAGCTCGCCAAAGACGGGTTCCCGGCGTCGCTGCGCCTGGAACTCATTCTGAAATTGCAGGTGCCCGTGATGAAGCAGTTCCCCGAGTCGGCGCGCGTGTTCCTCCACGGATCCACGCAACCGCTGCGGCAGGGCGAAAAGGTCGTGCAACCGGAACTCGCCGCGACGATCGCGCGACTGCAGAAGAACGGCTGGCGCGAGTTTTACGGAGGCGAAACAGCAAAACGCATCGCGGCGGACATGGCGGCGAATGGCGGCGTGATCACCGAAGCCGACATGAAGTCCTATCAGGCAGCGATCGTAGATCCGATTGAGACCACTTATCGCGGCCATCGCGTCCTGACCATGCCGCACAGTTCCTCGGGTGGAGTCGTGCTGTTGTCTGCGCTGAACGCCATCGAGAACTTCGAACTGGCCGCTGGACAGGAAGGATCCGCGCGGGTGCGGCATCTGCAGGCCGAGGCATTGCGACTGGGGTTGAAAACCCGGCGCCAGGTGCAGGACGAACAAACGCTGCCGGTGACCGAAGCGATCGGCAAAGACTACGGAAAGACGCTCGCCGCGCGCATCGCGATCGACAAAGCGATCGAGCCGGATCCGGTCCGTGCACAGCGCGGCGAGTCTCCGGATACGACCCATTTCACGGTGGTCGACGCCGACGGCAATATGGTGGCGAACACCTACACGCTCAGTGGATTCTTCGGTTCGCAAGTCGTCGCCAAGGGGACCGGCGTGCTGCTGAACAATCACATGTCGGTGTTTGCAGGCTATCCGCGCACCTTGAAACCGGGCGCGCGATATCTGTCGGCGATGGCTCCGACGCTGGTGTTCCGTCCGGATGGCAAGCCTTGGCTCGCGCTCGGCACGCCGGGCGGCATGACGATTCCCAGCACGATCTTCCAGGTCGTGTCGAACCTCATCGACTTCAAGATGTCCCTGCGCGACGCGATCGAGTATCCGCGCATTCACTTCGATCAGGCGCAGCAGCGCATCGATTCGGAACCGGGCGCCCTGGTGGTCGATGTCGCTGACAAGTTGAAGGCGATGGGACATCGATTGAATCCGAAATTGCGAGCGCAAGGCGACGTGAGCGCGATTCTCATCGAAGAGGGAACCGGCTGGCGCGTCGGCTGGGCCGACGGTCGCCGCGGCGGCGCGATCAAAGGATATTGATGCTCGCAGGAACCATCGTGCAAATCAACACGTCGCCGGGTGGGATCCCGAAGCGTCCGGCGTTGTTCGGCGAAGTGACGGCCGCGGGTCTGGCCGGTGACGCCTGCCGGAACCTGAAGTATCACGGAGGTCCCAAACAAGCGCTGTTGGTGATTTGCTCGGAAGCCGTCGACGACCTGATCGCGCAGGGATTCCCGCTGTTCTATGGCGCGCTCGGCGAAAACCTCACCGTCAGCGGCATCGATCATCGGGCATTTCGAATCGGACAGCGCTGGCGGCTGGGATCCGACGCCGTGATCGAGTTGACGAAGATTCGGGTGCCCTGCCAGACCCTAAACGTTTATGGCGAAGGCCGTATCCAAAAGGCCGTCTACGATGGCGCGGTGAAAGCCGGCGACCACTCTTCGCCGCTATGGGCGAAGGGCGGGATCTATGCCTCGGTGATCGCAGCCGGACGAATCGGGCCGGGCGATCCGATCGTCCTGCTGGAAGACTAGAGCATGCATCCGACGACTTCTGGAGCGCGCCTGCGCCAGTACGTGCAGCAGCAGAGCCGGTTTCTGTCTGTGTACGTCGACCGTCATCCCGATGCGCTCGACGACCTCGTAGTTCGCGACGACCTCAACCGCGGCTTCCGTTCGGACGACTTCCATCGCCGCTTGCATGAGATGCCGCAGGACCTGCCTCCCGCGCTCTTGTACGCGAGCTTCCGGCGGCGTCAGTTGCTGCGGATCCTGCTGCGCGATGTTCTCGGCCTTGCATCCCTGTCCGAGACCACGCAGGAGTTATCCGAACTCGCAGGTGTGATCGTCAACGCAGCCCTGCAGCGGATTCTCGATGCACTATCAGCGCGCTACGGTGCGCCGGAAACGGGATTGTGCGTCGTTGCGCTCGGCAAGTTCGGCGGCAAGGAACTCAACTATTCATCGGACATCGACCTGCTGTTCGTCTACGGCGAGAACGGTGAGACCGGCAGCGGCATCTCGTACAAAGAGTTTTTCAAGAAAGCCGCGGTGCAATTGACGGAACTGCTCTCAACACATACGCCCGAAGGCTTCTGCTACCGCGTCGATCTCCGCCTGCGCCCCGAGGGCACACACGGCGAGGTCTGCATCTCACTCGAAGGCGCCAAGCACTATTACGAGAAGCGGGCCCGCGACTGGGAGCTCCAGATGATGATCAAGGCGCGTCCCGTTGCCGGCGATCTCTCGGTCGGCGAAGCGCTCCTCGAGTTCGTCGAACCTCTGACATACGCGACAACCCTCGACTTCTCGGCCATCGAAACGATGTCCGAAACGCGAGCCCGTCTCAACGAAAAGCTCAACGCGCGCCGCGGATCCCCGACCAGAAGCGCCAGCGGCATCGACATCAAACTCGCTCGCGGCGGCATTCGCGACATCGAGTTCCTGGTGCAATGCCTGCAGCGCCTGCATGGCGGACGGTCGCCTTGGGTTCGCCATGGCGGCACGCTGCTCGCGCTGTCGCGCTTGCAGGACAAGGGGCTCATCTCCGAAACAGAATACTCGAAGCTCGCATCGGCTTACACCTTCCTGCGCACCCTCGAACACCGGCTGCAATTCTTCGATGACCGCCAGACTCACGTGCTGCCTGCGTCCCCCGCGGAACTTGAAACCGTCGCATTACGCATGCCTGCCACCGCCGGTTCCGATGCCTGGACTGCACAGTCGCTGATCGGCGAACTCGAGATCCACTTCGCGGGCGTGGTCGATATTTACGACCGCATCATCCATGCCCAGCAGCGCGCCGTTCCATTGCCGTCGGCCGCCCCGGTTGCGGAAGCTCCGCCGAGTTCCCTGCAGACTTCGCTGGAACGTCACGCCCCGTCGTTTTCCGAACGGGTTCGCATTTCGCGTGAAAAGCGGCGGCTCAAGAGTTTCGAACACTTCCTCGAAACCATCGATTCCCTGCCCGAGATCCTGCAGTTGCTCGAAACCGATCAGCACCTGCGGCACACGGTGATCGACCTGTTTGAATCGAGTCCGTTCTTTGCGGAACAGATTGCGCGCAGTCCCGCGCTCGTCTTCGAACTGCGGGATTCGGCCACGCCGGTGGAACTCCCCACGGATCCCGCCGAGTTGCGGACCTACTACCGGCGCTGCGCGATGCGCATCCAGGCGGCCAGCATCGTCGACGCAAAACCGGTCTTTGAGACCCTCGGCGAAATGTCGGATCTCGCCGATCGCGTCATCTCGTTCGCCTTCGATCTCGCGGCGGCGCCACTCGAATTGAAGCCGTTCCAAAGCCGGATGATGGTGATCGCACTGGGACGCCTCGGCATGCGGGAGTTCGACCTCGATTCAGATGCCGACCTGTTGTTCGTGATCCCGGACGAAGCCTCCGCCGACCACCTGCAATGGACGCGCGTCGCCGAACGCGTCATCGAAATCCTCGCTTCGTATACCAGCGCCGGAGCGATCTTCTCGGTCGACACCCGGCTGCGTCCAAGCGGCCGCGAAGGCGGTCTCGTGCAGACCACGGCCACCTTCCTCGACTACTTCGACAAGCGCGCGGAGGCCTGGGAAGGGATCGCATACATGAAGGCCCGCGCGGTGGCGGGCGACACCGAGGCGGCGACGCACTTTCTCGGACGACTGCAGGAAACCGACTGGCGAAGGTGGGGCCAGAGCGGCCGTTCCCGCCGCGACTTGCGTGAAATGCGGCTGAAGCTCGAACGCGAGCAGGGCAAGGCGAATCCGCTCAAGGCGGGGCCAGGCGGGTATTACGACATCGACTTCCTGCTGCTGTATTTGCGGTTGAAGAGCGCGGGAGTCTTCTTCAAGGTCCTCAATACGCCTGAGCGAATCGACGTTCTCGAGAAGATGGGGCATCTCGAACGAGAAGACGCAGAAGTGCTGGCGCGGGCTGCAGGCTTCTATCGCGCGCTCGATCACGGGCTGCGCCTGTTTTCCGGGCACGCGGAGGGGAAACTGCCGGGCTCAGAGGTGAAACTCGATGCGCTCGCGCAACTGGTGACACGCTGGCTTCCCGGTGATCCGCTGCAGGACGGCGCGGCGCTGGCGGCGCGGCTGGACAGCGTCAAAGAAGAAACCCGCCGGATCTTCCTGCGTTTCTTCAGCTAAACGGCAATCGCTTTCAAATCCGGCGCGATCCAGTTGCGGCGCGCCTCACGGGACCGAATGACATCAAAGCTGTAGTATTCCTTGTGCAGCGACACCGGCAGCGAGCGAACGGCGCCGTTCACGGCAGAGAGCCGGCCTTCTTCCCGGTGCGCGCGGCAATAGCCCCGCAGAACGTCAGTCCAGAAAACAGTCAAAGTCTCGTGATAACCGCGATCATCCGTGCTGATCGTTCCATGATGCCAGTTCAAATGGTGGATCCCCGCGCGAATCCGCGGGAAAGCGGCCCCGTCGAGTTCCCAGACATAGATGGCGGCAATGGCAACGTGCGCGGCGTGGTTCCACTCACCCGGCGGGATCTGGCCGTTTTCAAAGCGCTGCAGAAAATCCTGGATCTGCTCTTCGGTTTCGAAATGCATATAGAGCACAGTATACTGTTTCCAAAGCCATCTATGCTATCTGCTTTGGATTCGAAACTTCTACAACGGCTCATGCGAGACGGACGCGCCACCTGGGCCGAACTCGCGTCGCACCTGGGAATCACCGCGCCGGCCGTCGCCGAGCGCGCCCGCAAACTGGAAGAGCGCGGCGTGATCCGTGGCTATGCCGCCCTCGTCGACCCGGCTCAAACCGGCTTCGCACTAACGGCTTTCATTGCTGTCACACTCGAACGTCCGCAGCACCGCGCCAAGTTCACCGCATCGCTGATGAAGATGCCGGAGGTCGCCGAATGCCATCACATCGCAGGAGACTACGACTATCTGTTGAAAGTGCGCTGCAAGGGAACGGCGGATCTCGACGATCTCCTCAGCAACCGCATCAAAGATTTGCCCGGCATCGCCCGCACGCGCACCACCATTGTCCTCGGCACGTTGAAAGAATCCGTGGTCGCGCCCCTCGAGGTCACACAGGAACGCTAGAGCCTTGGTAAGCTGAATCTTATGGAGAGTTACCGCAGATTTCAGGCTGGTCCTGACCCGTTCGGCCGGATTTGGGATGTCGAGTTCCAGTGGCTGCAGACCGCCATTTCCATCCGCCACAGCGACTCGGTCGACGTGAAGTTCGTGATCTGGACCGAGGGCGCCAACAACGACGCCGAGCCCAAGCAGGAGCGCGTGGTCGCCCTGATGCATCCGGACCTGCTCGAAATCACCCGCGAAGTCGGACATCCGCTCACCGACGCCTTCTGCGGCAAGCTCGCCGCGTTGCACCTCGCGCACATGATCGAGACCTTTGAAGATATGGACAAGACGCTCGTCACGGTCGCCAAGCAGGATCTGCTGTCGTACGCGCGCGAACTCACCGCAGCCCCCGTTTAAGCTGCCGCTATTTGACCGCAGTCCAAATCAGGAACAGGCCGTCCGGAGTTTCCTCTTCCCAGTAGGAAATCGGGCGGCTTTCCACTTGGCGGCAATGCCGCTTCAGCTTTTCCTCGAGTTCCTTCTGGCCGAACCACTTTTCCCAGGCCGGCGTATTAAAACGTCCCCAGTGGTCTTTGTTCTTGTCGATGATGGCGAGACGTCCGCCGGGAACCAGGATGCGGCACAACTCCGACACCGCAAGGTCGATGTCGACGGCGTGCTCCAGCGACTCGGTCGCATAAACGCCGTGGCACGATTCTGTGGCAATCGGTAAGGCCGTCAGGCTTCCGGCGCATCGTTCCACGCCCGCAGGCACGTGCCGCAACATCGCGGTCGCGATGTCGATCGCGATCACCTTCGCATCCGGACTGCCCTGCTTGACGAGCGTCGCAAAGCGCCCTTTGCCAGACCCGGCGTCGACCACGCACTTGCCGTTCACATCGCCCAGGTGATCGAGCACCGCGCGGACATGCAGGATCCGCGGGTCGATGGTCGAGGGGAAGTGCTCCTCATCCTTCGACGCCTCATTGAAGAAAGCCGCGATCTCGGTGGACGAGACCGCGGCTTCCTTCGCTTGCTGCTTACGGGAAAAAATCCTGTCGAGCAATCCCATTACTTCAATTAGGACTTCGTCAGGAAGATCGGCAGACCCATCTTGTTCGCGTAGTTCGGACGGTAGCGTTCGGTGTTGTACATCGACGCCACGTCGACTTTGCGCGGCCCAAGCTTGGGATCCGGAATTTCGACCATCGCGTAACGGCCGTCGACCAGCGCCGACATCAGGCCGCTCTTGCCATCCAGGATGGTGTCGAGCGCCATCGTGCCGAAGGTCGAAGCCACCAGCTTGTCGACGAAGTCGGGATCGCCCGAACGGAGGTCGTAGGTCAGATCGCTGGCGATCGTCTCTTCCTTCGTCCGCTTGCGGATCTCCTCGGCGAGCGCTTCGCCCACGCTGGCCTTCTTGCGGTGGCCGTAGGCGTCGGGTTCGCCGTATTCCATCACCGTGTAGCCTTCCCACTGCGCGCCTTCGCTGAGGACACACAGAGAGTAGTTGCTCGGATTCTCGCGCTTGTCGTGCACAAGCAGGTCAATCAGCTTGTTTACGTCAACCTTGTACTCGGGAATCACGCAGCGGATCGAAGTCACGTACGCGGTGTACAGCGCCGTGTAGCCGGCGTCGCGGCCGAACACACGGAAGATGCCGATGCGTTCGTGCGAACCAACTGTCGTGCGCTGGCGGTTGATGGCGTCCATCGCACGAGTGATCGCCGTCGAAAATCCGATGCAATACTCGGTGTTGCGAACGTCGTTGTCCATCGTCTTCGGAATGCAGACGACCTTGAATCCCAGCTTGTCGAGATGCGCGGCATAGCTGAGCGTATCGTCGCCGCCGATGGCGATGAGATAGTCGAGTTGCAGGGCCGCCAGGTTCTTCAGGACCTGCGAACTCATGTCGTATACGGTGGAGGTTACGCCGCCCTTGGTGGACTCGGCGGTGGGGAAAGACTCGCCCTTGAGGAAGTCTGGAACGGACTTCATCTTCTTCGGGTTGGTCCGGGAGGAGTGGAGGAAAGTACCGCCACTGCGATCGATGGCGCGCGTGTTCTCGCGGGTGAGAGGCAGGACGTAGCGTTCGCGGCTGCCCGGATCGCTCAGGTTGACATGAGTCAAACCTTCCCATCCGCGGCGGATGCCCACGACTTCGCAATCATACTCGTATCCGCGATAGACGACGCTTTTGATGACGGAGTTCAAGCCCGGGACGTCGCCGCCGCCGGTCAGGATTCCAAGACGCTTTTTCTGCATGGGTTCACCTTCTAGTTTGTCATGATCCGAAGCAGCGGCGGGGATTGCGCCACATTAATGTTTCCCAGTGACCGGGGTCGAGTTGGGGGCGGAAGCCGGTGTAGATATAGTCGAAGCCGCGGAAACCGCCGCCGCCCGGCTGGCCCACCGAATACCAGCCGGCGTCCTGCGAAATCAGGACACGGCCCAGCAGGTGTTTGCCGGCCATGTGACGGATGCATCGCAGATGCCACTGGGCGGACGGTTTGCCGATGCCGTCGAACTCGATCCAGCAGCCGGCGCGCGCCAGCCGTTCGTGGATGCTGAGGTCGAGTTCGTTCTGCGCGTGGACCCAGACGAACTTCTTCGCGCTCACCCGGCCGCGCTGCACGATGATGTCGTACTGATCGACCGCGGCTCGACCGTCGCCGGTGTGCGAGCAGATCACGAGTCCGGTGGCCTTCGATGTCAGCGCGGCTGCCTCGACAATCTTGCGATCCAACTCGTCGAGAGGACCCTTGTTGACGCCGATTTTGATGAAGCGCGGCTTTTCGCCGTCGACTCCGTTGCGAGCCTCGGCAATCCAGCGGTCCGCGAGTTGTTGTGCGGTCTCCCGCAAAGCGTAATCCGGCAGATGGCGGTGCTCGCGCGCCGAATAGAGTCCCGTGTTGGTCCAGATCTCGAGGCCGGATTCGCGCGACAGGCGCTGCAGCAATACGGGGTCACGCCCCAGGAAGTTGGGCGTGCATTCCTGCAGTCGCACGCAGCCCAGCTTCGCGATCGCCTGCAAATGCGGCAGTGCGGCGCGAACCACATCATCGCGGTCATACCGCAAGTGCTGCGGACCGGTCAGGTCCCGGGCGTCGATGAAGTCCACTAGCACGTGCTCGTGAACGAGAATCCAGCCGCCAGGCTCCTTTGCGAGTGCCGCTGCGGCGGCAGAGAGGAAGAAATGTCGCCTCGTCATGCGCTAGCTTCAATGATAGTGCCCAAAGGGAAAGTGAAGCGGTTTGCGGTGCGGTCGCTGCGGTGGATGCTGGTGCTGTGCGTAGGCGCATATGCGCTCATCGTGTTGCAATTGGTGGCGCTGCGGTGGATCAATCCGTGGACCACGATGGTGCAGATGCAGCGCCGCGTCGAGAGCTGGTTCGCGAAGGGCAAGTATGTGAAGAAGCGTGAACAGGTTCCGCTTGCGAAGATTTCCCCGGACCTGCAGCATGCGGTGATCGCGGCCGAGGACGGGCGCTTCTATCAGCACCATGGCATCGACTGGCAGGTGATCGAAGAACTCATCGAAGACGACCTGCTCGAGGATGGCAAATTGGGGCGCGGCGGATCCACCATCACGCAGCAACTGGTCAAGAACCTGTATGCGACCACCCACCGCTCAATCGTTCGCAAAGGGTTGGAATTTGCAGTGGCGCCGGCGGCGGAACTGGTGCTCTCGAAAAACAGGATCCTCGAGTTGTACCTGAACAACATCGAGTGGGGTCCTGGGGTGTTCGGCGCTGAGGCGGCCGCGAAGTATCACTACAATGTTGCGGCAGGCCGGCTCACGAGGGACCAGGCGGCGCGTCTGGCGGTGTGTATCCCGAGTCCGCGGCGACGGAGGCCACAGCGCATGGATAAATCCTCAGCGGTGATCCTCAACAGGATGTCGCAGATGGGGTGGTGAGTTAACGCAGCGAATCGAGCGCCGTCCGCGCTTCGGACTCATCATTCGTTCGCAACAGAATATCCGTGACCGAGTTCAGCCGGCCCTCGTCGATGTCAAGAAACGCAGGCATGCCCGGAATGAGGTGACTCAAGGCAGGGAAACGCGCATCAACGATCCTGGCGAGCATCGACAACTGACGCCCGGCCAATTCCTGCTTCAGAGCTTTGTCCCAAGCCGCGCGATAGGTCGGTGAGTGTTCGAGCAAGAACTCGTTGGTGACCATATGGAGCCCTCTCCGTTCCAGGAACTCTTCCCAGCTATTCTTACCATAGCGTACCTCGCCCAATAACCGGAACGTCCCCGTCAGAACGCGATCCCGGGCGGCGGCGATGGCATTGGCCGCCGCGACGCAATCCTCCTCTGACGCGTTCGTCATCGGGACCCAGGTGATCAAACGGGGTCGTCCTGAGAGCAACAGTTTCGCAGCCGGAACCTTCCATAAACAAACGATTTCGATATCCAGCGAGGCGCCAAACGAACCCAACTGCGCCGAACGCCGATTCCGCTCCGGCACAAGGCGAGGCGCATAGTGTTCGAGCATCAGCAATACCGTAGAACGAACCGGCAAACGCGTGCGGACCGCGAGATCCGCCGCATACCAGAGGACCCGCTCCCAGTCATCGTCGCGGATATCGGTAAATGCCTCAATGTGCGCGATCCAACGCGAATCGGGCTCGCGAATCGCAAAGCCCTGGTCTATCAGTACTGGATCCCGAACCAGTTCCCGGTCGAGAGGCACAACCTCAGCTTCACGGTCGAGAGGAAGGATCCCCAGAATGTCGAGCAACCCTCGCGGATCCGATTCCGCGAGAATTTTGAAGAACTGATCCTGCTCCCTGCGCACTCAGTAAGGTAGTGCGCTGTGCAATCAAATCCTCTCAACAAAACGACGAAGGGCATTCATTAGCTCACTGAAGGAACCCCGGGCGGAGGTATACTGGTGTCAGCGTAGAGAGGTGCAACACCTCTCACATTGTCTCGCGACATTTAGGAGTCTAATCAGAATGCAACGCAAAATAGCGATCCTGTTTTGTGCTTTGCTCGCGTTTACCGGCCTTGCGGTGGCTCAGACCATCACGGCATCGATCACCGGTACGGCGAGCGACCCCACTGGCGCGGTCATTCCAAACGGAACCGTCACCGCGACAAACACTGAAACCAACGTCCGCAGCACCACGACGACGAACACTGAAGGCATCTATACCTTCCCCTTCCTTCGCGTCGGTAGCTACACCATCACCGTAGAATCCAAAGGCTTCAAGAAATCCGTCATTGGACCGTTCAAGGTCGAAGCGAACCAAATCGCCCGTATCGACGTCAAGCTGGAACTCGGCGACACCACCCAGGTGGTGGAAGTCCAGGATGTCGGTCCGCTGCTCCAGACCGAAACCCAGGCCACCGGCGACACCCTGTCGTCGACCAAGCTGACCAGCATCCCACTCAACGGCCGTAACTTTGCTTCGTTGACGCTGCTGGTTCCCGGCGCTGTTTCCACTTCGCCCGGCGCAATGAACACCGCCGCCCGCTTCCAGGGCTCGGGTTCCCGCCCGCAGGTCAACGGCAACCGCGAACAGACCAACAACTTCATCCTCGACGGTGTGGATATCAACCAGAGCGTCGATAACCAGATCGGCTATCAGCCCAACGTGGACGCGCTCGAAGAAGTCAAAGTCGTCACCGGTAACGCCGGCGCCGAATTCGGCAACGTCGGCGGCGCCAGCGTCGTGATGTCGCTCAAGAGCGGCACCAACGAGTTCCACGGCAACGGCTTCGAGTTCCTCCGCAACGAAAAGCTGGACGCCAACGGATTCTTCAACAACCGCAACAACGTCAAGCGCCAGGCGCTGCGCCAGAACATCTTTGGCGGCACCTTCGGCGGCCCGATCCAGAAGAACAAGGCGTTCTTCTTCATCGACTACGAACAGACCGAGCGCCGCATTGCGGGTCCCGCAACGGCTTCGGTAGCCCCGGCCGCGTGGCGCACGGGCGACCTCAGCCAGTTCCTGACGGTGAACAACCAGATCATCCGTGATCCGCTCACCGGCACGACGCTGGCAGCCCGCACGCCGTTCCCGAACAACCAGATTCCGGTCGCTCGCTTCAGCCCGGTGGCGCGTTATCTCTTCGCCAACCCCTCGCTGTATCCGCTGCCGAACAACAACGGCACCGGCGCCCTGGGTGTTTCGAGCAACTACATCGGTGGCAGCCGCAACTTCCTGTCCAACAAGCAGGGCGACGCCAAGGTGGACTATCGCCTCAGCGATAAGGACAACCTGATGTGGCGTTACTCTCGCGCCTACTA
>CAZVKC010000001.1:132590-185362 GCA_964627455.1 uncultured Solibacteraceae bacterium | reverse complement strand
ACTATCGCCTCAGCGATAAGGACAACCTGATGTGGCGTTACTCTCGCGCCTACTACGACACCTACGGCTCCCAGGCTGCTCTCCCGGTGTTCATGACCGGTGGCAACCAGGGACCAACCTGGTCGACAGTCGGCAACTGGACCCGCACGTGGAGCACGAGCCTTGTGTCCGACAACCGCTTCTCTTACAGCAACGTCGGAATCGACGACCGCGTGGTGGACTGGTCCGGCCAGCTTGGCGCGGACGGGAACCAGAAGTTCGGCATCCCGGGCGGCCAGCCCATTCCGGGTCTGTCGTCCTTCAACCTGGGCGGCAGCCTTAGCGGTTTAGGCTCGGCGGCGACCATCGCCTCCACTCGCGACAAGAAGTACCAGTTCCAGAACAACAATACCTTCCAGAGTGGCGCGCACATTCTGAAGTTCGGCTTCAGTTTGTTGAAGAACATCCAAACCCGCTACTACGCCGGCAACAACGGCGCCTTGGGTTCGTTCGGCTACAACGGCGCTTATACGGGCGTCGATATCGGCGACTTCCTCCTCGATACTCTGGCCACCAAAGGCCGCGGCGCGGTGGCGGACCCCTGGAACCACATCGGTTGGCGCAACATTCTCTTCGCGCAGGATAGCTGGAAGTTGACCCGCAAGATCACTTTCAACTACGGCCTGAGCTGGGAATACACCTCGCCGATCTATGAACGCGACGATCGCCAGGTGAACATCAACACCTTCACCGGGGCGTTGATCTACCCCGGCAAGACCGAATACGGCCGTGCGCTCTACAAGGCGTACAAGAAGCAGTTCAACCCGAACCTCGGTATCGCCTGGCAGGTCAACCAGAAGACGGTTGTCCGCGCCGCCTATCGCCTCTCGAACTTCCTCGAGGGCACCGGCGCGAACCTCCGCCTCCCGCTGAACCCGCCGTTCTTCACCGAATCGAACGTCACCTACGACAGTACCGCCCCGGGCAAGATGACGACCGGCTTTGCGGATCTGATCGCTCGCGGCGACCTCACTGGACCGCGCAGCAGCCCCACCGCCGCCCCGTTCTATCAGGGCCGTGCGTGGGACCTGAACCTGCGTCCCCAGATGACCAACCAGTTCAATTTCGCGATTGAACGCCAGCTCGACCAGGCCACCAGCGTGAACGTGGCGTATGTCGGCCAGCGTGGAACCCACCTCGTGATTCCGCACGAAGCCAACAATCCGCTGCCGGGAACCGGCGCCTACGCGACTTGGGCTCCGATCAACGATCGCCGTCCGCTCGCCCAGCTTCTCCCGAACGTCGGCAATATCGCCCTGACCGAAGCCAGCGGTACATCGTGGTATAACGCACTGCAGGTCAGCGGCCGCCGCCGCATGACCGGTGGGCTCGAGATGCTCTTCCAGTACACGTTCTCGAAAGCCAACACCGACGGCCTCGGCTACTACGGCTGCGGCGGTGTGAACTCCGAAGGCGCTTACTGGCAGGATGCGTACAACCGCCGCGGCAACTACGGTCCGGCCTGCTTCGACGTTCGCCACAACTTCACCACCGCGGGTGTCTACAACATTCCGTTCGGTAAGGGCATGAAGTATGGCGCCAGCGCTAACAAGCTGACCGATCTCGTCCTCGGTGGATGGAACGTCAACTACAATCTCGCCAAGCGCGGCGGCTTCCCCGTCACGATCTTCGCGAGTACGCAGAACACGAACTCGGGACGTAGCCCCCGCGGCAACGCCCGCGCCAACTACTATCGCGACATGGCGGATCCCTCGACCCGCACCGTCGATCGCTGGTTTGGCGATGTCACGGCGTCGTCGTTCTGCGCCGCAGGCGTGGACAACGGCACCTGTGCCTACGGTATCCCGGCTCTCGGCAACTTCGGCAGCGCCGGCGTCGGCACCGAACGCGCCCCGGGCTTCTTCAACCTCGACACCTCGATCGGCAAGCGCTTCAACATCACCGAGCGCCAGCGGATCGAGTTCCGCGCTGAAATGTTCAACATCCTGAACTACGTGAGCTGGGGCGCTCCCGGCCGTGACATCACGGCTCCGGCGAGCTTCGGCCAGATCACCGGTCAGATCGGCGCGCCTCGCAACATCCAGTTCGGCCTGAAGTACTACTTCTAAACCGCAACTGTAACGGCAAAACAAACGGCGGATCCTCACAAGGGATCCGCCGTTTGCTTTTGGGAGAGAATGACGGGTGATGAAGGTTTTGGAAAATCGCAGGACCCGCGTGAGCACGCTGGTGTGGGAACCCGGAGTTCCCCGCCCCAGCTACACGCGCCCGACCGATCAGATCGTCGTCTTTCTCGACGACTGCCGCTTTGAACGCATCGACGCCGTGACCGGCGAAACGATCCTGCGCGAACGCAAATCCGGCGACGTCGTCTGGCACGACAAGGGCGAACTCGCGCCCACCCTCATCAATGCCGGATCCACGTCCTACCGCACTCTGCTGATCGAACTCCTCGACGACTAATTGGCGAACCGCTTGAAGAAGCTGTCCCCGTTCCACTGCGGCCGCTGATCCGCATTCGCAACCCGCGACAGCAGATCAAAGAGTACCTGCGTGAACTTGCCGGCTCCCGCGAGATCCACCGGCTGTGACAGATCATCGCTGAGACCGTGGTAACGATCCTTGTACCAGTCCTTGTAGATCTTCTCCTCCGGTGTCCCCGGAACCCAGCCGAACTTGAACGCCAGCGCCGGAACACCCTTCCGGACGAAGCTGTATTGATCGCTGCGGATGAACCGGTTGCGATCCGGCTCCTTGTCGAACTGCACCTCGATGCCGAGCTTCGAACATACGGCGCGGATGTCACCGCCCAGTGTCGACTCGCCGAGGCCCTGCACCTCGAGATACCGCAGCGGGAACAACGGCAGCACCATATCCATGTTGATGTCCGCAACCATCCTGGCGCCGGGAATCGTCGGATTTCCTGCGAAGTACTTGGATCCCTGCAGTCCCTTCTCTTCGCCCGTCACCGCGACAAAAATCAACGAACGCTTCGGCTTCATTCCCGACTCTTTCAAGCGTCGCGCCGTCTCGAGCAGCCACGCGATGCCTGACGCATTGTCCATCGCTCCGTTGAAAATCCGATCGCCCTCGACCGATTGCGCCGTACCCAGATGATCGAGGTGCGCCGACAGCACGACGTACTCGCTCTTCAACTTCGGATCCGCGCCTTCGAGCATCGCCACCACATTCTGCGACTCGACCTTCGAGTTCTTCGTGGCGCCCTTCACGCGAAAGCGCTTGCCGAGCGGGAATTTCGGCAGCGGCTTGTCGGCGTCCGCCGCTGCGAGGATCTCCGCGAAGGTATGCCCCGTGCCGGCAAACAGTCTCTCGGCCTTCTCCGGGTTGAAGCGCAGCAGGATCTTCATCCCGCCATCCTCATTGAACTTCGGATCCGCGAGCGACATCGACGGCTGAAACCGCGAAGCAGCCTGGCGCGCCCATGGAATGTCCATCGACTTGGGATTCTGCAGGTCCATCGTGCCGATCGCGCCCGCCGCCTTCAGGAACTTCGAGCGTTCCGCAGTGAAGTGCGCTTTCATGTTTCCCGGCATCGTCTTCGGACCACCGGTGAGGAACACCACGATCTTCCCCTTTACGTCGATGCCCTTGAGGTCGTCGTACTTGAGATCCGGAACCGTGAGTCCGTAGCCCACAAACACGGCCTCCGCCTCGACGGCTTCCGCCACCTCGGCGCGGGTCGAAATCAGGACCTCTTCGCCGAACTTCAGGCGCTCCGGAGCGCCGCCGTTCACGATCATCTCCACGCGGCAGTTTGGCTCGTCGATCTGACGGACGCTGAACGGCACAGGCTGGATGTACCCCTTCACTCCCGCTGCCTTCAGACCCGATCGTTCGAACTCCTGAGCAACGTACTCGGCCGCCTTGCGATGGCCGGCGCTGCCGGTGTTACGGCCCTCCAGTTTGTCATCAGCGAGGAACTCGATATGTTTCCACCAGCGCTTCCCTTCGGCGAGATCATCAGCCAGGGTGAGCGCGGGCACACAAAGGCTCACACAAAGAATCAGTCGGTTCACTTGTTTGTCGAAAGACCTTTCAGTAGTAATCCGCGCAGCTCATGTAATAACCGCAGCGCTCGCAGAATAGCTTGCACTTGCGGCTCGAGAGCCGCGTCGAACATACCGGGCAAAACAACATGGGTTCTTCTTCGGCGGGCGATGCTGCCGCGGCTTGCTGCCGCAACCGCTCGTCGATGCGCTCGGCGTCCGTCATTAGACGCCATTATAATTGGTCGATATGAGCACCCGCGCGAGGTTGTTACTCCTCCTGTGCCTGGCCTGGACCGTTTCCGGCCAGAGGAAGCAGCCCGAAATGCCGGCCAAACATTCCGCGCGCGGCACCCGCGGCGCGATCGGCGCAGGCAGCGAATTCTCGGCCGAAGCCGGCATGCGCCTCTTCCATCAGGGCGGCAACGCCGTCGATGCAGGCGTCGCCACGATGTTCGCCGCATCCATGGCGGAGTACTCGCACTTCGGCTTCGGCGGCGAAGCCCCGATCCTCATCCGCACCAAAACGGGCAAGGTCTATTCGATCGCCGGCGTGGGCACGATGCCCAAACTCGCCACGGCCGACTTCTTCCGCAAGCGCCCGCTGCGCGAAACCGAGATCTACCAGATCGAACCCGGCGGACTCAAAGGCATGGTGCCCGTAGCCGGATTGATGCCGGCGCTCGTGCCCGGCATGGTCGATGCGGCCCTGCTCGCGCTGCGTGAATTCGGCACGAAGTCGTTCGCGCAGGTGATCCAACCTGCGATCGATCTCGCCGACGGCATGCCGATGGACGAGATGCGCTACATGACCATCGCGCAGATGCAGGAATTCTTCGAGCAGTGGCCGGATTCAAAACGCCACTTCATGCCCACCGGGCGCGTGCTGCGTCCGGGCGAGATGTTCCGGCGTCCCGATATCGCGCACACTCTGCGGTTCATGGTGGACGCCGAAAAGAAGGCGCTACAGGCCGGAAAATCGCGGGCCGACGCCATCGACGCCGTACGCGATTTCTTCTACCGCGGCGACATCGCGCGCAAGATTGACGCCTTCAGCAAGGCCAACCAGGGACTCCTGCGTTACGAGGACATGGCCGCCTTCAAGCTCGAACTCGAAGAACCGGTATCGACCGAGTATCGCGGCTACACAGTCTATAAACCTCAATTCTGGAGCCAGGGACCTGCCTTGCTCCAAGCGCTCAACATCCTCGAAGGCTACGAACTGCGCCCCCTGGGATTCAACTCACCCGAGTATGTCCACAAGGTCACCGAGGCTTTGAAACTTGCCTACGCCGACCGCGACACTTATTACGGGGATCCCCGCTTCGTGAAGGTCCCCGGCGACAAACTGCTGTCCAAGGAATACGCCGCCGAACGCCGCAAGCTCATCACCGATCAGGCGTCGCAGGGCTTCACCCCGGGACCCTTCGGAGGCCACCACCCGACCGAGACTCCGATGGCGCGCTACCCGATCGATGACAAGCTCATGGCGCGCGACACGACCTGCGTCGATGTGATCGACAAAGATGGACTGGTCTTTGCGGCGACTCCGTCCGGCGCGTGGCTCCCCAGCGTCATCGCGGGCGATACCGGCATCCCGCTCACGCAGCGCGCGCAGAGCTTTCTGCTCGTCCCCGGACATCCCAACGAACTCGCACCAGGCAAGCGGCCGCGCGTCACGCTCAGTCCCACGCTCGTCACGCGCAACGGCCAGCCCTACCTGGCTCTCTCGACCCCAGGCGGCGACACGCAGGAGCAGGGGTTGTTGCAGCTCTTCCTGAATGTCGTTGAATTCGGCATGAACGCACAGAACGCCGTCGAAGCGCCGAGGATCCAGACCCGCCATCTGGTGTCCAGCTTCGACAACCATGCGTGGAACATCGCAGACCTCCTGCTCGACGAACGCATCGGCAACAACGTCGCGCAGGACATGATCCGCCGTGGACACAAAGTCGAATACCGCACGCGTTGGAACAGCGGCACGGCTCCGGTGATGGTGCGCCTGATTCCCGGCGGCGTCATCGAAGCAGGCGCGGATCCCTACGGCTATCGCGTCGCGCACGCCTGGTAGACCGCCGTGCTGCCACTCTTTGAAGACCTCGACAACGGGAATCCCGGCGGCTTCGACCGCAAGGGACTCGCCCGGCGCCTGGCGCACCTCGCCGAACAGCATATCTATATCGGGACCAGTTCCTGGAAGTACGACGGCTGGCTCGACCAGATCTATACCCGCGAACGCTACACCACGCGAGGCAAGTTCTCGCAGAAGCGTTTTGAACAGGAATGCCTGAACGAATACGCCGAAGTCTTCCCGATTGTCTGCGGGGACTTCTCGTTCTACCAGTTCCCATCCGACGCCTATTGGAGCCGCCTCTTCGCCAGCGCGCCCCGCAGCCTGCATTTCGCGTTCAAGGTCCCGGAAGACGTGACGGTGAAGACCTTCCCCACGCATCCGCGCTACGGCGCCAAAGCGGGCATCGATAACGAGGTCTTCCTCAACGCCGAAATCTTTAAGGCCGGGTTCGCGAACCCACTCCTGCAATACCGCCGCCAGGTGTCGGCGCTGATCTTCGAATTCGGAACCTTCCACCGGCGCTCGATGCCGGATGTCGACGCCTTCCTCGACTGCCTCGATCCCTTCCTGGCGCAACTGCCGAAGGAGTTCCGCTATGCGGTCGAGATCCGCAACCCCGAGTATCTCGGCGACGACTACTTCGGGGTCCTGCGACGGCACAATGTCGCGCACGTCTTCAACGCCTGGACCCGCATGCCGGAGATCCCCACGCAGACGTCGTTGCACAACGCTTTCACCGCTGATTTCACGCTCGTCCGCGCCCTCCTGCGACAGGGCCGTCCCTATGAGGAAGCCGTCGCCAAATTCTCGCCCTATGCGACAATTCAGGATGAGAACCCGCAAACGCGCCAGGCGCTGAAGGGCCTGATCCAGAGGGCCAGGACGAAGAAGGAACCGAGCTTCATCTTCGTCAACAACCGCCTCGAAGGCAATGCGCCTTCGACTATCGAAGCCATCGTTCAGGAAGAGTAACGACAGAGCGCGCGGCCTGCGGACAAAGGAATCCATGGCCAAAATTCGACTCGCGGGCAAACGCGGCGGCAACAAGAACAACCTTTCCAAGTACCAGGGCGCGCTCCCCTGCCTGATCGTCGTCCTCGGCGGCATGATCCTCGTCTTCATGCTGTTCTTCGCCAGCCTCAAATCGGCCAGCAAATAAAGGCATATCCACCATGCATATGAGACCTGATCTCCGGAAGCCGGACCAACTCCGCCCCGTTCGCATTCAAACCGGCTATATCGTGACCGCCGAGGGTTCGGCGCTGATCGAAGTCGGCAACACACGCGTGCTTTGCGCCGCCACCATTGAGGACGTGGTTCCTGCCTTCCTGCGCAATAGCGGCAAGGGCTGGGTCACCGGCGAATATTCCATGTTGCCGCGCGCTACGGCGACGCGCACGCCGCGCGAAGTCGCCAAGGGCCGCCAGAGCGGACGCACGATGGAGATCCAACGCCTGATCGGACGGTCGCTTCGCGCGGTCGTCGACATGGAAGCGCTCGGCGAACGCACCGTCACGCTCGACTGCGATGTGATCCAGGCAGACGGGGGAACCCGGACGGCAGCCATCACCGGCGCCTACGTCGCCATGGTCATTGCGTTGCGCAAGTTCCAGCAGTTCGGCGCCCTCAAGAAATGGCCCGTGATCGACTCAGTTGCCGCCACTAGCGCCGGCATCGTGAACGGCGCGCCCGTCCTCGATCTCTGCTACGAAGAAGACTCCCGCGCGGACGTCGACCTCAACCTCGTGATGACCGGGGCAGGAGGCTTTGTTGAGTTGCAGTCAACAGCGGAGAAAAACCCGTTTTCGGACATTCAACTCGGCGAACTCATTGCGCTCGGACGCAAGGGCATCGCAGAGCTGAAAGCCGCACAGGATGCGGCTCTGAGCTAACTTACCAACGTTCACAAAAAGTCCCATAGTTCACTGTCGCGCAGAACTCAACAGAGCCTTGACACCCTCTGTTGCCTGAGACATACTCGTTCAGTTTTGTGCTGGGTCCGGTGTCCTGTCTCACACCGGATCAAGGCTCGCAGATTCAGTTAGGAATTGGGGTTTTATACACGAACTATGAAGCTCAGAATGCAACTCTGTGCGTTGCTGGCGGTGATCCTCGCGATCACCTTCCCGGCCCTTGCTCAAGTCCCAACCGGGGCTATTGGCGGCGCGGTGACGGACCCGTCTGGCGCGGTCCTTCCAAACGTCGAAGTCACGATCACCAACAAAGCGACTGGCGTTTCGAGAACCGCCAAGTCGGGAGACGACGGCTCGTATAACGCGACCCTGCTTCCGGCAGGCGTCTACGAAGTCAAGGTCGCAGCCTCCGGCTTTCGAACCCTGCTCCGTGAAGCAACCGTAGAAACCGGCAGCACCACCACGGTGGACATGCAATTGCAGGTCGGCGCCACCAAGGACGTTGTGACTGTCGAAGCAGCTTCGGCCCAGATCAACTACGAATCGCACAACATCGACGGCGTCATTACTCGCGAGAAGATTCAGCAGTTGCCCCTCAATGGCCGTAGCTTCCTGAATCTCGCGTTCCTCGAACCCGGCGTGACCGTGGGAACCGGCACCACCTCGCAATACAACGCGCTCTTCAGCGTTTCCGTTCTCGGAGGCGACTCCGGCAAAACTTCCATTACGATCGATGGCGGCAACATCCGCAACGCCATCGAAGGCGGATCCGGCCAGAACTTCTCTCAGGAAGTCGTTCAGGAATTCCAGCTCTCGAGCGTCAATTTCGATCTCTCTACCGGCATCACCGCCCAGGGCGCCGTCAACGTGGTTACCCGCTCGGGCGGCAATGATTTTCATGGTTCGGGATACTTCTTCTTCCGCGATCACAACATGGCGGCCTATCCCGGCTTGAAGCGCAACCCGCTCGCCCCGGATCCGTTCTTCGCCCGCCGCAACCCCGGCTTCTGGGTCGGCGGCCCCATCAAGAAAGACAAGCTCTTCTTCTTCTTTAACCTCGAGAACATCAACCAGACCCAGGTCTTCGTCGTCCAGCCCAACGTACCGTCGGTTGCCGGACTCCAGGACATCTACGGCAGCCCGTACCGCGGCAAGACCCTCAGTACCCGCATCGATTATTCCATCAACACCCGCAACCAGGTCTTCCTTCGCTATTCGCATGACGGCAACAACGGATTTGGACCGAACGGCGGCGCGCAGCCTCCGTCCAACTGGCTTCGCAACAAGAACTGGGCCGACCAGAGCATCCTCGGCTGGACCAGTTCCTTCCGCCCCAGCCTCGTGAACGATTTCCGCTTCAACTACCAATACTGGCAGAACCGGAATCTCTTCCCCACCAGCAGCGAATGCGGCAGTTGTCTCGGCTTGAACCTGCCCCAGGTGACGCTTGCCGGATCGAACATCACCATCGGCAACACCTCCAACGCGACTCAAGGCCGCGATTTGCGCCGCTTCCAGTTCACCGACAACCTCAGCTATCAGAAGGGCTCCCACCGGTTCCGCACCGGTTTTGAGTGGGAATATGCTCCCGGCACAGGATTCTGGGGCTTCTGCGATCCCGGCTGTCTCGCTGTGGGTACTCCGGAACTCGTTCGCAGCGCCCTCGGTCCCCTGACCCCGGTCATCTTCCCCAACCTGATCTCCAGCATCCGCACGAATGCGGACGTGATGTCCCTGCCGTTTATCGCAGGCAGCGGCACGGTAATCGGCATTGGCGATCCCTCGCAGCCTCCGCCGTATAACGTCGACAAGGCCAAGCTGAACCAGCGCATTCGTTTCTACGCCCAGGACACCTGGCGCGTCAACAACAAGCTGACCCTCAACTATGGCCTCGCCTGGAACTTCGAAAGCACCCTTGTCAACCGCGATCTCGACAAACCGAAGTACCTCGCGCCCCTGTACGGCAACGATCTCGGCCCGACCGACAACAACTACAAGAACTTCTCCCCGTCGATCGGCTTCGCCTATAACCCGAACAAGGATGGCAAAACCGTCATCCGCGGCGGATTCGGCATCTACTATGACACCGAATCCCTCTACCGCCGCCTGCAGGAACGCGCCTTCACCGGCCCGGTCGGCAATGGCCGCGTGCAGTATCCGACCACCGGCTTCATCAACACGATCCCCGGAATCCTGAACCTGTCCGAAGGCGGCGTGCCGATCCTTCCCGGAACTCCCCTCCGGGCCGGCCTCACCAACATGACGCTCGGCCAGTTCATGACCCAGATCTTCGCCCCCCAGATCGGGGCCATTACCGCCCAGCTTGCGCCGAAGAATCTCAACGACCTGTCTGTCCGCAACATCGACATCAACAAGGCCGCCAATCAGCTTTACCCGAAGAAGTTCCCGGTGGCCCAGGGCCTCCACTTCAACCTCGGTGTGCAGCGCGAGGTGATGAAGAACCTGGTCATCACAGCCGACTACACCCGCCGCGTCTTCAACCACACACTGCTCGGTGAACTCGACTACAACCACTTCAACCGCTACATCAATGGTGTCCAAAGCCCCGTGATCCCGCGCTGCACCGGTAACCAGGCCAGCATCATCGGGTTCAACTGCTCCCAGGGTCCGATCACCTTCTGGACCCCCGGTGGCCGCAACGTCTACAACGCGCTGCTCGTGAAAGCGGATAAGCGCTTTGCCAACCGCTTCCAGTTCACCGCGTCGTACGCGCTCACCAATGCGTCCGGCTACAACGGCATCAACAACCTCGACCAGTGGAACTCCACCTGGGGACCGCAGCAGGCCCGCCACATCCTCAATGTGTCGGGCATCATCGACCTCCCGTGGGGCTTCCAGCTCGGCATCATCTCGAGCAACTCCAGCATGGGGCCGACGATGGCCTTCGTTGGATCCGTCGATCTCAACGGCGACGGCACCACCAGCGAGCCACTCCCCGGCCTGAGCTGGAACTGCATCAACCGAGGCTGCGGCAAAGAGCAGATCGCGGCTGGCGTCAACACCTGGAACACCACCTACGCCGGCAAGAAGGACGCCCGCGGACAGACGATCCAGGCGCTGGCCCTGCCGTCGAATTACACCTTCGGCCGGCCCGGCAGCTCGCAGGATATCCGCGTCACCAAGCTGTTCACGTTCCGCGAACGCTACAAGCTCTCGGTCTTCACCGAGATCTTCAACGTGTTTAACTACGCGAACATCGGAGGCATCAGCACGACAGTCGATGCGGCCAGTTCCAACTCGTTTGCGTTCGGTCAACCGACGTCGCGCGCCGGCCAGGTCTTCGGATCCGGTGGTCCCCGCGCGGTGCAGGTGGGCGGCCGCTTCCAGTTCTGATCCGCCCGCAGGCGCCTTCACCCAAAAACAAGAGCCCACTCCGGAAACGGGGTGGGCTTTTCAAGTTTTCGCAGATGACGGAAACCCGGCGGCAACTACAAACTCCGGGCACAAAAAGAACGCACTGGATAGATGGCGCCAGGCGAATGAGCCACCAGATCCAGTGCGTTAGCTTGCTCTCGCAAACAGACTTTGATCTTATGTTAGCTTCACTTGCCCGATTACGCTGCCTATCTTTGAGTCCGGAAGTATATATCTTCGGACGTCTTTAGACCAATGGACGCAATAGGATACAGTGAGGAATAGAGATGGACACTCCAAGCCCGGCAGAACGATCCAGAACGTACCGTCTGACCGGCGCCAACCGGCCGCTCGAAATCCTGCTCATCAGCCTTGTTCTCCTCTCGATCGTCACCTATCTCGATTACCGCTATTTTGAAGTCTCCCTGGGGATCCTGTACATTCTTCCGGTGCTGGTAGCGGGAATCGTGATGTCGCGCTGGCAGATCCTGGTCTACGCCTGCGCGGCTGCGATGATCCGCCACATGTTCATCGAACACAAGGATTTTTCGGATTCCGCCCTGCGCTTCCTGCTTGCTTTCGCGGCCTATGGGGCCGGCGGACTGCTGGTCACCGAAACGTCGCGCAACCGGCGCATGGCGGAAAACCAGAGCAAGCAGATCCAGACCCAACAGCGGCTCCGCATGGAGGCCGAATTGCACCTGAAGCTGCTTGCCGAAAGTAGCCCGGCAGCGATCTTCACGGCTGACGAGAAAGGCGATGTCCTGAGTTATAACCGGTCCGCCCTGGAACTCTTCGGCGTCAATGAGGACTTCAATGGCATCAATGTGGCGGACCATCTTCCGGTGCTGCGGGACGCCCTGAAACTCGAAACCCGGGCTTCCGGTTTCCGCACAGCCGCCCAATGCACCGGCCGCCGTGTTGACGGCACTCCGTTCATTGCCCAGTTGTGGTTCTCGATTTACGAAAGCAATGCCGGAAGACGCCTCGCGGCCATCGCCGTCGATTCCTCCGAGGATGTGCGCGAGCGCGAGGAGCGGAACCTGCGTTACGTGCTCGACAACAACCGCATCATCGCCGGCGCGGTGTCTCACGAAATCCGGAATATCTGCGGCGCCATCTCGATGGTCTACACCAACCTGCGCCGCAATCAGACGCAGTATGGCTCGCTGGCCGAGGCGGAGGATTTCCGCGCTCTCGGAAGCCTCGTCGATGGATTGGTCGAGATCGCCTCTTCGGATCTCCAGGCCAAAATCAAACGAACCCTGACCCCGATCGACCTGCACAGCGTTCTGGACGATCTCAGAGTCGTGCTGGAACCGGCGTGGACGGAGATCGACGGAACCGTCACCTGGCGGATCCCGCCGGAACTGCCGAAAGTTTTCGCTGAACCGTTCGGTCTCACCCAGGCGATCCTCAATC
Organism: uncultured Solibacteraceae bacterium; assembly: GCA_964627455.1. Taxonomy (GTDB): domain Bacteria; phylum Acidobacteriota; class Terriglobia; order Bryobacterales; family Bryobacteraceae; genus F-183. The sequence continues at coordinate 172,571 of CAZVKC010000001.1, read as the reverse complement.
TCACGCAGAACAGCTTGAGGGCCGTGCAGGCCTCGAGCCGCCAGGAACTCTTCATCTCGCTGTCCGTCCAGGGACCCCACGTGCAGATCGTAATTGAAGACACCGGTCCCGGCATCTCGAATCCCAGCCGTCTCTTTGAACCCTTCCAGCGCGGCTCCGATCACGTCGGCCTTGGTCTCTATGTGTCCCGCGCTCTCTTGCGCAGCTTTGGCGGCGATCTGAAATACGAACCCTCCCGTTCGGGCTGCCGCTTTGTTGCGATGCTCCAGGCTGCGCCCGCCTCCAGCACAGCCGCCACCTCTCCGGAACCCGAAGCGAAAGGATTGAAACATGCAAGCTGAGAAAACCTTGAGTCTCCTACTCGTCGACGACCATGCTCTGTTTCGCGAAGGGCTGGCACGGGTCCTCGAGGGCGAAGCTGAATTCGAGGTCAAGGGAAAGGCCAGCAGCGCCACCGAGGCGCTCGAACTCCTGCGCCAGTCGCCGGACTACGATGTCGTGATCCTCGACGTCGACCTCGGCCAGGAACGCGCGCTCGACTTCGTCGAAGGCTGCCGCCCGCTCGGCTTCCAGGGCAAGATCCTGCTCGTCACCGCAGGCGTGAGCGATCGCGAGGCTTTGCAGTATGTGCAGCACGGCGTGGCCGGGATCCTGCACAAACAGCATTCGCCGCAGGCGTTGTGCGCCGCCATCCGCAAGGTGGCCGGCGGCGAGGTGCATCTCGAGCCCAACTACCTCCGCGTGCTGTTCCAATCGGTCGATACGAGTACGTCACCGGCACGGCCGCATCTGACCGAGCGCGATATCAAAGTCATGCGCCACGTCCTGCAGGGGCTCGCCAACAAGGAAATTGGAGCACAGTTGAACATCTCCGAAAGCGCCACCAAAGCGTCCCTGCGCACTCTGTTCGACAAACTGGGGGTGCGAACCCGCAGCCAGCTCGTCCGGGTGGTTCTCGAGCAATACCGCGATTATCTCTAACCTGCTGATTCAAGGTGAATTACGAAACTATTACAATGGGCTCGCCAAAACACTGATAACGTGTTTTTAGATGCGGCCTGATATCATCCCCCGTCACCCTGACGGTCGAATCAAGATCAGCTGGGTTACGACCCTTGCGTTTTTTGTCTTTCATGTCGGCGCTGTGGCAGCGCTGTTTCACTTCAGCTGGAAAGCCCTCTTCTGGACTGCGATCACCTACTGGATCTCGGTCGGCTGGGGCATCGGTCTCGGCTACCACCGGCTCCACACTCACCGCTCGTACAAGGCGCCCAAGTGGCTGGACTACCTCTTCGCCGTCTGCGGCACAATGACTCTCGAAGGCGGTCCGATCTTCTGGGTTGCCACCCATCGCGTCCATCATCAGCTTTCCGACAAGGTTGGGGATCCGCACTCGCCTCATGATGGCGCCTGGTGGGCGCACATCCTCTGGATGGTTCTCGGCGATCCCAAGCATGACGACACGCAGCTGCTCTCCAAGTACGCTCCCGACATGTGCCGCGACAAGTTTTACGTGTGGCTGAGCAAATACCACTGGCTCCCGCTCACCATCTTCGGCGTCCTGGTCGGCTACTTCGCCGGCTACGAGATGCTGCTGTGGACCGTGTTCCTCCGCGTCACGCTCGGCCTGCACGCCACCTGGATGGTGAATTCGGCCTCCCACATCTGGGGATCCAAGCGCTTTGCCACTCGCGATGATTCGCGCAACAACTGGTTCGTCGCGCTGATCACCATGGGCGAAGGCTGGCACAACAACCACCACGCGCATCCCGCTTCCGCACGCCACGGCCTCGCCTGGTATGAATTCGATCCGACCTGGCTGCAGATCCGCTTCCTCGAAATGATCGGCCTCGTCCAGAACGTTCGCGTCGCCAAGATCAATACGGCGCTCGAACCCGAAGCCAAAGCCGCTTAACAACGATACCTGAGCCCAAAAGCGCCGCCGGACTCCGACAAGGACCCGGCGGCGTTTTTCTTTGCTGCAGATGAAATCGAGTGAGAATCTTCTCGCCGTTTTCCCACTTTAATTACATGATGACTGCCGCCGTGGCTCCAGCGACCCTCGCCCCCGAAGACGAACTCCACTGGCTTGCCCTGCGCATGGTCGCCGGCCTGGGTTCCCGGCGCGCGCTCCAACTCCTGCAGGACTTCCGGACACCCCAGAACATCTTCCGCGCCACGAAACATGACCTGGAAAGCGCCGGACTGTCCAGTTCGACGGCCCAGAGCATCGCCTCCGGATGCTCGTTCGAAGACGCCGTCACGCAGCAGGAACGCCTCCGCGCATCGGGCGCCCATCTCATTCCGATCCACGACGCACGCTACCCCACGCCGCTCAAACAGATCTTCGATCCCCCCATCGCCCTGTACGCCCGCGGCCGCATCGAACTCCTGCAGACCGTCACGCTCGGCGTTGTCGGCACCCGCCGTCCCACCGCCTATGGCGTTGCCGTCGCCGAACGCCTCTCGTCTGAACTCTCGCGCGCCGGCCTCACCATCGCCAGCGGCATGGCCCGTGGCATTGATACCGCCGCCCACAACTCGGTGCTCGACAGCGCCGGCAACACCATCGCAGTCTTCGGATCCGGCCTCGATCACATCTACCCTTCAGAAAACCGCCGCCTCGCCGAACGCCTCTTCCAGAACGGCCTCGTCATTACGGAGTTCCCGCTCGGCACCCCCGGCTACCCGCAAAACTTCCCCGTACGCAATCGCATCATCGCCGGCCTCAGCGCGGGCGTGCTCGTCGTCGAGGGCGCTCAATACAGCGGTTCCGCCATCACCGCGCGAGTCGCCCTCGACCAGGGCCGCGATGTCTTCGCCGTGCCCGGCAACATCACGTCCAAGGCTAGCTGGGGTCCGAACCTCCTCATCAAGCAGGGCGCGAAACTCGTCCAGGAAGCCTCGGATATCCTCGACGAACTCAGTTCCGACACCCGCCGCCATCTCAGCGCACAGAAAAGCCTCTTCGGCGACATCGAACCGCTGCCCGGAGACGGCAGCAACATCGCCGCTCTCCGCAACGGCCAGATGGAGGATCCCATGGCCGAACTCTACCGCACCCTCCTGCGTACGGTTCCAAATGACTCGGCGATGGGCCTCGACACCCTCATGGACCTCGTCGAAGGCTGGTCCTCGAGCGAGATCATCGCCGGGTTGTTTGAACTCGAAATGAACGGGCAAATCAAACAGCTCGCCGGACGCCGCTTCGTAAAGGTCTGGAAATAGGCCACTTTCAGACAAGCTTGCATCTTTCCTCCCGGCTGTCGCATCCTGTTACAGCGGGGTGGCTCTGGCCTTTCCACAGGCCTGTGCTAGTCTGAAAAATCAAACTATGGCAAAGAATCTCGTCATCGTCGAATCTCCGGCGAAGGCGAAAACAATCGGCAAGTACCTGGGGAAGGCCTATGTCGTCAAGGCCTCACTTGGCCATATTAAGGATCTTCCCAAGAAAGACCTCTCGGTGGACGTCGACAACGATTTCCGTCCCAAGTACGAGGTCATTGAAGGTAAGAAGAAGCTCATCACCGAGTTGAAGTCTGCAGCCAAAGGCGTCGACGCCGTTTGGCTCGCAGCTGACCCGGATCGCGAAGGCGAAGCGATCTGCTACCACCTGCAGGAGGAACTGCAGGACAAGAAGTCCGACACCAAGATTTACCGGGTGATGTTCAACGAAATCACCAAGAACGCCATTCAGAAGGCGTTCGAGAAGCCCATGCCGGTAAATGTCAACCTGGTGGACGCGCAGCAGGCCCGCCGCGTTCTCGACCGCCTGGTCGGCTACAAGATCTCACCGCTGCTGTGGGACAAGGTCCGCCGCGGACTCTCGGCTGGCCGTGTGCAAACCGTAGCACTGCGCCTGATCGTCGACCGCGAACGCCAGATCCGCGCCTTCGAAAAGGAAGAGTACTGGACCCTCGACGTCCACCTCAACGCCAAGAAGGCTCCGGTCCTCAAGGCGCGTCTGCAGAAAAAGAATGGGGAAAACCTCGAGATCCCCAACGAGGCCGCGTCCAACGCCATCCTGAGCGCGCTGGACGGCACTTCCTTCACGGTCGACTCCATCACCAACAAGGAAAAGCGCCGCAACCCGGTGCCTCCTTTTATCACCTCGACCCTGCAGCAGGAAGCCGCCCGCAAATTGCGCTTCAGCGTGAAGCGCACCATGATGCTCGCCCAGAAACTCTACGAAGGCGTGGAAATGGGCGAAGAGGGCGCCACCGGTCTCATCACCTATATGCGTACCGATTCGGTGCGCGTGTCGGCCGAAGCCCTGACCGAAGTCCGTAGCATGATCGGCGAACGCTACGGCAAAGAATACCTGCCGGAATCCGGCCCCAACTTCTATCGCGGCAAGAAAGACGCGCAGGACGCCCACGAAGCGATCCGCCCGACCTCGGCGATGCGCTCGCCCGAAGACGTCGCGCCGTTTCTGCAGGAAGACGAACTCAAGCTGTACCGCCTGATCTGGATGCGCTTCATCGCCAGCCAGATGACGCCCGCCGTCTTCGACCAGACCACCATCGACGTCGCCGCGCCCGGCACGGATGGCGCGAAATACATGTTCCGCGCCACGGGCAGCGTCCAGAAGTTCGACGGCTTCCTGCGTGTGTACGAGGAAGGCAAAGACCAGAAGGACGAAGACGACGAGGAGTTGAAGCACAAGCTCCCGGCCGTCGACCAGGGCGAGGTTCTGCGCTTCAAGCAGTTCGAACCCGAACAGCACTTCACCGAACCGCCGCCGCGCTACACCGAAGCGACGCTGGTGAAACAGCTCGAAGCCGACGGCGTCGGACGCCCGTCCACCTACGCCTCGATCCTGTCCACCATTCAGGATCGCGAGTACGTCAAAAAAGAAGGCGGCAAGTTCAGCCCGACCGAGTTGGGCTTCATCGTCACCGACCTCCTGCTCGAGTGCTTCAACGATCTGTTCGACGTGAAGTACACGGCGCGCATGGAAGAGGAACTCGACGAAATCGAAGACGGCAAGATGGATTGGCGTCAGGCGATGAGCGAGTTCTACGAGCGATTCCAGAAGGACCTGGAACACGCCGAGCGCAACATGACGGACATCAAGCGGATGGAGGAGAAAACCGACTTCATCTGCGACAAGTGCGGCAAGCCCATGGTCATCAAGTGGGGCCGCAACGGGCGCTTCATCGCTTGCACCGGATATCCCGAATGCCGCTCCACCCGCGAACTGCCGACCTCCGAAACCAACGACATCATGGAGCAGGACGCGCAGGAATACTGCGAAAACTGCGGCCGTGAAATGGTCCTCAAAAAAGGCCGCTTCGGAACCTTCTTCGCCTGCTCCGGCTATCCCGACTGCAAGACCACCAAGAAGATCGGCGCCACCGAGCAGAAAAAAGCCGATGTCCCGCTCGACGAAGATTGCCCGAACTGCGGCAACAAGCTCGTCATGAAGTTCGGACGCTTCGGCGAATTCACCGCCTGCTCCAACTACCCGACCTGTAAGTTCGTCAAGCAGAAAACCATCGGAGTTCCCTGCCCCAACTGCTCGCAGGGCGAGGTCGTCGAACGCCGCTCCAAGCGCGGCAAGACCTTCTTCGGCTGCAACCGCTATCCCGATTGCGACTTCGTTGCCTGGGGTAAGCCCATCAACGAGAAGTGCCCGGATTGCGGCGGCTCGTACCTCATCGAAAAGTACCTGAAGGCCGGCGCGTTTGCCCAGTGCCCCAATGCCGAGTGCAAGCACAAGCATGCCCTGGAACAACAGCCCGCGCCTGCTGAGGTCGTGAACGCATAATGGCCGCAACGGAAGAGGCTTCCAAAACCGTCGTCGATTACGGCCTCGACGCGCCGGAAACCGTCAGCAATTTCTTCTGGCGCGCCGGATCCTTTGCCGCCCTCGGCATCGGCATCTGGTACATGAACCGGCAGGACCTTCCAGGGCCCGGCTCGACGCTCATGATCATCTTCGTTCTGATCGGACTGGCGTTCCTCGGCGTCGCGTTGTACATGCGCTGGTCCAGCCAGACCGGCAAACTGCAACTCCGCGAAGAGATCCTCGGCAAGATCCAGTGGACCGGCGATGAGAAGGTCCTCGACGCAGGCTGCGGCCGCGGCCTGCTCGCCATCGGCGCCGCAAAACGTCTGAAAAAGGGCCGCGTCACCGGCATCGACATCTGGGACCCGCAAAGCCTCTCCGGCAACAAGCAGGAATTCGCCGTCGCCAACGCCAAGGCCGAAGGCGTCGCCGACCGCGTCAAGATCGAGAACGGCGACATCCGCCAGTTGACCTACGGCGACAACAGCTTCGACGTCGTGCTCTCCTCGACCGTACTGCACGAAATCCCCGACGCGCCCGATCGCGCCGCTGCCATTCGCGAACTCCTGCGTGTCACCAAGCCCGGCGGACAAGTCGTCCTGTTCGACATCCTGCATGCCGGCGAGTACGGCAAGGTCCTCGGTGACGCCGGCGCGGACCAGATCGACGACTCCGTGAAGAAGTGGCTCTGGCTCGTCCCCGGCCGCATCGTCGTCGCGCGCAAGAAGCCGGCCTGAAATCACAACCACTCCTCGGACAATCCCCAGTCGGCCCCCGGACCTGCTGTGGGTTATACTTCCTTTTGGTTGGCGATCTTTCATGCACCCTCAGCAGCAGAAGAATGACCGGGGCTTGCGGATCCTGCTGGGCGACGACCACGTTCTGATGCTCGGCGGCATCCGCAGCCTTCTCGAACCCCAGTTCGAGATCGCCGGCAGCGCCACCGACGGCCGCCAACTCGTCGACGAAGCCATCCGCCTCCATCCCGACCTCGTGATTCTCGACGTCTCCATGCCCCGCCTCAATGGCTTCGAAGCCGCCATCCGCATCAAAGACGCCCTGCCCGGCGCCAAACTCATCTTCCTCAGCATGCACTCCAACCCCATGTACCTGAGAAAGGCGCTCGAAACCGGCGGCGACGCCTATGTCCTCAAAACAGGCATGGCCGACGAACTCCTCGAAGCCATCCGCCAGGTCACCCACGAAGGAAAGCGCTACGTCTCCCCGGGCTTCCACAAGGAGGTCGTGGCCCAGTTCCTCAACCCCGCACTGGCCCTCTCCCGCGAACCCGAAGGTCTCACCGCCCGCCAGCGCGAAATCCTCCAACTCGTCGCCGAAGGCCGCCTCAACAAGGAAATCGCCCACGACCTCGGCATCTCCATCAAGACCGTGGACTTCCACAAGAGCCGCATGATGGCCAAACTCGGCGCCCATTCTACCGGCGACCTCGTCCGCATCGCCGTCGAACAGGGCCTGATCCCGTCATACAACCCGTCCCACAACTGGGATGCACCAAACTAGGGAAACACCCAGTGGATCCGGCTGGCCGTTCTCCGTACCCTCGGATTAACGGGGTGTGGGGGCCAGACTCTCTTCCTACCTGTCGCGGGTCGTTGTGATAACCGTGGTTTCTTTACTACGGGGAACGCCGCGCGGCGAAGAGTCGCTGTTTGTTCGTGGGCCAGCGCCGGTCATCAGGCGGGACTTCCAGCTTTGCTGCCCGTAGTTACTGATGCCAGGGCCGCCGTTGAGGACGGCAGCCAAATCGCTCGTTCCCAAGTGGCTCCTGCACCCGATTTCCTGCATCACCCCCTGCACGCTTCCGGACCTCGTTGCGTCATACTGTTCAAGGGAATGTCTGTCTTTCGCGCTGCCCTGGTAGCAGCATTCGCGGCAGGACTCACCGCCGCCGCTGCCGAACACGCCATCCTCAAATCCGGCTTCCGCATCACCGCGGAAAAGGTCGAACTGCGCGATGGCGTCTATGTCCTCCGCATGGCCGCAGGCGGCGAAACCCAACTGGCCGAATCCCAGGTCGAACGCATCGAACGCGACGACTTCGTGGCCCCGCCCCCGCAGCCGCAGCCCCTCGCCACAGCGACGCAGCCGCAACCCGCGGACCCCAACAAACCCAAACTCACCATCCAGGAACTCGTCACCCGCGCCGCCGTCAACAATGGACTCCCGCCCGAATTCGTCCACTCCGTCGCCCGCGCCGAATCCGCCTACCAGCCCAACGCGATCTCCAACAAAGGCGCCATCGGCGTCATGCAGTTGATGCCCGGCACCGCCGCCGCCCTCCAGGCCGATCCCCACGACCCCGAACAGAACATCGAAGCCGGCGCCCGCTACCTCCGCGAACTCCTCCTCCGCTACGACGGCGACTCCGTCAAAGCCCTCGCCGCCTACAATGCCGGACCCGGCGCCGTCGACCGCTACAACGGTCCCCCGCCCTACCGCGAAACCATCACCTACGTCGACCGCGTCCTCCGCAACTACTCCAAACAACTCAAAGCCGCCCCCGCGCGCTGATCCCTCCTGCTGCATAATGGGAGGAAGCCAAAGGAGGCAGCCACCCCCAAATGCCCAGACTCTTCAGCGTGCGTTCCACGCCCGACGTCACCGCAGCCTACGGCGTCGATGCCGCCGTCGGAACCGGTTGCCCCAACAACCGTCCCGATGTCCTGCTCGTCCAGCACCTTCTCAGAATCGCCTGGAACGACTCCCCCATATCCAAAGGCTTCCGCCCGCCCGGCGAAACCAAGCCGCTCACCGTCGACGGCGTCTGGGGACCCACCTCCGCCCGATTCCTCAAATTCTTCCAGGAAGAAGCCAAGCGCCGCGGCGCCAACGTCCTCCTCGACCAGCGCGTCGACCCCTGCGTCTCCGGCGGAGCCCAGGGCAGCATCTCCCACACCTTCTACACCGCCCTCGCCCTCAACGCCGCCCGCAACAGCCGCCAGCAGGGCAACCAGGCCGACATCGCCAAGGACCCCGGCTTTCCCGCCGAACTCGACAAATACTTCTACGTGAACTGGAAGTGAAGTAAGGTTCGCTAGAATAGCGACTGGAATGATTCTCGAAATCGCGGATTTCCGCATCGCCCCCGACGCCACGGCCGACTTCGAACAGGCCATGCAGGAGTTGAAAGGCGTCATCGCCGCCAGCCCCGGCTATCACGGCCACACCGTCCAGCGCAGCCACGAAACGCCCACCCGCTACATCCTCATCGTCCGCTGGGAAACCCTCGAAGCCCACACCCAGGGCTTCCGCGGCAGCAAGCTCTTCGAAACCTGGCGCGACCGCCTCGGCGCCCACCGCAACGGCGCCGTCGTCGAACACTTCCACACCGTCGTCACCAATGAGTGGAGCCTCTAAAGGCTCCACCCATCCCATCAACTACAGTTCTTCGTCCGTCACGCAGCCGTTCGACGCGTTCTTCACCAGCCGGATGTACTTCGCCAGCGTGCCGCGATTCGCCTTGTACGGCGGCATCTTCCACGCCGCGCGCCGCCGCGCGATCTCCTCATCCGTGACATCGAACGCGATGATATTCTTCTCCGCGTCGATCGTCACGATGTCGCCATTTTGCACCAGCGCGATCGGACCTCCCTCCTGCGCCTCCGGCGTCACGTGCCCCACGATGAACCCGTGCGAACCACCGGAGAACCGTCCATCGGTCATCAGCGCGACATCCTTGCCCAGGCCCGCGCCCATGATCGCCGACGTCGGCGTCAGCATCTCCGGCATCCCCGGTCCGCCCTTCGGACCTTCATACCGGATGATGATCACATCGCCCTTGCCGATCTCCTTGTTCTCGAGTCCGTGCAGCATGTCTTCTTCGGAATCATACACGCGCGCCGGACCCACAAAGCGCAGCCCTTCCTTGCCCGTGATCTTCGCCACCGCGCCCTCGGGCGCCAGGTTCCCGCGCAGGATTTGAATATGGCCCGTCGCCTTGATCGGCTTGCTCAGCGGCTGCACGATCTCCTGCCCTTCGCTGAGGCCCGGCAGTTCCGCCAGGTTCTCCGCCAGCGTCTTGCCGGTCACCGTCATGCAACTGCCGTCGATCAGCCCTTCCGCCAGCAGCATCTTCAACACCGCCGGGATGCCGCCCACGCCCTGCAGGTCTTCCATCACGTACTTGCCCGACGGCTTGAAGTCCGCCAGCAGCGGCACGCGATTGCTCACCGCCTGGAAGTCGTCGATCGTCAGCGGCACGCCGACCGCCCGCGCGATCGCGATCAGATGCAGCACTGCATTCGTCGATCCGCCCGTCGCCGACACCAGCACCATCGCATTCTCGAACGCCGCGCGCGTCATGATGTCGCGAGGCTTCAGATCCAGTTCCAGCAGCCGCAGGATCGCCGCGCCGGCCCGCACGCATTCGTCGAGCTTGAGCGGATCCTCGGCCGGAGTCGATGAGCTATACGGCAGCGACATCCCCATCGCTTCGATCGCTGAAGCCATCGTGTTGGCCGTATACATGCCGCCGCACGCGCCCGCGCCCGGGCACGAATGCCGCACGATGTCCTGCCGCCGCGTGTCGCTGATCTCGCCGGTCAGGAACTGCCCGTAGGACTGGAACGCGTTCACGATATCGAGCTTCTTGTCTTCTTTGGAGCAACCCGCGCGGATGGTGCCGCCGTACACCATGATGGCGGGCCGGTTGAGGCGTCCCATGGCGATCATGCAGCCGGGCATATTCTTGTCGCAGCCGGGGATGGCGACCAGCGCGTCGTACCACTGTGCGCCCATGATGGTCTCGATCGAGTCGGCGATGAGGTCGCGCGATTGCAGCGAGTAGCTCATGCCGTCGGTGCCCATCGAGATGCCGTCGCTGACGCCGATGGTATTGAACCGCATCGGCACCATGCCGGCCGACTGCACGCCGTCCTTCACTTTGGCGGCGAGGTCCATCAGGTGCATGTTGCAGGGATTGCCTTCATACCAGATGGAGCCGATGCCGACCTGCGGCTTATTCATATCGGCTTCAGTCAGTCCAGTGGCGTACAGCATCGCCTGCGATGCGCCCTGGGACTTCGGCTGTGTAATTCGAGAGCTGATTTTATTGAGGATCGGAGGCATGGTTCTAACCCTTCAGCTTACCCCATCTCTCAAACACACTCTGTGAAGCCGTCCAAGCTCCTGCAAGCCCGGTGGTGTAGGCTCTAGCCGGCTTTAGCCAGGCTTTAGCCTGCGCGGGACTTAAGTCCCGCCCCGAAAACACGCTCTGAATTCATGCCCGGCAATGGTGCCAGGAGGCCAGCCACGCCGCCAATACAGGAGCCCCCTGAAGCCCCGTCCAAGCTGCTACAAGCCCAGTGGGGCGGACTTGAGTCCGCGCGGGACTTTAGTCCCGCCCAAACACTTCCTTCCCCCGATCCGGAGGAGGACCCACCACCTTCTGAATCGTCACCCGATGCAGCCGCACCGGCGCCGCCGGACGCTCCCCCCGTCCCGGCATCCGGTTGATCGCCTCCACGACCTCCAATCCTTCCAAACCCCCATCGGATTCACCGTCACGAAGAACTGGCATCCCCCGCTATTCGGTTCCCCCGTATTGGCCATAGCCAGCGTCCCGCTCGCCACAAACCGCAGCCCCGGCCGGATCTCATCCGGAATCGTGACCCCGCAATTATGGTTCCCGACCCCCGTCGGATCCCCGGCCTGAATCAACTCCCCTCGGACCACGCGGTGGAACGTCACCCCATCGTAAAACCGCCGTCGGACCGGCTTCTTCGTCTGTGGATCCACCGTCGCCTGGACCCCATCGGCCAGCGCTACGAAGTTCCGCACCGTCCGTGGCGTAGCCTCCTCACACAGCAGCGCCGTGAACGCCCCCTGCGCAGTCTCGAAGACCGCGTAAAGCCCCTTGGAAAGCAGCTTCGCTTTCTTCTTCCGAGCCCCCGCCGCAGCAGCAGCCATCATCTGCTGCTGCACCAATGACGACGGCGCCAGCAGAATCACCAGGACGAGCAACAGCTGCAGCAACCCCACCACCAGGAACCGAAAAGCGCCGCGGCCACGTCCACCACCAGGTCTTCTGAGTCTGAGGCTGAGTCGCAGTATTAGCTCTCCCGGAACCAGGCGCACCATCATCATCACTTCGATGATACAGCCGAGTTTCGACACAACGACATCGACAACCAGACACCCCGCGCGGCAGAATGTGGATTGGCTACGAGGATGACGTGTTCTCCAACACGGAATACGTGAGTTGGTGGCCCGTCGGCGACGTCTGGGAGAGTCCGGCCTTCAAAAGGCGCACCTTCCAGGACGATGTCCAGGACGAAAGGCGCAAGCCCACCTGGACCTACCGTTTCTTCGGAATCCTCGACGAACGGGCGGCCCTGGACTACTGGACCAAGTGGAAGTCCGACGTGACCTATCGCGTGGTGACCCGCAACTGCTCCACCTGCGTCCTGTCGGCCCTGAAGGCGGCCGGCATCACCAACTATATAACCTTCCTCAACTTGGACCCGGTCGTACCCAGTTACGTCTCATCAGTCTGCTACGGCGTGTTCTCCAAACTGACGCGCAACCCGAAGCTCTACATGAAGCCCGGCATGTCCGTCCAACGGTTCTGACATTCCGAAACCAACTGCGCCGGGGCTCTTGTCGGGTTCACGCCTCCAGTCCTTGACCTCGCCGCGCCCCGCCCTCAAGTCGCCGTGAAGGAATCCCTAACTTTCAACAGACCCGGACTCTTCGAAGGAACCGCCTGACCACTGACGCCTCGCCTCAACTTCCGCGAGCCATACAGGGTGGTAAATGTCGCTCGCCTGTAGCGCGGCATAGGAACCGGCCCACGGCAATCTCCACTCTGCAACCGACACAAAGTCGTTGAGAGTTGTCTGGACATCCTCTGGAATGCCAGCACCGGATCGCCAGGAATTGACCTTCTCCCGAAGGCTCTTGAGTGCGTCCGCATCCACGTCCTCATCCTCCGAAAAAATGAAGTTGACTAGGTGCTGGTCAAGAAAATCCAGAAACGAGTCTCTGTCATGGAACCACAAGAAATGCGTGCGGCCGTCCCCGCTATCCGGATGACCGAGCCACTCCAGGCAAAATCCGAAATCTCCGCTTGCTGGCGACCTCTCATCGGCCGCCATTGCCAACTGCCACGCGGTGTCGCGAGCACTTCGCGACTGGGATGTCTCTTTCATTTTCACCTTCTTAACTAGGCTCTTCACCTCGTCTTAACGGACGACAATGGTCGCCTCAACCCTGGGTAACTATTCCTCCGATGGCGAGCGTAAGGTCCTGTCACTGCGTCGGCTTCTGCGGCTGTTCTAAGCTGCACCATGAGTCTTCGGCCGCTCCCGTCGGTATTGTTCCATAAGGTCTTCTGCTGCTGTGTGCATCTCCTCCTCTTGTGAGTTCCGAAACAGTGAGTAAAGCCGATCAAAGACCAGGGGCGCACGGGTACGGTGATCATAGATCTCGTTCTGCAAGTGACGGGCCTCGTGGGTCGCTTGCTCCTCCGATAGTTGCCCTGAGATAGACTTCCGCCACAGAGTGTCAGCGGTCTTCTTCAGACGATCTGCATGACCGGCTGCATCGGCATGTTCCCGGTGGGTCTTCATACCCACGATGATCAGAGGCTGGAGGAGAAGCAGCGTTGTGACTGCATTCAGAACGCTCAGTCCACTAGCCATTGTTATCACCACAATGAGAGCGCCAGAGATCGCGTAGAACGATGTCAAACCCAAAGAGTACTTTTCTCGAAGGGTGCGCTCCCACCAGCAGTTTGCCCTTTGGCAGACAAGCCTTCCGATATGGATCGGCGCCTCTCCGACCACTGTTGGATACCAGTCGCGTAGTTTGTCAAACTCGGATTTCTCTCGTTCGAGGGAATTGGCTTTAGCCATGTTCTCGGGCTCCGAACGATCCCCTACTTTGCAGTCGCACCAGGCAAGTTCCAGTACCTCGCAGTCGAATTCCTCTTGAATCTTGGCTGCGGTGGTCTTCTTGTTCTTAATCATCGGCCCGAACAGTAAGACATCGAGTAAAGTAGCGGAGCATGCCCAAAGCCCCGCGTACGGCTTTAAGTTAGGGTAGAGCGTCGCAAGAATTGACCACACGACGACAGCCGGTGCGCTGATCAAAAGCTGAATCCCAAGCACCCGCTTCGCCTCCGCATACAAAACACGCTGCGCGGCCAGGCGCCGGAGGTTCCGCGGCGCATTTTGGTGGACGGGAATATTGTTCATCAGTAGTAGTAGCTCGGAAAACGATAACCAAACAGCAGGTCCCAGCATTCGAAGGCCTCCTTGATATCACCGGCGTCTTCGGCTTCTCGGGCCTTGTCGGCCCGTTTGCGCGCCGTCGTGATCTTGGACCTCGCTTCTTGGAACTTTGCCTGAGTTGCACACGGCTCAATCAACCCGGAAACACCCGCCGGATCTTGGACTGCTGGCAGATCATGGTTGTCGAGGTATGCGAAGACGTTCCTCAGATCCATGGCATACAAGATTGACTGCTCATTGGGGGCGAAACTTGCAACACGCATCTCCAGATAAAACGACGAGATCGGTACAGAATTGTAGAATTTCCACGCCTTCATAAAACGAATGAGTGGTTTGAGTTTGTATCCCAATCGGTAGTCTTGATCGCGCACAAACGCATTGTGTGCCTCTGGGCTCGCTTTCATCCATCCGCCAGCACAATCTGGAATCCAAAAAACCTCAAACCCTCGTCCCTTTCTTGGGATGGAACAAGCGGGCACGATCTCATGTGCCTCGGCGTTGGTACTACCGAAAGGAACCCGCACAGCTGGGCATCGAACCCCGACCTCTGTCCGCGGGAACCTCCTGTCGAGATGTCCCCTCATCTTCTGCAACGCATAGGTGGAGTCAGCACTGAGGTCCTCGCATTCGATTGACGCAAAGTAATCGACGTCACTGTACCCGTAGATACTGGTTCCATTTCCGAACGACCCGGTGCGGAAGAATCGGTGTACCCTGTAGTGGCTCTGTAAACACTTGAGAACCGCCTCCCTGTGGCTCCCTGCGCGTTCTGACTCGACTTCGCTTGGGGTCAACCTAGTTAGGAAGTCACGAAAACCTTCCTCTATCGTCCGCGGCATCAACCCTATTCCTCCAGCGCCTTGAACACCGCATCGACCCCGTCCTTGTAGAACTCAATACTGATCCGAGTCCACAAGTCATCCGGCAAATCATTCAACTGCCGCCGCGACGAAACCGGCATCAGCAGCGTCTGCGCCTGCTTGTCAATCGCCATCTCCGCAATCCGCACCGCATTCGGAATCATGTCGATGGACCCGCCCAGATTCAGACTCCCCGCAATCACCGTCCCCCCGCGCGTATTCTTCCCCAGCAGCGAACTGCACAACGCCACCAGCACCGGCAAACTCAGCCCCCCACCACTTTTATCCGCATCGAACGCACGCATCTGCACCGAGAACTCATGCTCCCGCGGATCCCGGTCCCCCACCAGTTCCTTCGCCCGCGTATACAAATTCTGCTCCCCGATCCGCACACTCTCGCGGAATGACGGCGGAGTCGGCTGATTCAGAATCTTCACGCCGCTCCCCGCGCCCGATGTCACCTCGATCCGATACAACCCCGCCCCCGTCTCCGGCGAACCCATACTCGCCGCCCACACCTGCCCCGGCGGCAACGGATCGCTCTCGATCGCCTCATCGCTATGCAACTCCGGCGTCGAAACGAACTGCTCCACCCCATCCACGCCCAACGTGTAACTAAAGTGCGTATTCCGGAACTCGCTCTTGAAACACCGCTTCTGCTGCTCCTTGATCCGCCGCCGCGACTCCAGCGCCAGCCGGACCATCAACTCCAAATCCTCATCCGACACCGGCATCTCCGGATCCGGAAATAGCAACTTCACCAAACCACTCACCGTCTTGTTCACCGCCTCGATGTCGCGCCCACTCAACGCCCCGCCCAGAAACACCCGGCTCTGCAGCACCGTCGACCGCGTCCCCGACCGCAGCTTGTTCCAGCACTCCGACAGGAAGTCGCTCACCAGCCCGAAGTGATCCGTCAAATGCTCCCCTGGACTCAGCTTCGGGAAATCCCATCCCGGCGCGAACCCGTGCAGCCGATCCATGAACGCCGTATCGTTCCGCATCTCCGGCGGCAGTGGACTCAACAAATGCCCAACCCGCTGCTGTTGCTCCACATCGACGTCGAAGTTCCCGACCATCACAATCCCGCCATCAGCCCGGATATTCTCCTTGCCGCGGCTGAACTGGCCGGAAGCCATATAGCCCTTCATGATGTTGACCCCGTCCTTCTGATCGAACGAGATCCCCGACACTTCATCGAAGCAGATGACGTCGTACTGACACACCAGGCCGCGCTGCCCGGTGGCGTTGTTTACGAACATCTTCGCAACAGTCGCCTTGCCGCCCGATATCAAATGGGCATATGGTGAAATCTGCTGGAATATGTGGCTCTTTCCAGTCCCCCGCGGACCCAACTCCACCAGGTTGTAATTCCGCTCCACGAACGGAATCATGCGCAGCAACACCACCCGCTTCGCACGCTCGTCCAGCGCCGAAGGCTCCAACCCCACCGAGCGAATCAGAAAATCGATCCAATCCTGCGTTGCTTCGAACCGCCGCCGCCCACGAGCCAGAATATCCAGTACATCCGACTTCGACATCTGAATCGGACGCAGACTGTCGATACTGAAAGGCCGCCCGCCGTTTTCAAGCGCCACCACGCCATCGTACGAAAGCGTCACCTCGGCATAAAAGCCGTCCGTGAGCATCCGCTCGTTCTCCCGCACCAGCATGTCCGCGACCCGCACCTCACGCAGTGCGAGACTCGGCAACTCCGCCACATAACAGTCGTTTCTCGTATCCAGACGCGCCCGCACCAGATCGATCAGCTTGACCGATCCCTGTTCCTTCGCCCGCGCCTTGAACAGCTCCTCCTCGCCCGTGCGCACGGTGCGGTCACGAAGCTGTTTCTCGACGATTTGCAGCCCCTCGGAAATTTCCTGCTCATCCGTGCTCGCGCAGTACCGCCCCAGCAGAAACTCCACCACGTACGTCGGCACCGGATACTGCCGCGAATACTTGCGCACCAGATCCTTTCGAACCAGGTATCCATCGAAAGCAGCCGCGCCTAATGAATCCAGGCGATCCAACTCGGTTCTCATACGCCCCCTGCCTCTCCCACTGAAGTCGTCTGTTGCGCCAGAATCTTCCCGCTCGCGTCGACCACTACAACCCAGGCGGCCGCGCCCTCATGCCGGTCATCCGCAACCGCCAAACTCACCTCGCCCGCCGGACCCACACTCTTCGCCGCCGCCACGATGCTCGAAGACTCCTGTTTCCAAACCGACCGCAGGTCCACCACCACCCCCGGATCGTTGGTTTCCACTTGCACCTTGCAGCGCATCCCGCGCCATTGCACCGCCACAATCGATGCGTAACTCGCAACCGCGCGCCGCTCCACCACCAGCTCTGGAGCCACACACTCCTGTGGACTCACGCCACCATGCGCATACCGCTCCCCAGCCCGAAAACACGCGATCCCCGGCGGCGACACGATCCGCACCTTCGGGTTCCAATGCCACCCGAACGTCGGCAAACCCACGTCAGACGACCCCTTCACCACCGCACACCGCGCCCACTTCGTCTCCGTCAGATAGGCCGGCAGCGAAACCTTCGGCAACCCCTCCGGCAGCAGGATCCACCCGTGATCCGTCACAATCCGCACCGCCCGCCAGCCGGCGTCCAGCAATCCGAACGCCCGGTCCGCAATCCGATCCAGTTCCGCGCCCAACTGATACACCAGATCGCCTTGCAGGTTGTGTCCCATGCTGTCGATCAACCCGCACTCCGTCCACGCGCCCGCCGCGAGGTCAGCGGAGCCCCCTGCGGAAGGCATACTCGTATCCGATGAATCGAGTACCAACAAACCCGCATTCTGCAGCCGCTCCCGGAACAGCGGCGCAATCGCCGGCTTCAGCCCCGACTTCGACGACGGCAGAAACGGCGTAAAATCCTCACCCGCATCGCCGCCTACTACCTCACCAGCCACCGGACTCGCCGCCACCTTCGCCGTTGGAGTCACCGTCGGCAGCGGCGCCAGCCGATGCCGCAACGTCACCTGCAGCGAACGCGCCTCGAGTCGCGCCGCCAACAAGTTCGCCAAATCAAAGCGCAGCCCATCGACAAACAGGAGACAGACATCACGTCCCTCGTCGACGCCACCACCATCGGACCCCGCAACCGTCGGCGTCTCGTTCATCGACGTCGCCGACAACAACTGCAGCAGCAGACTCTGAAAATGCCGTGCGCTCGCGTCCAGCCAGGGTTCGTACAGCGCCTGCACGAGCTTTCGCAGGATCCCCGCATCCGCGCCATTACGAAAGTGGACCAGCGCATCCAACGCAGCCCGGTCACACTCCCAGCCACTCTGCGCGTACTCCGTGACCGCCTGTGAGAGTGTCGCGCCGCCCAGCGGCTTTCGCGCCAGTTGCGCCAGCCGCGCCAGCGGCTGCAACGCCCACGCCCAGGGACTCATCTCCGTTCTGGCCCACACCCACTCCCGGCGTTCCGCGTGCCGCTTCTCCAACTCCAGCACCTTCGCGCAGGCCTGCCCGTGAGCCAAACCGGCAGCCGCCTGCAAACCCTGCCGAAGCTCCGCCTCCTCCTGCTCGTTGATCCGTGGATCGCGCGACGGATCCAGCACCAGCAAGCCTTGAGCCGCGCCCACCGGATCCCGCAACAGCTTCGCGACTCCGGCATAGAGTTGTGGCGATTCGGCGAACCGGCTCCAAACCCGGTCCAGCCCGACTTCGGCCCGAACCAGCATCCCGGCCACCTCCGCCGCTGGCACACCTTCCGGATCCAGCCCGAACTCCGACTGGCACAAGCCCCGGAAAGACTCCCACCGTCCGCCTCTTGCCGCTGCCTCGAACGTCTCCGGGTTGTTCAGCCACAAAAGCAGATCCCGAACCGGATCCTGCACCGACAGTTTGTCGAAATCGTCCGCATCCAGCCGCCGGCCCTGCAACGCACGGGCATCGGTCTCGGCCAGAATCGGCAGGACGCGCAGGAACGCCTCTTCCGTTCGCCGGTCCCCGGCGACATCCAGGCCCAACCCGTCGTCCGAGACCAGAAACGCGCGGACCGTCCAGTCATGGCCATTCGGCTGGTGCCAGACCCGGCCCCGATACTGCAGTTCCACCAGAGGTTGCAGCGCCGGGGGGCAATCACCCGCAGCCCGCAGTTCCTGCCGGCTCACCCGTGGCAGATACAGCACCGGGATCTTCCCCTCGTATGGTGGCGGCAGCAGTGGAGGCGCTTCTGGCAGCGTCCGGTCGACAATGCACTTCAGCCAGATCGCCGGACCCGTTCGCGTCGCAGCATCGAACCGGCCCAGCGTATAAATCCACGGAAACACGGCCCGCAAAGTCGGCAGCAAAGGGAGCCATTGCGCGTCAGTATCCGTCCAGAGAATCGCCGCTGGCTCGACCACGCCTTCCGGCGAACGCGTCGCCGCGTCCAACGAAGCGAGCAACGCGCGAAGCAGGGTCTGCGCGGCGGCAGCGTGCGCTCCGTGGCTCATACGGGGGATCCCACGCGCCGGGCGATCTCCCGGCACAACGTCTCAAAGTCAGCACGGCATTGCTGCACACTGGCCTGATGGGCGCCGATCGCTCCATCGGCGCTCGTCAGTTGGAACATCGGTTTGCGAGCCTCCAGCGCCATCGACATCAGGCTCCGATAGTGCTTGATCAGTTGAATCTGATGGATGTCCGGCAAGGCAGTTGGGCCACTTCTACCGAGTACGCTCTCGGAATAAGTCGTCACAACCCGTCCAAGCCACTTCGCTGAAGCCCTCCTCGGAGGGCGCCCCAGACGTTCCACATTTTGCATCAGGATATAACCGATGGGGGTCATCGCTCCTTCCGGAATCTCCCCGAGCGCAGACCCATCTTGGACGGCAACCTTCTGCCAGCCATCGCGCCACGCTCGAAGCGTCGATCCGAGACTTCGCAAGCCTTGTACCGAGAAAAGATCCGGCGCCAAAGGAACAACAACATGGCTCGACGCCACAAGCCCCGCTCGGTTGATTGCGCCGAGGTTGGGGCCGAGGTCGAGGAGCACGAGGTCTGCCCGATGACGGGCTGCTGCTTCCCGGATCACCCGCCAGAACGCAGTAGTGACACGAAAGGCTCGCGCACTTCCCATCTCGCATCGCAGCCAGGCCTCCGAAAGATCACCATCTACATCAGACAGTGCTAGATCGCCTACCAGCAGACCCAAGCCAGAATCGAGCGATTCAATGTGAGCCGGGCGGATATCCCCCGTTCCACTGAAGAGCGGCGCAACAGCCCCGTACAACGTTTGAGGGTGGTCGTCGTCGGGCCACAGCGTCTCCAAACGATCGACATCTAGTGCCATCATCGAAAGGTTCGACTGAGGGTCCAGATCCACGGCCAGCACGCGCTTGCCGAGTTCCGCGAGCATCCAGGCGCAGTGATAGACGAGGGAGGTCTTGCCCACGCCTCCCTTGTTGTTGAAAAAGGCGATACTGATCAATCGCGTTCTCCCGCGACGATCGCCGCCACAAACCCGGGCTGTACCTCAAAGCGAAGCCGCTCGCCCAAAGCTCGGCGGGCGATCGCGATGCCGGCCCCGAATCGCTGTACATAGCCCAGCGCCCGCAAGGCCTCGGCCAGATTCGGGTTCCGGTAGTCCGTCACCCCTGGCTGACCGAAATTCTCAGGTGTCACCGACCCAAACGGACCGCCCGGATTATGAATCTCGATCCGGTCGTCGAACCAGTACACACGCACCGGCGCGTGCGTAGCCTCGTAGCTGCGGTGCATGTACGCGTTCCGGACCAGTTGGCGTAACGCATCCATCGGGTACGTGTCGTTTCTCGTCTCCCGATCCACATCGGAAAAACGCACGGCGCGCACGTTATGTGCGTTCAGCTTGTCCTCCAGACGCCGGATCTGGTCCCCGACCGTGCCGTGGATCACTTCCTCATCCGCTGCGGGAACCGTCAGATCATTCCCCGCAAACCGTACGAACTGCGTATAAGCGCCCGGCAGCCAATCCACCGGCGACCGCCCGATCACTAAGAGCCCTAAGACAGTTGGCAGCGCGGACTCCGCCTCGCCCGCCACCATCTTCGTCACAGCCAACTTCTGTTCAATGCTTCGTTCGTTCGCCGCGAGCACATCGGGAGCCACCAGCGCCGGCAGGTACTCCTGTTGAAAGCGCAGCAAGTCCAGTTCCTGCACCGTTGCCTCGCGCACCGGCTGAATATCGAACGGGCGATCGCGAAAACGTCGTCGCTCATTGAGAATGCGCTCGTCCTGGGCGCTCGCCAGCCCCTTGCGCGGTCCCCATCGGACATGGATCCGTCCCTTGTACCGCGCTGGCGGCGTGTCGCACGGCCAAACCGTAATCACCGCGTACTCAGCGCCGTCGAGTTGCCGTCTCTCCACCAGCAGACTGGGAGGAGGCGCGATGTTCCCGTCGGTCTTGATGTCAGCGAACTGTCGCAGCAACTCGTCGCTGACTGCAAAGTTAGCGGACGGTGTTCCATTGTCCCGTACGCCTATAAATACAACGCCGGCGCAACCATGCCCCGCCAGATCATTGGCGAATGCGCACACCGCTTCCCGTACCGAGGTTGGCGCATCGCCCCGAAAGGACTCCTTCCGCTCGACACGGTCGGACTCGAGATCACGCAACATCGCCGTCAGTTCGTCATCCGTCAAGGGTCTCACTGCGAACTCCTGTTCTTCTTCTGTCGCTGCTGCTCTCTTGCCGTCTGCTTGCACTGGATGCTGTAGTGCAAGTCGTTCCAGCGGGCGCCGTCGAATTCCTTGCCGCCTGCGAAGTCTTCGGTCTGCTCATCCCACGACCAGAACCACGGGAAATCGTCCTTCGGGCGCTGGGGTTCCTTGCCGCGATCCTTGCCGAGGTTGATCTTAGGTTTGACTCGGAAGATACACGATCCCTTCTTGTTAGTAATACTAGGCGCAAGAGATGTCTGCAGCCACGGCCGGATATTCAGCCGCACACCGTCGTTGAGATCCGGCTCCCAACCGATGGGCTGCTCATGAAGCGGCTTCCAGCGGACGAATAGGTCATACGGTTTCTCTCCAGCAAGAATTCTTTCGAGCTCGGTCTGGAGATGCAGTGCAGCAGTGAGACGGCCATGCGCCCCTTCTGTGCCCGCTGTAAGGTCGGCGTTTTGCCGGGAGATCCAATCGCCAAGATAGGTGTAGATGAGCTTTTCCAACGTCTGTCGCCCCTCTCCATTCGGTGCCGCAAGACGGTGGTAGTTCACGAAAGCGTTAAATCCATCCTTCCGCCCGTCCCATATGTGCCAAACGAAAGGTCGGGGCTGAAAAACACGGCAATGCTCTTCAAAGAAGCCGTCACTCAGCCACTCTTCGAGCGACTCCCACTCCCCCAACAGTTCACGCAGCTTACCTGCAGACCACTTTTCGCGATAAGCATCAGCGAGCAGCGCACGAAGCCGGTCGGCTGCCGAAGACTCGCCGGCGATCGAATGTAGTGGTACGATGCCGTCCGCGGCGGCATGAACCTCCAGTCGATCCGGTCCGAGCGATGGGCAATCGGGGAAACTCGATCCGGTCTGACGTGGCCAGCGGTAGCCAACAAGACGCGCAACAGCAACCAAGAGCGGTGACTCCGAGGCAACGGGGTGGCCGTCGAAGAGCCACTGCGTTGGGTCGTCAGAGTGGGGCTCCGGGATGCCGTTAGGATATCGCTCAACAGCAACCCGCTGCCAGTGATCTAGGTCAAAGGGGACTTTGACGAAGGTGCCAATCGTGACGTTCAACTTTCGATCCAAACGCCGGACGGCCTCCGAGAAATCTTCCGACTCCACATAACTTAGGATTGCGGGCAACAGAAGTGGGTCTGAGGGTACAAGTGTGGCTCCATCTTTGTCAAACAATTCGCCGCAATAGACGGAAGGGAGAATCCGCCTCATTTGACTGATTCGTAGGCCCCGATTGCCCCATGCTTGCTCACCTTTGATGTACGAGCCAGGGCTGTCTACGAGGGGCCCATTTCCGCCATCCCAAAGAAGGATCTGCTCTCGTCCTCCATACAACCCCCGTTTGTCAACCGCGCGGATGAAAGGCTCCCATCGGTTGCCGACACTGGCCTGCTCCCAGAACATCTGGACAAACCTGGGAATATCGCCAGTAGTGAGGCCTTCGAAGGATCGTGCATACCGGGAAAGGTAAGCACTGGATGAAGTGTTTGAGAATGTGAGGCGAGAATCCGGACTAGCCAGTTGTTCGTGCTGTGAAACCGGATACGATTCTGCTAACAGGCCTTCCGCCTTCTCGTCAGGCTTGCCTGCCTCTCCAACATCCCACCCAGCGAACGTGTGCTCGGAACTCGGCGGGCGCCGGGTTAGGCCTAGTAACGCCACAAATGCACCAGCCGCCGCCGGGCTATCAAAAGCGTGCTCACCCAGGCGCGCGACGAAGTCCCACTGGTCTGTCTTTAAGAGCCGCTCGCGCAGTTTCTTGTAGCTGGTCAGGAACAGCCAATTCTGAGGAGTCACTAACGCCACTGAGCCGCCATCACTCGAGAACCGCAAGCAGCGATCCACAAAACAAGTTGCCAAATCGGCCTTGGCGTCCCCGTGAAACTCGGCGCAATACTCGGCTAACACTGGCGCTTGTTTTCCGCGCCCCAGGTACGGAACGTTGGTCGCGACCAAGGTAAAGCGGCTGGACAGAATTCGAAACGCTGCCAGTACACCCTGTGCCGCTATGGCCAGTTCACGAGTTTCGGCGGACTGCTCTTTCTTCAGCGCTTCTTCAATGAGCGGAAGTACGTGTTCAGCACCGGCAGAATAGACAGTCCGTTTGAGCCGAAGTGGATCGACGAGACTACCCAGTGTCGGCGCGTCCTTGAACAGCGAGTACAGCCGTAGCATCTCCTCACGCGCTGGACCGTCATCTCCCGCAAGTTTCACCCAATCCGACTCTGCTGCGTGGATACCGAGGCCGGAACAGGCGAGGTTCAACTGCTGCGGCAAAAGGAAATGCTCCCCTGCCATCCGCCACGCGGCCAATGCAAGGTGGAACGCAGCAATCTGAGCACACCGCGCGTCGATTTCGAGACCGAACAGATTCTCTATGAGAACAGACTTCAGAGCATCCTGGATTGATAGCCCTTCTTCCTCCATTCGCATGCGAACAAGAATCGGCAAGGCAAAGACCAGGAAATGGCCGCTCCCCATCGAAGGATCCAACACCTTGAGGTCCCGTGCGGCGCGCGGCCAACCGTCAAACGTTCCAGCCGCGGGAGAACCGTCTTCATTGAGTCGAAGATAGGTCCAGTCATAGCCAGGTAGAGCCGGATCCTTGCCCTCAGCCCGACGCTTGGCCGTCCACCATGCCCCAAGCGTGTTCTCGAGAAGAAAGAGAACCATGTAATCTTCGGTGAAAAGCTGCGTCACCGAAGGCAACTCCTTGGCTCCAATCTTGACCTCGGATTCGTTGACCCGGTCTTTTTCATCGCGCTGCCAGAATTGGTAGACCCATCCCAGACTGTCATCGGCCAGGAAGATCTCCGGGGGCAGCCTCCCCAGCTTCTCTTCCAACTCCTGCCGAGTCTCCGGTGGCAGCGAAATCCGCAGCACTGGATCGTCCGGATGGAAAACCGCGATGAGCATTTTCTGCGCCAGTTCGGCAGCGATCTCCAACCAGTCTCGGTTCTGCTCCCGCGCCAGTTCCCGAACATCGTCGAGAGTCATGGCCATGCCGTGCTCGGCATCCAACAGTAGGTCGTTTTCTGCCAGAAAACGGGCAAAAAGCATCCGATGCCAATGCTCATACGCACAGGCCTGTACAAGGTGCTCGATCTCTTGCGTCCCTCGCTGACCGTCCCGCGCATCACCGAGTTGCCTGCCGTGGGCACGCAACTGGTTGCGGAGTTCCTTCTCCGCTGCGTTCATGTGTGGCCAAGCTTCGTGATGGCCCACGGCGTACTGGTCTGTCAGAACCTTGCGGGCCCCGGTTACAGCAATACTCCGGGCTTGCGCGACCGTGTTCTCCAGAAGGCGGCGATGTTCTCGGGTTAGTGATGGCATGGCTTCCTCCCCTTTTACTGGATTTGCACCGGTCCGCTTGCGAGCGAACTCAGGATCTGAGCGCGTTGCCGGGCCAGCCACACGTCAACATCGGCCTCGGTCTTCAGCAGGCTCTGTTCCAACCTGACGAACTGGACCTTGGGCTCCAGCATCTGGGCGGCAATCTGCAGCGCCTTATTGACCAGCGTCGGAATCGCTTCCGCCTCCGTGCGCCTTCCGGCCAGGGATTTGGAATCCAGGGCCGACAGCAACGCTTCATCCGTGCCCATGTCCGGCTTTGCCGGCGCTCGCAGTCCCACCTCGTTGTGCAGGATCCGCGTCTGATCCGGCTGCGAGAGCTTCTGCCACGTCGCATTCCCATGCAGACTGTCGATGGCCGCCTGATACGCAGTCTCGTGCGCGGATTGCGCGGCGTGCAGCGCCTGGCGGAGAAGATCCGCCAGCGTACTTCGCAGCGGCGCAACTGGATCGGTATCGGCCAACAGCAGACGATTGCTGCGAATCGCCTCGCGCTGTGTGAGTAGTGCTTGCGCCCCAGCCAGACTGCTCGCATGACCGGCCAGCCGCTCCAGAACCTGCCAGGCCGGCTCCCGCTTCACGATCCCATCGCGAACCTTCTTCCATTCCGCGATCCGACTTTTAAGGTCCGGCTCCTTCGCCCGCAGCGCCGACAGACGATCATTGCCCACCAGCTTCCGAATGTCCTCGATATCCGCAACATTCGGACGGGCGGGAGCCGGCGGCTCGCCGCCCGCTTCTGATCCAAGCTTCAGCAGGGCACTGAAGAACTCTCCAGCCTTGGCGTCTAACTCCTCACCCTTCGCTTTGACATCCACGTCCTGGTAGAGCGCTCGCAAGGCATTGCGGTCCTGGACCGATAACGTGATCTTCTCCACCCGGAACTCGGTCTTCGGAACCTTGTTCTGGTCGAGTTGACCCAATCCAACAGCCACGCCATTCAGGACTGCCGTGACATGCTGGCTGCGATGCAGCGCAATGAGTGCCGTATCCACCGCGTCCCGTGGCCATCCAAAGGGACTCGATTCCAGTTCCTTGCGCAATTGCGTGCCGGTCTTTCCGGATCCGATAGCAGAAAGCACCTGCCGGCAAACCGGATGCTGCTCGATCGGGCCCTCGTACTTCAACGGCGCAAACGGCTGTTCCGCTCCGTCACGCGCGCGCTTCATAGCCGATTCCCAGGCGGAACCCGCAGAATCCGCTTCCCGGAATCTCGGGAAAAGCCGCGCCAACGAAGCATCGGCCCCAGCCCGTAACTTCTCGTCCAGCGACAAATGGAGTAACTCGTTGCCCCCGCCCTGGAACACCTTCGCCCCTGCAGCGATCTCTGCCACCAGTGCCTCTCGTTGCTGCTTCGCCAGGCGATATCGGCTCTCCATGCTCTGCCGCGCGAGTTGCCCCTCCGGTCCGCTCGGTGCGCCTTTTGCTTGCAGCGTCTGTTCGGCAGCGTGCTCCGTGGCGAGAATATTCTGAAACTCCGGTCCCGACTTCTTCGGGATGAAGACGAAAATCGTGCCATCCGTCACGCCAGCCGCACGAGCCGCGTTGAGAATGTTCTTCTCCTCACCCGAGAAACCGTCCCGCAGCCAGATCTGAATCGACTCTCCATCGGACTGCGGCGGATCCTGCGTCCGGTGAACCTTCAAAGGCCGCGGCGCTTTCACGGCGCCGTGCAGCACCTTCGTTTTGTCCACCACCTTCTGGACCTCGGCGGCCAGCAATTGATCGCGACGCTCATCAAAGAACGCAATGTCGTTTCTGAGCTTCGTCTCCCGCTTGCGGAATTCGTTGTCCCAGTTGCGCCCCTCCTCGGTCTGGATCCGATACTCATCGCCAACCCGCATCAGCACGCCTTCATCCGCAAGCTGATCCAGAAGCCCCGCGGTCGTTGCCCGCAACTTGCCGTTGTCGGCCTGCAGGTCATCCACCAGCAGGTCCGCGATGTGCTCCTTGCTCGCCCGAATGCCAATGTCCGTCGCGCTCTCGGACCGCAATTGGCCGATCAGAAACACCAGGCCACAGATCCGTTGCTGCAACCGCCCCGTTTCCGATCCGCTCTTCCCTAATCCAACAATCCGCTCATTGATCTCGCGAGGCAGCGCCCCGGTGGTCACCATCTCTGGAGCCAAAGCATCGTACAGATCGTCGCCAGGGATCAACCGGCCCAACGGGGCCCCCGCGACTTTGGCCACACAATCATGAATGATGCGAAGCTGTGAACGCAGTTGGCTCTGCGTTCCGGCCGTGTCCACCTGCCGGAAACAATGCTCCCAAAAACGGCGCCGCACCGGAAGAAGTGGATAATCCTCTACCACGATCGCTTTGTCTTCCTGTCGCTCGCCAATCTTCGTACCCTGCAACTGCCGTGAGACTTCACCGCTGTGGGTGTCCAGCAATTCCACAATCGGCGTCAAAGACGAAGGCTGTTTCCGTAACAAAACCTTCCGCGTCACGGTCTCCACATCCGAATCCGATAGCTGAATCCGGATCATGAAACGGTCCAGAAGTTTGTTCAGGAGTTTGACGCTCGTCAACGACGATTGCCCCGCCGCGACCAGCATCACTTGACTATCGAGTTGCTTGCAGATCGACTCGGCGATTTCCGTGATCAACACCGAGCGTGTTTCCGAATCGCCAATGTACTGTTGCACCTCGTCGAGAATCAGGATCGTGCAGGGGATCTGCCCATCCTTGCCGGCGCGCCTCAGCACCCGCTTGATCATCCCAAGAAACTCTTCCGTGCTGAGATCCGACGATCGCAACGGGAACTGCGCCTTGATCGAGTCCCGGGCCGCCGCCTCGCTCACCGCAAACGCCGGATAGCATTCGAGAATGGCCCGCGGAAATAGCGGACTGACATACAAATGGTTCAATTCGCTCTCCCAGCGCTTGCCAGCCTTTGCGACCGCGGCCTTCACCCGGTCGAGATACCCGCTCTCTTCGAGCCACAGTTGAAATTGAGCCTGCGGGTACAACGCAGGTAATCCCACGGCGCGCAACAGGATCGAGAGCACAGAGAGACGCACGTTCTCGGTATTGCCCTGCGGCAGCGTGCCCGCCGCCGCCAGCAGGCCCCCGGATCGCTTGCCGGCTACATCCAGTTCCCGCAACAGGTCCCGCACCTCGTCCGGCAACTCGGGCACAATGCTCCGCGCTGTCGCCCCGTCCGGAAACTCAGTGTTCGCCCACAAATGCGCGAGCATCTTCAACAGGTGCGACTTGCCGCTGCCAAAAAAGCCGCTCACCCACGCCGCATATTGGTTGGTCTGGTCCCGCCGGGCCAAAAACGACGACAGAATCTTGACCATCCCATCCAGATACTGGCCTTCGCAAACAAAACTCGAAAGCTCACCACGCAACTCTTGTTTGACCCGTTCATCCGCCAGGTCATCCGCAATGCGGGCCTGGCCGGCGTTGACAAGCGCTTTCTTGGAAGGGTCCCGAAGCAGGACATCCCGAATCAGCAACATGAAAAATAGCTCTCCTGATTTGTGATCTAGTTGTGCAAAGTGATCGGTACGGCCAGATAGTTCCAGCCGTCGCGGGCGTCGAGCAAACGGTAGTTGTTCCCTTCGTACCCGCCCGGAAAAAAGACCACCAGCCGCCCGCGAATCGATGGCTCCACCAGTTTCAGCACCTGCGAGATACGGACAAATCCAAATAGCGTGCCCACCCCGAAAACCGCAACCACAGCGCTTTTGTCCGCCTCCGGATGTTCCAAGGCGCTTTCAATCTGCTGCGCCACCGCCGCCGCGAACTCTCCGTCGAGCTTCAACTGCAGGTCTTCCGGGGACTCGAAATACGCCTCCCGGTACTCCTCGCTCGCCATCCATTGCGCGAAACACCCCGCAAGATCGACTTCGAACCACTTGTGACCTTCCGACCTGGTGGCGATCGCAAACGCTTCCTTCCGTGCCAGCAGCGAACGCTCCCATTCCTTCGGGTAAACAACCATCACCACCCGCTGCGCGCCCGCAATCGTTTCCTGCCACGGCAATCCAATGTGTTGCCGGTACTTCTCCGCAAGCTGCTCGATTTTGCTCATCGGTTATCTATCTCCCCGGCAACCGCTGCCCCTGTTCGAACTGTGGATCAATGCGCTCCAGATTCAAATCGAAGACATCGCCCGCCATGCGAAGATCGAGCAGCCCTGCTCGCTTCGCCCCCCCCGCTAGCTCCAAAGCCCCGGAAGCGTTCACGTCAAGCAGTTTGATCCATCCCGTGGTCAGTAGCTCCTCGCCGCTAAAACCAGCCGCATGGGCCAGGTACAACGCGAACGCAACCACCGCCGGACTCGGCTGCACCAGCCGCCGGAACTTGAACGTCCGTCCTTCGAGGTGTCCAGACTGCGTCCAGGAACTCGCCGCGTTTCGGACGATTTTGTCGAGAGTGGATTCATTCATCCGCTCGCCGACAACCGACTGAAGGGCTTCCCGCATTGCCGTCCTCTGATATTCGGCGCCATCAGGCAAAGAGATAATAGCGGAAGCCGTTGCTAATAGCAGTGGATCACGAGCTAAACTCACCAAAAGTGCAAAAAGGGGACGTCCGGAAACATCCAGATCCCACAGCCGCCGCAGGATTCGAAAGACCGGGACCGAAGGATCCAGCGCATAAAGTTCACGCAGGCGTTGAAACGAAAGTCGGCGCGTCGCAACAGTGTCTTTTGCCAGACAATTTCCGTCGATCACCGCCTCTTGATAGTCTGCCGCCTTACCTGTTGCCGGAACTGCTTCCAGCACCGCGCTCAATTCCTCCAGCATCATGGTCCGGCTGGTATGAGTTCCAATATGACCAAACCGAAATCCCGCCTCGAGAGCCGCCGCCCGACCCGGCGCAGCAGGAAAAAATGCTAGTTTCAAATCCGACAAGGGTACACACTCCAAATCCGCAAAAACTGCCATTCGGAGCGCCACCGCAAGTCGCCCGAAGCTCCTTTATACCCCCATTGGACCCACGGGTCAATAGACCCGTATCATCATGCCGGCAAGTTTGCCGGCATGATGAACTACCGCTCACTCGAAGGGATAGTCTCCAACGCCCCTCCACGCCCACAGCCCCTGCTCGCCGTAGTGCCACTTCAGAAAGCGCCTCAACAGATTCTCGTTCCTGAATCCTATCTCAGTGTGTGCAAAGGCCGCAGCGCGGCATACCGTCCTGGTGAACCCGGCCTCTTTCGTCACTAAGCGGTTCACTTCCCTTTCATAGAAGCGCTGCCATGACGTACGAAAACGGTCATCACAGGTTTTGGCGTCCTCACCAATCTCCATCTGACATGCGGGACCGATTACATGCCGATAATAGGCCGCAATTAGGTCGTGGCTCTCCTGCAAGGGCCGATGGTCACACCACTCCATTGGCCTCAGCCGGTCAGCAAGTTCGTCGTTCCGCACCTCGACTAGCTCGACGGCCGCGAGGTAACGGTCTCTTGCGGTCCGAAACAAAAGCCCGCCAAGACTCGGATAGCAGTCGGTTTGCAGGCGTCCAAGATATTTGTTATCGTCACCGCGGAATGCGTGCCAGACCAACATGTTTCAATCCTCAACTAACCCCATTAATAGTTGTCCGCAAGACCTTCGGCCTATGAGCTATCCCGGCAACCAATCGAAAACTTACTCAACCCTGTACTGCAACAGTCAGGTATGGTCGCATACGTCCAAGTCGCGATATTTGGGTTCCGATCGTTGTCGCTAAGATTGTGGAGATCGCTTAGGTGTCAACTGGTCCACGACCTCTTGCACACACTTCCTGGCGCTACTATATATCTCCCTCCCGGTAAAGACGATGGGTTTCCAGCCGAGTCTGGTCAATTCCCTGCGCTGTTTCTGATCTCGGTGCCATCGCTCTTTGATCAGATGAAACCGCGCGCCATCGCAGTAGATCGCCAGTTTCTCCGAGGGAAAGGCGAAGTCGGCTCGGGAAATCAGCCGCCCCTTCTCGTTGTGGATCTCGACCTGCAACTGAAATGGCGGGAGTTCGTGCGCTCTGAGTCGTAATTCTGCGAGAAACATCTCCTCGATTGGCGACTCCACCTCAGCGGTCTGGGGATCTTCGGCGACATCCCGGGCACGGACCATCGGCGTTGGCGGGTGAACCTCAACCGTCGCATGCCGCGGGGCCGAAGTTCCGCAGACCAAATCCCACAGTATCCCCAAATCTTCTCGCCTGCACCGTTCTCGAATCCATCTTCGGTTGAGAACGAGGATGAGTTTCCCACGTGCTCTGGTGAGGGCGACGTTAACCAGACGCATGGCTGTGTCACCTCGCAGCAAAGAACCTGGTCCGTTACGTGGAAAGCCGTCTACGAGATCAAACACAACCACGTCCGACTCACCACCCTGATACGAATGAACGGTGCCGACGAATATCGGCTTTGGAGATTCCGCGGCTCTTCGGATATTGGCTCTTGTGTCTTCGTCGAGCCAACGCTGAATCAATCTTACTTGGGCGCGATAGGGGGCGATGATCGAAATCTTGGCGTCGGGCTTCGCCCCGCGGATATCCATCGCAAGGTCAATGGCAATTCTGGCGGTCGAGGGATTTTCCCAACTTCGACCAGCTTTCCGACATGCAGATTCGTAGCGCGTCGCGAGTTCCTCGGCGTCACTGCCATCGTATTCGCTGTTCAGCACGCGAGCGGAGGCTCCAACGTCAAAGCAGACAACCGGCGCGCCGGGTAGAGGATGAAGTTGGGTGAGACTCTCTAGCTTTTGTTTCGAGACCTCGGGCTTGACGTCAGGATAGAGATGGGACACGGTGTCCCAAATGGCGGGATGACAACGTCTTTGGGACAATAATCGCGCAACTCTCGGGTCCCGTTCTTTCACGACGCGACCGACGCCTTCGCCCGTCGTGAACCCGATAATCTCGAAGGGATCACGTGAAAGCCACTGCTTCACGTCATCAGGTGCCTCACCTCGGTTCCACTCGAAAATCGGCGCCAACTGGCGCGGATCCCCTGCTAGTAAATACCGCTTCTCTGCCAAGCTCGCGAGAAAAAGTGCAAGGGCCCCGTTCAACATACTGCACTCGTCTGCAATGACGGTGTCCCAAGTTCCAGATTCTCGGATCGCGCTCCCTTGCTGACAGACCGAGGCGATTGTGGTGAGCACCACTGAAGCCTGTTTCAGGTGCTCGACAACAGCGGCCTTACGTTCGGTTTCGAGCTGTTTCAGTTCGGTTCGGGCCGCCGCTATCTCGCTCTCTGGCGCACGCTGCTGGCGAAGCCGTTTGACCTCCAGGTCCTTCTCGTAAATTGCATTCGAAAGCTTTTCCACGGCTTCCGGCCCCAGCAACTCCGGACGGGCCAGGATTTCTTCGTCTCGTGGGTACCCATACCGGACAATTCGACGCTTTCGAACTAACTGTGCCCACTGCGTCTCAAATGCCGTCACAACTTCCCGCGTGGCCGCATCGACCGCCACATTAGACGGCGCAACCACCAGGATCCGCCCAGCCTTCCGCAGGTTGCTCAAAAACGCAGTAAGCCAACCCAGGCAATAGGTCTTACCTGAACCAGGCGGGCCCCAAAGTAATCGAGCCCAAGGGGCGCCGGCGCCCGAGAGATCCAGCGCCAAAGACTTACCATTGTCGAGTTTAATTTCTCGATCCCCAGTCCTGCGGTTCAGGATAGTCGAACATCGCGGAACGCCAGGCAACATCGAGAGGCTGTTTGAGAGTTCATGCCAGAGGCGGTTCCGATGGATTTCCAGGCTACCAGGCAAATCGGACGTCAATACCTCACTATCGAAGGCTACATAGAGCAGGTTTTCGGTTCGGCTCGTACCGGCAATGAATCCATCGATCCTCGCATTAGATGAGGATTTGAGTGTCACTGGGGTATCGTCGATGAATCGTCGATCTTCGTCTTCGTCGGCCAGAACTACCTCATGGAGGAACCGGCTCCCAACCTTTCTGGCGTTGCCAACACGTTCCACAACGACCCGTACCGGCGAAAGTTGCTCGGCATACCGACGGACCGCATCAGAGGCCAGAATGTGTTGGTCCTGAGTCGGCGTCGGCGAAGGAGGCCTCGATGGCGTACCAACGATCGGCGGCGCGGCAACAGGTTCTTTGACCGCGATTCGTTCCAGTTCCTCGCTGGAAAGCTTCACGCGAACGCCCTGGTGCACCGCGAAGCGACTCTTCTTCATCTCGGCGATCGCAGCAAGTACTTGCTCGAAGCGCGGATCGCCAAACGCCGATTCGGCGATGAATCGGAATGTTTGCCAATCTGGGTGCTCCCGCAGAAACCGAACCAGCTTTTCTTCGATTAGCGCCCACTCAAGATCTCTTCTGTCCGTCACTCCAGGTAATCATATCGAAATCGCGAGCCCAGAATACTGTTGCGGCTCGATTGGGTGATGCGGACTTCACGGCAATGCCTATATCATATGTTGAATCAATAGGTTGGAAGCATCTCAATGCGAATCCACCATGTTAGGTCTCTGCGTTCACAAAGTCGGTAGAATCTTTTTCTCCCTGAAATCAATCATTTAGCAGGCCTCGCAAGAAAAAGGCTTGGTCCCTGGGCGTGATAAGCTGAGATCAGAAGAGGAAAAGGCGCTCAAAAAGCCAGAAAGCGGAACTCCGCTTTCACGCCGATTGAGCGCCTTTTCCATTTCGGCGGGCACGCCGCTGCCGCCGAAATCCCGACTGACAACCACCGCCGCGTGGCTGTCGACAAAGCACAACCAACGCAAGAAAGGAAACATACAACGCCATGCCGAGCCTATACGTCGACCCCACCCAGTTCATGAGTCCCGAGGAACGCGAACGCGCCCTCGTCAACTTCCCCGCCACCTGCGAATTCGAAGCCGCCCTCGCCGAAGAGAAAGCACGCGAAAAGGAGGAAGCAGCCAAGAAAACCCCGGCCGGAGGTGGACCCCGCACCCCCGAAGGCAAAGCCCGCTCCTCCCGCAACGCCGTCAAACACGGCTTCGCCGGCGCCAACCCCGTCATCTACTGCGAAGACCAGGACGCCTACAACGCGCACATCGACTCCTACGTCGCCCGCTTCAAGCCCGCCGACCAGCCCGAGGCCGACACCGTCCGCCGCGCCGCCATCGCCATGTGGCGCCTCGACCGCCTCTATGCCCTCGAAGCCATCATCCTCAACCTCGAGGCCAGCTACCACGCCGTACCCGCCTCCGTCATCCTCCCCCACGACGCCGGCGCCTTCACCCGCTCCGCCGTCGCGTTCCGCGAATCCGCCGGAGACGGCGCCTACGACCTCTGCCGCCGCTACATCCAGGCCGTCACCCGCGAATTCGACCGCGCCATCCGCACCTTCTATCTCCTCGAATCCAAGCGCCGCGTCACCCCGGAAGCCGCCGCCGCTGCCACCACCGAATCCAGCCAGCTCCAGCCCAACCAGCCCCCGCAGCAACCGCCACCTCAAAACAAGCCGGAACCAAACGAACTCCTCAAAATCCGCTCCCGCAAGACCATCGACAGCCTCGTGAACCCCTATCCGTCCGCCCGCAACCCCCGCAAACCCGCCGCAACCACCTCCGATCGCCGCCACAAGGGCCCCAAAGTCGCCTGACCACCGGCCCCCGCGATGCCCATCGCCCGTTGCCTTACCCGAAGTGTGTCTGCGCAGCAGCAGAAAAAGAAGGAGGACAAGAAACATCATGAAACAGCACCCCAATGACCTCTGGTGGACCCGCCACTTCCTGCTGGCCCCCACCACCCCGGCAACAACAACGACCACCACAAGCACAAACTCGCAACAACAGCCCGTCATTCCACCCGAGTTCCCGGGAGTCGTCTACGACGCCCTCAGAGCCTTCCCCGACGCCATGGACGCCGTCGACAAGGCCGCACAGGAGTTCTACGCCCGCCGTGTCCCTCGGTGAACACTTCTCGTCCCACTATCGCCGCCTTCTGCGTAGCCGCCGGCAACAGCAGAACCAGCAGCAGAGTGGGACAAGTGTGTCCACCTCCACCAGCACCAGCCCCCGACCCGACATCCTCCCCCTCGCCTCCGGCTTCCGCTATACCTTCAGCCCCCTCGCCTTCTCCATCGAAGTCCTCGGCTGGAACCCCGACCCCAAACAGCGCGAAGCCCTCACCGCCCGCCGCGCCCGCCGCGTCCTCAACTGGGGCCGCCAGTGCGGCAAAACCGAAACCGCCGCCATCATCGCCATCCATGCCGCCTGCACCCGCCCCGGCGCCCTCATCGTCATCATCGGCGCCGTCGGAGACCACATCACCACCTTCTTCGACCGCATCGACTCCTTCCTCGACCAGGCCGCCCCTACCCTCGGCGCCGGCGGCCCACACAACGCCATTACCAAAACTGCCTCCACCGGCAGCAGCCACCGCGTCATCCGCCGCTTCCCCAACCGCTCCCGCATCCTCGGACTCACCACCAAAAAGGCCGTCCGCTCCCACACCGCCCGCCTCATCGTCCTCGACGAAGCCGGCGATATCGCCGACCCCGTCTGGGAAGGCGTCCTCCCCACCCTCGCTACCACCGACGGCGACATCCTCGTCATCGGCACCCCCAAAGGCGCCAGAGGCTGGTATTACGATCTCTGGAAAAATTCGCTCAACACCCAGGGCCCCCGCGGCTGGTTCAAAAGCCAGTACCCGGCCTCGGAAAATCCCCGCATTTCCCCCGAATATCTCGCCGAAATGCGGCTCACCAAAGGAGAAGCCTGGATGCGTCAGGAATTCGGCTGTGAATTCCTCCACGACGGCCAGTCTCTGCTCCATCCCGATGACATCGACAAACTCTTCATCAAACGCCCGGAAAGGAAATAAGGTACAGCATAGCCATGCCTCCCATGATTCAGACTTGTCCCAAGCCGCCCGCCGATCAGCGGCCCCACTACATCTTCGGCGTCGACCTCGGCCAGAAGCGCAACCATACCGCCCTCGCCGTCCTCGAGAAACGCTGGATCCCCGGCACGCCCGACCAGTACCGCTGGTCCGCCGCCCGCGAATACTACGGCGAATACAACTACGAGGTCGTCCGCCTCGGCCGCCTCCCCCTCGGGACGCGTTACACCGACGCCATCGACTGGCTCGAAACCGAGGTCAATCGCATCTACTGGCCGTCCGTCAAAACCATGCTCGTGGACGCCACCGGCGTCGGCTCCCCCGTCGTCGAACAGATGCGCCTCGTCCGCACCCTCGCCCAAGGCACGCGCCTGCTCGCCGTCCAGATCACCGGCGGACTCCAAACCGGCTACCGCAAATCCGGCTCCGGCAATCAGGAAATCTCCGTCTCCCGCACCGAAGTCCTCTCCGGACTCCGCGCCGCCATCGAATCCACGGCCTTTTCCATCGACCCCGACAAGCTCCCGCCCACCGAACTAGACATCCTCAAAGCCGAACTCCGCTCCCTCCAAGCCCAAGGCAAACCGCATTCCATGTCATCAGAGAGCGGACGTGACCAAGACGACCTGGCCTACGCCCTGGCCCTGGCCGTCTGGTGGGCCAAACCCCAAACCACCGCCGCCTTCCAACTCCCCTGGCAATCGATCCCCCACCCCCGAGCAGCCTGACTCTTACCTACTAACCCAACCAACCCTGAGAAAGCCCCACCAACCTGCTAACCCTTCTGGTGGGGCGGACTTAAGTCCGCGCGGGGCTTAAGCCCCGCCCAAACACTAACTTCTCCATAATTCCGAAACCTTTCTACCCAAAACCACGTACCATCAAGGAACCACCATGGAACTGCGCATTGAAAACCTGTCGAAGACCTACCCCAACGGCGTCCGCGCCCTCGACAACGTGACCCTCACCATCCCCAGGGGCATGTATGGACTCCTCGGACCCAACGGCGCCGGCAAATCCACCCTCATGCGCACCCTAGCCACCCTCCAGGAAGCCGATTCCGGAGCCGTCAGCCTGGGTGATGAAATCAACGTCCTCACCCAAAAAGAGGAAGTCCGCAAACGCCTCGGCTACCTCCCCCAGGACTTCGGCGTCTACCCCCGCATCTCCGCCCTCGACATGCTCGACCACCTCGCCCTCCTCAAAGGACTCACCAACCCCCGCGAGCGCCGCGAACGCGTCGAAGCCATGCTCCAACGCTGCAACCTCTGGGACGTCCGCAAAAAAGCCCTCACCTCCTACTCCGGAGGCATGCGCCAGCGCTTCGGCATCGCCCAGGCCCTGATCGGCAACCCCCAACTCTTGATCGTCGACGAACCCACCGCCGGACTCGACCCCGGCGAGCGCAACCGCTTCTACAACCTCCTCGCCGAAGTCGGCGAAAACGTCGTCGTCATCCTCTCCACCCACATCGTGCAGGACGTCATGGAACTCTGCACCAAAATGGCCATCATCAACAAGGGACGCGTCCTCTATGAAGGCGCCCCCGACGCCGCCGTCCTCGAACTCGAAGGCCGCATCTGGCAGAAATCCATCGCCAAGTCCGAAGTCGACGCCTACGCCGCCGACTACCGCATCATCTCCAACAAACTCGTCGCCGGACGCCCCCTCATCCACGTCTTCGCCGAAACCTCGCCCGGCGACGGCTTCTCCCCCGCCCACGCCGACCTCGAAGACGTCTTCTTCTCGAAGATCAACGGAGTGCTATAACCGCCATGCTCGCCCTCTCCGTCCTTCGCTTCGAACTCCGCTACTGGCTCCGCGGCATGATGGTCTGGATCTTCATGGTCGTCATCGGCGTCATGATCGGCGGCGCCCTGTCGTCCGACAACATCCGCGTCGGAGGCGCGCTCGAAAACACCTTCAAAAACGCCCCCTACGTCATCCAGCAGTTCTACGCCATCACCGGCATCCTCACGCTGCTCATGACCACCGCCTTCGTCAACTCCGCCGCCGCGCGCGACTTCACCAGCGGGACCAGTCAAATCCTCTTCTCCACCCCGCTCCGCCGCTTTGACTTCCTCGCCGGACGGTACCTCGGCGCCGTCCTCATCTCCATCATCCCCATGCTCGGCGTCTCCCTCGCCGCCTTGATCGTCAAGTACATGCCCTGGGCCGACGCCGAACGCTGGGGACCCGTCCGTTGGGACGCCCACCTCATGGGCATCCTCGTCTTCGCCCTACCCGACACCATCTTCATCGCCGCCGTCATCTTCGCAATCGCCGCCCTCTCGCGCAGCACCGTCGTCTCCTTCCTCGGCGGCCTCTTCCTCCTCGTCGGACTCGGCATCTCCGACGCCCTCCTCTCCGATCTCGCCAACGAACGCTGGGGCATCCTCCTCGACCCCTTCGGCGCCAACGCCTTCGCCCAAATCACCAAATACTGGACCGTCGCCGACAAGAACAACCTCACCGTCACACTCCAGGGCGACCTGCTCCTCAACCGTCTCATCTGGATCGCCGTCGGACTCGCCGTCTTCGCCTTCGCCTACTTCCGCTTCAGCTTCGCCGAAGGCGCCGGCGTCCGCATCAACCTTCGCTTCTGGCGCCGCCCCAAACTCACCGAAGACGCGGATACTACCGTGCACGCACCCGTGACATTCGCGGCCCCTCTCGGCACACCCAGCCGCTTCGCCCAGTTCGCAGGAGCCGTCAAAACCGAACTCTTCGGGCTCATCAAATCGACGGTCTTCATCGTCGTCTCGATGGCCGCGCTGCTCAACACCATCCCGTCGCTCGCCTACAATGCCTCCGAAGGCTACGGCAACAGCACCTACCCGGTCACTTACTGGGTGCTTCAGATCATCGCCGGCACGATGTACATGTTCCTGATCTCGATCATCACCTTCTTCGCCGGCAACCTCGTCTGGAAAGAGCGCGACTCGCACATGGACGAAATCCACGACGCGCTTCCCTACCCCGATTGGATCTCCTACGCCTCGAAGCTGATCGCACTAATGGCCGCGGTCCTCATCATCCTCGCCATCGCCATGCTCGCCGGCGTCAGCGTCCAACTCTGGCAGGGCTATCACCGCCACCAGTTCGGACTCTACATCTACGAGTTATTCGGCATGGACGCGAGCCTCTTCCTCCTGCTCGCCGTCCTCGCCTTCTTCATCCACGTCCTCTCGCCCAACAAGTACGTCGGATACTTCGCCTTCGTCGCCGTCCTCATCGCCAACTTCTTCGGCTGGGGACCGCTCAACGTCGCGACCCTCATGGTCAACTACGGCCAGCGTCCCTCCACCATCTACTCCGACCTCTACGGACGCGCGCCCTTCTGGCCTGCCTGGGGCTGGTTCACCGCCTACTGGCTCCTGTTCGCCGGCATTCTCGCGGTCGCGAGCATCCTCTACTGGCGGCGCGGCAAAGAAGCCACGCTTCGCGAACGCACGCGCGTCGCTCTCCAGCGTTGGAACACGTCTCTGAAGCCTGCCGGCATAGCCTTCGCCGCCTTGTTCGTCCTCTGCGGAGCCTGGGTCTTCTACAACACCAAGATCATCAACCGAGTCGAAGGACCGAAGGACGCCGAACGCCGCCGCGCCGCCTACGAGAAGACATACAAGAAGTTCGAGAAGACGCCGAGCCCCCGCATCACCGCCATCCGCTACTGGATCGACATCTTTCCGGAAACGCGCAACATGGTCCTCAAAGGCGAGCAGACGCTCGTCAACAAAACGGACAAGCCCATCGACAAGCTGTATTTCACCGTCAATGACGACGGCTACGAGCAACAAATCGACATCGATCGCGCGCGCCAGGTCTCGGCCGATCGCGAACTGAATTTCTGGACCTACGAATTCACGCCCCCGCTCGCCCCCGGCGAAACGCGCATGATGCGCTTCACCGTCAAGAGCAAGACCCGCGGCTTCGAGAACGACGTCTCCAACACCCAACTCGTCCAGAACGGAACCTTCTTCAACAACTCCATCGCGCCGCAAATCGGCTATTCCGAAAACGGCGAACTCTCGCAGCCCAACGAGCGCAAGAAGTACGGCCTGCCGCCCAAGGACCTCATGCCTGCGCTCGAGCGCAACTGCACGGTTAACTGCGCGAACAGCTACCTTTCGTCCTCATCGGATTGGGTCAGCCTCGAGACCGTGATCAGCACCTCGGCCGGTCAGATGGCCGTCGCGCCCGGCTCGCTCCTCAAGCAGTGGACCGCGGACGGCCGCAACTACTACCAGTACAAGTTCGATCACGATTCGGCGA
>CAZVKC010000001.1:127850-132490 GCA_964627455.1 uncultured Solibacteraceae bacterium | reverse complement strand
TGGACCGCGGACGGCCGCAACTACTACCAGTACAAGTTCGATCACGATTCGGCGAACTTCTACTCGTTCATCTCCGCCGCCTACAAGGTCGCGCGCGAAGACTGGAACGGCGTCAAAATTGAGGTCTACTATCATCCCGAGCACGAATGGAACGTGCCCAAAATGCTGAAGTCGGTGCGCAAGTCGCTCGAATACTGCAGCGCCAATTTCGGACCGTACGCCCACAAGCAGGCGCGCATCATCGAGTTCCCGCGCGTCTCCAGCTTCGCCCAGGCGTTCCCCGGCACCATGCCGTATTCCGAAGGAATCGGCTTCATCGCGAACCTCCAAAACCCCGACGACCTCGACAAGGTCTACTACGTCGTCGCCCACGAGATGGGACACCAATGGTGGGCGCACCAGGTGCTCGGCGCCAACATGCAGGGCGCGACCCTGCTGTCCGAGACCATGGCCCAATACACCGCGCTCATGATCATGGAAAAGGAATACGGCCGCGACATGATGCGCAAGTTCCTCAAGTACGAGATGGACAATTACCTGCGCAACCGCGGCCGCGAACTTCTCAAGGAACGCCCGCTGCTCACGGTCGAATCCTCGCAAGGCTACATCCACTACCGCAAGGGCAGCGTGGTCATGTACTACCTCAAAGAGATGATCGGCGAAGAAGCGATCAACCGCGCGCTACGCAAAATGGTCGAAAAATTCGGCTACGCGCAGCCTCCTTATCCGACCTCGCACGACTTGGTCGACGCCTTCCGCGAGCAGACGCCGCCCGAGTATCAATACATCATCAAGGACCTGTTCGAGGACATCACGCTCTTCTCGAACCGGACGCTCTCCGCCTCGGCAACCAAACGCGCGGATGGCAAATACGACGTTGAGATCGAAGTGGAATCCCGCAAGTTCAAAGCGGATGAGAAAGGGAACGAAGTCGAAGCGCGCGTCGACGACTGGATCGAAGTCGGAGCCTTCGCCAAGCCCCCCAAGGGCAAGAAGTACGGCGCAACGCTCCACCGTGAGCGAGTTCACTTCACCGGCGAACCCGGAGGAACGAAACGCAAATTCCGTTTCGTGACCGCGGACGTCCCGGAACAGGCCGGCATCGATCCGTTCGCCCTCATGGTCGACCGGGTCCCCGACGATAACCTCAAGAAAATACAGTAGTTAGGTCGAAATAAAAAGAGGGCTCGTTCACCCCTGAAGCATATCCCTGGGTCAACGAGCCCGACTGCGTCAACAATTCTAGTATAAACTGTCCGCGAGCCTACGCGTTAGCCGCCGCCGTGGACTGCTGCAGCGTCAGTTCCGCCTGCTGCGGCGGGGGCTGGAAGCGGACCGACACCAACTTCGAAACGCCCGGTTCCTGCATGGTCACTCCGTAGAGCGCCTGCGCGGCTTCCATCGTGCGCTTAGCGTGGGTGATCACCACAAACTGGGTCTGCGCCGCCATCTCCTTCAACAGGTTCGTCAAACGGATGGTGTTGGGCTCGTCCAGCGGGGCGTCCACTTCGTCCAGCACGCAGAACGGGCTGGGCTGGTATTGGAAGATCGCCATCAGCAGGGCCATCGCCGTCAGGGACTTTTCGCCACCCGACAACAACAGCACGCTCTGCAACTTCTTGCCGGGCGGCGAGGCGACGATGTCGATGCCGGATTCGGAGACGTTCGACTCGTCGGTCAGGCGCATTTCGCCGGTGCCTCCGCCGAAGAGCGTCGAGAACATCTTGCGGAAGTTCACGTTGATCACTTCGAAGGCTTCGGAGAAGCGCTTGCGGGACTCGACATCGATCTCGGCGATCGCCTTTTCGGTGTCGCGGATCGAATCGAGCAGGTCCTGGCGCTGGGCGTTGAGGAAGTCGTAACGCTGCTGCGCTTCCTGGAACTCTTCGAGCGCCTGCGGATTCACCGCGCCCATCGCTTCGATGCGGCTCTTGGTTTCCTGGTACTTCGCTTCCGCTTCGACGAGGACCTCTTCGGCCACTTCGGTGTCGTCGCTGTCGGTGAGATCCTTGGGCGAGGCGTTGAGTTCCTTGCGGGCGGTCTCTTCGAGGTACTTCAAATCGCTCTGCCGGCGAACCAGTTCGAGTTCCGTCGCCGAGCGCTTTTCCTGCGAATTCTGCGCTTCGCTGCGCAGCGTTTTGAGCGCCTCTTCGGCGGCCGTCAACTGCGTGCGCAACGCTTCTTCCTTCGCGGCGAGTTCGGCGGTGACCTTCTCGCGGACCTCGATATCCGCAGCCAGTTCCTTGGCGCGGGTGTCGAGTTCGGTGTTGTTGGCGAGGAGCGCGGCGCGGTTTTCGGCCAGGCGCTGGAGTTCGGACTTCAACGTCTGAACGCGCGAGGTGAGATCGCGGATCTGGTTTTCGACGCGGGCCTGGGCAGCCTGTTCGCCGCGGCGGCGCTCTTCGAGTCCGGCGAGTTCGGCGCGTAGCTGCGCGTGTTCTTCGGTGACGCGCGTGAACTGCGACTGCATCTCGCTGACGTCGGCGCGGGCGCCTTCGAGAGCCTGTTCCTGATCGCTGCGGAGGGCTTCCTTCTCGGCGACGGCGCGGGTGTTGCGTTCGCGGACCTCGGCGGCACGGGCCTGTTCCTTGCGCAGGCGGTCGAGTTCGATGCGGGCGACCGAGAGGCGCTGGCTGGCGCGGTGGTGTTCATCCTTCAGCTTGCGGAATTCCTGGTCGAGGACAAGGGCATCCTTTTCCTGCATCTGCTGCTGCTGGCGGAGAACTTCGAGTTCCTCGGTGAGGCGCTGGATGTCGCTTTCGACCGCTTCAAGCTGGGTCGTGGCCTCGTTGACTTCCTTCTGGCGATGCTCGACGAAATCGTTGA
Organism: uncultured Solibacteraceae bacterium; assembly: GCA_964627455.1. GTDB lineage: Bacteria > Acidobacteriota > Terriglobia > Bryobacterales > Bryobacteraceae > F-183. Next base: position 129,664 of record CAZVKC010000001.1, on the reverse strand, counting down.
GTTCGCGGAGTTCGCGCTTGAGGGCGAGCGGGCCGGATCCGGTCTTCTTGCCGCCGCTGACGGCGAGTCCGTGATAGGAGATGCCGTCGGGGGTGAGGAAGTAGGAATCCGGATGCTGCACTGCAAGCTGGCGGGCGGTTTCGCGCTCGGGGACGAGGAAGCAGTTGGCGAGGCGCGGCAGGATCTGCGGCGGGGCTTGCGTGAGTCCGTTGGTGAAGCGGAGGATGTCGCTGAGGCGCGGGACCGACGGCGCGTTTTCGGCGGTGCGGCCGGGGCCGAAGGACATGGAGCTGTCGGGTTCGACGAGGAAGGTGGCGCGGCCGTCGACGCCGGTGCGCATCAGTTCGACGCCCTGCTCGGCTTCGGTCCAGTTGTGGACGACGACGTATTCGAGTTCCTCGTGGAGGAAGACTTCCATCGCCTTTTCGTAGGTGTGGTCGGTGACTTCGACGAAGTCGGCGAGGACGCCCGCGGGCTTGAGGTTTTCGACCTTGCCCTGCTCGATCGCTTTGAAGAGGCGCTTGACCGATTCGGTGGTGTAGGCGCGGTGCGAGATCACTTCTTCGAGTGAATCCCGGCGGGCCTTCTGGCGGGAGAGTTCGGAGCGAAGCTGCTCGAGCTTGCGGCGGAGGTCCTGGGCGGAGAGACGGCGCTGGCCGAGTTCGGTTTCGACGGACTTGCGCTGCTCGGTGACGGATTGGAGTTCCATCTGCCGCGAGGACATGCGGTCGGAGAGTTCGGCGCGGACGGATTCGATGCGCTCGAGTTCGGTGCTGGCGCTCTCTTCGTCATTATTGAGGCGCGACATGTCGCGTTCGACGGAGGAGAGGTACTCTTCGACCTGGGCGAGCTGGTTCTTGAGGGTCGAGGTTTCGCCGAGCAAACGCAGGACGGACTGGCGCGTGGACTCGATCAGGTGTTCGCGTTCGCGGAGGTTCCGCTGCAGGACGTCGCGTTCCTGATTCTTGGTCGTCATGCGCGTGCGCGCGCCGTCTGTGATCTCGTTGAGTTCGGCGAGAGAGTCGCGCTGGGCGGCGGCGTCGAGCTGCAGCTGGGCGAGGCGCTGTTCGATCTGCTCGACTTCGGAGTTGCCGACGGTGACGCGTTCGTCGATGGCGCTGACCTGGCGGGACTGGAGTTCGAGCTTCGACCGGGTGCGTTCGGCTTCGAGCTTGGCTTCGGAGAGCTTGGCGCGTTCGCCGGTGAGCGACTGTTCGGTCTCGAAGAAGGCTTGCTTGACTTCGGTGACGATCGCTTCCTTCTCGGTGACCTGGGTGGAGAATTCCTGGTATTCGTTGGAGGCGAGGTTGAGGTCCAAGGCGAGCTTGGTGGCTTCGCGTTCGAGGATGCGGTAGCGGCCGGTGACGGCGGTGCGGAGGAACGCGAGCATTTCGTCGCGGAGTTCCTCGTGGCGCTTGGCTTTGGCGGCCTGGCGCTTGAGGGAGTTCACCTGGCGGCTGACTTCTTCCAGGATGTCGAAGACGCGGGAGAGGTTCTGCTTGGCGCCTTCGAGTTTCGCTTCGGCGAGGCGCTTCTTGGTTTTGAACTTGGTGATGCCGGCGGCTTCTTCGATGATGGCGCGGCGGTCCTGGGGTTTGTTGGACAGGATCTGACCGATGCGGCCCTGCTCGATGATGGCGTAGCTTTCGGGTCCGAGGCCGGAACCCATAAAGATGTCCTGGATGTCGCGGAGGCGGGCGGAGCGGCCGTTGATGAGGTACTCGCTTTCGCCGGAACGGTAGAGGCGGCGGGTGATCGTGATTTCGCCGTTGGCGGCGAAGAGGAGTTCCCTGCCGTGGCGGTTGCCGGTTCCG
>CAZVKC010000001.1:118213-127750 GCA_964627455.1 uncultured Solibacteraceae bacterium | reverse complement strand
GATTTCGCCGTTGGCGGCGAAGAGGAGTTCCCTGCCGTGGCGGTTGCCGGTTCCGTTGGCGGGGGTGGCGTCGTTTACCTTAATGATGGGAGTGACGGCGGCTTCGGCTTGAGCGGGGGCTGCAGCTTCGGTTTCGGCTTGGGCCTGGGCTTCCGGCGCGGGCGCGGGCGCGTCGGTCGGGGCGGTGTCGCCCGCGGCTTCGGCGGCGGCCTTGTCGATGGCCTCGGCGAGTTCACGCTCGGCTTCGGCCTTGGCTTTGTCGATGGCTTCCGCGGTATAGTTGGGGTCGAAGAGCGTCATGGTGACGGACGCCATACCGACGGGTTTACGATCCCGAGTGCCGGCGAAGATGACATCTTCCATACGGCTGCCGCGGAGGCTCTTGGCAGACTGTTCGCCGAGGACCCAGCTGATGGCGTCGGCCAAGTTGGACTTGCCGCAGCCGTTGGGGCCGACGATGGCAGCGATGCCGGCGCCGTTGAACCGCATCTCGGTGCGGTCGACGAAGGATTTGAATCCCTGGATTTCTACTCTTCTCAGTTTGAGCAAAGCACTGCTCCTGTTCCGGTCAAGGTTTCTCGGGGGGCTAGGGCTATGTTAATCGTTCCTGGGGGTGATGTAAAGGAGTCGAACCACAGAATACTGTGGTCCTTCTGTGGATAACACTAGATAGTGTGGTGGATACGTCATCAAGTCCCATTGTCTCATACCAGAAAACAATTCACAGGATGTTCCACCTCAGGTTGAGTGGCGTAATCCGTTGATTGTATGGACAGTTAACTCGGCATAGAGCGAAAACCTTGCAAAACGTCCACAGGGTGAAATGTTTTGGCCTCGACGCCGATCCCCCAGATAGTCTATCCGGATTACCGCAACCGGGTCCGGCCTCCTGTATAGTAACTCTTGGATCCTGTGCGGCCCCTATTCCCACTGCTGGCCTATGCCCTGTCTGCGGTCTCCGCGCACGCCCTCGATGCCAGCCTGCTCATCTCGCAATACCAGAAGCAATACTGGCAGGTCGAACAGGGGCTCCCGCATAGTTATGTCACCGCGCTGTCCCAGGCGCCGGACGGCTATCTTTTAGTTGGAACGGACGAGGGTTTGGCCCGCTTCGACGGCATGAACTTCCGGCCCTTGCCAGTGGCGCCGTCCTTCAATCTGATGCGCCGCTGGATTTCGGCCATGCGAGTCTCGCGCGACGGCAGCGTCTGGATCGGGGCCTTCGATGGGCAGATTCTGCAATGGCGCGACGGAGCTGTGCGCCTCAGCCTGCAGACGGGTGGGTCGGTCTTCGATCTGCACGAAGAACGCGACGGAGTAGTCATCGCAAGTTGCCGGAACGGGGTCTTCCGCATCGAGCGTGGCGCTCTCCGAAAAGTTCCCGATCTGGGGCCGCCGCTGGACACCTCCTGGAACGTGCTGGCTGGAAACGGCGGACCTACCGTTTGGATCGTGACCTCGAAAGGCTTATTTGCGGTGCGCGACGGAGCAAGCACGCTCGAAGTTGCCAACGGCGGCGAGGCGGGTGACGTGCTGACGGTGTTCGCCGCTCAGACCGGGGAATTGTGGATTGGCGCGACGGCGGGCGTGTACGTCATTCGAGGCGGTAAGCCGCCCGTACGGGTTCCCGGCGTCGACGGTCCCGTAGTCGCGTTGCTCCAAGACCGCGACGGTACGCTCTGGGCGGGAACGTGGGGACGCGGACTCTACCGGATAGGCCGTGGCAGGGCGGACCGCTGGGCCAGCCAAAACGGACTTCCCGACGATTTCATCCGGACTCTTGCCAGCGATAATGAAGGCAACATCTGGATTGGAATGCGTAGCGGCGGGCTCGGACGCTGGCGGCAAACGCATGTGGTTCCGTTCGGCGCAGCCGAAGGACTGGCCGGCAACTATGCGGCGACTGTCGCGGCAGATCCGCGCGGCGATCTGTGGCTGGGCACCTGGCGTGGCGGACTCTACCGGCTGGATGGCGGGGTCCTCACCCCGCAGCCGCTTCCCCTCCCCACGCTCTACTTCACGGTGCGCGCCATGGCCTTCGACAAAGCGGGACATCAATGGATTGGCAACTGGGAGGGTTTGTCGGGTTTCGACGGCCGGACCTATCGCCGATACGGCGCCGTTCCGGATTCGCCTTATCACCGCGTCTCGTCCCTGCTGTTCAGCCGGGACGGCTCCCTTTGGGTCGGAACCACCGACCAGGGCATATTCCGTTTTGCGCGTGGGGTCCCCGAGGATCCGCCTCCTGCGCCGCTTCTGCCGGAGACCGAAGTAACCGCACTGCTCGAAGACAAGCGCGGAACGATCTGGGCGGGAACAGCGGCCGGACTGATGAAGATCAGTTTTCCCGGGAAACCGGAATCGCCTGTTACTCGGGACCGCATCGAATCGATCCTCGAAGACTCGAAGGGACGGATCTGGGCCTCCACGTCGGCCGGCACGATCGCCGTTGTATTCCAGGACGGCGCAAGCAAGCTACTCGGGCGGCGAAACGGTTTGCCTGAGCACCCTCTCTACCGGATCCTCGAGGGTGGCGATGGTTCTTTCTTCGTGAGTTCGCCGCGGGGAATTTTCCAACTGAATGCGGAGACCGTCGAAGGTGTGCTGTCGGGTACGGAGGCTAAACTGGCAATCCGCACGTATGGTCAGGAGGACGGCATGCGGACGATTGAATGCCATGGCCTCTCCCAACCCGCCGGCTGGAGGGACCACGAAGGCAATCTCTGGTTTCCGACCGCCAAGGGCTTCGTACGGATCGGTCCGAGGGAAGGCCCGCAACTGGCGCCTCCGCGGGTCGTCATTGAGGACGCAGTCTCGGAATCAGGCCCATTGCGGTTCGGTGACGGACAGCCTATCGAACTCTCGCCCGGGACCCGGAATCTGCAGATTCATTTCTCCGCCATTCGCCTCTCGTCCGCACACAGCTTGCAGTTTCGCTACCGGATGACGGGCTTCGATCCACAGTGGGTCGAGGCAGGGCCGGATCGCAGCGCACCCTACAATGAATTGCCGCCTGGCCCTCACACCTTCGAGGTCCAGGCGCGCGACCCGTTGGGGGAATGGAGCACCGCGGTTTCGCTGCGGGTGCGCCAGCAGCCGCGCTTCCACCAGACGTGGTGGTTCCTGGCGCTGCTGGTGTTCGCGGCCGCGGGAGCGGGCGCCGGGGCTTACCGCTGGCGGCTTCACACGGTGCGGGGCCGCTACGCCGCCGTCACCGAAGAACGGAACCGCATCGGCAGGGAATGGCACGACACGCTTGTGGCGGGATTTTCCGCCATCTCGCTGCAATTGGAAGCGGCGCTCGCCAGCCTGGCCGGCCAACCCGGGCGCTCCGCCGAGATCCTGGAGGTGACCAGGAAGATGGTCCATCATTACCGGGCGGAGGCCAGGCGCGTGATCTGGGATCTCCGCGACAGCCGGCCGGAAGGCGAAACCTTGTCGATGGCGATTCGGGATTCGCTCGCCAACATGACGGAACTCAGAGGGATCGCCGGCGAGGTGACCGTCGAAGGCGATGAAAAGGATCTACCGGTCGAACTCCGGCATAATCTTCTGCGGATTTGCCAGGAAGCGATCTCGAACGCAGCCCGGCACGCGGCCCCTACGCGGATTACAGTCCGGCTCGTGTACGCGCCGGATGCCGTTCGCGTCGCCGTGCAGGACGATGGGCGTGGCTTCGAAGGCGATATCGAACGAAGTATGACGGCTGGACATTACGGAGTCGTAGTCATGCAGGAACGCGCCAAGCGGTTTGGCGGCAAATTGAAGATGGAAAGCCGGCCGGGTGAGGGAACCACGGTAGAAGCCTGGATCCCGCTGTCCGGTGGGGAAGGAGCGGCCCGCGCATGAGCCAAACCGTTCGCATTCTGATTGTCGAAGACCAGTATTTCTTCCGTCTGGCGCTTCGGACGACGATCGAGTCCCACGAGGGCATGGCGATCATAGCCGAAACCGGCAAGGGACAGGAGGCTCTGCCGCTGTGCCGGGAGCACCGTCCCGATGTTGTCATCATGGACCTGCGCCTCCCCGATCTTTCCGGCTTCGAGGCGATTGCGGCGATTCATGCCGAATTGCCTTCCGTTGGGATTCTGGTCCTCAGCAATTACGAAGGCAGCGAAGATGTCCACCGTGCGCTAGCCGCAGGAGCGCTCGCCTACCTCACCAAGGACGCCGGCGCAGAGGAACTGGTCGCCGCCATCCGCAGTGTGCAAAACAAGCGCCGCTACATGCCGCCATCGGTATCCGCCCTGCTGGCCGAGCGGCTTCCGGGGACCGAACTCACGGAGCGGGAACTCGACGTCCTGAAGCTTCTGGCGCAGGGACGCAGCAATCGCGAAATCGGGGACCAGCTGGCCATCGCGGAGAACACCGTGCGAATCCACGTCAGCCGGATCCTCGACAAACTCGGCGTGGCCGACCGCACTCAGGCGGTATTGACCGCAATCCAGCGTGGGCTCGTCCACGTCGATTGAGAATTCGCGCCGCCGCGTAGTCCCAAAAGACTACGATCAGCTAGTCCAAACCGCAGACGACAGGCCTCGTGCAGTCATGAGATCGTAATCCAGCAGCTGTAAACCAAGACTTCGAGGTCTGTATCCATGTTGAAGTTCTGTTCGCTTCTCCTTCTTTGCATTGCCCTGCCCGTTGCCGCCCAGCAAGGCCGCGGCACGATCCTGGGAACCATCACCGATTCCAGCGGATCCGCCATTCCCAACGCCAGGGTCGTGGTGATCAACACCGGCACCAATTTTGCGTTTGAGGCGCAAACCAACCAGGAAGGCTTCTACAGCACTCCGGCCATTCCGGTCGGTTCCTACAATGTCAGCGTGGAAAGCACGGGCTTCAAGAAATCCGTGCGGACGGGCATCGTGCTGCAGGTCGACCAGCGCGCGCAGGTCAACCTCGCGATGGAGGTCGGCTCCGTCAGCGACTCGGTGGAAGTCAGCGCACAGGCCCAACTGGTGGACACCTCGACCGGAACCCTCGGCAAGGTCATCGAAAACCGCCGGATCGTCGACCTTCCCGTCAACGGACGAAGCGCGTTTGCGCTTGCGCAACTGGCGCCGGCGGTGAAGTCCACACAAGGCAACAGCCAGGGATTCCTGGACCGTGGACTTTCGGTCAGCCTGCTGAGCATCAACGGTGGTCCGAGCGCCACCAATACGATGGAAATCGACGGCGGCAACAACAACCAGGCGTATTACAACGAAGCCAACGCCAATCCGGCGACGGATTCGGTGCAGGAATTCAAAGTGCAGAGCAACACGATGTCGGCGGAATTCGGGTTCACCCTGGGCGGCGTGCTGAACGTGGTGACGAAGTCGGGGACTAACGAGTTCCACGGGTCGTTGTACAGCTACCTGCGCAACAGCGCACTCGATTCGCGAGACGCCTTTCAGCTCACCAAGGGGCAGTTCCAATACAACCAGCCCGGCGGTTCGCTGGGCGGACCGGTCTGGATTCCGAAGATCTACAAGGGCAAAGACAAGACGTTCTTCTTCTTCAACTACGAACAATACATGTACCGGACGAGCGCGACGAGTTTCACTTCGGTTCCCACTACGGCGTGGAAGCAGGGCAATTTCGCGGATCTGAAGAACTCATCCGGCGTGCCGATCGTGTTGTACGATCCCGCTTCCACGATCGCCAATCCGAATGGGTCCGGATACGTGCGCACGCCGCTTGCCGGCAATGTGATTCCGACCAACCGCCTCGATCCGGTCGCCGTCGCGGCGCAGAAGATCCTGCCCGATCCGAACGCTACGCCGATCAACGTTTTCAGCCAAACCAATAACTTCTACCAGGTGAATCGCAACGCTACGGATTCGAACCAATACACCGCACGAATCGATCACCGCTTCTCAGACAAGAACCTGCTGTATGGCCGGTTCATGTTTTTCGAGCACAACCCCTACCCGCTGACCAGCAACTTCGTGCCGCTGGAAGCCAGCGGTTCACGAACCGACGACCTGCAGAACAAGAATCTCGTACTCTCGGATACGCACACGTTCTCTTCGCGGCTGGTCAATGAATTCCGCGCGGTGTTGATGCGCAATTACCTGAACTTCAAGGTGACGTCGGCGGACCGCAACTGGCCTCAGAAGCTGGGGCTGCCCAAGACGCCGCAGGATGTGTTCCCGGCCTTCGAAGTCGGCTGGGCCGGCCTGAATCCGCAGGGCACCTATGGGCAGCGCGGATCCACAACGCCGCAGTTCGTGGACACGGTTTCGTATCTCACCGGCGCTCACACGCTGCGCTTCGGCGTGGACTACCGCCGACTGCTCGGCGACAACCTGCAGAAGAGCTATCCTTCGGGTCAGTTCAACCTGAATACCGGACTCACCAACAACCCGCAGGCGCCGACCAACACCGGGTTCGGATACACGCAGTTCCTGCTTGGGGCCGTCGGCAGCGCGTCGGTGGGAACCTACATGGGTGAATCCCAGCGCGGTTACTCGCTCAGCCTGTTCGTACAGGACGACTGGAAGGTGTCCCGCAAGCTGACGCTCAACCTCGGCCTCCGTTACGACTACCAGGATCCGGCCCATGAAATGAACTACGGGACCTCGAACTTCAACCCCACGGCCAAGAATCCGGAAAACGGCTTGACGGGCATGATGACGTACGCCAATCTAAACGGCGCTCCGGCTTCTCCGTTCGGATCCGAGAAGTTCAACCTTGCGCCGCGGCTCGGCTTCAGCTTCGACCCGACGGGCAAGGGCCGCACCGTGCTCCGCGGCGGCTACGCGCTGTTCTTCGCCAACGTCTTCAATGTTCTCTATTTCGGCAACACCGCCGGCTTTGCGAACACCTCCACTGCCTACCAGCCGGCAGGCAACAACTCGGCGTTTGCCGCCTTCAACCTCAAGGACGGGCTGCCGTTCGCACCGACCCAGCCGCTTGGTTCGAAACTGGGCCCGAGCTACCTGCTCGGGGCCGGCGTCAATTACGAACAGGGCAACCAGTCGGTTCCGTATTCGCAGCAGTGGAACTTCTCCGTGCAGCACCAGTTGCCTCGCGGAGTCGTCGTGGAAGCAAGCTACTCGGGCAACAGAGGCGCGCATCTTCCTGCCGGCGGCTACGACATGAATCAGCTCAACCCGCAGTACCTCAACCTCGGACTGGCGCTGCAGGACGCCGTTCCCAATCCGTATGCGGGCGTCGTGCCGGGCAGCCTCGGCACTGCGACGATTACGCGTTCCCAGTCGCTGAAGCTGTATCCGTACTACACGAGCATTAACGTGCGGAATCCGCGCCTTGGCAGTTCGATCTATCACGCGATGCTGCTCAGCGCCGAAAAGCGGTTCTCGGGCGGATTGACGATCCTGGCGTCTTTTACGGGCAGCAAGCTGATCAGCGACAGTGTGGTCAGCCCGCTCAACTACATCGGCGAACAGACCGGCGTGGTCGGTTATCAGAACGGCAACTTCAACCGGCGAGCGGAACGTTCGATCGACCCGACCGACCAACCGCGGCGTCTGGTGATCAGCGGCATTTACGAACTGCCGTTTGGTCCGGGCAAGCTGGTGAGTTCGAAGAGCGCCGTCGTCAATAAGATCATCGGCGGCTGGCAGCTCGGTTCGATCACCACTGTTCAGAAAGGCCAGCCGATCATCGTTCGCGGCGCGAACAACTTCCTGGCGGACCGCCCCAACTCGACCGGCCAGAGCGCGAAGCTGGACAATCCGACGGCCCTGCAGTGGCTGCGCGGAGATGTGTTTGTCAATCCTCCTTCGTACACCTACGGCAATGTCGGCAAGGTGCTGCCGGATGTCCGGGCGCCCGGGATCTTTACGATGGATTTCTCGCTGGCGAAGAACACTAGAATCGGCGAGCGGACGAATGTCCAGTTCCGCGCTGAGGCTTTCAACTCGCTGAACTGGATCAATCTCAATTATCCGAACGTCACGTTTTCGCCTGCGTCCAACGGGCAGAACGCGAATGCGCTGTTCGGGCGGATCACTTCGGATCGCGGTCCCCGCAATGTGCAGCTCGCGTTGCGGTTGACCTTCTAGACCTGGAGTTTGGGACGAGACGCGGGAGGTAACGATCGGATGGCCACTTCGCGCGTGTTTCTTGCGATTCTGGCAGCCGCCGCTGGTCTTGAAGCCGCGGCTGTCCCCTCCGGAACCACGCTGGTCGAGGCGGAGAGCTTTCGGGACCTCGGCGGCTGGGTCGCGGATCAGCAGTTTCAGGATCAGATGGGCTCGCCGTTCCTGCTGGCGCACGGCCTCGGCGTGCCGGTTGTGGACGCGAAAACTGAAGTCCAGGTGGGCGCCCCGGGGGCTTACCGTGTTTGGGTTCGGACTCGCGACTGGGTCGCGCGGTGGAATGCCCCGGGGGCTCCCGGACGCTTTCAACTTCTCGTGAACGGCGCGCTCTTGCCGGCCACCTTCGGAACTTCCGGAGTCGACTGGCACTGGCAGGATGGCGGAATCGTCCGCCTGCGTTCGCGTTCCGTGCAACTCGCGCTGCACGATCTCACCGGCTTCGATGGGCGGTGTGACGCGATCCTGCTGGTGGCGGCGGATGCCAAATGGAGGCCACCGGATGGGGTCGAACTCGCCTCTTTGCGCAAGAAACTGCTTGGATTGCCGGCCTCGCCTGTCGACGCCGGATCTTTCGACCTCGTCGTAGTGGGTGGCGGCATGGCGGGAACGGCTGCCGCGGTCGCCGCCGCGCGGCTTGGATTACAGGTCGCGCTCGTTCACGACAGGCCGGTGCTGGGCGGCAACGCGAGTTCAGAGGTTCGCGTGTTTCCCGGCGGCCGCACGATGATCGGACCCTACCCGGGCCTCGGGGCGATCGAGCATGAACTCGATCCGGGCAGCGTGCCAGGGGTCGACAAGAGCGACGCCAGCCGAAACGCCGGAGACGCCCGCCTGTACGCGGACGAAAAGAAACTGTACGTAGTCGAATCTGAGAAGAACCTGAAGCTCCTGATGAACCTGCACGTGACCGGCGTGGAGAAGTCGGGGCCGCGCATCGTTGCCGTTATTGCGCGCGAAACGCAAACGGGGAAGGAACTCCGGGTAGGCGGCAAACTCTTTGCCGACTGCACAGGCGACGCCACGGTGGGCTTTCTTGCAGGCGCCGATTACCGGGTTGGGCGTGAAGGCCGCGATGAGACCGGCGAGGATCTCGCACCGGAGAAAGCGGACAACCAAGTCATGGGCGCATCCTACATGTGGTACGCCGATGAGACGCAGAATCCTGCGGCATTTCCGGAAACTCCCTGGGCGCTCGAGTTCAACGAACGGACCGCGCAGCGCGGATCCAAGGGAGATTGGGACTGGGAAACCGGCATGCGGCAGGATCAGGTCGGGGAGGCCGAGGCCATCCGCGATCACGCCTACCGCGCGATCTACGGTAACTGGTCGTTCCTGAAAAACCATGCCGAAAATCGCCAGATTTACGCGAATAAAAGTCTGACCTGGGTGGCGTGGGTCGCAGGCAAGCGCGAATCGCGGCGCCTGATCGGCGATGTCATCCTCAAGCAACAGGACCTCCAGCAGCGCGTGGAGTTCCCCGACGCTT
>CAZVKC010000001.1:116928-118113 GCA_964627455.1 uncultured Solibacteraceae bacterium | reverse complement strand
CTGCACTACCCTGCCCCGGAAAATTCGAAAGCCTTTCCAGGCGGCGAATTCCGTTCGATCTACAAGTCGGCCAAGCACGAGCCGTATGCGATTCCTTATCGTTGCTTCTATTCGCGCAACATCGGGAACCTCTTCATGGCGGGCCGCGACATCAGCGTCACGCACGTGATGCTCGGCACCGTGCGGGTCCAGCGAACGACGGCCATGATGGGCGAAGTGGTCGGCATGGCAGCGTCGATTGCGGCCAAACATGACGTCACGCCACGCGGTGTTTACGAACAATATCTCGATGAACTCAAAGTTCTGATGCGGACGGGAGTCGGGAAAGAAGACACGCTCACGGCCGCCGCGCGGGTCCCGCTGGGATTTTCGGCGGCCAGTGACGCGATCTGGAACTGGAAGCCCGCCATCGCATCGCGCGTGCCGGTGCGTATCTGGCTGGAAGTGATTCCGGACCCGAAGGGTGACCACGCGGCCACGGCCGAGGTCTTTCACAACGGCTTCCACGCCGTGCGTCACGTGAATCTGTCGGAGGGATCGAGGCGATGGCTTGACCTCGGCGTATTTCAGTTCTCGGGCAATCCGATCGATTACGTGCGCCTCGTGCGGCACGACCCCGCGGCCGTGGTCCATCCGGGAACTGTCAAATTCGAAGTGCTTCGCGGCGATGCCGCCACTGTGCGAAACACACTCCTCGTGGAGGCGAAGTAGGAAAAGCTCATGATCCTTTCCGGCCCCATTAGCGGGGGCAACAAGCCCAAAGAAGTGACGTTGACAGCCGATCTCGCCGTTGCCGGTGGAGGGCTATCCGGCGTTTGTGCCGCCATCACGGCGGCGCGGGCGGGGATCCGCGTCGTGCTTATCCAGGATCGCCCGGTGCTGGGCGGCAATGCCTCCAGCGAAGTGCGTCTGTGGATCCTCGGCGCAACCTCGCATATGGGAAACAACAACCGTTGGGCTCGCGAAGGCGGCGTGATCGACGAGATCCTGGTCGAGAACCTCCACCGCAATCCCGAGGGAAATCCCCTCATCCTCGACACGATCCTGCTCGAGAAGGTGGTGCTCGAGCCGAATATTACTGTGCTGCTGAATGCGGCTGTCCACGATCTCGAGAAATCCGGACCCGATACGATTGCCGCGATTCGCGCCTGGTGCAGCCAGAACAGCACAACATATCGGGTGGAA
>CAZVKC010000001.1:110731-116828 GCA_964627455.1 uncultured Solibacteraceae bacterium | reverse complement strand
TGCCGGTTCTGGTGGTTCGAATATGGCGGGCGCATGGACACCGTCCACGACACGGAGGCGATCAAGTGGGAATTGTGGAAGGTCGCGTACGGGGTGTGGGACTACATTAAGAATTCCGGCAACTTTCCCGAAGCCGAAACGATGACCCTGGAATGGGTCGGGACCATCCCCGGCAAGCGGGAAAGCCGGCGGTTCGAAGGCGACTACATGCTCACGCAGCGGGACGTGGTGGAACAGCGCCCGTATGACGACGCGGTGTCTTTCGGCGGCTGGGCGATGGATCTGCATCCTGCAGACGGCGTATACAGTGAGCTTTCCGGCTGCACGCAGTGGCACGCGAAAGGCGTGTATCCGATCCCGTACCGCAGCATGTACAGCCGCAACATCACGAACCTGTTCCTCACCGGCCGTTTGATCAGCGTGTCGCACGTCGCATTCGGTTCCACGCGAGTGATGGCGACTTGCGCGCACAACGGGCAGGCCGTCGGGATGGCTGCAGCGCTCTGCGCGCAACGGCAACTGCGGCCTCGCGATGTTCCCGTCGCCGAACTGCAGCGTGAATTGATGCGGGCGGGCCAGTACATTCCGGGGATGACACTCGACGATCCGGCGGATCTGGCGCGACAGGCCGTGATCCGGGCGTCCAGTTGCCTCGAACTGGCCGAACTGCCTGCTGCCGGGGGAGTTCCGCAGACGCTCGACGCTTCGCGCGCCATGCTGCTGCCCGTGCCCGCCGGACCGCTTCCCGCCGCGACGTTCTTTGTGGACGCGGCATGCGACACGACGCTGGATATCGAGATCCGCGGCAGTTGCCGTCCGGAGAATTTTACGCCCGAAACGATCCTGTACGCGCAGAAGATCGCGTTGCCGGCCGGACGCGCCCAGGCCGTGCGCATCGATCCGGCGTGCGCGGGGTCGGTCGACTCGCCGCGCTATGTGAGTTATTGCCTCCTGCGGAATCCCGCAGTGGCCGTGTACGAAAGCGACGTCCGGCTCACCGGGATCCTCAGCCTGTCGCAGTCGATGAACAAAGCCGTCGCCAAAGGCGCGCGACAAATCCCTCCGGAAGGCAGCGGCATCGATTCCTTCGAATTCTGGCTGCCGTCCCGCAGGCCGGGTGGCAAAAACTTCGCGATGCGTGTGGATCCGCCGCTGCGCTTGTTCGGCGCGTGCCATGTCGCAAACGGCGCCGCCCGTCCGACGTTCCAACCCAACGCGTGGGTCGCGGCGCTGGAGGATACACAACCGCGGATCACTCTCGAATGGCTTTCGCCCCAGCAGATCGGGCGCGTCGAACTCAGCTTCGACACCGACTTCGATCATCCGATGGAGAGCGTCCTAATGGGGCATCCCGAAAGCGAGATGCCCTTCTGCGTGCGCCGCTACCGGATTCTCGACGCCGCTGGCAACTGCCTTTACGACTCACCTCCGAATCATCAGACGCGCAACACGATCCGATTGCAGGAACCGGTTCACACGACCGCCCTCACCATCGAGGTGTTGGAAACGCATGGGGCGCCGGCTGCAATCTTCGAAGTGAGGTGTTATTCGTGACCCCCGGGACCATTCCGGCCGCGACTCCAGACGACCTCGCCGTCCCGCCCGCGCCGGGCAAGGAGGTCCGCAAGATCCCAAACCTCCGCTGGTGGATCACTGGCCTTCTCTTTGTGTCCACCGTGATCAACTACATGGACCGCCAGAACCTCTCGATCCTGGCGCGCACGATCCAGAATGATCTCGGCATCACCGACCTGCAGTATTCCTACGTCGTCCAGGCTTTCCTGCTCGCCTATACGCTGTCTTACCTCTTTGCCGGACGTCTGACGGACTATCTCGGGACGCGCGTCGCGATGGCGTGCTTCATCGTCTGGTGGTCGATCGCCGACATGGCGACCTCGCTCAGCCGCAGTCTCGTCTCGCTGGGATTCTTCCGCTTCCTGCTCGGTGTCGGCGAACCGGGCAACTACACTGCCGCGCCGAAGGCCGTGTCCGAGTGGTTCCCGGCCCGGGAGCGCGGCCTTGTGGTCGGCATCTATACGGCCGGAGCCACACTCGGCGCTACGATCGCGCCACCGGTGATTGCCTACCTCGCTTCGCAGTTTCACTGGCGCACTGTTTTCCTGTTTACCGGATCTCTCGGCCTGCTCTGGGTGATTCCGTGGCTGTGGCTGTACCGGCGTCCCGATCAGCATCCGCGGGTCACGGGCGAGGAACTGGCCATCATCTCGGATGGCGGCGCCGCCGCTCACGAATCCTCGGCGGAACCTGTGGAAGGCCGCTGGCGGTACATCCTACGCCGCAAAGAAACCTGGGCGCTCATGATCGCGCGCATGCTCACGGATCCTGTCTGGTATTTCTACCTGTTCTGGTTCCCGAAGTACCTGATCGACGCGAGGCATCTCTCGCTGGCCGAGGTCGGGCGCATCGCCTGGATCGTTTACCTGGCCGCGGACATCGGTTGCATCGCTGGCGGATACTTTTCCGGGGTGTTGATCCGGCGTGGCGTCGCGCCCGTTCGCAGCCGCGTCTGGGTGATGTCGATCGCGGCGGTGCTGCTGCCCTTGAGTCCGCTGATCAACACGGCCCCGACGCCGTTGATGGCGGTCGGCATTGCTTCGGCTGCCGCCTTTGCGCATCTCGCCTGGCAGATTCTGTTGAGCACCATCATCGTGGATCTGTATCCGAAGCCGGTGGTCGGAACTGTGTTCGGCCTCGTCGCCGCAGGGTCGGGATTCGGAGGCATGGTCTCCACCAACCTGGTGGGCCGGGCGGTCACTTTCTATTCGTACAGTCCCATCTTCGTGGTGATGGGCTTCCTGCATCCGCTGGCCTATCTGCTTCTGTCGCGGATCCTGCTGAAGAAGGGGAAATAGATGATGAAATCCGTTTTGCTGGCCGTATCCGCGGCCGTTCTGTCGCTGGCCGCGCCTCCCGCAGGAACGAAGTGGCGGCTGGCATTTGCCGACGAATTCGACGGAAATGCCGTCGATACGGCCAAGTGGCGGTATCGCGAAGACCAGCGTTTCTGGAGTCAACAGAATGCCGGCAACGTGTCGGTGTCACAAGGACAGCTGCACATCGCGCTACGCAAGGAGAAAGCGGGCGCGCTCGACTACACGGCCGGCGGCCTCATCAGCCGCGAGGAGTTCCGCTACGGCTACTACGAAGCGCGATTGAAACTGCCGCGCGGCAAGGGCTGGCACACCTCGTTCTGGATGATGCGCTACAACGACAAGACGGCTCCAGGGCTGCGTTTTCAGGAGATCGACGTGTGCGAGCAGGATTCGGTGGATCCAACGAGCTACAGCGTCAACTTCCATATCTACAAACCGCATGGATCGTTCGGCCTGAAGCGCGTCACACGCCCCGATCTCTCTGACGGATTCCACGTATATGGGGCCAACTTCACGCCCCGCCGCGTCGATTTCTATCTGGATGACCGCCTGGTGCACTCGATCGATGTCTCAGCCCTGCCGCACAGCGGACAGAGCATCTGGCTCACGTCGATCGCATCCAGCCTGCATGGCACGGACCGGGTCGACGATTCGGTGCTGCCGCAGGAGGCCGTATTCGACTGGGTCCGCTATCATCGTCCGGCCGAAGAGCCCGTGCTCGCGCCACTCGACGAACCCGACTTCATCAGCATGATGCAGCCGGCGCCGGAGACTGCGAAACTGAGCGATCCCGATTATTACATCTGGTGCGGAACCATGGTTCGGGGGGACGACCGCAAGTATCACATCTTCTATTCGCGATGGCCCAAGAAGTACGGCTACAGCGGCTGGGTGACGCATTCAGAAGTCGCGCACGCCATCGGCGATACGCCCCTCGGCCCGTTCCGCTTCGCCGACGTGACGCTCCCCGCGCGCGGCAAGGAATTCTGGGATGGCCTGTGCACTCATAATCCGACCGTGTTGCGCATCGGAAACCGGTTTTACCTCTACTACATGGGCAACACCGGTGACGGCCAGGCGATGAAGGATCTCAACTGGGTCCATCGCAATAACCAGCGCATCGGCGTCGCGGTGGCGGACCAGCCGGGCGGACCCTGGACCCGCCTCGACAAACCAGTTCTGGATGTCAGCGCGGATCCCCAAGCCGCCGATGCGCTGATGACTTCCAACCCGGCCGTTGCTGTCCGGCCGGACGGCGGCGTGTTGCTGGTCTACAAGGCGGTCGCCCGCAAACGGCCATTGCCGTTCGGCGGCCCGGTGATTCACATGACCGCAACGGCGGACGATCCGACCGGACCGTTCACCAAGCAGATGAATTCGATCTTCACGGTTCCCGGCGTCAACTTCGCGGCCGAGGATCCCTTTGTGTGGTACGACTACGCACGCGGCAGGTACCAGGCCATCGTCAAGGACAACGACGGCCACTTTACAAGAGCGGGGCGGTCCCTGTCTTTGTGGGAGTCGAAGGATGGATTTGACTGGAAACTGTCCGCGCACCCTCTCGTGGCCAAACTGGAAGTCCTGTGGGCGGGTGCGGAGAAGCCCCAGAAGATGGCCGCTGTCGAGCGTCCCCAACTGTTTTTCGGTCCCGACGGAAGACCGCAGGTTTTGCTGGTCGCCGTGGATGAGTCCCAGGACCGCACACGCTGGTATAACGTTCGGATCCCGCTGCAGGTCAAATAGCGGCGGGGTCCGTTCGCTAGTCAGGATTTGGCATGCCGCTTGCAAGCATGTATAGCGTCAGGAGATTGGCCCGGCTCGACCGAGTGGTTGTTCCCCGAACGACCCCAAATCTAAGAAAAACCTACCGATCCTGACCCTCTGAACCTGCTTCGACATCCCACCCAACCACCTTTCGAGCCGGCCAACAATCTTTTACAAATTTACCCCGGAAGAAATTACCGGATCCCGCCGATGAGAGTGCTCATGATGGACAGCCTGCACACGGAACTCACGAACTGCCAGTTTTTTCAATCGAGTCTGCTGAATCTGATGCGCGCGTTGCGCCAGGACGCAGAGGTTGAGGAGAGCGAAGGGATGGAGTCTACGTCGCCGTCCGGGTCCACGCCGCCAACCGTTGTATAGTAGGTGCGTGGCTGGATCCACGAACTTACGGATTGTTTCGACCATTGCCAGCGCAACGGAAATCGTTCATGCGCTGGGACTTGGCGGCTTTCAGGTTGGCCGCTCCCACGAATGCGACTGGCCTCCCCAGGTGCGGGACCTGCCGGTCTGCACCCGCCCCCGTTTCGACATACACGGCAATAGCGCGGAGATCGACCAGCGCGTCAAGGATACTTTGCGGGACGCCGGTTCCGTATATGAGATTCTGACCGACGTGCTGGAACCGCTGACGCCCACGCACATCCTGACGCAGACACAGTGTAAGGTTTGCGCGGTGACGCTCGAGGACGTCGAAGCGGCGCTCAGCCACAACTTTGCATCTCGCCCGCAAGTTGTTGCACTGGAGCCGAATCGGCTATCCGATATTTACCGGGATATCACCAGGATTTCCGAGGCATGCGGTGTCCCTGAGCGGGGTAAGGAACTTCTTGAGGTAATCCTTGCAAATCTAGGCAATATTTCGTCTCGAGCCAAGAGTTCGCCGCGGCAACCGAGCGTCGCATGCATCGAGTGGCCGGAGCCGATGATGGCGGCGGGAAACTGGATCCCGGAACTGGTGGAACTCGCCGGAGGAACGCCGGTGTTCGGGCAGGCCGGCGCCTACTCCCCGTATCTGGATTTCGATGAACTGATCGCGGCGGATCCGGAGGTAATCATCCTGATGCCGTGCGGCTACGACCTCGAAAAGTGCCGGGCGGAGTCGCACTGGCTTACGTCGAATCCACTTTGGACGGATTTACAAGCCGTTCGTAATCAGAGATTTTATTTGTGTGATGCAAACCAATACATGACCAGGCCGGGACCTCGCGTTGTGGATTCGGTTCAGGCGCTGGCGGAGATCCTGCATCCGGAGGTATTCGTGTCGCCGGCGCTGAAAGGGGTAGCCTGGGAATGCGGACGGTGACGGAAATTCGGCGGGCAATGGAAGAGGTGATGGGTCCGCTGCCCCGGCGTCCGCAGGGTGGTTCGCCCTCGGTTGAAGTTTTGGCTGAAGTGGAACTGGCGAATGGATTGATCCG
>CAZVKC010000001.1:100450-110631 GCA_964627455.1 uncultured Solibacteraceae bacterium | reverse complement strand
GTTCGCCCTCGGTTGAAGTTTTGGCTGAAGTGGAACTGGCGAATGGATTGATCCGAAAGAAGATCGAGGTCGACGCCGAAATCCCGGCGTATCTGTTCCTACCTGCGGGCAGGGTGCAGGCGGCGGTGTTGTGTCTGCATCAGACGACGGCGCGCGGCAAGGCGGAACCGGCGGGGCTGGCGGGGCTGGCGGGGCTGCCGACCTTGCACTATGCGCTGGAACTGGCGCGGCTGGGGTTCGTGACGCTGGCGCCGGATTACCCGAACTTCGGGGATTACACCTTTGACCCGTACGCGGCGGGGTTCGCGAGCGCGACGATGAAAGGGATCGTCAACCACATGCGGGTGGTGGATCTACTGGCCTCTCTGGCGGGGAACCGCGTCGGGGTGATCGGGCATTCGCTGGGCGGGCATAATTCGCTGTTCGTTGCCGCGTTCGACGAGCGGATCCGCGCGGTGGTCACGAGTTGCGGGTTCACGTCGTTCCGAAAGTATTATGGCGGGGACCTCACCGGGTGGAGCCACAAGGGATACATGCCGAGAATCGCGACGGTTTACGGGAAGTCGCCGGACCGGATGCCATTCGACTTCGACGACGTTCTGACCGCGATCGCGCCGCGGCCGGTGTTCGTCAATGCCCCGCTCCGGGACGCGAACTTCGACGTGACGGGGGTCGACGACTGCGTGGCGCGGGCGGCGTCGCCGGAGAGGATCACGGTGCGGCATCCCGACGCGGCGCACAGCTTTCCCGATGCAATTCGCGAGGAAGCGTATGGGTTCCTGCGGTCGGCGCTGGTATGATGGGGACTTCTAAGAAACCATGACCACTGTTTCTCATCTCGAATGCGCGCTAACCGGCAAGCGCTATGAAGCCGGCAAGCTGTGGAACCTGAGCGAGGCTGGGGGTCCGCTGCTGGTTCGGTACGACCTCGACAAGGCGCGGCATTCGTGGAACCGGGAGTGGATCCCGAACGGACCGTCGAGCATGTGGCGGTACGCGCCGGTGCTGCCGGTTCGCAACCCGGCGCATATCGTGTCGCTCGGCGAGGGCATGACGCCGCTGGTCAAGACCAGTAGGCTGGGCGAGAAGCTTGGCATGAGCAAGCTGTGGATCAAGGACGAGGGCGTGAATCCGACCGGGTCTTTCAAGGCCCGCGGGTTGTCGTGCGCGATTTCGATGTGCCTCGAACTGGGCGTCAAGAAGGTCGCGATTCCTTCGGCGGGCAATGCGGCGAGCGCGATGGCCGCATACGCTGCGGCGGCGGGACTCGAAGCGCATATCTTCATGCCCAAGGATGTCCCGCAATCGAATTACATCGAGTGCAAGAGCTTTGGGGCGAAGGTCACGCTCGTCGACGGACTGATCAGCGACTGCGGCCGGATCGTGGCCGAGCGCAAGGAAGCCGAGGGCTGGTTCGAAGTCTCGACGCTGAAGGAGCCGTACCGCATCGAAGGCAAGAAGACGATGGGGTACGAACTGGCGGAGCAGATGCGCTGGCAGTTGCCGGACGTGATCTTCTATCCGTGCGGCGGCGGCGTTGGCCTGATCGGCATGTGGAAGGCCTTCGACGAAATGGAGGCGCTGGGCTGGATCGGTTCGAAGCGGCCGAAGATGATCGCGGTGCAGGTGGAAGGCTGCCAGCCTGTGGTTCGCGCTTTCAATGAAGGCGCGGAGCGCTCGACGTTCTGGGAGAATGCGCACACGGTGGCCGCGGGTCTGCGCGTGCCGAAGCCGCTGGGCGACTTCCTGATTCTCGATGCCTGCCGCAAGAGCGGCGGCACGGCGATCGCCGTGAGCGACGAGAAGATGATGCAGGCGGGCGTGGAACTGGCGACGCTGGAAGGGATGTTCGCGGCGCCGGAGGGCGGCGCTTGCGTGGCGGCACTGGAAACACTGCTCGAATCCGGCTTCATCCAGCGCGATGAAAGCGTCGTGATCTACAACACGGGATCCGGCTTGAAGTACATGGAGGCGTACTCAGAGTTGTTCCCGCGGGAGTAGACTGAAGGTAGTTTACTGGCGCAACAACATGGGAGTCGCGGAACGAAGGGCGCGCGAAAAGGAGGCTCTGCGGCAGAGCATTCTGGACGCAGCCAGCCAACTGGTGGTCGAGCAGGGGCACGAGAATCTGTCGATCCGGAAGATCGCCGAGAAGATTGAGTACGCTCCTTCGACGATTTACCTGTATTTTCAGGACAAGTACGAGATCCTTGCGAGCATCTGTATCGAGGTGTTCGAGATTCTGACGGAGCGCCTGGAGGCGCTGGCGGCAGAGGAGCCGGATCCGATTGAAGGACTGCGGCGGGGTTTGCGCTGCTATGTCGATTTCGGGCTGTCGCATCCTTCGTATTACCAGGTGACGTTCATGACGCCGATACCGGATCTGGATCCGTCGCATCCGTCGAAGGAGTTGGGTCCCGACCAGGCGGGGATCCGGTGCTACAACTGCTTGCGGCAGGCGATCCAGCGCGGCATCGACGCGGGGGCGCTGCGCGACGGCGATTCGCATATGTATGCGCAGGCGACATGGCTCGCCATTCACGGGTTAACCAGCGGACTCATCTGCATGGGGCACGACAAGCTGTTTCCGTGGGTGGAGCGGGATGCGCTGATCGACGGGCAGATCGACGTGTTGATTCGCGGCATGCGCACCTCAGCGGCAAACTGAGCAGGAGTCCGATCGCCGCTCAGACCCGGTCGAACCTACTTCACCAGAGGTAGAAACTCGCGGATCTGCACGAGGTTCTGCTTTGCTTCCTTCGCGAAGTCCGCGGCCGGGTTGATGGCGAGCGCCTGTTCGAGACTGTCCTTCGCGCGGACGAGATAGTCGCGCTTGTTGTCGCGGTTGAAGAGTTCCATGAACACCGTGCCGAGCATGTTATAGCTCGTCGCGTCGTTCTTGTCGATCGACAGCGCCTTCTCGCAATACTCGCGGGCACGCAGGAAATTCTTGAGTTCGGTCTCGCAACCGCACATGCCGAAGTAGGCGCTCGAACGCTGGGTCGCGAACACGCGCTTTTGGCCCGCATTGCGATAGGAGAGTCCGAAACCGATCAGCGCGACGCCGACTTTCTGGTACACGGGCGCGATGAAGTTGTCGATCTCGAGGTACTTCTTGTAGTCCTCCAACGCGTCCGCGTACTTCTTCTGCATACGCCGGGCGTCGCCGCGGAACAGATATCCCTGCGAATTGCGGGGACCCAGCTCAATCGCCTTGCTACCGGCTTCTTCGGCCTTGTCATAGGCCTTCGCCAGCAAGAACGCCTCAGCCAGATGCGAGTACGCCTGCGTATTCTTCTGATCGCGCCGCGTCGCTTCCGACAACTGGCGGATCGCCTCGCTCGTGTCGCCCGATTCGACCAGCAGCGCACCGTAGTGCACGCGCGCTTCGACATAATCCGGATCCAGGTCGATCGCCTTCTTGCAGGACTTCTTGCCGGCTTCGGTTTCCTGCAGGATCTGCTGCGTCAGGCAAAGGCCAAGAGCCGCTTCTGAATACTGCGGCTCTTCCTTCATTGCCTTGGCGAACAGTTCGGCGGCGCGTTTGAGGTCGCCCTCGCTCTTGCGCCGCCCGTAGATTTCCATGCCCTGGTCGTAATACTCGCGCGCCGTTTTCTTGATGTTGCGCTTGTACTGAATGCGCAGCGAAACGGTCGATTCCTGCCCGGGGACCACCAGCACTTCTTTGCTCGCCGGATCGTAGCCCATGCGCACGCCCTTGATGACGTGGGGTCCGCTGGACAGGCCGGGGATGCGCAGTTCCTTGCTCGGCGACGCCTTGCCCACGAGTTTGTCGTCGACATAGACTTCCACTTCGTCGAGGTTCACTTCGACGATCAGCGTGCCGTTGGCAAGTTGCGGCTGCGAGGCGACGGTCAGTTTCGCGCGACGGTCGGAACTGAAACCGAGCCACATTTCGGACGGGAAGTCTCCGCGTTCGGTAGGAGTCTGCCGCGCGCCCTTCGAACGGGCATACGCGCGAACTTCGTTGCGAACGTAGTCGATCAATTCGTCGGCCGTGATGATGCCGTCGCGGGGATCCACGTCGGCGTTGCCCTGCCAGCCCTGGACCAGATAATACGAGAAGAGTCCGAAGCCCGTCGAGAGCGCTGGATCTTCGAAGCTCACTTCGGATTCGCGGCTCGAGGTCAGCGTCAGGAAGTTCTTCGGCAGCTTCTGGAAGCCTTCGTAGACGGCTTCCTGCGAGGTTTCGGGCGTGATCTTGCCGGAATGGCAGGCGTCGGTGAGCAGCACTTTCCAGGCGGCTTTCACGTCGCGGCCGAGAACCGTGCCGAGTTTGTCCATCGGATAGCCGGTGCCGGCGATGTTCGACTTATCGACATCGTACGGCGCCAGATAGCCGCGGCCCTTATCGACGAGGCCGTGGCCGGCGAAGTAGACGATCACGCGATCCTCTTCCTTGGCCGTCTTGACGAGCCAGTCGAGGGCGTCCGACACGTTGGCGAGCGTCGCTTTCGAACCGATCAGCTTCTTGACGTTCTCGGGTTCGATGCGCCCGCCTTCCGGACTGATGAGCACGCGATAGACGGCTTCGGCGTCGCTTTCGGAAAAGCGCAGCGACTCTTCTTTGGGAAGGTTCTTGTAATTGCCGACGCCGACCACCAGCGCGTAGCCGCGCGGCGTGCGGACCTGCTGCGTCAACTCCGTCGGAGACGCGACGCGCTTGATCTTGATGTCGCGCGCACCCAGCGGATCCTGCACCTGTTGACCGAACAAACCTGCAACACCAATGCAGAGGCCAAGAAATATACGAGTGCCCTTCATTTACTTCTTCGCTCCTGTTCCGTGCGCGATGCGGAATTCATAAATGAGAATGGCCTGCTTCGAGGCCGGCGCGGCGATCTTGGTTTCCCCGCCCTTTTCCGGACGAATACTGCGCGCGCGCAGCGTCGACTCACCTTTCGGCACGATCTTGCCCGCATCCTGCGCCGGTTGCGGACCCGCGCGATCATCCAGGCATCCGCCCGATCCGCCGCGGGCGATCAAGCCCTCTTTGCAGCGAGGGATCAGCGTCGATGGAGCGCCGAGCGGAACCTTGGGCGCATCGTCGAACATCGGAATGCGAGCCAGCGGTTCGGGACTCAGGATCCAGTAGGTGATGTCGAATCCCGCGGGTCCGTCGATGATGAAGGATCCGCCATCGTTGACGGGCACCATGTACGGGCGCCCCGGTTCGACGCGGTTATCCGCCCCGCCGCCCGGGAACAACCGTTCGGTAACGCTGTCGGTGCCGCGATTGTACACGTACAGATAACCGGGATAGCTGGTTTCGAACTTGAAGCGGATCCGGTCGCCGTTGTTGAGGACGACACGCGGATCCATGACCTTCCACTCAGCACCTTCTTTGCGCTCGAGCGAGACCTGCACGAAGCCGGTGGGGGCGTCGCTGGCTGCTGCCGTCGCGACGATCGCGGAAGAAGCAGCCAGGACAAAAGACAACAACATGGGTTTCATGATGACCGCCGATCTTAGTTGTGCTTCAGCTTGATTTCCATGATCAGATGATCATTGTTCGAAGCCGCTGCGTTGGCGAAGTAGACCGTGTGCGGGAGTTCCATCTTCGAAGCCGGCTGCGCGACCCTGGTGATCTTGATGTCGCGGCTGGCCAACTGCGTCTGCAGGCCCTGAATCGTGTCGTTGAGCTTGTTCATGGCCAGCAATACCGAATCGGCACGCTGCGGCTGCTGGTTCGGCGCCACCGGCTGCTGCGCGGGCTTGCCCAGCATCTTCAGCATGTCGTCGAAGTTCTTGATGTCCTCGGGCTTCTCGGTGATCATCACGAACAGGCGCTCTTCTCCGGGCGGGTCGTCCATCTCGAAGCAGTTCTGCGACGGGATGTTCACCACCTGATAGGGACGCACGGTGCTCGGCTCTTCCGGCAGGTCCTCGCTCGGCAGCAGCGGCTGCCACTTGCCCGAGGTCCCCTGGTTGAACACGTAGAGGAAGCCGCCGCGATTCGGCGACATGCGGATGCTGACGCATTCGCCCTTCTTGAAATTCGTGTCGGACGGGACGGCGGCCATGTCGCCGGTCACCGGGTTGACCTTCATGATGTTGTAGCGGACGGCGAGGTTCGCTGCCTTGCGCACGGGCGTACCGTCGGGGGTTACCGCGGCCACGGCCTGCGCGAGCGCTTCCTTTGCCTTCGCGGCGAGCATGTCGGCGTTGGGCGGCAACTGCGCCGGGCGAACCGGCCTGGCGGCCGTCGTGGCCTTCTTCTGCTGCGGCGGGGTCACATTCTGGGCGGTGGTCGCTGTGGCAGTGAGGTTCGCCTTGACTGCGACGGCTACGGCCTTGAACACCACCTCAGGCTGGTTGTCCTGGTAAAACAATTTGCGGGCAGCCATGTCGGTGTCGGCTGCCATTACGGCGGCCGCGCCGGTCCCCAACATCAGGGCTGCCAGGGTGAGTTTATTTTGCATGTGCCTCCGAATCTCCTTGTTCGTCATTAAGTTAGCACCTTATATCGTAGGACGCGGGCGGCCTGGAGGCCGTTTCCCAAAGGGTCCCTAACGTTACACGCGCAAAAGCGGGACAAAACTGGTCGCCCGGCTTTGCGTCCTCCACTCCTGTCAAGCGTCAAACTGGCGCGAAACTGCGCAAGTTGAGCAAAACAAGGTACAATTCCGTATTGGGCTGCGTTCGCCCGGAGGCTGCCGCCGCAGAAGCCCACCCACTCGCAAAGGATTTCCTATGAAGAAGATCGGCATCATCTACGGGATGGAAAACACCTTTCCGCCTGCGCTCGTTGACAAGATCAACAGCATGAATGTCCCCGGCATCGTTGCGGAACATATCCGCATCGGGGGCATCAAGATGGCGGAACCTTCCGGTTACGCCGTCATCGTGGACCGCATCAGCCACGACATTGCATTCTATCGCGCCTACCTGAAGAACGCCGTACTGAGCGGCACGCAGGTGATCAACAACCCGTTCTGGTGGGGCGCGGACGACAAATTCTTCAATTACGCCTTAGCTTCCAAGATCGGCATTGCCATCCCCAAGACTGTAGTGCTGCCGCACAAATCGTATCCCGCAGGCACCACGGCACAGTCGATGCGGAACCTGATCTATCCGCTGAACTGGGACGAGATCTTCGAATATGTCGGGTTCCCTGCGTTTTTGAAGCCGTTCTCCGGCGGCGGCTGGAAGAGCGTCTATAAGGTCACCTCGCCCGACGACTTCTTCAAGGCCTACGACGATACCGGCGACCTGTGCATGACGCTGCAGGAAGGCATCGATTTCGACGACTACTTCCGCTGCTATGTCGTGGGTCAGGAAAAGGTCCACGTGATGCGCTACGACCCGCGCCAGCCGCACGAACACCGCTACATCAAGAATGGTCCGCCGATCGATCCCGCGATGCACGAGCGCGTCGTCGGCGACTGCCTCAAGATCTGCCGGGCTCTCGGCTACGACCTCAACACGGTCGAGTTCGCCTGCCGCGGCGGCGTGCCCTACGCCATCGACTTCCTCAACCCGGCGCCGGACGCCGACTACTATTCCGTCGGACCCGAGAATTTCGAGTGGATCGTCAACGCGGTGGCCGAACTCGCGATCCGCAAGGCGCAGGAAGATCCCAAGCCCCTCGAGTACCGCTGGGCCAGCTATTTGAACGCGTAACCCGCGTACGTTTCATCGATCCGGTTATTTGAAGGACTCCACGACGATGCGCCCCAGCTTTACGGTCGGAATCGAAGAAGAATACCAGACGATCGACCCGGTCACACGGGACCTGCGATCGCACATTGAAGCCGAAATCATCCAGAAGGGCAAGCTGCGGCTGCAGGAACGGGTGAAAGCGGAAATGCACCAGTCCGTCGTGGAAGTCGGCACCGCGGTGTGCCACAACATGACGGAAGCCCGCGCGGAGTTGAAGCTGCTGCGACGCGGCATCATCAGCCTCGCCAGGGAAAACGGCTTGAAGGTGGCGGCCGCGGCCACGCATCCGTTTTCGGACTGGCGCAAGCAGGGCATCTATCCGGACGAACGCTACCAGGCGATCGTCGAGGACATGCGCATCGTCGCGCGCGCCAACCTGATCTTCGGCCTGCACGTCCACGTTGGCATCGAAGACAAGGAAACGGCGATCCACATCATGAACGCTGCGCGCTACTTCGTGCCGCACATCCTGGCGCTGTCGACCAACTCGCCGTTCTGGCTGGGCGATGAAACGGGCCTCAAATCGTATCGCTGCAAGGTGTTCGACAAGTTCCCGCGCACCAACATTCCGGATTATTTTCCGAGCTGGGGCGAGTACGAGAGCTTCATCAACCTGCTCATCAAAACCAATTGCATCGACAACGCGAAGAAGATCTGGTGGGACATCCGCCCGCATCCGTTCTTCGACACGCTGGAGTTCCGCGTGTGCGACCTGCCGATGCGTCTGGACGAGACGATTGCGATTGCGGCGTTGATTCAAGCGACGGTGGCCAAGCTGTACAAGCTGCACGCGCAGAACCAGGGCTTCCGGCTCTATCGCCGCGCCCTGATCATGGAAAACAAGTGGCGCGCCGTGCGCTACGGACTCGACGGCAAGCTGATCGACTTCGGCAAGCGCGTCGAGGTCCCCGTGAAGGATCTGCTGTACGAATACCTCGAACTCATCGACGATGTGGTCGACGAACTCGGCAGCAGAAACGAGATCAACTACATCCACAAAATCATCGAACACGGAACGGGCGCCGATCGCCAGTTGCGCGTGTTCCGTGAAACCGGCGGCGACTTGCGCAAGGTCGTCGACTATATCGTGTCCGAAACCGAAGCCGGCGTTTTCGAAGAAGACGAGAACGCGGGCTCACACTCTGCTGTTGGAGCTACATCATAGACATGACCGACCTGCGTTCCCTGCCCTTTAACCCCGAGTTCCGCGAAGGAGCGCGTAACGCGATCCACACGTGCTTGCGGGTGGAGAAAGAGGAGAAAGTCACGGTAATCGCCGACCGCGCCTGCCAGGAAATCGCCGCCAGCATCGTCGCCGAACTCCGCGAACTCGGCTGCCGCTACAAGGCGTTCGTGCTGGAAGACCTCGCGCCGCGTCCGCTGGTGGACATGCCGCCCGTCATCCTCGAGGACCTGGAAACGTCGCAGGTCTCGATCTTTTCCGTCTACGCGCAACAGAACGAGTTGAAGACGCGCATGCAGATGACGGATGTCGTGAACCGCCGCAAGATCCGGCATGGACACATGGTGAACATCGAGCCGCGCATCATGCTGCAGGGCATGCGCGCGGACTTCAACAAGGTCGACGACTTGTCGAAGCGCGTGATGGACATCGCGCAGAACGCGAAGACGATTCGCGCCACCACGCCCGCGGGCACCGACATCACCGCCTCGATGAACCACAGCTATCGCTGGATCAAGACGAGCGGCATCATCTCGCCGAACAAGTGGGGCAACCTGCCGGGCGGCGAGATCTTCACGACGCCGGGCGAAGTGAACGGCCGGTTTGTGATCGACGGCGTAGTGGGCGATTATCTGTGCGCCAAGTACGGCGACATCGGCCAGACGCCGCTGACGATCAGCATCGAAGGCAACCGCCTGGTGAAGGCCGAGTGCGAAAACAAGGTGCTCGAAGCCGAGTTCTGGGAGTATTGCCACCGCGACGAGAATTCGGACCGCGTGGGCGAGTTCGCAATCGGCACGAACATTGGTTTGAGCGACGTGATCGGCAACATCCTGCAGGATGAGAAACTGCCCGGCGTGCACATCGCGTTCGGGAATCCGTACGGGTTCCACACCGGCGCGGACTGGTACTCGTCAACGCACATCGACGTGGTCGGCCGGAAGTTCGACATCTGGGCGGATGACCGGCAGATCATGGAAGCCGGCCACTTCCTGGTTTAGCATTCATACGCGGTTTGACCAGTCCGTGCTGTGGAACGACGCCGTGTCGTTCCAGACTGGCGACACCATTTTCCGGAACACGAACAACGTCACCAGCCGGTATTGAATGATGAACAGTCCGGTGCGTTATCCCGGCGGCGACCATACATTGTCCCATTTTTGATACACCCGAGGCGCGCGGCCGGTCGTATTTCACCCGAAAGCCCGTGACGCAATTCGGACGTTCCCACGAGAGGTCCGCGATAGGCTGGGTAAGGCTTTGTACTTGTTACAAGTGGGCGAACAGCCGGGGATGCCGTTGTCAAGGCCGATGC
>CAZVKC010000001.1:96392-100350 GCA_964627455.1 uncultured Solibacteraceae bacterium | reverse complement strand
TTGTACTTGTTACAAGTGGGCGAACAGCCGGGGATGCCGTTGTCAAGGCCGATGCCATCGGTCGTGCCCGGTGTTTCGGAATTGCGTCTTCATGGCGAAGACCGGCAGTTTCGAACTTTCTATTTCACGGCGAGCGCTGAAGGCATCCTGGTCTTTCACGCGTTCGCAAAGAAGACCCAGGAGACCCAGTGACGGAGATCCAAACCCGGCGGCGTCGATTGAAGGAGATGTTGGATGAACAAGGCTAAACCGGTGGTAGCCAGAACGCCGGAGGAGTTGGCGCGGACGCTGGGGCTCAGCGGGTCTGAGTCGCACGAATGGCAAGTGCAGCACGCACTCCTGAAAAAACTCCGACAGGTTGTGCGGGCCGAAGCACTCACCCACGCGCAAGTCGCGCAGCGCGGTGGCTCCTCACGAACCAGGGTTACCGCGATACTGAACGGGAACCTCGATCATGTATCGAGCGATCTGCTGATCCGTTTATTGAGCGGCTTGGGTTACCGAGTGAAGGTCTCTGTCTCCCGAATTGACACTGCAGCGTAGTGCGGATCACCGCAGGGCCCGACTGGCAAGCGTCCCGTTGGGAGAGTCCGTTCAACTGGTCGTACACCCCCTGCACGGCCACGAGCACGACAACCGGGACGATGCGATGGTTCTCAGTTCCCATCTCAATCTCGAGCTATGATGCAATGCATTCGTATGCAACGAAGCTCCCTACTGGTGGTTGTCACCCTTGCTGCGGCCGCCGCCGTCGCATCCGCTCAAGAAGCAATCGCCCCGCTGCGTCCACCGGCTATGCCCCTCCTCACGCATGATCCCTACTTCAGCGTCTGGAGCACCGCGGACCAACTGAACAGCCAAGTGACCAGGCACTGGACCGGCACAGACCAGCCGATCACGGGGCTGATCCGCGTCGATGGTAAGGTCCTGCGGTTTCTCGGCGGACCCGCCCGAGGGACCAATCAGATTCCCGTGCTCCCGCAGAAGTCCCACCGGCTGACGCCGACTCGCACGCTGTACACCTTCGCAGGTGAAGGCATCGAACTGGACCTCACATTTCTTACGCCCGCGCTGGCCGGTGACATGGAGACGATGGCCCGGCCTCTGACGTATCTCGTCTTTGACGTCCGCGCAACCGACGGGCGGGAACACAAGGTCCGGATCTACATCGACGCGTCCAGTCACCTGGCGGTGGATACACCGGTTCAAAAAGCTATGTGGTCGCGGCACCGTGTGGGGGACCTCGAAGTGATCCGCCTCGGCAGCCTCGATCAACGAATGCTCAGCCGCTCCGGCGACAACCTGCGGATTGACTGGGGATACTTCTATCTCGCAGCGCCGGCCCCAGCCATCACGCTCGGGACAACTGCCAGGATGCGATCTCGTTACAGCAACACTCTCGATCTTCCGCCGTCGCATGATCTGGAAATTCCGGAGCAGACGGACCGCGACATCTCGGTGGCGGCGGTCGCCCTCGATCTCGATGTCCCAGCGGCCGCGGGCGCCAGTGCCTCGCGCTACATCATGGCAGCGTATGACGACATCTACTCGCTCGAATATTTCCGGCGTCCGTTGCGGCCGTGGTGGCGGCGCAACCGGGCCACTGCCGAAGATCTGCTGACAGGGGCCGCCGCGAACTTCGCGGCCCTACGCCAGCGCTCCGAACGGTTCGACGCCGAGTTGACCAGCGACCTGGTTCGCGCTGGTGGTCCCAAGTACGCTGCGATTGCCACGCTGGCGTACCGGCAGACGCTCGCGGCCCACAAACTGGTCGCGGACTTCGACGGCACGGCGCTCCACTTCTCGAAGGAGAACTTCAGCAACGGCTGCATGGGGACTGTGGACGTGATCTATCCGGCCGCTCCTCAGTTCCTGCTGCTGAACCCGAAGCTGATGGAGGCGCAGTTGCGGCCGGTGCTCGATTATGCGCGGACCGGCCGCTGGAAGTTCCCGTATGCGCCGCACGATCTCGGACAGTATCCGCTGGCGAACGGGCAGGTTTATGGCGGCGGCGAAGTGAGCGAGGAGTCCCAAATGCCGGTGGAAGAGAGCGGGAACATGCTGATCCTGCTCGGCGCGCTGGTGCGGGTCAACGGGAATGCCGAGTTCAGCCGGCCCTATTGGCCGCAACTGACTCGCTGGGCGGACTTCCTGGCTCGAAAGGGCATGGATCCCGACAACCAACTCAGCACCGACGACTTCGCCGGACACCTGGCCCACAATACGAACCTGTCGATCAAGGCAATTCTCGGACTGGGCGCGTATGCCCTGATTGCGGACTCGCTCGGCCATCGGGACGAAGCGGCGAAGTATCGCACCATGGCGCAGGATTTCGCAAAGCGCTGGCCGGGGATGGCCGGCGACGGCGATCATTACCGGCTGGCCTTTGATCAGCCGGGCACATGGAGCCAGAAATACAACCTGGTCTGGGACAAGCTACTCGGCTTGAACCTGTTCGATCCGGCGATTGCCCGCCAGGAGTTGGCGTACTACCTGAAGCATCAGAACAAGTACGGACTCCCGCTCGACAACCGGGCCGATTACACGAAGCTCGACTGGATTGTGTGGACCGCAACGATGGCCGAGCGTCCGCAGGATTTCGCGGCGCTGATCGATCCGGTTTACCTGTTTCTGAACGAGACTCCGGACCGGGTCCCGATGACGGACTGGTACATGACCAGCACGGCGAAGCAGCGCGGCTTCCAGGCGCGCTCCGTCGTCGGCGGCGTGTTCATCAAGATGCTGAGCGATCCGGCAATGTGGAAGAAGTGGGCGAGTCAGGGAAAGTAGCCCTGCACGCCCCTCTAATCTCCCGCCTACTGGTAGAAGTTCTTTGCCCAGGCGTGGCGCTTGAGAACGGCAAGCGTCGCCGCACTCAGCGGACCGTGATCCGACACGGCGCAACTGGATTCCACCGTGGACCTCCGCCGCATGCCGGGGATCACCGTGCTCACCGCAGGATGCGATAGGCAGAAGCCCAGCGCGACCTGCGCCAGCGGACGGTTGTCGACGCCTGCGAGATCCCGCTGCAGGGCGCTGACGTGCTCCACCACCTGCTGCTTGCGGTCGCCGCGGAAATACCAGTTGCGGAACTCCGTCTCTTCGAACTTCGTGTCAACGGTGATCGTGCCGGTGAGCGCGCCTTCGTCGAGCGGCACACGCGCCAGTACGCCGATTCCCTTCTCCTGGCACAGCGGCAGCAGGTTGTTGCCGGGCGATTGATCGAACACGTTGTAGATCACCTGCACGGTGTCGATGAGCCCGGTCCTGATGATCTCGAGCGCCGTGTCCGGCTGATGGTCGTTGATCGAGATGCCCATATGCCGCACCTTGCCGGACTTCTTGAGGTCCTCGATCGCACGCTTCCATTCGTCGCGCTCCAGCCAGGCCGGGTTCCAGACATGGAACTGCTGCAGGTCGATGGTTTCAACCTTGAGGTTCCGCAGGCTCTCTTCCGTGCAGGCAATCGAGTAGTCGTACGGAAAGACGTCGCTGATCGACGACGCGGGATCCGCGGGCCAGATGCGATTCTTCGGCGGGATCTTGGTCGCGACATACACACGGTGCGGCGCGTTGCGGATCACCTGGCCGACGAGTTGTTCCGAGTGACCGTCGCCGTAGGCCAGCGCGGTATCGATGAAGTTCAGCCCGAGTTCAAAGGCGCGGGCCAGCGCCTGCAGCGACTCGTCGTCGGAACCTCCCAGCCACTGTTTCTGGCCAATTCCCCAGGCGCCATAGCCGATCTCGCTGACTTCGATTCCAGTTTTTCCTAATGGACGGAAACGCATAATTCCATGGTGGCATCATAGAGATGAACCATGCTGAACCGCCGTGAACTCCTGGTGCTTGCCGCGGGCGCCGCGAAGATCTTCGCGGCAGCGCCGCCGCCTCCCGCCACCATACGCCTGTATATGAAGGACGGCGAGTATCACCTCGTGCGCGAGTACCAGGTGATGGG
>CAZVKC010000001.1:85200-96292 GCA_964627455.1 uncultured Solibacteraceae bacterium | reverse complement strand
CGTGTGATCAAAGAAGAGCGCCCGGAATTCTATTTCCGCCTCGCGCGCGAAGAACGGCTGGCGATCGTCAAGCTGTGGCCGGGCGTCGGCAAAAATAAAACGAAGACGCGCATCGTCGAGCGGATCCAAATTCTCCCCGTCGTCAAGGAAATCGCCGAAGAACTGCAGGAAATCGAAACGTTCCGAAGGCAGGTCGGCGAACTGCTGTTCAAGATCTGGCCCGCCAAGCCGCTCGAGCCCGGCGAATATGCGGTGATTGAGTATTCACCAGCGGTCGAGGGCAAGTACAGTCTACAGGTGTGGGATTTCAGCGTTCAGAAGTGAATCCGGGCGGGACAAAGCGAGCGGGTCAGCCGGCGATCCCAGGAGCCGTCGAGCAGGGGAGACATCGCAATCCCAAGACCACCGGCTGACCTTCTGCTCTGCACCGTCTAGAATATCGAATCTAATCGCCGTTTGCACGAGGCTTCGAAAGGAAACGATCGATGCCTTCGCGACAATCCGGCGTCAACCGCGCAATGCCGTTCATCTGCACACCCGCCTCGAGGGCAGTGTCGAACGATACACCATCAATGTGATACAGCAAACTCTTACATAGCTGCAGAGCTGACCTTGATTTATTCGCGAGCCGGGCGACGTATGCTTCCACTTCTTCGTCCACCATCTCGTCGGGAAAAACGTGATTGACGAGTCCTGCTTCGCGTGCGGCAAACGCTCCGAAAACCTCACCCATGGCGATCAACTCGAATGCGCGCTTTTCAGACACCGCGCGCCGCAGGATCGCCACGACCATCGCCGGCACGAAGCCGATATTCACTTCCGGATAGCCGAATTCCGCGGATTCGGCGGCGAGGATGATGTCGCAAGCGGTCGCGAGTCCGCAGCCTCCGGCGAGAGCACGCCCTTTCACAACGGCGACGATCGGCCGCGGATGCCGGCGCATGGCGCGAAACAGATCGGCCATTTGACGGGCGTCGTCCATGTTCTCGATCACGCCATTCTCGCGAACCTTCTGCAGTCCGCTGAGGTCCGCGCCGGAACAGAAGTCCTTGCCTGCGCCGGTGAGAACCACGACACGCGCGTCGCGGGCTGCTTCGAACGCCTGCTTCAGCTCTGCAATGAGAAGACCGTCGATCGCGTTGCGTTTTTCGGGACGGTTGAGCGTGATGCGCGCGATACCGTTTTCCGGCGGCAGATCGAACAGGATGCGCTCAAAGGAGTTCATCGGGCACCTCGATTTCCATGCGCAGCAAAGCAGCAGAGTAGGTCTTGCCTTGCGGATCCGCGCGGAGCGACATCGTGCCGCCGCCGTCGAGGCTTTCGTGCAAGAGGAAATTGAGTGCTTCGAGATTCGGGATCTCGTAGCGGTCCACCGGGCCTTCGCAGAGTTCCGCGAAATGTTCCTTGACGCGCTCCGCCGTGACTTCGCGCACCAGCACGCTGTAGAACTTCGATTCCTTCGCGATGAGGCCGACGTTAGCGGTGTCGCCCTTGTCCCCGGATCTCGCATGCGCGATGCGCAACAACTGTACTCGTGCCATAGGTTCTTTAGTCCAACTGCTGCATGGTGACGACCGGCGTGACGGCGCTCTTGAGGATCAGCGCGGGCCAGTAGGCGACGATTTCTTCGACTTTGGGGCGGCCGGAGCCGAGTCCCGTGACGGTCGGGGGGCCGTTCAACGCGAGCGGCGCGAGTTCCTTGGTGAAGCGCTCGACCGCGGCCTTATCCTGTCCGCGCACGCCGACGCGCAGCACGACTTCTGCGAGATTCTCATTTGCAGGACCCGCGAGTTTCCCGCCATGACACGCGCCCGCACCCACGTATTCGCTGTGGACCTTGTCGAAGCGCAGGCCCAGACGATCGAGCCGTTCGCGCAGTACGCGATCCGCAGCCCTGGCTTTATCGAGCGCGTTGGGCCACGAATACAGCAGGTTGCCTTGCGCCTTGAAGCCGTTCGTATAGCTGATGGAGACCTTGTAGAAGGGCGTCGCCGGGCGGCCCTGAATCCCGCTGAAACGCACGCGATTCTCGCCGGCCTGTTCGAGATGAATCGTGGTGAAGTCCGCGATGCAATCGGGGGTGATGTACTCGCGCGGATTGCCCATCTCGTACACGAGTTGTTCCTTGACGCCGGCAACACTGACGCGCCCGCCCGTGCCTTCGTGCTTGGTGATGACGAAGCTGCCGCCGGGTTCGGCTTCGATGATCGGATAGCCGATGCCTGCGAAATCGGGGATCGTTTGCCAGTCCACCTGGCAGTTGCCGCCGGTGCACTGCGCGCCGCATTCGACGGTGTGCGCGGCGATGGTGCCAGCAGCCAGGCGGTTCCAGTCCTCCCAGCCCCAGTTGAATTCGTGGATCATCGGCGCGAGCGAAAGACTGGTGTCAGTGCAGCGTCCGGTGACGATGATCTGCGCTCCCATGCCCAGCGCGTTGACGATCGGTTGGGACCCGAAGTAAACGTTCGCGCTTTGGACCCGCGAGCGAATCGCCGACAGAGGCTCGCCGGTTTCCATGTTGCGCAGTTCATGGCCCTGCTCGAGTAGCTCGTCGAGTTTGCCGGAGATGTCGTCGCCCGCCACGACGCCGACTTTCAATCCCGTGGCCTGCTGTTTGCGCGCCACATCGAGGATCGCTTCCCTGCAGCCTTCGGGATTCACGCCGCCCGCATTGGCGACGACCTTAACGCCCGTGCGCCGGAGATCGGGCAGGGCGCGCGCGATCATCTCGACGAAGTCATGCGCATAGCCGCGGCGTGGATCGCGCGCCCGCTGCTTCTGCAGGATCGACATCGTGATCTCCGCCAGATAGTCGAGGGTCAGGTAGTCGAGCGGACCACCCTGCAACTGCTGCAACGGGGCTTCCAGCGAATCGCCCCAAAAGCCTTGTCCATTTGCGATGCGGATCATGACGGTTGCTGTTCTTCGATCGCCTTTCTCAGCTCTCGCTTGAGGATCTTGCCGGTCGGATTCTTGGGAAGCCGTTCGACAATGCGAACTTCCTTGGGCGCTTTGAAGGTGGCGAGCGCGGCGCGGCCGTGTTGGAAGATCTCCTCTTCGGTGACTTCGGAACCTTCGCGCACCACCACCACAGCCACGACCTTCTCGATCCAATACGGATCGTGCACGCCGATCACGGCGACCTCCTGCACGGCGGGGTGCTTCGCGATTGCCTCTTCCACTTCCTGGCTCGAGACATTCTCTCCCCCCGACTTGATCATATCTTTCTTGCGATCGGAGAAATAGAGGAAGCCCTCGTCGTCCTTGTAGCCCATGTCGCCGGTGTGATGCCAGCCGCCGCGGAAGGTCGCTTCATTGGCCGCGGGATCCTCGAAATAGCCGGGCATGATGGAAGGTCCACGGCAGACAAACTCACCGATCTGGTTGGGACCGAGTTCATTCATATTGTCATCGACTACGCGGACTTCGAGCGGCGTGTGCGGGATCCCGATGGGATCCGGCGCGACGAGTTTGCGTCCCAGATCCTCTGGCGGCGTCGAGGATCCGAGCGGGCACATCTCGCTTTGCCCCCAATAGTTCGCCCATTCGGCGTGGGGCGTCATCTCGCGCCACTGTTGAAACAGATTCGTCGGCAGATATTGAAAGACGCCGAAGCGCTGGATGCAGGTGAGGTCGACGTTGTGGATCTCGGGATGATGCAGCAGCCCAACATACACCGTCGCGGGCAGACCGAGCAGCGACGGCCGGTATTTGCGGATCGCGTCGAGGATGATATCGGGACGCGGCAGAGGCAGCACGATGCCGGTCATGCCGGCGCAGACGGTGGCCGCGAGTCCCCAGAGGCCGGCGATGTGGAACATGGGGAGGGCGAGGGTCGACGACCAGCTCTTGTTGTAGGAACTGTCGGCGAAGGCGGACAGCATTGCGGCAAGCCAATTCAAGTGCGTATTGACGACACCTTTGGGACGGGCCGTGGTCCCGCTGGTGAAGATGATGGTGGCGGCGTCCTCGCTCTCGACGTACGCCTCGACCGCGGATCCGTCGAGCGCGGCCATCTCCGCCTGCGTTTTGGCGTCGAGTCGCCAGACGTGGGGGAGGCGCGACGCCACACCGGTCCAGTCGATCTTGCTTTCGAGCGCCGGGTCGAGGATGAGCGCCTTGGCGTGGACGCGGTCGAGCAGATAGTCGATGTCCTCGGTGCTCAACATCAGGTTGATGGGGACCAGCGGCGCACCAATGAGCGGGCAGCCGTAAAAGGCAGCGATGTAGTCCAGACTGTTCAGCCCCAGGTATGCGACGGCGTCGCCGCGGCCGATGCCGGCCTGCTGCAGGAACCGGGCAAAGCGGTTGGCGCGCTGTTCCAGATCCCGGTAGGTGATGTCACCGAAGTTGCCGCGCATGGCGATTTTGGCGGGATACCGGGCGGCGGTCCGGCGGAGCATATCGCCGAGGTTGGCGCGATGAATCAGGTTATAGCCTAGGTCCGGCATAGAGGTTTGTCGATTATATGTGAATCCCCGGTGGATGACCACGGGGGCCGGAGCTGTTGAAAATTCCCTCAGTGGCTGTTAACTATAGGTATAGAGGTCTGTTGACAGAGCTGTAACTTTCCGATAGCCTCTATTAGCTAGACTTGGGCCTTTGACTCGGCACTGGCGCCAGATCTTTGACAACCGAAGAGCGGATCGCGCGGATATGTCCCTGTTGCGGTGACATCCGAAAACGGAGCCCGTTGTGGCGGACGTGTTCGACGCGAAGCAGTCCAAGAAAGGAGATTCCTATGTTCAGTCCAGGGCTGAATGCGGAAGATCGCTTGCGAACGCTCCTGGAAAGATACGGGTGCACCCTCATTGAGGGACCCCGATTCGACCATGAGCACAAATTGGACTTCGTCGTTTCCGGCTTTCCTCAGATCCCATGGTTATTTCACCTGGGAGTGCAGGTGACGACGAGGATTGATGACAGAACGAAGCAAGCAACATTTTTGAAAATTGTTCGTGAGAATCCGGTGACCAATCGAAACGTTTACCTCGAGATGGAGCCGGGAGTGAACCTGGAGAAGGGCGGCGCATTCATTGTATTGACTGCGCTGGTGGAGTTCCTTCATAACCGTCAGCACTCAGATGACGGGGTGATGGGTCTCCGAGTGGGCGCCGATCTGAAATACCACTTCTACGATCTCGCCCACGCAGTAGCGCTTCCGGGGCCTTTGCTGCGACCCACCACCGTGGGAAGCCAGACACCCCCGTTCGTGCGGCCCTTCGGCGCCGGCATGGCGGCTGCGCCTCAACCACAGGCGGCAGTCCCGATGGCTCCAGTCGCGGTGATGCAAACACCGGGACAGGCAATGCCGCTGGCTCCGGTTCCTGCAGTGCCAACGGGAACGCCCAAACCGGAAGCGGTCGGGCGGATCACGCGGTACAACATCGAACGCAGTATCGGCCTCATCGTCGGACAGGATGGCACGGAGTACTTCATCCACAAGAGCAACTTCTCAGACCTCATGTTGCGAATGGAAGTGGAGTCGCTGGCCAGCCAGAACGAGTGGTTCGACGAACCCATCCCCGTTCAGTTCGTGGACGGCGGCCGGGTGCCGGGCAAGAAGAACAACATTGCCCAGCTCATCCGGCGGCACGTTCCGAACAGCGTGATGGCATCCTAAGCAACCTCAGGGCCCGGCAATCAATTGCCGGGTCCTTTCTCCTCTTCCCCGCACTTTCTGATACACTTCGAAACCGGTTCGAAGACACATGTCTCAGAGTCCCTTCGCTTCTCAGGTTGATCGACAGTCCCCTTCGTTTCAGACCAATTACGCCCTGATGTCCGCTGCGGTCGGGCAGTTGCGCGAGTCTTTGCGCTCGTCGACTCTTGGCGGCGGGGACAAGTACGTCCAGAGGCATCGTGAGCGCGGCAAGTTGCTGCCTCGCGAGCGCGTGGAACTGCTGTTGGACGAGGGTTCGTACTTTCTCGAGATCGCGCCGCTGGCGGGCATCGGGATGAAGGGCGAGTCCGCGGGCGCGGGTGTAATCGGCGGCATCGGTCTGGTTTGCGGGCGGCAGTGTCTGATCATCGCCAACGAGGCAACTCTCAAGGGCGGCGCGACATCCGAGGCGGGTTTGTGGAAGAATTCGCGGCTGGCGGATATCGCACTCGAGAATCGCTTGCCGGTGATTCTGTGTGTGGAGTCCGCGGGCGCGGACCTTCCGGCGCAAAGCAGGATCTTCGTGCCGGGCGGGCGCGGCTTTCGCGACATCACGCAGCGGTCGAAGCAGCGGATCCCGACCATATCGATTGTGTTCGGCTCGTCGACGGCGGGCGGCGCGTACCTGCCTGGAATGTCGGATTACGTGATCATGGTGAAGCGGCGGGCGCAGGTGTTCCTGGCGGGTCCACCGCTGGTGAAGATGGCGACCGGCGAGGTGGTGGACGAAGAGTCGCTGGGCGGCGCGGAGATGCATTCGCACGTGAGCGGGCTGTCGGACTTTCTTGCCGAAGACGAAGTGGACGCGATCCGGATTGCGCGGGAGATTGTGGGGTATTGGGAGTCCCCGCCAGGGGCCAGTGTTGGGGCTTTCGAGGATCCGGCATTGGATGCGGACGATTTGCTGGGGATCGCGTCGATGGATCTGCGTGTGCCGTTCGAGGTCCGAGAGGTGATTGCGCGGATTGTGGATGGTTCGCGCTTTCTGGAGTTCAAGCCCGGGTATGGTCCGACGCTGGTGACGGCGTTTGCGCGGCTGCACGGGTATCGGGTGGCGGTGCTGGCGAACAACGGCGTTCTGATGTCGGAGTCGGCGGAGAAGGGCGCGCAGTTCATCCAACTGGCGAATCAGCAGAACATTCCTCTCTTGTTTTTGCAGAACATCACCGGGTTCATGGTGGGCCGGAGGTATGAGGAGCAAGGGATCATACGGGCCGGCGCGAAGCTGATCAATGCGGTGTCGAACTCGACCGTGCCTGCGTTGACGGTCATGATCGGCGGATCCTATGGCGCGGGCAATTATGCGATGTGCGGGCGGGCGTATGGTCCGCGATTTCTGTTTACGTGGCCGAATCACCGCATCGCCGTGATGGGCGAGAAGCAGTTGTCGGGCGTGATGGATCTGATCAAGCGAGCGGCTGCGGCGCGCGCGGGCGTAGCGGTAGACGAGACGCAGTTGGAGGCCGAGAAACAGGCGCTGGAGTCGCAGATCGTGCGGGAGTCGGATTGCTACTTCGCGACGGCGCGATTGTGGGACGACGGGATCATCGATCCACGCGATACACGCAAGGTTCTGGCGATTGCGTTATCGGCCTGTTATAACCGCGAGGTCCGCGGCACGATGGAGTGGGGCGTGTTCCGGCATTAGTTAGCTTGTAATCTGGCGCAGGAACGCGGCGGAGTCCCAGTGGCCGTGGGCTTCCACGACCTTCCCTTTCACGACGCGCAGCATCACCATCCCTCTCACGGAGAACTCACGGCCGGATGCGTGGACTCCGGTGGCCACATCGATGACCGACACCCATTCGCCTGTCGCGTGCATCTGTTGGATCTCGAAGCGCATGCCGGTGATGTCATGGTGGATGGCCGTGAGCCGTTGCTTGAGTTCGTTGCGGCCGCCCGGTTCGTTGCCGTCGAAGCCTCGGAAATCCGGGTCCACGATCTCGTCGATGGTCTGCAAATCGCACGCCGCGCAGGCCTGGACGTAGCGCTCGGCAACTCTGCGCGGTGAGGGATACTGCTTCCAGCCTTCCTCGCGGACCTTGAACCGGTCGTCGACTTCCACCTGATAGCCGCTGACGAGGCGGTTGGTCTCGTTCGCCATGCCGACGATGGACATGAGTTCCCCGAACATCTCCCCAGTCATGCCTGCTTTCCACGACGCGGCCGTGTGCGAGGCAATGCAGTAATGACACTGGTTCGACGCGCTGACGGCGAGGTACATCATCTCTTTCGTCAGCGGATCGAGGGCGCCATCCGGACGCATGATGTCCTTCAACGTCTCCCATGTGCGGCGCAACAGCGCGGGGTCGTGCGCGATCGCCTTCCAGAAATTCGAGATCCAGTCGACGCCACGCGTCACCATGATGTCGTCGTATACGGCTTTCACTTCCGGTGAGGCGTTCTCATATTCGACGTATCCAAAGGCCGGCATGAAAGGCATTATGACACGCAGATAGAATTGATCTGTGCCATTTCTGTTGCCACCGCTCCTGCTGTGCGCGCTCGTTGCCCAGGACGTCGAATTCAACCGCGACGTTCGACCCGTGCTGTCCGACAAATGCTTCGCGTGTCACGGACCCGACGCGAAGAACAAAAACATTGCACTCAGGCTCGACGTCGAGCGTGCAGCGAAGGCAGACCTCGGAGGCGGGCGGCGCGCGATCGTGCCCGGCGATTCGGCGGCAAGCGAACTGATCCGCCGAGTCACAGCGTCGCAGCCCTCGCGGCGGATGCCGCCTGCGTTTACCGGACATGCGCTGAATGACGCCGAGATCGATATGTTGCGGCGGTGGATCGACCAGGGCGCGAAATGGCAGGCGCACTGGGCGTACCTCGCGCCTCGCCAAGCGGCCCCTCCTTCCGTGCGCAACGCAACGTGGATCCGCAACCCGATCGACGCCTTCGTCCTCGCGCGTCTCGACAAAGAGGGACTGCAGCCGTCACCCGAGGCAACGCGTGAAGCATGGCTACGGCGCGTGTCGCTCGATTTGACGGGGATCCCGCCGTCGCCGCAGGAAGTCGATGCGTTTGTCCGTGATTCATCGGCGCGCGCGTACGAGACTGTGGTCGACCGGTTGCTCGCCTCGCCGCGATATGGCGAACGGATGGCCATCCGATGGCTCGACGCGGCGCGCTATGCGGATACGAACGGCTATCAATACGACGGCGAACGAGTGATGTGGCGTTGGCGCGATTGGGTGATTGACACGTTCAACCGCAATCAGCGTTATGACCAGTTCGTGGTGGAGCAGATCGCCGGCGATCTGCTGCCGGGTTCGACATTGGCGCAGAAGATCGCGACCGGCTTCAATCGCAATCATCGCGGCAACACGGAGGACGGCATCATTCCCGCCGAGTACGCAGTCGAGTATGTCGCCGACCGCGTGGAAACGGCGTCGACCGTCTTTCTCGGACTCACCGTGGGCTGCGCCCGCTGCCACAATCACAAGTACGATCCGCTGACACAGAAGGAGTACTATCAGCTCTTCGCGTATTTCAACAACATCCCGGAGAACGGGCGGGCGATGAAGTACGGCAATTCCCCGCCCCTGATCGCAGCGCCGACGGAATCGCAATCCGCGCAGTGGCGTGAGATGAACGCGCAGATCGCGAACGTTCGCTCGCGTTTGGATGCGGCGGTGCGCGAACTCGGACAGACGCCGCTCGCCGCGTGGACGCCTCGTGTGGGACTCGACACGCGCTGGGAACCCGGCGACCCCACAGAGATCGCCGCGGGCGCGCCGTTCGACATCCGCGACCGCTGGACACTCGCCGCGCGCGTCGACGGACGCAATGGTCCGGTGATCAGCAAGATGGTGAATACGGCGCGGGGCAAGGGGTTCGGCATTTACCTTCGCGAAGGGCGGATCCACGTGCACATCACGTCGAACTTCGCCGATGACGCGATTCGTCTCGATACGGTTCAGCCGCTGGAACCGGGCGCGCATCACATCGCGGTGACCTATGACGGGACCGTCGCTTCGTCCGGCATTCGCGTGCTGGTGGACGGCAAGGTCCGCGAGTTCAAGGCTACGCAGGACACGCTCTATCGACCGTTCGTGAATGCGGGCGGCATATTCAAAGAGCCGCTGCGCATCGGCGCGGGCGGCGGCAAGGATCTGCAATTCGACGGCGCGATACGCGAGGTCCGCGTGTATGGGCGTGTGCTGCGCGAGCATGAACTGCGCGCGCTGGCCGAGGGTGCGCGATCTCCCGAGTTTGCGCGAAACGAATATCTCGAGACAGACAGCGGTCCGGCCGGGCGGCTGTTCCGCGAGCATGAGTCGTTGATTTATGCGCGCGAGAAGTTGGAGCGCAGTTTCCCAAGCGTGATGGTGATGCAGGAAATGCAGCCACGCAAAGATACGTTTCTGCTGCAGCGCGGAGCGTACGACAAGCCCGGCGAGAAGGTGGAACCGGGCGTTCCCGCGGCACTGCCACCGCTGCCGGCCGGGGTTCCCAATAACCGCTTGGGACTTGCGAAATGGCTGGTGGATCCCGCGAATCCGCTAACCGCTCGTGTGGCGGTGAATCGCTTCTGGCAGATGCTGTTCGGGGTGGGGCTGGTGAAGACCGTCGAAGATTTCGGCGTGCAGGGCGACTGGCCGTCGCATCCGGAATTGCTCGACTGGATGGCGGTCGAGTTCGTGAAGAGCGGCTGGGATGTGAAGGCGCTCGTGAAGCAGTTGGTGTTGAGCGCGACCTACCGGCAATCGTCGAACGCGTCGCCGGAGTTGATGCAGAAAGATCCGGAGAACAGGCTGCTGGCGCGAGGTCCGCGGCACAGGCTGCCGGCGGAGATGATTCGCGACCAGGCGCTCGCGCTGGCGGGATTGCTGCACGAGAAGCTGGGAGGTCCATCGGTGAAGCCGTATCAACCTGAAGGGCTTTGGAAAGACCAGATCATGCAGGATATGTACTATGTGCAGGGTCACGGCGAGGATCTGTACCGGCGCAGTCTGTATACGTTCTGGAAGCGCACGGTAGCGCCTCCGATGATGGTGACCTTCGACGCGCCGGGACGCGAAGCTTGCGTGGTCCGCGAGAATCGCACGAATACGC
Organism: uncultured Solibacteraceae bacterium; assembly: GCA_964627455.1. Lineage (GTDB taxonomy): Bacteria > Acidobacteriota > Terriglobia > Bryobacterales > Bryobacteraceae > F-183. The sequence continues at coordinate 85,566 of CAZVKC010000001.1, read as the reverse complement.
CGCTGCAGGCGTTGAACCTGATGAACGACGTGACCTTCCTCGAAGCGGCGCGCGGTATCGCGCAGCGCATGATGCGTGAGGGCGGCGCGGATCCCTTGGGTTATGGTTTCCGCCTCGTGACGGCGCGGCTGCCGAATGCGCGGGAGCGTGCGGTGCTCGAAGATTCGCTGCGCTACCACCGTGATTACTTTGCGTCCTCGAATGACGGGCGCGCGGCACAGTTCCTCGCGCAGGGCGAGTCGCCGCGTGATGCGAAGCTCGAGGTCCGCGAACATGCCGCGTTGACGGCGGTTGCGAGCCTGATCCTGAATCTTGACGAGGCGGTGACCAAGCAATGATGACGCGACGCGACTTCTTCACGCGCAC
>CAZVKC010000001.1:72812-85100 GCA_964627455.1 uncultured Solibacteraceae bacterium | reverse complement strand
CTTGACGAGGCGGTGACCAAGCAATGATGACGCGACGCGACTTCTTCACGCGCACCGCGCTGGGCAGCACGGCGCTTGGGTCCCTGCTGCAAGGCGCGACCGTCAAGGGACTGCCGGGGCTGCCGCATCACAAGCCGAAAGCCAAGCGCGTGATCCTTCTCATGCAGCATGGCGCGCCATCGCAGTTGGATCTGTTCGACTATAAGCCGGACCTGCGCAAGCATCACGGCAAGGATCTGCCGGAATCGATTCGCCAGGGACAGCGCCTCACCGGCATGACCGCGTATCAAGACCGGTTTCCCGTTGCGGCATCGGCGTTTCAGTTCGCACAGCACGGCAAGAGCGGGATGTGGCTGAGCGAGTTGCTACCGCATACCGGAAAGATTGCCGACGACATCTGCCTCATCAAGTCATTGCACACCGAGGCGATTAACCATGATCCCGCGGTGACGTTCGTGCAGTCGGGATTCCAGTTGGCGGGGCGGCCCAGCATGGGCGCGTGGATCTCTTACGGACTCGGTTGCGAGACCGAGGATCTGCCCGCATTTGTCGTGCTCGTGTCGCTTGGCAGCGGCAATTCGCAGGCGCTGGCGGATCGCGCGTGGGGCAGCGGATTTCTGCCGACGCGTTATGCGGGCGTGAAGTTCCGCTCCGGCGCGGAGCCTGTCCTGTACTTGTCCAATCCCGATGGATACACGGGCGCAGCGCGGCGGCGGTTCCTCGATGACCTGGCGAAGATGAACGAGATCCGGCAGGCGGAAGCGAACGATCCGGAGATCGCGACGCGCATCGCACAGTATGAGATGGCGTTTCGCATGCAGAGTTCCGCGCCGGAGTTGACCGATCTGTCGAAGGAGCCGGATTCGACGTTTGACCTGTATGGTCCGGATGCGCGGCGTCCGGGTTCGTATGCGGCGAATTGCATCCTCGCCCGGCGGATGGCCGAACGCGGCGTGCGGTTCATTCAACTGTTCCATCGCGGCTGGGACCAGCACAACAATTTGCCGCGCGAGATTCGGGGGCAGTGCATGCAGACCGATCAGCCGTCCGCGGCGCTCATTCAGGATCTGAAGCAGCGCGGGATGCTCGATGAGACGCTGGTGATCTGGGCGGGCGAGTTCGGGCGCACGGTGTATTCGCAGGGTACACTTACCGAGACGAATTACGGTCGCGATCATCATCCGCGATGTTTCGCGGCCTGGTGTGCGGGCGGCGGCATCAAGGGCGGACAGACTTACGGCGAGACGGACGACTTCTCGTACAACATCACCGATAACGCCGTCGACCTGCACGATCTGCACGCAACGATGCTGCATTGCCTCGGCGTCGATCACCTGAAGCTCACGTACAAGTTTCAGGGCCGGCACTACCGCCTGACAGACGTCCACGGACGAGTGGTTCGGGATTTGTTGGTTTGATCTAACCGTGGCCGAGGTACATCAGCCAGCTCAAGGCGAAGATCGCGAACACGAAGCAGCCGAAGCAATACAGGCCGTACATCAGGCGTTCGCGGTCGGTCTTGCGCGAGACGATGCCCAGTACAATCGACGTCAACAAAGCAAATAGCAGCGACGCCTCGAAGTGCGTGAGGTTTACCTTGGGCATTAGTCTTTCTTCTTCGTCGCGATCTCGAACACATCGACCATCGCCAGGATGTTGAGCAGGCCGGCGGCAACCAGGAACTTGGTCCCGTAGTCGTGCACGTGACCGGCGACATCCGGCTGGTCATAGCCGAACCAGGCCGTCATCATGTAGAGGATGCCGGTGGACAGGTTGCCGACATATCCGCCTGTGTTGATCACACGCGTCAGCAGATCGGGCCGCGGGTTCATTTCCGACATGTCGAAGTAGGCCTTCTGGAAGGTCGCGCCCTGCATCATGATGCCGAACAAAAACATCGTGACGACGGCGAGGGCGAGCAGTCCTCCGCGGGCGTGCTTCTTGAGCAGAAAATGGCCGGAACCGGGCAAAAACCAGGCCAGAATGACAGGGGGCAGCCACTTCGAGATCGGAACCTCGATGTGTTCGCTATTCGATGACATCTTCTTTGACTATAGCGGGTTTGGCGATACTAAGTACAGATGCCGAAACTGCCGAAGCTGGTCAACGAGATCCTCGATCAATGGGACGACATACTGATTCTGCTGGCGGTTGCCGGCTTGTCGAGCTTCCTCGTCCGGCGACTGCTGAATGGACTCAAGAACATCATCATCGAGCGGATGAACAAGCGCGGCGACGCATCCGCGCTCGATGTCGAGAAGAACGTCAAGACCATCGAGGCGGTGCTCGGGCGGACGCTGTCATTCATGATTTGGGGCGGCGCTGTGATCGCGGTCCTGCACAGGTTGAAGGTCGACACCAGCGCGTTCGTCACGGGCGCGGGGATCGTCGGCGTCGCGGTCGGTTTCGGATCCCAGACACTCATCAAGGACGTGATCGCGGGCCTTTTCATGCTCATCGAGAATCAGATTCGCGTCAATGATGCGGCGATGATCAACGGCGTCGCAGGTACGGTGGAAGAAGTCAATCTGCGGACCACCGTCATCCGCGCGGAAAACGGCGGCCTGCACATCTTTCCCAATGGTTCGATTACCGCCCTGGCCAACCTCTCGCGCGGTTTCGCGCACTACGTGTTTGAGTTCACCGTGGCGCAGGACACCAATCCAGACAAGGGTTTCGAGATCATGAACAACGTGATCGAGCAGATGCGCAAGGAGGATCCGTACAGGAGCACGATCCTCGCGCCACTCGAAATCCACGGGCTGGACCGGATTCTCGAACAAGGCATCGTACTCCGCGGACGACTGAAGACGTCGCCGCACAAGCAGTGGGCTGCAGGGCGCGAGGCCAACAAGCGGATCCTCGCGGAGTTCGAACGCGCAGGGATTCAGATCGCATCACGCGAATGGAACATCCGCATGGAAGGCGGCGCCGAGGGTTTGCGGCGCGACGAACTCAAGGCCCTGATTCGCGAGGTGCTGCGCGACGAGGGGACGCCCGCCAGGAGTTAGGATCAACAGGCGCGCCTTGCGGGACTCGAACCGGGATATACTTCGAGTTCGAATGAGCGCCGCCTACACCGAGATCCTCTACGACGTCTCCGAACTCATCGCCACCGTCACTCTCAACCGTCCCGACAAGCTGAACGCGTGGACCCCCACGATGGAGCGCGAGGTCCGCGACGCGATGCTGCGGGCTGAGGCGGATGATGAGGTCCGAGTGATCATTCTCACGGGGGCAGGCAAAGGTTTCTGCGCGGGGGCCGACATGTCGCTGCTGAGCGGCATCATCGACAAGGGCGTGACGGCCGAGTCCCGCGCGGCGCTGCATCGCAACGAAGCGCCGCGGCGTGACGACATGCCCGGCGATTATCAGCGCAAGCACTCCTACTACGCGTCGCTCAAGAAGCCGGTGATTGGGGCAATCAATGGTCCCGCGGCGGGGCTGGGGTTCATCATTCCGCTCTACTGCGACATGCGTTTTGCTTCGGAAAATGCGCGCTTCGGCACCGCGTTTGCGAAGCGCGGATTAATTGCGGAATATGGCGTCGCGTGGATTCTGCCGCGGTTGGTCGGCAACGCGCACGCGCTCGACCTGATGCTGTCGGCGCGCATGATCGGCGCGGAAGAAGCGCTGCGCATGGGCCTCGTCAATCGCGTGTATCCTGCTGAAGGATTCCTCGACGCCGTGCGTGCTTATGCGCGTGAGCTTGCAACGCAGGTGTCGCCGCGATCAATGGCGGTGGTCAAGAAACAGGTGTACAACGCGCACTTCCAGACACTGGAAGAAGCGATGCAGGCCGCGGAATCGGAGATGATCGCGGCGTTTCAGTCAGAAGACTTCAAAGAAGGCGTGGCGCATTTCCTCGAGAAGCGCGCGCCCCGGTTCACAGGGAAATAATATGCACTTCGATTACTCACCGAAAGTCCAGGACCTGCGCAAACGCCTGCAGGCGTTCATGGACGAGTACGTTTATCCGAACGAGGCGACGTTCCACCAGCAGTGCGACTCCGGCGAACGATGGAAGGTCATTCAGATCATCGAGGACCTCAAGCCGAAGGCGCGCGCCGCGGGATTGTGGAACCTCTTCCTGCCCGAGAGCGAACTCGGGGCAGGACTGACGAATCTTGAATACGCTCCGCTGTGCGAGATCATGGGGCGCGTGTCGTTTGCGCCGGAAGTCTTCAATTGCTCGGCTCCGGACACCGGAAACATGGAAGTGCTGGTGCGGTATGGATCCGCGGAACACAAAGAGCGCTGGTTGAAGCCGCTGCTGAACGGCGAGATGCGTTCGTGCTTTGCGATGACGGAACCGGCAGTTGCATCGTCCGACGCGACCAACATCGAAGCGAGCATCACGCGCGACGGCGATGAGTATGTGATCAACGGCCGCAAGTGGTGGAGTTCCGGCGCCGGGGATCCCCGCTGCAAAATCGCGATCTTCATGGGCAAGACGGACGTCACGGCGCCGAAACATAAACAGCAGTCGATGATTCTGGTTCCGATGGACGCGCCTGGCGTGAAGATCGAGCGAATGCTGACCGTGTTCGGCTACGATCACGCACCGCACGGGCACGGCGAAGTGTCGTTCACCAACGTGCGCGTGCCGGCCTCGAACATCCTGCTCGGCGAAGGACGCGGCTTCGAGATCGCGCAGGGACGGCTGGGGCCAGGGCGCATCCACCATTGCATGCGGTTGATCGGCGTTGCCGAGCGCGCGCTCGAATCGATGTGCGAGCGTGTTTCGAAGCGCGTTGCGTTCGGACGCAAGATTGCGGAGATGGGATCGATCCGGCAGGACATCGCGAAGTCGCGCATGGAGATCGAACAGGCGCGCCTGCTGACGTTGAAGGCCGCGTACATGATGGATACGGTCGGCAATAAGGTTGCCAAGGGCGAGATCGCGATGATCAAGGTCGTGGCGCCGAATGTCGCGCTGGCGGTGCTCGATCGCGCGATTCAGGCGCACGGCGGCGCGGGCGTCTGCCAGGATTTCGAACTCGCGGCGGCCTGGGCGAATTCGCGGACCCTGCGCTTGGCCGATGGTCCCGATGAAGTTCACATGGAATCGATCGCGAAGCTGGAATTGAAACGGCTGATGGAAGCGAAGGCTTCAGCGTAGTAAGGCAAGGGTCCGGGCTGTTTGCGGCCCGGATCTAGTTTACAACATAAAGTACTTTACTTCGATCCGGAAGTATGGCATTCTGCATTCGTATGCAGGTGCGATTCTTTCTGCCCGCCCTTACTGAAGCCACGAGCCCGCTCTTCCGCCCCATCAAATACTCGCTCTTCCCTCCCCTCGGACTCGCGACACTTGCGGCGTATCTTTCACCGGACGATCACGCCACCATCACCGACGAACACGTCGAAACCGCGAGGCTCGACGATCATCCCGACCTTGTCGTTATTCAGGTCTACATCACCAGCGCGCGCCGTTCGTACGAGATCGCGGATCATTACCGGCGCCGCGGCGTCTATGTCGTGCTAGGCGGACTGCACGTGACGTCGCTGCCCGACGAAGCGGCCGCACATGCCGACACGATCTTCCTTGGTCCCGGCGAGGACACCTGGCCGCAGTTCCTCGCGGACTTCCGCGCCAGGCGCCCGGCAAAGCGCTATCAGTCGAGCATCCGCACGCTTACCGGTGTGCCTCCCATCCGTCGCGATCTCATCAAGCGCCACCTGTACCTGGTGCCGAACTCCATCGTCGTCACGCGCGGATGTCCCCATGTTTGCGACTTCTGTTACAAGGACGCGTTCTTTCAGGGCGGCAAGTCGTTCTACGTTCAACCGGTCGACGACGCACTGGCGGAGATCTCGCGACTCCCCGGGCGGCATCTGTACTTCCTCGACGATCATCTTTTTGGACACAAACGTTTCGCCTCAGAATTGTTTGCGGGGATGCGCGGCATGAATCGCGTATGGCAGGCCGCGGGGACAGTCAATTCCGTGCTCGAGTTCGGTTTGATCGAGAAAGCCGCCGCCTGCGGATTGCGCAGCCTCTTCGTCGGATTCGAGACCACCAACATGACAAGCCTGCGAGGCGCACGCAAATTCCAGAACATCAACCGCAGCTACGAAGACGCGATCCGCCGCATCCACGACGCCGGCGTGATGGTCAACGGCAGCTTTGTGTTCGGCATGGACGAGGACGACGATTCCGTCTTCGAACGCACCGTCGAATGGGCGATCCGGCAGGGCATCGAGACCGCGACCTTCCACATCCTGACACCGTATCCCGGCACTGCGCTCTATGAGCGCATGCAGCGAGAAGGCCGCCTGCTGCATTCCGACTGGGACCTCTACGATACGCGCCACTCAGTTTTTCGCCCGGCCCGCATGACGCCCGAGCAACTCGAGGCCGGCTACTGGCGCGCGTACCGGGACTTCTATCGCTGGTCCGCGATCTGGCGCGGCGCCGCAGCGAAAGACGACTGGGCCGACCGCATCCGGCACTTCGGATATGCGGCGGGCTGGAAGAAATTCGAGCCTCTCTGGGATTTCGTCATCCGGGCCAAACAGGTGGCGTCCATGCGTCCCCTGCTTGAACGCGTGCTCCTCGGGATCCAAAATCGTGAGCGCGTAGCGCCGATCGAGAGCCAAACCGCCGATCCGCTCCGCATTATTGGTTGAATGACCCTGCGAACCGCTGCACCGTTCCTCGCCGCTGTTTTCCTGTTCCTGCCCGCCTGCCAGGCGCCGCAAGGCAGCAAGACGACGATCAGCAGCAGTTGCCAGACGGGCGACCGCCGGCACGGCGCCTGCAAGGTCAACTTCGGCATCATGGAGGATCATTACCGGCTCGAACTCGAACATCCGAACTTCGCCTACTACAAGACCAACATCAAGCTGTCGGCGCGGCTTTCGGTCGCCAAGGGGGTGGTGAAAGTGTGGTTCCACAACGACGGCGACGCCCCACGCGAGGTGATCGTTCGGCCGGGCAAACCCGCGGAAATCACCGGCATTGCGCATGTCTATTCCCTGAGCGGCAAGAACACGATCGACCTCTACTTTCAGGTCATCGACCCGCACGAGAACGGGCGCGCCGAGAACATCGAAGCAGAAATCGATTACCTGATGTGACCTCAGTCACTGCGAGGCCGCGCACCGGAGCCATAGAATGATGGCTGAAGGGGGAGATCGGGATGAAACTTCGGATCCTCGACAACACGATCCGGCTGCGACTGCGGAAGTCGGAGGTCGTGCAATTCGGTAAGGAGGGGTTCCTCGAGGGACACACGGAACTCGCGCAGGGCTGCACGTTTGTCTATCGCCTGGAAATGTCGGATGCCGTCTCGTCGATCACAGCGCGTCCACTGTCGTGCGGCATTGCAGTGGAAGCGCCGCGTGACCTCGCGCAGGCATGGGTCGGAAGTTCCGAGATCGCGCTCAGCACAGAAGGTCCGGAAGGCGGACCCGACATCCTCATCGAGAAGGATTTTCAACGGACCAGCGTGCGGAGCCTCCTGGATTTCGACTTGTATCCAAATCCAAGAAGCTCCGGCGCGCCGCGAATCTGACCGCTATTTCTTACCCAGCTTCTGCTTCTTGTACTCTTCGTACTCTTTGAGCAGCGCGGGGTCGGACGGGGTCGGATAAATGTCGCTCGACTTGTACTTGCCCGTCAGCAGTTTCGCCTTGGTCCACTCATCGTGGATGTGCGTTTCCTCCGCTTTGTCGACGATTTCCTGCACGAATTGCGGCGGAATGAACCCGACGCCTTCGCGATCGCCAAGCACGACATCGCCCGGCATCACAGTCGCCTGACCGATGCGGATGGGGATGTTCACGCCGGTCACCATCACGTTGCAGATCGCGGACGGGTGGACGCCCCGATAGTACGCGGACATCGGGATCGGGAAGATGCCCTCGAGGTCGCGGATGGCGCCATCGACCACCATGCCTTGCTTGGTCGCCGCATAAACAGCAGTCGCGAGGTTGTCGCCGGTGATGGTGCCGCATTCGATCTTGCCAAAGAGATCCGCGACGAGGACGTCGTTTTCCTGCAGCATGTCGATGACGCGCTGGTGGCCGTTGCGTCCGAGTCCTTTTGCCTTGGCCTCGGCGTCCGTGACCGACTGCACGTCGGGCCGCGTGGGCATGAACTGCACCGTCACGGCGCGTCCCACGAGCTTGCGTTCCGGATGCAGGATCTGCCAGCCGATTTCGAACTGATTGTTGTATCCCTTGTTGCGAAGGATGCCCCAGGCCTCTTCGAGCGAGAGTCCGCGGACCTTTTCGAGCAACGCGTCGGGCACGCGCGGGCGGCCGTCGGCGGACCGCTCATAAGGGTTCGACTTCGTAAATTTGATGAGATCGTCTTTGGTGAACACCACCACCTGTGCGGGCAGCATCGAGGCTGCGGTCACGCACAACGTGAACGCGGTCATGAACACTTTCATGACAGGAACAATATCACAAGGTTCAGGACTGGAAGCCGGTGACTTTGGGCGCGCGCAGCCCGCGTGCGGAGGCGGCCGCCTTTTCGAAGGTTTCGCGAAGGCCGGGATCGGTGACATGATCCCGAATATGTTCCAGATTCCGGATGAACGCATTCAGCGAATTGCGAACATGTTCCGGATTGGTCGCGAGGATGTCGCGCCACATGCCGAAGTCGCTCATCGCGACGCGAGTCATCTCGATGACAGCGGGTCCGGCAACGCGCGGCGCGCCTTCCACTTCCGCCAGCGTCACGCCCAATGCGGTTGAGATCAACTGCACCAGATGCGACGTGCTGGCGACAATACGGTCGTGGTCTCCAGGCGCGAGGACCACGAGATTCGAACCAAAGGCGCGGATCCGGCTCTGCAGCCATTGGGCGGCGGGCGTTTCGAGATGTTGCGGATCCGCGGGCGTCAGCACCCAGTTGCAGCCCTGAAACAAATTCGCGTCCGCATGTTCAACCCCGCGAGCTTCCTTGCCCGCCATCGGATGCCCGCCGACGAACTGCGAGCCGAGCGCCTTGCCTGCCTCGCAGATGAGTTCCTTGGTGCTGCCGCCATCGGTCACGAGCGCGCCTTCGCGCAGCTTGCCTTTCAGCCGCCCGATGTCCTCGATCAACGGAAAGACGGGCTGCGCGAGAAACAGCAGGTCCGCGCGCAAGGCCGCGTCTTCGAGCGATACGGCTTCGTGGATCACGCCCAGACGCAGCGCTTCACGCGTGGTCCGTTCCGAACTCACGCCGAGGATCCGCCCGGCGAAACCGGACCTGCGCAACGCAAGCGCGAACGAGCCGCCAATCAGCCCGACTCCGACGATGGCGACCGTTTGCACCACTACAGCGTTCGTCCCACCGCCTGCGCGACGAGGCGGATCTGCTGCATCATTTCGTCGAACTGTCCCGGCTTCAGCGTCTGCGCGCCATCGCTGACCGCGCGATCCGGATCCGGGTGGACTTCGACCAGCAAGCCGTCCGCGCCCGCAGCAACAGCCGCGCGCGCCATCGGCAGCACGAATTCACGCTTGCCCGTGCCGTGCGACGGATCGCCCAGAATCGGCAGGTGCGACAGCTTTTTCACCACAGGGATCGCCGAGATGTCCATCGTGTTGCGCGTCAGTGTCTCATAGGTGCGGATGCCGCGCTCGCACAACATCACGTCGTAGTTTCCGCCAGACAGAATGTATTCGGCCGACAGCAGCAGTTCTTCGATAGTCGCCGAGATGCCGCGCTTTAACAGCACGGGCGTGCGCACGTTGCCGATCGCACGCAGCAGGTTGAAGTTCTGCATGTTGCGGGCGCCGACCTGCAGGATGTCCGAGTATTCGCACAACAGCGGCAGTTGCTGCTGGTCCATCACTTCGCTGATGACGAGCAGGCCGTGCCGGTCCGCCGCTTTGCGCAGCATTTTCAGGCCTTCTTCGCCCAGTCCCTGGAAGCTATACGGCGAGGAGCGCGGCTTGAACGCGCCGCCGCGGATCACCTTGGCGCCGCCCTTGGCCACGATTTCCGCGGACATCTCGATCTGGTCGCGATTCTCGACGCTGCACGGACCGGCCATCACAACCAACTGATTGCCGCCGATCTCGACATCCTTGATTTTGATCACGCTGCCTGCGGGCTTGAAATGACGGCTCGCGAGTTTGTAGGGCGAGATGATGCGGTGGCATTCCTTCACGCCGTCGAGCACTTCGAAGTCAGCCGGCTCGAAGTCTTCGACAGGACCCACGCCGCCGAGCACGGTATGTGTCACACCGGTCGACCGGTGGACCGTGAATCCCATCGTCACCAAGCGATCAATTACGCCCTGCACCTGTTGTTCCGAGGCGCCGGCCTGCATTACGACTAGCATCTATTTCGATTCCTCTTGTTGCTTCTTCTGCAGCATCTTCGTCCGCTGCACCGTGCGCATCTCGTCGATGATCCGCTCGAACACGCGCTTCACCGCGTCATCCGGCAGCGGACCCTTGTTATTCCGCGTGATGTTCTCGAACACCTGTTCCTCGCGCTTGGGCTCGTAGATCGCCATCTGGAATTCCTGCTTGATCCGGCCGATCTCTTCCACGATCTGCGTGCGTTCGTTGATCAGGTCGAGGATCCGCACATCGACTGCGTCAATCTTGTCCCGGGCTGCCCTGAGCCGCGCGTCGCGATCATCCGCCATACTTCAAACTCCGCGTGAAGGCTTCGAGCTGCGCCGGCAGGTCCGCACTCGAACCGTACTTTTCGATCACCCGCACGATCGCACTGCCGACGATGACGCCATCCGCCATCGAGCCAACCGAAGCGAACTGGTCGTGCGTCGAAATGCCGAAGCCCACGGCCACCGGCTGGTTCGTATGCCGGCGCATCGAGTCGACGAGCGGTTGGATCAGGTTCGACAACTCCTGCTGTTCACCGGTCACACCCGTGCGCGAGACCAGGTACACGAAGCCGCTCGAATACTTGGCGACCAGTTCCAGACGGCGCTCCGTGCTGGTGGGCGCGGCGAGGAAGACGGTGTCGAGTTCGTGCGCGCGCATCGCATCGACGTACGTTTCCGCCTCTTCGACACTCGCGTCGGTCATCAGCACGCCGTCAATGCCGGCAGCCTTCGCATCCGCGGCGAGCTTATCGAATCCATATCGCAGCATCGGATTCAGATAGCTGAAGAGCAGGATTGGAATCTGCGACGTCTTGCGGATCTCCGCAGCGATCTGCAGCACGCGCGGCAGCGTTGTACCCGCCTTCAGTGCGCGATCGGCCCCGCGCTGGATCACCGGACCATCGGCGATCGGATCCGAAAACGGCACGCCCAATTCGATGAGGTCCGCGCCGCCGCGTTCGAGCGCCGCAACCAGCGCAGGAGTGATGTCGGGATTCGGATCACCCGCAGTCAGGTACGCAATGAGCGCCGGTTTCTTCTCTGCGCGCAGACGTTCAAACATCTGCCCGATTCTTGTTTGATTACTCGCCATCGAGTTCCTTCAGATTCTCGCGGTAAATGTCGGTGTCCTTGTCGCCGCGGCCGGACAGGTTGACGATCATGATCTCACCCTTTGCCTTCGGCGCGCGCTTCAACGCTTCCGCCACCGCGTGCGAGGATTCGAGCGCCGGAATGATGCCTTCGGTACGCGACAACAGTTTCGCGGCTTCGAGCGCTTCGGTGTCGCTCACCGAAACATATTCGGCGCGCTTCTGATCGTGCAACCAGGCATGTTCGGGACCCACCGATGCGTAGTCGAGTCCCGCCGAAACGGAATGCGTCAACGAGATCTGGCCATCGGGATCCTGCAGCAGGTAACTGTATGTCCCCTGCAGCACGCCCGGGACTCCGCCTTCGAAACGCGATGCGTGCTCGCCGAGGCTCAGACTGCGGCCACCGGCTTCTGCGCCGACCATTCGAACACCCGCGTCGTTGAGGAACTCATGAAACAAGCCGATCGCATTCGACCCACCGCCGACGCAAGCGATCAGCATGTCGGGCAAGCGGCCCTCTTTTTCGAGGATCTGCTTCTTCGCTTCGCGCCCGATGCAGCTATGAAAATCACGAACCATCATCGGGTACGGGTGCGCACCCAATGCGGATCCGAGCAGGTAATGCGTGGTCGAAACGTTGGTCACCCAGTCGCGCATCGCCTCGCTGATCGCGTCTTTCAAGGTGCGGCTGCCGTTGGTCACGCCGACGACTTTAGCGCCGAGCATCCTCATGCGGAAGACGTTCAGCCGCTGCCGGCGCATGTCTTCTTCGCCCATGTATACGGTGCAATCGAGGCCGAACAACGCGCAGACGCTGGCGGTTGCAACGCCGTGCTGCCCCGCGCCCGTTTCCGCAATGATCCGCTTCTTGCCCATGCGGATCGCGAGCAGCG
>CAZVKC010000001.1:60139-72712 GCA_964627455.1 uncultured Solibacteraceae bacterium | reverse complement strand
CCCGCGCCCGTTTCCGCAATGATCCGCTTCTTGCCCATGCGGATCGCGAGCAGCGCCTGCCCGATGCAGTTATTGATCTTGTGCGCGCCCGTATGCAGCAGGTCTTCGCGTTTGAGATAGATCTTCGCGCCGCCGAGCGATTCGCTCAGGCGTTTGGCGTGGTAGAGCGGAGTCGGGCGGCCGGCGTAGTTAGCGAGCAGGTCCGCGAGTTCCGCTTGAAACCCTGCGTCCACACGAGCTTCCGCGTACGCCTTTTCGAGTTCCTCGAGCGGGGCCATGAGGACCTCGGGGACAAAGCGTCCGCCGTAAGGACCGAAATGGCCGCGAGCGTCTGGTAGATTCATAATCCCTCTGCTTCTCTCTTTGCCGCGCGAACGAACGCGGCTACCTTTGCAGGATCCTTCACGCCGAGCGCGGCTTCGAGGCGCGAGCAAGCGTCGACTCCCCACGGCTTCGCGGTGCGAATCGCCTCGGCGACATTCGAACCATCGAGTCCGCCGGCCAGCACCACCGGCCGCGTCAAGGCGGGGATCCGCGACCAGTCGAACGGCACACCGGTTCCGCCGTAAGTTCCCGGCGCCGGCGAATCGAGCACGAACGCCTCGGCTTCCCGATCGTTCTCGACCTCGGACGGATCGAAATCGGGGCCCGCGTTCTTCGCCCGCCACAAACGCAAGCCTTCCGGCGCCGAACCCGTGCCGTGCAACTGCACGACGTCGAGGTCCGCGATGCGCGCCACTTCCGCGATATGTTCCGCGGACTCATTCACGAACACGCCGACACGCAGCACACGCACCGGAATCGCGTCGGCAATCGGCCTCGCGGCCTCAGGAGCGATGTACCGGGGACTCTTCGGGTAGAAATTGAATCCCAGTGCGTCCGCGCCCGCTTCCACCGACAGGCGCGCGTCTTCGATGGTCCGAATGCCGCAAACCTTGACGATCATCACGACCTCAGCGCCCGCAATGCCGCTTCCGCATCGCCGGACTTCATCAGATGCTCGCCCACGAGAAACGCCTGATAGCCCGCGCCCATCAACAGGCGCACATCAGCGTTCGAATGAATCCCGCTCTCGCTCACCAGCACCGCGCCCGCGGGCATTTGTTCCGCAAGCCGCAGCGATGTTTCCAGCCGCACCTCGAACGTATGCAGATTGCGGTTATTGACGCCAATGATCGAAGCGCCCGAATCCACAGCTGACTGCAACTCGTCCTCGTTGTGGACCTCGACCAGCGCCGCCATGCCGAGCGACTCGGCGAGTTCGCGGAATCGCCGCATCTCTTCCGTGCTGAGAATCGCGGCGATCAACAGAATCGCGTCCGCGCCGATCGATCCAGCTTCGTAAACGTGATGTTCGTCGAGCGTGAAATCCTTGCGCAGAACCGGAATCGAAACCGCATTGCGCGCCTTCTCGAGATCCTGCAGCGAACCCTGAAAAAACTTCGTGTCTGTCAGCACAGACAGCGCCGCGGCGCCGCCGCGTTGATACGTTTCCGCGATCGATACGGGATCGAAGTCCGCCGACAGAAGTCCCTTGCTCGGCGACGCTTTTTTGATCTCCGAAATGACCGCCGGCGGCTGGGCGGTGAGAGCGGCTTTGAAATCCCGGTGATCGTTACGCGCCAGATGCGCAGTCTGCTCCAGAATCTCGCGGTAACCGCGCGATTGCTCGAGTTGCGCCCGCTTGTATTCGACAATACGGGCGAGTATGTCCGGAACCTGCGCTGTCATGTCTTGTCGGATGGAACCTTCATGCTATCACGAACGAACATTTCCCTTGACGATTGTTTGATTTACGAGCTACTCGACCGGCTTCGTGCGCGGCGTTGCGATCTCCACCTTGTCGAACTCCTTGCCGTCGATATCCACGGCCCGAACGGTCGACGTTCCGTCAGCCCGCAGCTTCACTTCGAACACGTGATTGCGGCCTTCCGCCTTGGCGAGCCACCAGCCCGCCGCGAAGTCCGGCACGGTGCGGGTTTGCACGGCCCACGCGCCGTCGCCCAGATACAGGATGCCGTTCTCGTCGTCGCGCTTGTGGCCGCGCAGCCGGTTCGACCGCTTGTAATTGTGATGATCGTTCTCAAAGACCGCGGTCACTCCGTAGCGTTCCCAGATGGGCATCCAGTTCTGGCGGATCTCGATCGCACGCGGCGCATCGAGCGGCGTGCCGCCCTTCGGCGCCTTCGTCGTTCCGTACGCTGGATAGTGATACCCGACGAACACGAATTGCTTATTCTTGCGCGCCGCCAGCTCCTGGTTCAGCCACTCGGCCTGCGCCCCCGCGATGGGCTGCGTGTGCGCGGTGTCGAGCACCAGAATCGACAGATAATCGCCGAAATCGAGCGCATAGTACGAGCGGCGTTCCGGTGTCGCAAACAACGAATAGAAGAACGGCGCATCGTCCGGAACCTTGCCGTTGTACCCGCCCTTCACCTCGTGATTGCCGACGCCGACCACCAGCGGAATGAGCCGCCGGTCGGGCCCCACGGCGTTCTCCATCCAAGACTTCAACCAGTCGGCCCAGCGGCCCGACAACACGCCGTTCGCATAGGCCAGGTCGCCCACGATGAGTGCGAAATCGGGATCCAGCGACGCCGCGTTCGCGTTGGCTTTGTCGACCTTCTGCCGCGTATGCATCATGTCGCCGCCGGAGACGAACTTCACCGGACGGTTGAGATCGCGAGGCATGGTGCGGAACCGCCATCCCTCAGTCGGCTTCGCCGCCGGCTTGCCGATGTTGAACTCGTAATTCGAATCAGGCTTCAATCCCGTCAATTCCACACGGCGGCCCTGCATCGTGGTGTCCGAAATCGCGAACTTCACGGCCGTCGCCTTCGACCACGAAGCCTCGCCGATGCGCCGGTAATGCACGTCCAGAGGAGAATTCGCGCGCAGGTCCACCCAGTTGACCGTCATGGTGGTGGTGGGATCCGACTGCCAGGTGAGGTAGAGTCCAAGCAGGTCTTGTGAAAAGGCGGCCGGAAGGCCAATGAGAACGAGCGCCAGCGCGCGAAGGATTCGCATACAGGGTTGAAACTTTCAGGCTAACGCGAATCGCCATGCGGATGACACGCTAAAATGAATGCCTAGGATCGTAATGAACCCTGCCACCGCGCCGTCGCGCGCCAAAGAATTTCGCGAACAATTGCAGAACCGGGTACTGGTCGCCGATGGCGCGATGGGCACGATGCTCTATTCGAAGGGCGTCTTCATCAACCGCTGTTACGACGAATTGAATCTCTCGGCTCCGCAGATGGTGCGCGAGATCCACGAAGCGTACGTGAAGGCCGGCGCGCAGATTCTCGAGACCAATACATTTGGGGCGACGCGTCCGCGACTGGCCGGCTTCGGACTGGTTGAGAGGCTGCGCGACATCAACATGGCCGGCGTCCGCGTTGCGCGCGAAGCCGCCAAGGATCAGGCCTTCGTCGCCGGCGCCGTGGGACCTCTGGGATTGCGCCTCGAACCGATCGGGCCGACCTCGTTCGTAGAAGCGCGGGCAGCGTTCCGCGAGCAGATCGCGGCGTTGTACGAAGCCGGTATCGACCTGCTGATCCTCGAGACCTTTTACGACCTGAACGAAATCCGCGAAGCCATCGCTGCCGCGCGCGAAGTGGTGGGCGATGAAATGGTGGTGGTCGCGCAGGTGACCATCGACGACGACGGCAAGGTCCGCGGCATGGACGTCGAAACCTACACGCGGCGGCTCGACGAGATGCCCTGCGATGTCGTCGGCATCAATTGTTCGGTGGGTCCGAAGACGACGCTCGAGACCGTCGAGCGCATGCTGCCGTTCACCAAAAAGCCGATCAGCGCGATGCCCAACGCGGGGCTCCCCGTACGCGTCGAAGGCCGCCAAATCTACATGGCGACGCCGGAGTATTTCTCGCAATACACGCGGCGCTTCCTGTGGGCCGGCGTCCGGATCGTCGGCGGCTGCTGCGGCACGACGCCCGATCACATTAAGGAGATTCGCTCCGAGGTCCGTTCGCTGCAGCCGGGCCAGAAGGCCATCGCGGTCACAGCGGAAGAACCCCAAGCCAAGCCCAAAGCGATGGCCATTGTTCCGCTGGCGGAAAAGTCCAAACTCGGCGCGAAGCTTGCCGCAGGGCAGTTCGTATCGTTCGTCGAGATCCTGCCTCCGCGCGGCGTCGACGCATCCAAGGAAATCGAAGGCGCGCGTCTTTGCGCACAAGCTGGCATCGACTGCATCAACGTCCCGGATGGACCTCGCGCCAGCGCACGGTTGAGCGCACAGGTCACCTGCCAGAAGATCCAGCAGGAAGCGGGCATCGAAGCCGTGTTGCACTTCGCCTGCCGCGACCGCAACATCCTCGGCATCCAGTCGGAACTACTCGGCGCGCACACGGTCGGTGTGCGGAACCTCATCTGCATTACCGGCGATCCGCCGCGCATGGGCACGTATCCCGACGCCACCGCGGTGTTCGACGTCGACGCCATCGGACTCTCGAACATCGTCACCAACCTAAACCACGGCCTCGACATCGGCGGCAATCCGATCGGTTCGCAAACCGCGCTGGTGTTGGGCGTCGGCGCGAATCCCGGCGCGTTGAACCTCGACGACGAACTTCGCCGCTTTGAATGGAAAGTGCAGGCGGGCGCAGAATACGTGGTGACACAGCCCGTGTTCGACCTCGACCTGCTCGAGGCATTCATGAAGCGGATCGAGCAATTCAAGATCCCACTGCTCGCGGGTATCTGGCCGCTCACCAGTTATCGCAACGCCGAATTCATGGTGAACGAACTGCGTGTGCCGGTGCCCGAAGCGTTCATGGAACGCATGCGCGTATGCGACAACGCGGATAAGGCGCGCGCCGAAGGTGTGCGCATCGCGCAAGAGATGGTGATACGCTGCAAACCGCTGGTCCAGGGTGTGCAGTTGAGCGCGCCGTTCGGCCGCTATCAGATGGCGATCGAAGTTGCGGAGGCAATCGGATCCCGGTGATTACCGACCTCATTGAGCTGGATCGAAACGAACCCTCGAAAGAAGCGATCGACCGCGCGGCCCGCGTGATTCGATCGGGCGGAGTGGTCGCGGCGCCGACCGACGGCTTGTACGCCCTGATTGCGGACCCCTTCGACTTGCGCGCCGTCGGCCGCGTGTTCGCCGCAAAAGGCCGTGAAAGCGTGCGCTCGCTGCCACTGTTTGTCGCCGACCATCTGATGGCCGAGGAACTCGGCAAGGAGATGTCGAGCCGCTTCTATATCCTCGCGCGACGCTTCTGGCCGGGACCACTTACGATCATCGTGCCCGCGTCGGCGAAGGTTCCATTGAAAGTCACCGGCAACACCGGCAGACTCGCGATGCGTCAATCCAACGCGCCGGTCGTGGCAAAACTGATCGAGAAGCTCGATCAACCGCTCATCGCGACATCTGCAAATATGTCGGGCCAGCCCACGTGCAGCCGCGGCATCGAAGTCTTCGGCACCATGGACGGTCGCGTGGACCTCGTCCTCGACGGCGGACTCTGCCCTGGCGCCGGCAACACCACCGTCGACATCACCGAGCCGTACTGGCGGCTCATCAAAGAGGGCGCGATCTCCGAGAAAGAGATCGCCGAATGCCTGCAGGGCACCTGAGGTGTATCCTGTCAGGATGCGCACCACCGCATTTGTCCTGACCTGCGTACTGGCCCTTGCAGCAAACGCGCAGAACACCGCAGCCGCGTTCGCAGAACTCCATGAACGCCGCCTCCGCGCGGATCTCACCTTCCTCACGTCCACGCCGCTGAACGGCCGGCTGTCGCTCGAACGCGGCTCCGACGTCGCGATTCACTGGATCGCCAGCGAGTTCGCCAAGGCGGGTTTGAAGGCGCCAGTCGAGGGTTATCTGCAACCCGTGCCCCTCGTCGAGTTCCGCGCCGACAGCGAGAAATCGTACGTCACGCTGCGTTTCAACGGCGAAACACGCAAGCTGCAGACGGCTGCCGCCTTTCCGGTCAATAAAACAATCCAGGGCGAAATTGTTTTTGCCGGATTCGGCATCTCGGCGCCGGAACTCGGTTATGACGACTATGCGGGCATAGACGTGACGGGGAAGGTCGTGCTGATCTTCGACCACGAACCGCAGGAAGATAACGCCAAGTCGATCTTCAGCGGCAAAGGCAACACGCGGTATGCCGGCACGTATGTGAAGGTCCGCGCCGCCCAGCAGAAGGGCGCGGCGGCAGTGCTGCTGATCCCCGAGCCCAACCGCAAGCATCCATCGAACGAGGAACGCCGGAATCGCATCGCAGGCGCAGCCACGCGCAGGACCCGCATCGCGTCGCAGACGCTGGAGGACAGCGAACTCACCATCCCGCTGGTGACGCTCAGCGAAGCGGCCGGCAAGGATCTCATCGCTGCAACCTCCGGAGGTCCAACAGCGGCGGACCTGCATACTGCGATCGACCGCGACTTGAAGCCGCAGTCCCGCGTACTGAAAGGCGCATCCGCCGAGATCGTCGTGGTGAACGCAGACACGCGCCACGCCGTCTCACACAACGTTCTCGGACTCCTCGAAGGTTCGGATCCCAAACTCAAGAATGAAGTCATCGTCATTAGCGCGCACCACGACCACGATGGACCCGCCTTCAATCTTGGTCCGATGTTTCCCGGCGCGGATGACAATGGATCCGGAACCGTCGGCGTCGTCGCGCTGGCGCACGCGTTCATGAAGTCCGGCGTGAGGCCGAAGCGTTCGATCCTCTTCGCAGTCTTCGCCGCCGAAGAGCGTGGACTCCTGGGCGCATACCACTACGTCAATCATCCCGTGCTGCCGCTCGACGGCACGCGCGCAGTGATCAACTTCGACATGATCGGCCGCAACGAAGCGCCGAGCACGCAGACGGATGGGCTGATCGAAATCGCCAAAGACACGTCGAATGAGATGAATCTCATCGGAGCCTACTACAGTCCCGACTATCGCGCGGTTGTCGAAAAGGCCAATAAAGAAGCGGGCTTGAAGCTCAACTACAAGTGGGACGAGGAAGCCGCGCTGAACGTATTCTTCCGCAGCGACCAGTATCCGTTCGTGTTGAAGGGAATCCCCGCGATGTGGTGGTTCACCGGCTTTCATCCGGACTACCACCAGGTGACCGACACCGTCGACCACATCAACTTCACGAAGATGGTGAAGATCCTGCGGCTCGCCTATATGTCCGCGATCGACTTCGCGAACACGTCAACGCCGCCGAAGTTCGTGGCGATTGCCGCGCCGAAAGCGCCTTAACGGACCGGCTACGGCGAGCCGCAACCCGGCACTTGTTCGGCCAGCAGCCATTTATAGTTTTCCATGTCTGCTTTGCCCAAACCCGGGTTGGCAGGATCGATCCTGCGCAGCACAGCCCGCATCTCCCGGATTCGTCCGCAAGGCGTTCCGGCGAGATGATCATGCCTGGCTATGACTGCCAACAGATGCAGGACCTTTGCCTGATAGAGACGGGATTGTCCCAGCATCTTTGTCGATGCGTCCAGACGACGATAGATCGCCAGGGCCTCTTCCAGGAACTTCTTCGCGCCGGTGTGATCTTTCAACTGGTTCCTCAGATGCGCTGCGGGGTACAACGCGTACGCAAGACGATCCTGCGCCCGGACATCGCCGGGATTCAACACCGAGATTCGCCTTCGAAGTTCGACGTTGCGGTTCTGGTTATTGGAGGCTTCGATCAGATTACCGAGGCGATTTTGGGCGAGGCTCACTGCGCCCAGATCGAACGCGAGGTTCATCATCGAATGGGGTGTATCGGGGTGCAGCGCGAGCAGATCCTCGTCGATCCTGGCTGCTTCGAGGGCGTAATCCAGCGAGCGCCGCGCATCGCCACGGTCCACCCATACGGAAGCCAGGTTCCGGCACGCCAGTGCAACGTTTTCCCGAAGGCGCGGTTCAGGACTTCTGGACTTTGAAAGCTGCGCCTGCCAGATTTCGAGGCTCTTCTGATAGAGCGAAGCCTGCTCCAGATCATTGGGAACGACAGTCGCGAGGGCGAACGCAGCAAGCGCCAGTGCGCCCTGCGCTTTCCCAGAGGCGGGATCCCGCCTGGCGACGACTTCCGCGATCCGAAGCGCCTGGCGGCCGTGAACTTCGGCCGACTTGCGGTCGCCGTACTGCCGCTCGTGTGTCGCGAGCGTCCCGTAAAACCGTGCGGCAGTCTGCAACGAGGCGACGCTCGCTCCGTCCGGCTCAGACAGGATCGCGGCAATCGGAGCCGCCTTCGCCAGAATCTCCCCGGCGCTTCGCGGGTCTCCGATATTGGACACAGTGGCCGAGCCGGTAACCGAAGCGAGTTCGATATAGGCGTCCACGAGATCGCGCATGAGCGGTGGGCTATCCGATGCATCCCGGCTCATCGCCTCCAGATAGCCGAGGGTCTGATTGAGGAGTTCGGCGCGCACTTGCAGGGTGCCGTTGATTGCCGCCAGCTTGCGCTGGTGGTCGTGCGTGAGTGTGTAGATCAAACGCCGAGCCTCATCAAAACGCCGGTTCGCGATTGCAGCATTTCGCGAAGCCTGCTGGGCTTGCCAGATCGCTGCGCCCAACCCTCCGCAAACCGCCAGAAACAGGGCTGCAAATGCGGCCGTGAGTCCCTTGTTGCGGGCCGCCATCCGCGTTGCGTAATACAAGCGCGATGGTGTCCGCGCTTGTACAGGCAGGCCTTCCAGAAAACGGCCCAGATCAGAAGCGAGCGCATCAGCGGAAGCATAGCGGCGTGGCGGATCCACGTCGACGGCTTTCATCACGATCGCGTCCAGATCAGGCGGGATTCCTTTTCGGATCTGGCCCGGGGCCTTCGAGATTCCCTGGCTCTGCCGGTCGGCAATGGCGCCCAGTGTTGCGCCAAGCTGCGGATTCTCGCCGGTGAGCACCTCGTACAACAGCACCCCCAGCGAATAGATGTCAGTCGCCAGAGTCAGCCGTTCGCCGCGCAACTGCTCCGGACTCGCGTAAGCGAGCGAAGCGGCCGGCGCCATGGTCGATGTGACACTCGCTTCCCCGCCGGGATCGAGCAGCCGGGCGATGCCGAAATCCAGGACCTTGGCAGCGCCGTCAGAGGTTACCAGAATGTTCTGCGGCTTCAGATCGCGATGGATGACCAGGTTCTGATGCGAGTAGTGGATGGCGGAGCAGACGGACTGAAAAACCTTCAGCTGCTCCGATAAAGGCTTGTCCTTGCAGTACTCCAGCAGGTTACGGCCTTCGACGAACTCCATCACGAGGAAGCGATGGCCATTCTCGATACCGCCGTCGATCATACGAACGATATTCGGGTGATCGAGCAACGCCAGGATCCGCCGCTCGGAGATGAAGCGGCGTTCTGCCTCTGGCGCAAACAAAACGCCTCCAACAACTTTGATTGCGACTTGCCGTTGGAACTCGCCGTCTTCTCTGCATGCGCGATAGACGATGCCCATGCCGCCCTGCCCGATCTTTTCGACGATCCGGTACGGGCCCAGGCGGGAACCGGAGGCAAACACTGCGTCCGCGCCGTGGGGGTTGAGAAACAAACCCGCGTGGTCATGCGCTTCGAGAAGAGAGACAACTTCCGCCCGCACCTCGTCCGGAAGAGCGGCTAAGGCAGCGCGGCGCTCCTCACCCGCCGTATCCAAAACGGAGCAAAATGCTTCCCGAACCGTCACGGCCATAGCTCCTTATTGTGGATGGCGCGAAATTCCCGCGCAACTTGTCAGAATCTTTGACAAGAGTTGAGGACCGGCTACGCCACGTCCTGTTGAGCCCCTTTCAGAATGCAGCTCGAGGGGTTCCTGTCTGGAGGAAACAAGACAATGCGAAAGACTTTTCCGGTTGCGGGGCTTCTTCTGCTGGCCTCTGCCCTGCCGGGCTTTGGAGACGTCATCCTGACCAACCTGAGCCAGGTCACCGGTGGCGCCGACACCATCGCCAGCAACGTCGGACTCAATCTTGCCGGCGGCTTCACCATGGGATCCTCGTCATTCGTTCTGACCTCGATCATCTGGAGCGCAGGCACCGTAGGCATCTCCTCAACTCCCACCAGCATCATGCAGGCGAGTCTGTATTCCGGGTCGTCAAATCCTTCGGTGTTTGAATTGCAGATGGATTTTCAAGTGACCAGCATTCAGTTTAGTCCGCAGGTCACGCTGCTCCCTCACAGCCCATTTACCCTGCAGGCAGGGACCACATACTGGTTGGTCTTGCAGGCGGCGACCGATTCCGGAAACCTCGGCTGGTCCGTATCATCGGTCCCGGCGTCCGGGAGCTTCGCGTCTTATGCCGGAGCAAGGAGCGGGGCGGGCGTGCCTCCCACGGGAACGCTCGAAAGCAACATGGCTTTCGAAGTCAATGGAACCGCGCCGCCTGAACCGCCGCCCGCCGGCGTACCCGAGCCGTCCGCTGCGATTCTCGTTTCCACCGCCGCCGCGGCCGGCCTTTTGGCCCGCACCTGGCGCCGCCGGAACAATTAGCGTTGGGAGTCCTGCCCATTCAGGCGACGAAACAGCCAAGCTCGCGCAAAGCTCCACATGCGGCTCACAGAAGACGGCGATGTCTGCAGGATATCCGCCGTCTCTTCAATCGAGAATCCGCCAAAGCAACGCAATTCGACGATCTGCGCGCTTTCTCGATCGACCTCTGCAAGCGCATTCAGCGCGTCGTGGAGTTCCAGAGCGTCAAGATCCGGCTCTGCGCTCACTGCCAGTAATGCATCCAGGGGCTGATTCGCGACTCCTGAGCCCCGCTTTTCCGCGAGCCGCTTTCTGGCGTGTTCGACCAGTACGCGCCGCATTACCTGCGCAGCCGCGCCAAAAAAGTGAGCCCGGCCGCTCCACTCCATCCTGTTCTGCTCCAGCAGGCGCATGTAGGCCTCGTGAACCAGCACCGTACGGCTCATCGTGGGGGCATGACGTTCGCTGGCGAGAAGCCGCTGGGCGATTTGCTTCAACTCGTCGTAGATGAGCGGCACCAATTCCTCAAACGCCGCGCGGTCTCCGCGGCTCCATCGCTCAAGTAGGTTGTCAATGATTGCGGAGGCCACGGGTTCCGATCCTTTCGACCAGTGCGCGCATGCTAGGGAAGCCGCGCGTACTCGATGGCGCCAGCGCCAGTGAGGATACGCCGCAGATAATCGATCTGGCCGAGATGGTAGTTCAGGTGGCCGTACAGGTGCATGAGGAACTGCCCCGTCGACATTGAAACGCCGAGCACGTTCTCGGGATAGACAGCATCGAGCGAGTCGGCCGACAATCCCTCGATCACCGCGGGGATGCGCAGCGCAATATCATCGAGGCGGTGGATCAACTCGTCGCGCGGAACATCACGATCGGAGAACTCCCGCGGCCGGACCCGCGTGTACGGGATCCCGCCCAACTGGCGGCCTACATATTCGCGCAGGTTCCCCTCGAGATGCAGCATCAGATTGCCGGCTGAATTTTCCACGCCCTGCAGGGTCTGCCACAACAGCGTGTCGTCAGCAAAGGCGCGAACCTGCTGCCCCAGCCGGGTCAGGTCACGCCGGTACAACTCCGCCAGTTCCGCCGCGGTCATTTCAGCATCTTCCAATGCAGGTATCCGATGTTCGTCTTCGCATCGAGGATCTTGCCCGTGCGCAGCATCTCTTCGATCTGCTTCGCGTTGAACCAGTCCTTCTCGATGCGCTCGTCTTCCATCGGCGTGGCGTCGCCTTCCACCAGATCCTGCGCAAGGTAGATCGTCATCTTCTCCGCCAGGAAACCAGGACTCGGAAAGAAGTCCACGAGCTTCGACCATTTCTTCGCCTTGCAGCCCGTCTCTTCTTTCAATTCGCGCTTTGCGGCCTGCAACGCCGTCTCGCCCGGATCAATCTTGCCAGCCGGCAATTCCCACAAAAAGCGGCGCGCCGGCAGCCGGTATTGTTTGACCAACAGGACCCGCTTCTTCACGTCCACGGGCATGATCACCGCAGATCCGGGATGCTGCACAATCGCCCGCTTGATCTCGAATCCATCCGGATCCACCGCATGATCGTAGGTCACATTAAAAATCCCGGTCTCGACCAGGTGTTTCGAAGAAATCAGTTTCATGGGCAAGTTCTCATTCTAAACCGACGCCGCTTCGATCACTTTCGTGAACAGGTTCGCGCCGGAGATATCGCGCAGCACTACATGCATCGCCCTGGTCTTCGCGTCGATGCGCACATCGCCGAAGAACTGGTATCCCGCCGATGGCGGCAGATTTCCCTGCCCCTTCGGCGGATGCTTCGCGAACACCACTTCAGGGCCGAACGTCATGTCCGGAACACCCGGGCCGAAGGTTCCGGCGTGCAGAGGTCCCGACACAAACTCCCAGAACGGGTCGAAGTCCTTGAACTTCGACGCGCGATCCGGATGGAAATGATGCGCCGCCGTGTAGTGCACGTCCGCCGTGAACCACACCGTATTCCGCACCTTGTTCTGCTTGAGGAACCGCAGCAATTCCGCGATCTCCAACTCCCGACCCAACGGCGCGCCATTGTCGCCGTTCGCCACCGCTTCGTACTTCGGACGCCCCGCGCTGTCCTTGCCGTCGCCGACAATCAATCCCAGCGGCATGTCCGAAGCAATCACCTTCCACACGGCCTT
>CAZVKC010000001.1:20541-60039 GCA_964627455.1 uncultured Solibacteraceae bacterium | reverse complement strand
CTGCAGATCCGTCGAAGGCGACCAGTTGTTCATCACCTCGTGGTCGTCCCACTGCCACACTTGCGGGACCTCAGAAAAACAACGGCGAACATGTTCATCGAGCAGGTTGTACCTGTAGGCCCCCCGGAACTCATCGAGCGTCTCGGCAACCTTGCTCTTTTCCGGCGTCACGATGTTGCGCCAGACGCTGCCGTCGCTCAGTTTGCGCTCCTTCTCCAGTGGATTGTCGGCATAAATCGTATCGCCGCTGTGAATGAAGAAATCCGGCTGCGCGACCCGCACCGCCTCGAACCCTTTCAAGCCGCCCCAATCCGGACTGATGCCGTACCCTTGCCCCACCACATCGCCCGACCAGGTGAACCGCACGTCGCGATCCGCGGTGCGCGCAGCCGTTCGCAAACGCCCGGAAACAGGCTCGCTCAGCGACTTCCCTTCTTCGAACTGCACCTGATACAGAACCGTCTGCCCCGGAGGCAAACCACGAAGCATTGTCTTCGCCGTGAAGTCCGACGCGGCGCCGCACACGGGTCCGCGGACCACGTGTTCCGCCCCCTTCTCCGACGTCTTCCAACGCACGATCATCCGCGACGCTCGATCGCTGCGGCACCAGATCAGCGCCGAATCCTGCGACACGTCGCCGGACATACAACCGGATGAGATGGTGGGACGATCAGAAGCCGCGCGCATGACGAAGGGCGCTGCAGCAGTGGACAACAGGAGGGACCGGCGGGTGAGGCTCATGCACTAATCAAGTTAGCGCACGAGCCTTTCACCGGTGTTACGAAACAGAAACTACTCTTCTTCTTCCTGGCCGACCCCGGCAGCGCGCGCCGCCGCGATCACCTTCTCAGCCTGAGGAGCAGGCAGGAAGTCGTAGTGGTCGAACTCCATCGTGTACGAGGCGCGACCCTGCGTCATCGAGATCAGGTCGTTCTGGTACGTCAACATCTCGGCCATCGGAACCTCGGCGCGGATGATCTGCGTGCCGCCCTTGGTGTCCATGCCGGAAATGCGTCCGCGGCGTCCGTTCATGTCGCCCATGAGGTCGCCGGCGTATTCCACCGGAGCCTGCACTTCGACGCGCATGATCGGCTCGAGCAGCGCAGGCTTCGCCTGCTCCATCGCGAGCTTGAACGCCTTGCGGCCCGCCATCTTGAACGACATTTCGTTCGAATCGACGTCGTGATACGAACCGTCGTAGAGGGTGACCTTGAAGTCCACCAGCGGGTACCCGGCGAGATAGCCGCGTTCCGCTGCCTCGAGAATGCCCTTCTCGACGGCCGGCACGAACTGCCGAGGAATTGCGCCGCCGAAGATTTCGTTGGCGAACTCGAACTTGCTGCCGCGCGGCAAAGGCTCCATGCGGATCTTGCAGTCGCCGAACTGGCCGTGGCCGCCGGTCTGCTTCTTGTGGCGACCGTGGACATCGGCGCGGCCGCGAATCGTTTCGCGATACGGGATCTTCGGCGCGTTGAGGCTGACATCGACGTGATAGCGCTTCTTCAAGCGGCTGCAAACCACTTCGATGTGCTGCTGCCCGTTGCCTGCCAGCAGGAACTCCTTGGTCTGCGGATCGCGATAGAAACGCAGCGTCTGGTCTTCTTCGAGGATCCGCTGGATCGCGTTGCCCATCTTGTCTTCGTCGTTGCGCGTTTTCGCGGAAATCGCGTAGGCAATCGACGGTTCCGGCAATTCGACCTTCGGATACGAAATCAGCGACGCCTTTTCGGCGAGCGTGTCCCAAGTGACCGTGTCTTTCAACTTCGCCACGGCGCCGAGGTCGCCGGCTTTCAACTCCCCGACCGGCGTAATCGTCTTGCCGAGCAGACACCCGACGTGCGCCAGGCGTTCGTCCGCGCTGCTGCGTCCGTTGATCAGGTGTCCGTCGTTCTTGACGACGCCGCTCATGACCTTGAAGTACGTCAGGCGTCCGGCAAACGGATCGGCGATAGTCTTGTAGACGAATGCGGAAGCGGGCTGGTCGTCGGCGATCTTGCGTTCCACATCGGCGCCGTTGAGTGAGCCTTTCACCGTGCCACGATCAACGGGCGCCGGGAAGTGATCGACACAAAAATCCAGGACGCGGTCGGAGCCGATATTACGCAGCGCCGAACAGCACAGCACCGGGAACAGCCGGCGATCCCGCACGGCCTGCCGCAGTCCGTCGATCAGGTGTTCGACGGGAAGCGTTCCCTGTTCGAAGAATTCCTCCATGAGGGCGTCGTTGCCCTCGGCGATCATTTCCACCAGAGCCGCGTGCCAGTTTTCCGCGGAACTCTGCATGTTTTCGGGGATCGGCGCTTCCGTTGCCTTGCCGTCGCCATCGGGTGTGTAGACGTACGCCTTCATCTCGATGATGTCGATGACGCCGCGGAAGTCGCGCTCCGCTCCGATCGGGATCTCGACCGGCACAGCGGCGCGGCCGAAGACATTCTGCACGCTTTCGAGCGCGCGTGAAAAGCTCGACCGTTCGCGATCCAGCTTGTTGATGACGATCGCGCGCGGCAGTTCGTATTCATCAGCGAACGCCCAAACCTTTTCGGTCTGGACTTCCACGCCTGCGATTCCATCGACGACCACCAGCGCCGCGTCGGCGGCGGCCATCGAGGCCTTGGCGTCGTAGATGAAGATATTGAATCCCGGCGTATCGAGGAGATTGACTTTCCGCTTGTTCCACTCCGCATACGCAAGCGCCGTAGAGATCGTGATCTTACGGGAGACTTCCTCTTCGTCGAAATCGGTAATCGTGTTGCCCTCGTCGACTCGCGTCAGACGGTTGGTTCCGCCTGAGGTGTACAGCAGACCCGCCACAAGACTAGTCTTCCCGGCGTGCCCGTGGCCGACGAGGGCCACGTTTCGAATGTCGATGCCATCATAGACTTTCACGGCAAGAACCCCTCCTTAGGGTTCAGATCTTCCATGTGGCCGGATCTTATCACATTGGAAAATCGTCATTTCGCTTGCCGTTCGCGCACAGCCTGAGATAATGAAAGGGAGTGGCCAAAATCAAAGATCTCGAAGCGAAGTTCGCGCGGACCGAAGAGCAGGTCCGGCTGTTCCAAAAGATCAGCCGGCTGATGGCCCGGGACATGAGCCTGCAGGACGTTCTGCACCACATTGTGGGGCTCATCACGGACTTCATGCACTGCGATTCCTGCCTGATTTACCTGATGGACGGGCATGATCTCGTGCTTTGTTCCGCCAATCATGCCGCGCCCAACACGATCGGCCAGGTTCGCCTGAAGATCGGCGAAGGTCTCACCGGCTGGGTGGCCCGCGAGCGGCGCTTCGTCGCGATTTCCCGCGAGGCCTATCTGGACCCGCGCTTCAAGAAGTTCGCGGACCTGCCGGAAGACACCTATGAGGCGTTTCTTTCGGCTCCCGTCATCGCGCGTAACAAGGTCGTGGGTGTCCTCAACGTACAGCACCGCGCGCCACATTCCTTCAGCGGCCTCGAAATGGAGCTATTAACTACGGTGGGTGAACAAATCGGCTGCCTCCTGATCCTTTCGCGCATGTCGCCCGGCGCGATTCAGGACGCCAACCATGCGGAACTCGCGCTGGCCGCGGCCCCACACGCGGTGGCAGCCCTGACTGCGGCGCCGGCTAAGCCGTGAAAAGCCTCGTCCAGACCGCTCTGATTTGCGCCTTGTCGGCGGTGGCGCCTCACCTTTACGCGCAAGGCCGCTGGAAAGTGCAGTATTTCCACGATGAGGATCGCACGAGCGTCCAGCTGACGGATATCGCGTTTCCTTCGGCCACCACCGGCATCGCCTGCGGTGTGTTGAGCCGCATCGACCGGGATCGTCCGGAAGGAATCGTGCTGGTCACCCGCGACGGCGGCAAGGCCTGGCAGGAGGTAAAGGTCAATGACCTGCCGCTATCCCTGCACTTCATCGACGACAGCACCGGCTTCCTGGTCACCGGCAACGGCATCTGGAAGACCGAGGAACGAGGGCTGACCTGGAAGAGGGTCAAGGAGATTCGCGGCATCCTCCGGGTTCACTTCCTGAATCGAAACCGTGGCTTCGCGATCGGGACGCGAAAGCAGGTTCTGTCGACGGACGACGGCGGCGTTACATGGAAAGCGGTCGCGGAAGCCCAGAAACCCGCGGCCAGGGCTGAATACACCACATACCAGTGGATTACATTCGATGGTCCGAAAATCGGGATGATCCTGGGCGGCGCGACGCCTCCCCGCCGGACCACTTTGCAGGTCCCGGATTGGGCGGATCCCGAGGCTGCGATGAAAGAGCGCGAGTGGCCGACACTGTCCATCACACTCGAAACGAAGGACGGCGGCGCGACCTGGTCGCCGCAAACGGCTCCGGTTTTCGGCAGAATGTCCCGGCTTCGCTTTGCCCCGAATGGCGGCACGTATGGGTTGGCGCTGATGCGCTTTGAACGTTCCTTCGCAGTCCCCTCTGAGGTCTACCTGATCAATTGGAAAACCGGCAAAAGCGAGACGACGTTCAAGGACGCCAACCGGACGGTCACGGATGTCGGGTTCCTCGGCCCTTCGCACGGCGTTGTCGCCGCCATTGAGCGCCCGGGTACGATGGCGCATTCCCCGCTGCCTGGCAAGCTGAAGATTCTGTCGGCCACGAACCTGCGTTCGTGGATCGAGATGCCGGTCGACTATCGCGCCACCGGCCTCAACGCGATGCTCGCCGTCGTCGACGAAAAGAACGCCTGGGTCGCCCTCGATTCCGGCATGATCCTTCGCCTCGAACCCTGAGTTCTGGTTATACTCGGTTCGATGCGCCTTCACACGATGCTGCTGCCTCGAACCATACTTGCCGCGGCCGCCCTCGCCGCCGTTGCCTTCGCACAACAGAGCCGGACCGCTGAAACCGAAGCGGCCTACGCGAAGCTCAAGGAAGCAGAAGGAAAGAAGGACGCGGACGGCGTCCTCGAGTGGGCCGAGAAGACTTCCGCAGCAGCGCGGGCTGTCGTGCAGTCGCCCAAGCCGGCGAAGGCCGACGAGGTCGAATCGTGGACCAACGCCGTCGATTACGCCCGGCAGGTCGACATTTACACCGAGTATTCGGAATTCGCGACGGCCATGGCCGGTCAACCTGCGGCCAAGATGGCGATGCTCGTCGAGTCGATCGAGAAGCGCAATCCGAAAAGCGAGTACCTGGCCAAGATCTTCCCTTCGTACATCGTCGCCCTCAGCCAGGCCGGCATGAACGACAAACTCATGGCGGCGGCCGAACGGCGCATCGAGGTGGATCCCGCTAACGAAGACATCCTGCTGGTGCTCGCAGACGGGTACATGAAGAAGCAGCAGGCTGAAAAGGCGACTCTGTACGCGACCAAACTGGTGGACGCGCTGAAAGACAAGCCGAAGCCGGAAGCGCTCGCCGCCGCCGACTGGGAGAAAAAGAAGAATGGCGCGCTTGCCACCGGATACTGGATCGCAGGCGTGAACCACGCCGAAGCCAAGCGTTACCAGGACGCAGACAAGGCGTTGCGCGCCGCCCTGCCGTTGATCACCGGACAGACGGCGATGGAAGCGCCGGCGCTGTTCTACCTGGGCGTCGCCAACTACAATCTCGGCAAGCCCACTAAGGACAAGAAGCTGATCGCGGAAGCGATTCAATTCAGCGAAGCCTGTGCGAAGCTTGCCAGCCCCTACAAAGATTCCGCACTGAAGAACGCCAGGGGCATGCGCACGGAATTCGGGATCAAGAAGTAGCCGTCAGGCTTTGTCGGCGGGAGTGAACGCAAGCGGTCCGCTGGCGAGCACTGAGCCGCTGTAGCCCGTCACCCCATCTTTGGCTGCCACGGGCGGCTTCCAGGGACGTATCGGGGCCAGGGCGGGAGTATACAGCGCTTTCTGTTCCTCCTTGTCGCGATACATGTTCCGGTCGGCAAAGGCCAGCAACTCGTCGGCATTCTGCGCATCCTGGGGGAACATCGCCAGGCCGAGGCTGCCGAAAATGGTGCCTTCGCGGCAGACTTCGGAACTGGCGCGCCGAATCACTTCGCGCAATTCCCGGATCCGGGCCACCGCGGCATCCTCGTGTACGCCGGACAGGACCAGCACGAACTCGTCGCCGCCCATCCGAGCCACGAAGTCGTAATCGCGGCAGTTCTCTTTCAGGGCCGTCCCGACTGCCTGTAGAAGCTTGTTGCCCACCAGGTGACCCAATGTGTCGTTCACCAGTTTGAACCCGTTCAGGTCGCAGATCAGTACCGCCAGCGGCGTGTTCATGCACCGGCTCAACCCAAGTTCCCTTTCGAGGTGCAAATACAGGGAGTGTGCATTGGGCAGGCCAGTCAGGTGGTCGGTGCCCGCTTTGTCCTCGGCGACTTTGAACCGCATGCCGTTGACCACCGCTTGTGACAGTTTCGGCGCCAGAGCCTGCAGCTTGCGCAGGTGATCGGTCGAAAACGCATTGGGTTCGACGTGATAGAGGGTCACCACGCCGACGACCGAATCGCCTTCCGGAATCGCAATCGACAGTGCGGACCGAAAGCGGCTGAAGTAAATCGACACGAGTGCGTCCCGGCTCTCCTGTCCGGGATGCCCATTGACGACAGCGACTCCCGTGGAAGCCACACGTCCCGAAATCCCCTCGCCGATCTCGAGTTCCAGGCTATCCGGCACGGAAGGGAAGTCGCCGGTCATGTAGCGAGCCTGGAGTCGTCCGCGACGGCTCATGTAGACGGCGATCCCGGAGTATGGAATCAGCCGTTTGAGTCCAGCCGCAAGGGTTTTGAATGTGTCCGCGAGGTTCAGCGAGTTGCCCATCTCCTGAATCAGTTCGAACATCGAGTTCACCTCGGCGCTCGTCGATCCGATGGTTCGAACCACACGTTCGAAGATTTGCGACGGCTCCATCCGCGTCTGGTCCGCCCGTTCGTGTTTCTCGCGCGCGACCATCCGTTCCCACTCGGGATAGTTCTTCTTCAACAGGGCAATGATTCTGGGATCGAACTGCTTTCCCGAACCGGCGGCCACCTGTTCCACGGCTTCATGGACCGGCACGGCGCGGCGGTACTGGCGGTCCGACGCCAAGGCGTCCAGGCAATCGACCACGGTCAGGATCCTTGCCCCGATGGGGATGGCGTCCCCCTTCAGTCCATCCGGATAGCCCGACCCGTCCCAACGCTCATGGTGATGCCGGACATACGGCACGACGGGATACGGGAAGTTGACCCGGGCCAGAATCTCCGCCCCGACCACCGGGTGGACCTTCATCTTTTCGAACTCTTCGGGAGTGAGGCGGCCGGGCTTGGAAATGATGTGTTCCGGCACGCCAAGTTTGCCGATGTCATGCAGCATGGCGGCGGCTTTCAGACCTTCGATCTCGTTGCGGCTCAGTCCCATGGCCTTGCCCATTTCCACCGCGTACACCCGGACGCGCTCGAGATGCCGGCTCATTTCGTGGTCACGGGCGCCGATTGCCAGCGCCAGCGTTTCGATGGTCCGCATGTGGAGTTCTTCAATCTCCCGGCGGCGGGCCCGATGCCCTTCCAAACGATTGAGGGACAAGCGGTAGCTGTACCAGAGCAGGATGGTCACCGGCAGATAGATTGCGACGCTCTGCCAGCCCATGCGGTCGATGCTGACCGAAAGCATCCCGGCGACTACGCCGGAGACGAACTGATATGCCGTCATCGACAGTAAAACGTCCCGAAACCCGGCCTGCTCCGGACCGGTCGATGTAAGCCGGACAATCACATAGGCGGGAATCGCCATGGCCGCGCAGCAGGCGGTTGCCGCAGCAACGTAACGGATGGTGGATTCGACGAGCCCCGTATACAAAGCCGGAGAGAAGAACGCCCAATGTGCGGCAAGCGCCCCAGATCCGAACGCCAGCAGATCGGCCAGGGTGATCATCAGCCGCTGCTGGCCGCGAACCTGCAACGGAGAGGTGATGAGAATCGCAAGTGCTCCAATGACAAGCACTTCGGAGATCGCCAGATCTTCGAGCGAGATCAGGATGAACAGGAAGATCATCGAAGTCCCACCGAGCAGGCTCGATTTCGTGACGCGCAGCGCGGAACTGACGACCGCCAGGGCGATATAGGACAGGCGGACCGTCGGCTCAGCCAAGTCCATCAGACCCCACAACTCCGCCGGAAGTTCGAGCGTCATAGTCTCCCCAGATCTGTCTATCGACCAACCTCCCCGATTTCTGTACGCCATACCCCGCTAACGTCCGGACTCAAAACAGCCGATAACCTAAGAGGCGAACTATTCATGCACCGGGTCTTAATACTGGGGGGGGACAAAGACTTACACCAGCGGATCGAGAATCTGCTCGCGGAAGTCGGCAACATCTCCGGTATTGCGGCGCTCACCAAAATGCCCGGCGAGATCGAACTGGCTCGCATCCTGCAAACCGGCCGCCCGGAACTCGTGATGGTGGTCGTCACTTCGATGCTCGCGGTGGCGGATTTCATGCGGAACATGGACCTGAGCGCTCCGGGCTCAGCGGTCCTTGCCCTGTCTCCCTATACAGATCCGCGAACGGTGCGGGAGTTGGCGCAAGCCGGAATCCGCGAAATCATCCAAGTGCCCTTCGTACGCGGCGCCTTCGTCGAAACAGTGAACCGCGCAATCGCCGGGCTGCGGCGCACACCACCCGTCGAGCCGATGCCACAACTCTTTTCTTTTCTACCAGGTAAAGGTGGATCCGGCACTTCGCGGCTGGCCTGCCATTTCGCAATGAGCCTGGCTTCGGTGGCGGAACAGAACGAGGGTTCCCGGGTGCTGTTGCTGGACCTGGACTTCTCGTCGGGGCTAAGCCGTTATCTGTTCGAACGGCGGCATTGCCACACCCTGGTCGAGATGATCGAGGCCGGCGTCCCGCTCGACGGAACTTACTGGAACCAGTTCATCGCACGATATGGTGCGCTCGACGTCGTCCACGGCGGCGCCACTAATCCCAGACACCCGGTGAGTCCTTCCAAAATCAAGCAGTTGCTGGATACGGCCGGGACCAGATATGAGGCGATTTGCGCGGACCTGACGGGCAATTCCGAAGCGTTCTCGATCGAGGTTCTGCGGCGTTCCAACCGGATCTTCCTGGTTGCGTCTTCCGACCCGGGAGCCCTGCAGTTGTCGCAGGCCAGAGTGCAATTCCTGGAACAAATCGGGCTGGGACGGCGGGTGAACGTGCTCCTGAGCCGGTTCAACCAGCAGGACACCATGCCTCCTGCCCGGGTGGCGACCGAAATCGGCGCACCAGTTGTCGCAGAATTCAATTTCAATGAACGGGATCTGCTGGAAACGATATCGAAGGGCCGTCCATTCGATGGCAAAGCCCCGATTGCGAGACACATCCAGCGATCGGCTCAGAAGCTGATCTGGGAAATCACTCGGACGGCCCAGTCCCGGAATCAATCCATCACGTTGTAGCGGCGGGCGAGTTCCTGAACCCGGGAGCCGGCGCTAGGAACCAAAGCTGCGCGGCGCACCATCTCAGAAACGGCGGTCCCGAAGACGGAGTCGTTCCGGCAATCAGGCGCTCCACGATCCAGCAATAGAAGCAAGCCGTCCCAATCCTCACGGTCCGCTGCCCAAGCCCCTGCGCCATACCCGTCGCTGCCGGACGTTCGGAAATTGAGGTTCGCGCCGTGATCGAGAAGCGCTTCAAGCGTCCGCAGGCCCTCGGCCCGGTATCCGAGCGCATCCCACCAAAGAGGCCGGCCGGCGCCGTCGAGGCGGTTGGGATCCGCGCCGCCATCGAGTAACGTTTGCACGGCTTCAGGTCCACGATAGATCGCCAGAGTGAGCGGCCAGTTGGACTCAAACGCCGCTTCGTTCGGATCCGCGCCGGCGCGCAGGAGCAGCCGCACGATTTCGAGGTTCGCAGCCAGACGGGAAGGTTCGGATCCCGGCGCGAACGCGCTGACGAAGGCAAAACGAAGGAATGTCTCGCCGCCGGGCCTGGTGGCGTTGGGAGCTTTCATGGCGCCGGCGTCCAGCAGCGCTTTGACGCGGGCCACGTCCTGAGCCGCGATCGCATGCGCCAGATCGCGTCCGGATCCTCTGGGGAAATCCGCGTCACCCTGGCTCGACCAGTGCGACAGAAAAGTTCCCCAAAGCGACTGGGCGCCACCAGCGGCGATTTGGATCAGAGGCAGCGCCAGAAACAGCACGACACCCGTCTTCGTCCCTTGCGACTGCGCTCGCGTGTACACGAGCCAGGCGGCAGCGAGCGCGAGTGGCGGCAGAAACACCAACCACGCGCCGACGGGTCCTTCGGGTCCCGCATGGCGGATACCCCATCCCACAACATAGACCAGCATCGCGGCCGCCGCGATGCACTCCACGCCGAACAGCGTCCAGAAGAGCTTCTCGATGAGTTCGGCGGGAAGTGTCACGAGCGCGCCTGTTTACAGACCTTTTTCCAGCACCTGCCGGATTTCGTTGTCGTTGATCATGCCGGAAGCGCCTTGCGCATACGCGCACTGCATCTCGAGCACGCCGCCCTCAAAACGAATGGCAACGTCCTTCGTTTCCTTCACATTCTTGAGACGCACCAGTTTGAGGCCGTCGCGGACCGCCGCTTTGCCCATTTCATCCATGCAGATGACGCGAAGCGCCATGTTCAGGCGATGGCACGACAGGTTGTCGATGAAGCGCAAAGCCTCGCCGTCGTCGGCGATGCTGTCCCAATCGACTTCATACGGAATCGCGACTCCGCAGATCTCCTCGATCTCCTTCACGCGCTCCGGAAACGTGACGTCTTTCAATTCGGCAACCTTGCGGCGTTCCTGCAAACCCATTTTGGTGATTTGTCCTCTCACCGAATACGAGCGCAAACGGATCGCGGAATCGTTCATCCGAGCGGCTGGAAAACTGCGGTCAGCTCAAGGCGGCGCCGTCGATGCGGTCCATTCGCACAACGATCCGGCTGTATTGCTGACTGCGCATTTCAACCATTCCGTCGTCTCCGATCTTCGTCACGAGTCCGGCGATGGACTGACCCTGCACGAACAGCAGGACCCCTTTCTTCTGATCGCGGCTTAGTGTCAGCAATTCTTCCAATGGCATGTGCGTACGTGCTCCTTTCCTATCCACTGTACCCGTTGAAACACGCGATAATTGAAGAAATGTGCGGCATCTTCGGCCAGATGAACAGCGACGGGCGTCCCGTAGACCGCCATGCCTGCCGGCTGGCGACCCGTCTGCTGCATCACCGTGGACCCGACGCCTCCGGTGAGTGGATCTCTCCCGCGGATTCCACTGTCTATCTCGGGTTCCGCCGCCTTTCGATCCTCGACCTTTCGGATGCCGCCAACCAGCCGATGCACGGCGAAAACGGCAATGTCCTGATCTTCAACGGCGAGATCTACAACTATCGCGAACTGCGAAAAGAATGCGAGGGGCGGGGACGGCAGTTCCGCACGCACGGAGACACCGAGGTCCTGCTGGCCGCACTGGAGTTGTGGGGCGCCGACGCGCTTACTCGCCTCGAGGGGATGTTCGCGCTGCTGTTCTGGAACGCTGGGAAGCGTGAGGCGCTCATCGCGCGGGATCCATTGGGCATCAAACCTCTCTACTTCTGGCGGCGTCCTGGCGCCGGACTGTGCGTGGCGTCGGAGATCAAGTGTTTCTACGCCCTGCCGGAGTTCACGCCGGAATTGCGCGGCGCCGCGCTGCCGGAATACCTGCGCTTCCGCACGCTCGCCGGCGGCGAGACCCTACTCCAAGGCGTCGATCAGTTGAATCCGGGGCACTTCATCCGTTACCAGCCTGCCGGAGACCGCTTCGAATTGTGCCGATATTGGTCGATCGCGGCTGCGCTCGACAACCACAAACCGCAAGAGACGCTGGATCTCGATGGCCTCCGTTCGTTGTTTCGTGAAACGGTCGACCGGCATTTGCTGTCGGATGTCCCGGTTGGAGCGCAGTTGTCGGGAGGCGTCGACAGCACGCTCTCACTGGCCGTCGCGCGCCGCGATCTTGGCCGGACGATGCGAGCGTTTCACTGCAGCGTCGATAAAACGACGCACTCCGAGTACGAGTGGGCGAGCAGGACGGCAGGGATCCTCAACGTCGAGATGGACTCCATCACGCTCGACGGCGCTACACTGCTTTCGGACCTCCTCGAACGGCTCACCTGGCATATGGACGAACCGTTGGGGCATCCCAACGCCGCGGGTGTCCACATGGTGTCGAAGCTCGCTCGTCCCAAAGCGACCGTGCTGATTTCCGGCGAGGGCGCCGACGAGATTTTCGGCGGATACGTGCGCTATTCCAGCTTGTTGTGGCAGTCGAAGTTCCGCGGATTCGGAGTGCGCAATCTCGCCTTCGGCCCGGGATGGGCTCGCAAAGCTTCGCGTCTCGCCGCCATGCCCGAAGACGAGGCGATCTGCAGCCTGTCTGAGTTTGTGCCGCTCGACACGGTGCGGCGGATCCTGCCCGGCGCCACGGAGGAGAACACCGCAGGCGCCCGTCTTACCCGCATCGGCCGGTTTGCCGGGCGAAACGCTTCGACACGCGGCCAGCTATACGATCTCGAGACGTACCTTCCTGCCCTCTGCATCCGCCAGGACAAGATGAGCATGGCGGCATCCATCGAGAATCGTGTGCCGTTCCTCACGCCGCGAATGGCCGTGTTCGGGTTGAGCCTGGTCCAGAACGAGCGCGCTTCCTATACGCAGCAGAAGGTGCTGCTGAAACGGTACCTGTGCGATTACATGCCAAGGGAAGTCGTGTATCGCAAGAAGGTGGGATTTCAGCTTCCGCTCGAAGACTGGTTGTGGCATGAACCG
This sequence comes from uncultured Solibacteraceae bacterium, assembly GCA_964627455.1. Lineage (GTDB taxonomy): Bacteria > Acidobacteriota > Terriglobia > Bryobacterales > Bryobacteraceae > F-183. The sequence goes on along the minus strand of CAZVKC010000001.1, from coordinate 47,298 downwards.
GCGGGTCGCGATCGGATGGCGGGTCTCGGCAGGCTCCGTACATGCCTGGATGTGAGCGGCATCCAGCAGACGCTAGCGCCGCGGGATGAGACCGCGACCGAGTTAGCGTGGGTCCTGCTCACGCTCGATCTCTGGCTCGGAATCTTCCTCAACAAATCTCGCGTGCTGGAATTCGGATCGGTCGAAGCTGCGGCTTAAGACAACGGCGCAACGTCGGTGCGCACGAAGCGGTGCTTCCCGGCGGCACTGAGCGGGATGGAATCGGTTTCACGCACTTCCACGCGGATTTCCCTGCCCCCCGGACCATCGAGAGGCTGCAGTTCTTCGACCACCTTGCGCACGGCTGCTTCGCGGCCCGCCGCCATCGAAGCGTCCCCGGCGATGGGAACGATCCAGAGCGTTATGGCGTCCAGCGCCGTCTGATGGAACTGGAACGTTTCGATGCCGCGCGAACCGTACATCAGGTGCGTGAAGAACTCACCGTGCACGACGCGTCCGCTGGGCAGGCGGAAGTTGTCGCTGACGCGCGACACACGCAGTTCCATCACCGGAAAGTGATTGCCGCAACCGCAATCGATGGCTGACGCCGCAAGTTCCCCGCAGTCCTCGTTGCGATAACGGATGAAGGGCATCGCGTAGTTCCGCAGCGAGGTGAGGAGCAACGGAGAGGGTTCGCCGGGCGCCAGGGGACGCGTGCGGTCGGCTTCGACGATCACGAAATCGGACTGGATATGCATGCGTCCGTTCGGGCACTCGGCGGCAATATTCTGAACCTCGCTCGATCCATAACAGTCGTAGACGTGGCATCCGAAGACGCGGCCGATGACTTCGCGCTGGTTCGGATACAGCTTCTCGGCGGTTGTGAAAACGCCTTTCAACGGGCGCAGCTTCCGGCCGCGCGACTCGACGTACTGAGCGAAGCGCGCCACGGTGGACGCGTAGCCGACAGCGATGGTCGCGCCGATGGCGTTCCACTTGGCGATCCAGCCGTCCATCTCTTCCGGCCCGGAAAAGAAAGGGTCCAGCAGATAATAGCGGCGCAGCCGCTGGCGGATCTCGAACTCCCACGGCCGCATTTTGTACAACTGGTCGTTGCCGCCCCAGAAGAACGCGATCATCTCGCCGGGGTTCCAGCCGCATTGCATGTAGTTGCGGTATTCGCCGGCCTTCGAATCGTCCATGTAGGCGGGCTCGCGGTAGAAGGTGAGCGGCACGCCGGTGGATCCGCCACTGTAGTGGACTCGAAGCGTGGCGCGATCCACATCCTCGCGGATGAGGTCGTTCTGCCGGTCACGCACGATGTCCTTGGTGAGAACCGGGAGGCGCTCGAGATCGCGAAGGGTCTTGAAGTCACGGCTGGTGACACCAAGGTTGCGAAACAATTCGCGGTAATAGGGCACCTTCGCTTCGGCGTGGGCGAGCAGCTTCTGCAATTCGCGCACCTGCATCGCTTCGACATCCGGCTTCGACAGAAACGGGGTCTTCTCGATCTCGCGGAGGCGCTGAAGACTGCGGCTCTTCCTCAGCTTTTCAGTCACGGCCAGGAGGATCCGGCCAGCGATTGGGGAGCGGCTCATGATGGAGGGCGGTCGGTTCTTTCAGGGTATCATCGCGACCTTGCGGCAGTTCGCGTGACAGAATGAGAATGTCGCTCCGATGAACCAGCTGCCGCCGATCCTTCTGATGACCTACAGCCTGGAGGCGGGAGGAAGCGAACGGCAGGCCAGCGCGATGGCATTGGGACTGCACCGGCGGGGATGGCCCGTGCACTTTGCGTGCCTGCGCGCGAAGGGGCAGTTCGTGGACAGTTTGCGCGACGCCGGGATTCCGGTGGTTGAGTTTCCGGTACGGTCTTTTCGATCCCCCGCCTGCATTCCGCATGGCCTTCGCTTCCGGCGCTATCTGCGGGAGCACGGGATCCGGCTGGCGCACGCCTTCGACGCTCCGTCGCGCCTGTTGCTGGTCCCGTTTGGAAGGCTGGCGGGCCTGCCGGCCGTACTTACGAGCCACCGCGGATCGCTGACATTCTTCGACAATCAGCGGTTCATGCGCGCCGCCATCCGGCTCATGGACCAGTGGGCCGACGGCGTCGTGGCGAACTGCGGCGCGATGGCGCAGGAACTGCGCGAACTCATGGGTCTGGACGAGAGCCGGATCCATCTCAACTACAACGGTATCGATCCCGAACTGTACGGGCCGGGTCCGGCCGCCGGATTCGGGGACGATCCGAATCTACTGGTGATCGGATCGGTTGCCGGATTGCGGCCGGAGAAGGATTTTCTTTCGCTCGTGCATGCGTTCGCGAAACTGCACGGCGAGTTTCCGCAGGTCCGGCTGTTGCTGGTCGGCAGCGGCGAAGACCGGGCGCGGCTGGCGAACCGCATCTCAGAGTTGGGGCTCGGCGGCGTGTCGCACCTCGAACAGGAGACTCGCGATGTCGCGGCATGGCTGCGCAACCTGTCGATCTTCGTTCTGCCGTCCCTGACGGAGGCGTTTTCGAACTCGCTCATGGAGGCGATGAGCTGCGCGCGGGCATGCGTCGCTTCGCGCGTGGGCGGCAATCCGGAACTGATCCGGCATGAATCCGAAGGGCTGTTGTTCGAAGCCGGCAACGCAGACGATCTGGCAGTCCAGCTGCGGCGGCTGATTGTTGACGCGGAGTTGCGGCAGCGGCTTGCCTCGGCTGCGCGCGACAGAATCGTTCGGGAGTTCTCGCTGGAGGCCTCCACCACCCGGCTCGACGCGATTTACCGGCAACGGCTTGGAATCGCCGTGGATCACGCCCCGGCGCGCGAGCGAAGCCAGGTTTCGAAAACGTAGATATACCAGAGGTGGTTCGAAACCTGGTCTTTGGACTGGTCCAGATACCTGCGAACGGCGCCGGCGTCGATCCAGCCTGCACGGGCGGCTACGGAATCAGAGAGCAGGTTCTCGAAATGTCCACGCCAGCGTCCGGCAAGCCAGCCAGTGACGGGAATATCGAAGCCACGCTTGCGTCCGTGCGCCACCCGGTCGCCAATGCGGCGTTTCGCGATGTCACGCAACACTGCTTTGAGGACGCCTCCCCGCAATCGGACTTCGTAGGGCAACGATTGGGCGAAGTTCCAGAGTTCCTGGTCGAGAAACGGGGCCCGGGCTTCGAGCGCATAGTACATCGCGCCGCCATCGACCTTGGTCATGTACTCGCCGGTGAACCTGTGGCGCCTCCGGTAGACAATAAACTCCGCGAGGATGCGCCGCGCGGCCTCCGGACTCATCGGGTGTAAGCGTTCGGGCACGGCGGCCCCGCGCAGGCGTTCACCGAACAGTCCGCGCTGCTGGTAATGCGGCAGTCCATCGTGAATGCGGTTGCTGGCGCCGAGTCCGCCGGTGGCGTAATCGAGAAAGTGAGCGAGCCTGCGCACGGCCCGGGGACCGCTCGTCCGCCGTTCGCCGCTCGGCGTCCAGAACCAATGGAGCACGGGCAGGCGCTGCGCCCATTGCTGGACCTGATACAGACTCTTGAATTCCGGATAGCCGAGGAAGCAGTCATCGCCGCCGTCACCGGTCAGCAACACGGTGGCGGAAGGTTTAATGGCCTTCGAGACTCGCAGCATGCCGAGCGCCGAGGCGCAGGGAAACGGCTCGCCGTAAGCGTTGATTAAGTCAGCAATGCCGGGCGCTTCTTCATTGGATTCCATCGGGACGACGGAATGATCGATGCCGAGGCGGCGGGCGGTATCGACGGCATCGGCGGTTTCGTCGCTGTTGGGATCACCGGGCGTGCCGACCGTGAACGCCTTGATGTTGCCGCCGAGTTTGGCGATGGCCCAGCAGACGAGGCTCGAATCGACGCCGCCCGAGAGCAGCGCGCCAACGGGCACATCCGCTTCAAGGCGCATTTTGACGGCATCCAGGAACATCCGCTCGGTTTCGGCGACGGCGTCTTCGAAAGTGATGCTGCGGGCGGGACGGGCAGTCGTTTCGGTCCAGTATTCGGTTTGGCGGACCAGAGCGCCGCGCCCGGTGAATTCGAGGATGGTGGCCGGCGGAACCTTGCGGATCCCGCGGTAGATCGCGTTTTCGTCGGTGATGAATCCGAACTCGAAGAAGTCCGCGACGGCCGCAGGGTCGATGTCACCGGCCCCGAAGCCCGCGGCGGCAAGGGCCCGGACGGTCGAGGCGAAGGAGACGCCCTGCCCTTCCTGTATCGCATAGACCAGCGGCTTGACGCCGAGCCGGTCGCGCAGAAGAAAGAGCCGCTGGCAACGCTGGTCCCAAATGGCGATCGCGAACATGCCGCGCATTTTCCGAACCAGCGCGTCGATGCCCCATGCGGCATAGCCGTGCAGGATGACTTCGGTGTCCGACTGGCTCTTGAAGCGGTAGCCGGATTGTTCGAGTTCGCGGCGGATCTCGTGGAAGTTGTAGATGGCGCCGTTAAAGACGAGTCCGATCTGGCCGTCGGGCGAGATCATCGGCTGGCGTCCGAGTTCGGAGAGGTCGAAGATCGAGAGGCGGCGATGGCCGAGGGCTACGGCGCCGGCGTTCCAGCATTCGAGGCCTTCCGCGTCGGGTCCGCGGCGGGCGAGGTCCGCATTCATGCGCGCGGTCCATGACGCTGCGGTCGCTGCATTGCCTACTACCCCGGAGATCCCACACATATATAGTCGATCCTAACGAAAAAGGTCCGCCCTGCGATAGGGCGGACCTTTGATTTTACTGAGTGGCCAAGCCACCAGACCGTGTTACGACAAGCGCTTCTTGAGTTCTTCGTCAATCGCGGTCATGAAGTCTTCGGTCGTGAGGTACGGATGATCGGCGCGGATGAGGATCGCGAGATCCTTGGTCATCCGGCCGGATTCGACCACGTCGACACAGACCTTTTCGAGCGTATTGGCGAACTCCACGACGTCCGGCGTATTGTCCATCTTGCCGCGATACTGCAGGCCGCGGGTCCACGCGTAGATGGAGGCGATCGGATTGGTCGAGGTTGGCTTGCCCTGCTGGTGCATGCGATAGTGGCGGGTCACCGTGCCATGCGCGGCTTCCGCTTCGATCGTGCTGCCGTCGGGCGACATCAGCACCGAGGTCATGAGGCCGAGCGAACCATAGCCCTGCGCCACGGTGTCGGACTGCACGTCGCCATCGTAGTTCTTGCAGGCCCACAGGTAGCCGCCGTTCCACTTCAGGTTCGACGCCACCATGTCGTCGATGAGGCGGTGTTCGTAGGTCAGTCCCTTGGCTTCGAAGGCGCTCTTGAATTCGCCGTCGTAGATTTCCTGGAACAGGTTCTTGAAGCGGCCGTCGTAGGCCTTCAGGATCGTATTCTTCGAGGAGAGGTAGACCGGATAATTGCGGCCGAGCGCGTAGTTGAAGCAGGCGCGCGCGAAACCGGCGATGGAGCTATCGAGGTTGAACATGCCCATCGCGATGCCGGCGCCCGGCGCCTTGATGATCTCGCGTTCGATCGGGGCGGAACCGTCGGCGGGCGTGAAGGTGATCTTCAGCGTGCCGGCGCTGGGGAAGGTGAAGTCCTGCGCGCGGTACTGGTCGCCGAAGCCGTGGCGGGCAACGACGACGGGCTTGTCCCAGTGGGGGACGATGCGGGGCACGTTGCTGCAGACGATCGGTTCACGGAAGATCGTGCCGTCGAGGATGTTGCGGATGGTGCCGTTGGGGCTCCGCCACATCTGTTTCAGCCCGAATTCCTTGACGCGGGCTTCGTCCGGAGTGATCGTGGCGCATTTGACGGCGACGCCGTACTGCTTGGCGGCGTTGGCCGAATCGATCGTGATCTGATCGTTCGTTTCGTCGCGCTTTTGCACCGACAGATCGTAGTATTTGAGGTCGATATCGAGGTAAGGAAGGATGAGGCGTTCACGGATCCATTGCCAGATGATGCGCGTCATCTCATCGCCGTCCATCTCGACGACGGGATTCTTGACCTTAATTTTTGCCATTAAACCAGGAGACTCCAGGGTGGGTTACTGATCCTCTATTATCACTCACTTGCAGAGGAAAAGCTACTAGGCGACGCCGGGAATCTCCGAACCGGGCCGGCGATCGGCAACCCGGGACTTTCCGGACCGCTGGCCGCTGCGCGCCAGGCTGTGGCTGAGTTCCAGGATTCCCGCCGTGGCCGGCGCCAGGCCCGAGGATCGAAGAACCCACGGGTGTTCGGACCGGAAGACCATGGTTCGATATGCCTCCTCCGGAAGAAGCGGCCGCGCAAAGTGGAAGCCCTGTCCGTAATCGCAACCCAGGGCAGCGAGTTGCGCCCAGTGTCCTTCGGTTTCGATACCTTCCGCGATCACGTCGATGCCGAGGCTCGAGGAAAGGCGTACGATCGATTCGACGATCTTGCGGCTGTCCTGCTCGGGGTGATTCTCGTTGCCGAGCGCATTGACGAAGCTGCGATCGATTTTCAGCGTGTCGAATGGCAATTGATGGAGTTGGCCAAGACACGAGTAGCCGGTGCCGAAGTCGTCCACCTCGAGGCCAACGCCCATGTCCGAGAGCGACTTCAGGATCCGCTGGGCGGAGTCCGGATCGTCGGCAACCATGCTTTCGGTCACTTCGAGATGCAGGCGTGACGGTTCAAGCCCGGTGTCCCTGAGGATCGCCGCGACATTGGCGTCGAGCTTGGGATCATTGAACTGGCGCGCCGACAGGTTGATGCTGACGCTCAACTGCCGTGCCGGTTCGAAGGTGCGGTCCCATTCCGCAAGCTGGCGGCATCCGGTCTCGATCACCCAGCGTCCGAGCGCCAGGATGAGGCCGTTTTCTTCGGCCATCCAGATGAATTCCGAAGGAGCGACCAGGCCGCGCGCGGGATGGTTCCAGCGGACCAGCGCTTCAAACCCGGCCAGGCGTCCGCTGTGCAGGTCGACCTGGGGCTGGTAGCACAGCACGAACTCTCCGGCGTCGAGCGCCCGCCGAAGGTCGGTTTCCAGTTCGAGGCGCGCGATCGCCCGGGCATGCATGCTCGAATCGAAGAGGCCGATCCTGCCCCGGCCTTCCGCCTTGGCGTGGTACATGGCCGTGTCCGCATTGCGCAAAGCGTCTTCCGCGGTCTGCATGCCCTGGCCGCTATGCGCGATGCCGATGCTCATCGAAGAGAATACGAGGGACCCGTCGAGGTGCATCGGCGCTTCCATTTCGTGCTGAATGGCCTGCGCCAGTTGGATCGCGGATTCCGGCGCCGGGGAATCATCGAGCACAACGACGAACTCGTCGCCTCCGAGGCGTCCCACGCAACCGGAGCCTTCGCCGCACAACGCCAGCGCGGAGCCGAGGCGGCGCGAAACGGTCAGCAAAAGCAGGTCGCCTTTCAGGTGGCCGAGGCTGTCGTTGATCAGCTTGAAGCGGTCGAGGTCCATGAAGAGCACCGCAAAAAGCCGCGATGGATCTTCCTTTTGCCGTGTGACGAGACGGTCCAGGCGGTCGATCACGGCGAGGCGGTTGGGCAAGCCCGTCAACGCATCGACGAGTTTGCCGAGCGTGACGTCGGTTGTGGATCCGGCAATGCGCAGCGCCTCTCCCGCCGGCCCCCTGACCGCGGCGCCGGTTGTCAGCACCCAGCGCCAGGTCCCGTCGGAGTGGCGTAGCCGGTGCTCGCATTCAAACAGGTCGAAGCCGGTGCGAGCGTAGGTCGACAGTTCCTCGCGGACCCTCGCGCTATCGTTCGGGTGCACGCGTTCGAGCCATGTCTCGATCTCGTGCTTGGGCTCGGCGGACGGCTCGAGGCCGAGCATCTGCCACCAACGCTCGGAAAAGTAAACGCGGCCGGTCCGCAGGTCCCAATCCCAAATCCCATTGTTGCTGCCGCTGACGGCGAGCGCGTAGCGTTCTTCCGCCTCCCGCAGCGCCAGTTCGGCGAGCTTCTTTTCCGTCATGTCACGGGCAATCGCCTGGAATCCGCACGGCCGCCCGGTATCGTCGAAGAGTAATTGCGTGCCCTGCCCAAGCCACCGCAGGGCGCCCCCCTGCTGCATGATCGCGTACTCGAGATAAACGAGCGGCGTGCGGTGCTTCAACTGCCGGAGCGCTTCCTGGCGCACGTGTTCCCGCGTGACCGGCTCGATGAAATCCTGCATCTTGCGGCCAATCGCGTGGCAGCCGAGCAGGGCTTCAAACGCCGCATTGTGAAATGTGAGCCGGCCGAAGGAGTCGGTCCGGAAGATCAGGTCACCGGAATTCTCGACCACATGCCGGTAGCGCGATTCGGACTCGGCCAGTTCGCGGGTCCGTTCCGTGACTTTGCGGTCCAGGTCATCCAGGACGTGCTGGAGTTCGCGGTTGGTGCGGTCCCGGTCTTCGAGCGCGGTCCATAACTGCCCGTAGGAGTCGCGCAGACGATCGCTGAGAGTGCGGAACTCGTCCTGAATACGAGCAATCTCGAGCGGGGCGAAACGAGTGGAGTCGTTGGACTCGCCGCTGCCCCCGTCCAGACGGTACTGCTGCATTTCGCGCGCCAGGGACGCAACAGGACGAGCGAGAGAGCGAGCCACACGACGGGCCACCACAAAGTTCAGGAGAATCACCAGAACGAGAGCCACGGCCGCGTTCCAGTAGAACGAGCGAACCTCGCGCCTGACTGTTTCGGGTGGAAGGAAGGCGATCACCCGCCAACCTTCGAGGCCACCCGACGGATATTCCACGGACAGCCGGTTCGCCTCGCCGTTGCCCGGTGTGGAATTCATCCGGTCCCCGGTCCATGGTGCGAGCGGCGGAAAGGCCTGTGGCTGCGTCGAGTAGACGATTGTCCCGCTCGCGTCGCAGGCAATGACCACCGGACTGTGATGTACAAATACCGGCGCGAGGGGCATCGCTTTAATGTCGATCGAACCTTCGATGACTCCGGCAAAGGAGCCGTCCTCGGACACCAGCGGCGCACTGACTGCCACAATGGGATCCTGCCCCAGGCCGCGGCCGCGGAACACGCCCGATACGAAGGCGCGGCGTGTTCGCCGGGGTTCGAGAAAATAGGGACGGTCCGCTACCGTTTGGTTCTCCCTTTCGCCCGGCGTGAAGCTGCGTTCGCCGCGGCGAATCGCGCGAACAATCCGCCCGTCTTTGTCCGCCGCAAGCAGGGTCAGGAAGCCGGGATACAACGCCGCTGCATCTTCCAGTTCGGACGCAATCGCGGCGCGGTCCAACCGCCCGCTTCGGCCAGCCGGGTGGGTCGACCGGGCTACCGCCTCAATTGCAGTCAGATGCAGCTTGAGGAAGGAGTCCAAGCCTTCGCGAACACGCAAGGCGGCCTCGCCAAGGTGTTCCTGCGCGTCGTGCTCCATGGCGCGTCCCACAAAGCGAGCCCCCAATACGGTCACGGCTACAACCGATACCAGGGCAAGCGCCAGCAGGCATCCGATCAACAAGGCGTTGAAAGTCGGATGACGCAACCTGTAGTTGAACATGTCTCGTCCGAAGGAAGGCGCGGGCAACGAATCCCTAAACTACTCCTTGAGGACTTTTCGGCGCGCGCGGGCGTCCCTTTAGAAGTTTCTTGGACGATGACCGAAGACGGATGCCGATTTCGCCTGTCGTGGGTGAGAGATATTCATTCATGCGTTTCCTACTCATTGCCGCAACTGGGATTCTGTGCGCCATCCTGGGCGGCACGCTCGCCGGACTCGTCGGGGATTGTTACACGCGCTGGTTCCACGTCTCGCAACGCGAAGGCGGAGCCGGTTATCTGGTTGCTTTCCTGATCCTTCTCGGCGGCATCGCCGGACTGATCACAGGCATCGCTGCAGGCGCCGCCAACGACGCATTCCTGCCGGGCCTTGGCTGGGGCAGCGGCATCGTCGTCTCCGTCGCCTCGGTGATCTTCGCCTTGTGCTACCTGCTGGGCGACATCCCGCCGACCGCCGGATGGTTCGAACGGCTGGTGCTGGTGGCGGAAATCCGCACGCCGGAGGGCGCGAAGCTCACCAACCGCATGAAGGCAAACGGGGCCTCGACCGGCTTGACCCTGCTGCGGGAGGACGGGTCCGGCGGGTACAGTTCGCACGACCATTCCAATTGGACCGCGGATGGCGTGGTGACGACGCGGATGAACATTTTTGCGTCGAAGGGCAGGTGGAAGATCGAGGTGTGGGACAGGTCGGACGTGTTGGCTGTGTTCCCCGGGCTGGATCTCGGTCCAATGCGGCCGGTGAACCAATGGAGCGCCTGGAAAGTGTCGGACAAAGGGTACCGTCTGCGGTACCGCGTTGCGCTGGCGTCCGAGGCTTCCAGTGCGACTGCGGTTGTCGCGGACAGTCCGTTGCAGCCTGTGCCGGCCCTGGATCCGAAGAGTCCGCTGGAGGATTGGCTGCGGTTCCTGGATGAGTATTACAAGGCGCCCCGGGAGAAGTACACCGATCAGGCGGCGGCGGACCGGCTGCAAATGCAGGCGATGGACGTGATCCGCGCCCGGCCACAGGATGTGATCGGGTTGCTGCAGACGGCGGGCCCTGGGAACATGCACTTGTCGATGCTGGCGGTACAGAGCCTGGAGGTTCCCGAATCTTTTGGGGATCCGCTGCGGAGGATTCTGCCCCGGTTCGAGGAGGCGGTGCGGGTGTACCTGAAGGAGTCCCCGGCGGGGGATCCGGATATTCTGCGGGCACAGAAGCTGAAGGACGAGTTCCAGGTCTGGTGCAATCTGTGGGAACGGTTTCAGGCGTATCATCCGGATGCGGAGCGTCCGAACCTGGATGGACTGGAGAAAGCGGCCGGGGCTGCGCCAGAGGCGGATCCGATTCACGATCTGGTAGGGCATATCGGGAATTTCCGGGAGTACACGCTGAAGCGGAACTAGAGGTTTGTCTGCGGCGCCGTGCGGGAAAAGACTTGACACGGTATTTGGTTGGTTTATGCTGGGATTAGACAGAGACCCACTTACCAGTGGTGCTCTGATCTGGAAGGAAGCCGACCGCCGATGCCCGCCCCTACCAGGGTTCTTCGGACTCCGGACGATGCAGTTCGTTGCGTCCGCTCTGGCGACCGGGTTTGGATACAACCTGGTCACAACACTCCGATCCCCCTCATTCACGCCCTGACCGCCCGCGCCCCTGAACTTCGAGACGTTGAAATCGCCCACATGCTGACTCTCGGCGACGCGCCTTATACGAGGCCCGAATTCGCCGCGAGTTTCCGGCACAACGGGTTGTTCCTGGGCGGTAACGTCCGCCAGGCGATTGCCGAGAAACGCGCCGATTACGTCCCGATCTTCCTGAGCGAGATCGAGCGGCTCATCGAGAGCGGCGAGATGCCGATCGATGTGGCGCTTATCCAGACGGCTCCTCCCGATGAGCACGGCTTTCTCAGTTTCGGAACCGGCGTCGACTGCTCGCTGACGGTTGCACGGCACGCGCACCACGTGATCGCGGAAGTCAACCGCCGGATGCCGCGCACGCATGGCGACTGCTACCTGCACGTGAGCCAGGTGAGCGCAATGGTCGAGACCGACCGGCCGCTGCTCGAACACGCAGCCGAACCGTTCACCGAAATCCACCGTGCGATCGCCCGCAATGTCGCTTCGCTGATTCCCGACGGCGCGACGCTGCAGATGGGCATCGGCGGGATCCCCGACGCGGTGCTGTCGGAATTGAAGGATCACCGGAATCTGGGGGTCCACACGGAAATGGTGTCGGACGGCGTGATCCCGCTCATCGAGAAGGGCGTGATCAACGGCGCAGAGAAGGCGGTGCATCGCGGCAAGGTCCTGTTGGGGTTCGTGCTGGGGTCGAGTCCGCTGTTCGACTTCATCCGCGAGAATGTGATTTTCGAATTTCGTCCGATTTCCTACGTCAACGATCCGTTCCTGATCGCGCAGAACGACCGCATGGTGAGCATCAATTCCGCTCTGGAGGTGGATCTCACCGGGCAGGTTTGCGCGGACTCGATCGGTCCACGGCCCTACTCCGGCTTCGGGGGTCAGGTCGACTACATCCGCGGCGCAGCCCGGTCCAAGGGTGGCAAGCCAATTATTGCCCTCCCCTCCACCGCCAGGAACGGGACTGTGTCGCGGATCGTAGCGAACCTCGCGCAGGGCGCGGGCGTGGTGACGTCGCGTGCGGACGTGCACTATGTCGTCACGGAGTACGGCATTGCGTACCTGCACGGTAAGAATCTACGGCAGCGCGCGGAAGCCCTGGCGCGCATTGCGCATCCGGCTTTCCGCGAGCAACTGCTCGCCGCGTCGGGATATGAGCATCGCGTGCACGCTGTTCCGGAAGGAGTCCTCGTATGAACACCGCCGTCCTGGATAAGCCCGACCTCGGCAGGCTGGATATCGATGCGGAAGGATGCAAGGGCTGCGGCCTTTGTGTCGAGTCCTGCAATTTGAAAGTGTTGTCGCTGAGCAACACGCTGAACCACAACGGATACCGGACAGCGGTGTACAGCGGCCACGGGTGCAATGGCTGCGGACTCTGCTTTTATGCGTGTCCGGAGCCTGGCGTGATTCGAGTCTACAAGATGGTGAAGGCTGCCGCGTGATTCGGCGGGGGATATCGAGATGATGAAGACGCACAAACAACTGGTCAAGGGAAACGACGCGATCATCCGCAGCGCGGTGCTCGCCGGATGCCGGGCGTTTTATGGATACCCGATCACGCCGGCCAGTGAGATTGCCGAAGGCGCGGCGAAGTTCCTGCCTGCGGTGGGCGGCGTGTTCCTGCAGGCCGAAAGCGAGACCTCGGCGATCAACATGCTGTACGGCGCGTCGGCTGCCGGCGTGCGATGCATGACGGCGTCGAGCGGTCCGGGCATGAGCCTCATGCAGGAAGGGATTTCGTATCTCGCCGGTGCGGAACTGCCGTGCGTGATCGCCGACATCATGCGCGGAGGTCCGGGCCTGGGCAACCTGAATCCCGAACAGGGCGACTACTTCCAGGTGGTGAAAGGCGGCGGACACGGCTGCTATCGCAATATCGTGCTGGCACCGGCATCGTGCCAGGAGATGGCGGATCTCACCGCACTCGCCTTTGAGCTGGCGGACAAGTATCGGAATCCTGCGGTCGTTCTGGCGGACGGCTACATCGGCCAGATGATGGAGCCGGTTGCGTTCGAGACGGAATTCACCAAGGCGCCGGAAAAAGATTGGGCCGTGAAGGGGACCGCGGAGACGCGGCAGAACTGCCTGACCTCGATCCATCTCGAAGCCGATGCCCTCGAAGCGCATGTCCGGCATTTAGAGGAAAAGTACAAAGCGATGGAGCGCGACGAAGCGCGCTACGAAGCGTATCGCACCGATGACGCCGACGTCGTGCTCGTTGGCTACGGCATCGTGGCGCGGATCCTGGCGCAGGTGGTCGAGCAGGGGCGGCGTGAAGGGATGCGGCTGGGGCTGCTCCGGCCGATCACTCTGTATCCGTTCCCGACCGATGCGATCCGCAGGTTGACGCGCACCGCCGCCGAGTTCACGGTGGTCGAGTTGTCGACCGGCCAGATGGTGGAGGACGTCCGGTTGGCGGTGGAAGGCCGCACGCCGGTGCACTTCATGAGCCGCGTGGGCGGCAATATCCCGACGACGGCCGACATCCTCGAATTCGTACGCGCCCGCCAGGAGGTTCTCTGTCATGCCTGAATATCGCGTCACACACGAGAGATCGCACACGTTCTATCAGATTTTCGACCGCAAGCCCGACAACAAGGACGCGACGCATTACTGCCCCGGCTGCGGACACGGGATCGCGCACAAGCTGATCGCGAAGGCCATTGACGACCTGGGGATCCAGGATCGCGCCGTGATCATCAGCCCCGTGGGATGCAGCGTTTTTGCGTATTTCTACTTCGACACGGGCAACGTACAGGTGGCGCACGGCCGCGCGCCGGCGGTGGCGACGGCGATCAAGCGCGCGCGTCCCGATGCGATCGTGATCGCATACCAGGGCGACGGCGATCTCGCGGCCATTGGTACGGCGGAGATCCTGCATGCGGCCGCTCGCGGCGAGAACTTCACGACCATCTTCATGAACAACGCGATCTACGGCATGACCGGCGGGCAGATCGCGCCGACAACGCTGGTGGGGCAGAAGGCGACGACGAGTCCCGCGGGGCGTTCGATCTGGAACGAAGGCTACCCGCTGCATGTGTGCGAAGTGTTGAATTCACTCGAAGGACCGGCCTATATCGAGCGAGTCGCACTCGGCAACAACAAGATGATTCAAAGCGCTGCCAAGGCGATCCGCAAGGCGATCGAAGCGCAGATGAACGGCCGCGGATTCTCGTTCGTCGAAGTGCTCTCGCCGTGTCCGACCGTGTGGGGCAAGGATCCTCTCGACGCACAGAAGTGGGTTCGCGAGGAGATGACCAAGGTGTATCCGCTGGGCGTGGTGCGCGATCGCGCGCCGTGGGACCGTCCGGCGAAGGAAGAGTTACCGCCATTTGAATTCCCGATGGGCGAAGAGCCCGTACTGCATGCTCCGACGGAGCCGGTCGACTACCGGATCAAAGTCGCCGGCTTTGGCGGACAAGGTGTCCTGCTGCTAGGCGAGTTAATGGCCGAAGCGGGACTGCAGGCCGGGCTCTCCGTTTCCTGGTTGCCGTCGTATGGACCGGAAATGCGCAGCGGGACCTCGCACTGCCACGTCCGGCTGTCGTCGCATGCGGTGGATTCGCCGGTGGTGACGAATCCGAACGTGCTGATCGCGTTGAACGAACCGTCGCTGCGGAAGTTCCTGCACACGGTTTCGCCGGGCGGCTGGGTGTTTTTTAACGGCGAATCGATACCTGCGGACTGCGTGAGACCGGACGTCCACGCCGTCGCGCTGCCGATGACGCAACTGGCGGCGGATCAGGCGGGTGAGGCGAAAGCGACCAACATGGTGATGCTGGGCGTGGTGCAGCAGGCGCTGCATCTGCTGCCGGAACCCGCGCTCGAGCACGCGATGCACCGGCTCATCCGTTCGCAACGGTGGCTGGATATCGACCACAAGGCTCTCGCAGCCGGATCGCACTGCTATGAGGAGGCATGTCTATGAAATCGAATGCACCGAGCCCTGACATGATCGTGTTCTTCGAGGGCCGCTATGTTCCGCTGGCCGAGGCGAAGATCGGCATTCTGACGCACGCCTTTCATTACGGCACGGGCGTATTCGAAGGGATCCGCGGGTATTGGGACGCGCACGAGCGCGAGTTGTACCTGTTCCGGCCGCTGGAACATTATGAGCGCTGGCGGCGCAATGCGGGGATCCTTCGCATGGGAATCCGCTCGACGGCCTTCGATTTAACGGAAATCACGTCGGAACTGGTGCGCCGTAACGGCTACGAGACGAATATATACGTGCGGCCGCTGGTGTATAAGTCGGCGCAGCGTGTGGGCGTATGTCCCGACGAGCAGTGCGATTTTCTTGTTGCGGCGATGCCGTTCGGCGCTTATCTGGACAATGAAAACGGGGTCCACGCCGGGGTCGTGTCGTGGCGGCGCGTGGAAGATAATGCGATTCCAGGACGCGCCAAGATTTGCGGCGCATATGTAAACAGCGCGCTGGCGAGCGAAGAGGCGCGACTGAACGGATTCGACGAAGGGATCTTCCTGACCGAGAACGGGCATGTAGCCGAAGGCGCGGCCTGCAATATCTTCATCGTCCGAGGGGGCAAGCTGATTACGCCGCCGCCGAGCGACAACATCCTCGAGGGGATCACTCGTGCGAGCGTCATGGAACTGGCGCGCGACCTGCTGGGGATCGAAGTGCAGGAACGCTCCATCGATCGCAGCGAACTGTACATTTGCGACGAAGTCTTCTTCACGGGAACTGCAGTTGAGCTGTCGCCGGTAACCAAGGTCGATCACCGCCCTGTGGGCCTGGGAGAGATCGGACCAATCACGCGGCGGGTTCGGGAAGCATTCCAGCAATCGACGCTGGGGAGGCTGCCGGCGTATCGCAAGTGGCTGGTTCCGGCCTATCAGCACGTCCTGGCCTCGATTCAATAAGGGCCGCGACTGTACCCTTGCTCTCAGGCTTTGTTTCTGATATCCGATATGGTTTAGCGGCGGGTAATCCGCATAACCTTGCATCTCATTCCCAATTTCCGGTCGAATCCGACAAGCGTCCTGGCAGGCGTCTTTGTTTTGTTCGGGATTTGGGTAGGCATTCGGGAAATTCAGCCGGCTCGACGATTGGCGCCGAGGCCCGTGCGGATCGGGGTGGACGCCGCGGCGCCGTATCAGAGCTGGGTAGAAGGCACGGGCGCAGTCGGTTTTACCGTCGACCTGCTCAATGAGGCGGCGCGGAAGCGACGCATTAACTTACAGTGGATCCACCGGCCGGAGGGTCCAGGCCCGGCCTATGATGCTCGTAGTGTCGACATGTGGCCGCTCGTATCGACCGCCTTCATCAGCCGGAGGGGCGCCTACGCACCTCCGCCTTTCTTTGAAAATCAGTATGCCCTGGCGTGGCTGACAAGCGACAATATCGCACCATCGCGAAGCCGGGAATACTGGAAGGGCCATGTCGTAGCAGAGGCGAATCTTCCAGTGACGCTCGAGATGGCGAATCGGGCGGTGCCGGGCTTCATTCCGCGTCCCACGCGCGACCGCACGGCGGCGCTTCAGGCCGTTTGCCGCGGCGAAGCGGAAGCAGCGTTCATGGAAGTCCGGCTTCTCGAGACGAATCTGTTGCGGCGTCCGCCGGACTGTGGCGACAAGAATTTTCATGTTCAGTTCTTCCACGACATCCGGGCGCCCATGAGCCTGGCAGCCCTGCCGGAGTTCAAACCCGAAGCCGACGAATTGCGGGATGAAATCGAACGGATGCTGGAAGACGGCCGGTATGCACAGATCGCGGACCGGTGGTTTCTGTTCTCTACGCTCGAGGGGCACGCAGCAGAGCAGATCGCCTTACAGCAAAAGTTCCGGTTTTACACCTCGATCATGATGGCCGTGATGGCAGTGATGATCATGATGCTGGTGTGGATGTACCGGAATTCGCGCCGCGCCGAACACGTCGCCGAGGCGGCCAGCCGGGCGAAATCGGAGTTCCTCGCCAGTGTCAGTCACGAAGTCCGTACGCCGATGAATGGCGTAATCGGCATGGCTGATTTGTTACTGGCCGGGCCACTTCAGGGAGAACAGCGGGAATTCGCCGCGTCGATTCTTGAATCAGCACGGCTGCAGTTGTCGATTCTCAACGACCTGCTGGACTCATCGAAGATCGAATCGGGGATGTTGAAACTCGACATCCGCCCGGTGTCTCTGGCGGAAGTAGCTGCGGAGATCGTCAGTCTGTACCGGGCGATGGCGAAGGAACAGGGATTACTGCTTACAGCGACCACGTGGCATCTACCGAACCGTGTTCTGGCGGACCCTCTCAGGCTCAGTCAGATTCTGGGCAATCTCGTGAGTAACGCGATCAAGTTCACGCCGGCCGGGGGGCGTGTTGAGTTGGAGATTCGGGGCGGCGACGAAACGGAGGCTTCCCTGGAAACCCGGACGCGAGTCTTCTTTGCTGTCTTGGATACGGGAATCGGAGTTCCGGAGGAATCCCGCGCCCGCATCTTCGATAGCTTCACACAAGTCCAGACCGGAGCCACGCGTCGGTTTGGCGGCACAGGCCTCGGATTGAGTATTTCGCAGGGCCTTGTGCGGCAGATGGGCGGATCCGGGATCCGGCTGGAAAGTGAGCTTGGAGCCGGAAGCCGTTTCTCTTTCGATCTCGAGTTTCCGATTGTCTTCGAAGCGCCAAGGGAGCCGGGTGAACCCGAGAGCCTTCCCATCGCACTGGTTTCCTACGAGGCAGCTGAGTTCATTCGCCAGGTTCAGGCGGTGGAGCCCATCCTGATTGTGGAAGACAATCGAGTCAACCAGCGCGTCATGAGAACGCAAATCGAACGGCTGGGGCTGCAGACTGACCTCGCGCACAACGGGCGCGTGGCGCTCGAGAAGGCGGCGATGAGGAAATACGCAGCGATACTCATGGATTGCCATATGCCCGAGATGGACGGATGGGAGGCAACGCGGCGAATCCGAACCGACTGTCCGGCGGCGACCAACCGGCGCATCCCCATCATCGCTATCTCCGCCAGTGCAACAGAAGCCGATCGTCAGGCCGCAAAAGCAGCCGGCATGGACGACTTCCTGGTGAAGCCATACACGCTGGCGGAGCTTTCGGCCAAGCTCTACCAGTGGCTTCCTTCCTCGCCGGTGACAGTACCGGCCGAAGCCAATCCTGACCGGGCCAAAGAACTCGCTCCGGAATCGGGTGGCTAACGAGCGACCTGCTCGTCACTCTTCTTTGCGCAAACCGAATTTTTCGATTCGGTAGATGAGGACCTTGCGGCTGATGTCGAGGTACTCGGCTGCCTTGGTCTGATTCCAGTTGAACTTCTCAAGCGCGCGGACCACGAGTTCGCGCTCGACCGCTTCGAGGCTAATGCCTTGGGGCGGGAGTTCGAGTTGAATCGCTTCGAGGGGCGGACGTTCGCGGCGAAGGAAATCCGGAAGATCCTCGACGGTAATCTCGTTGCCCGGCGCGAGTACGACGAGGCGTTCGACGACATTCTCGAGTTCGCGGACATTGCCGGGCCAGCGGTGACTGGCGAAGTACGGCAGCAGCGAAGGTGGAAGCTTCAGGTCCGGACGGTTCAGGCGTTCCTGGAACTTGCGGAAGAAGATGGAGACCAGTTCCGGGATATCGTCCGGGCGCTCGCGCAGCGGCGGCAGAGTGAGCGGAATGACGGCGAGGCGATAGTAGAGGTCCTCGCGGAAGGTCCCGTCTTCGACCATCGCCTGCAGGTTGCGATGGGTGGCTGCGACGATTCGGACGTTCACTTTGACAGGGTTCGCGGCGCCGATCTTTTCGATTTCGCGCTCCTGGATGAGGCGCAGGAGTTTCACCTGCAACTCGAGCGGCATCTCGCCGATTTCGTCGAGGAAGAGGGTCCCCTGGTCGGCCATCTCGATCTTGCCCTTCTTGTTGGCGAGCGCGCCGGTGAAGGATCCCTTGGTATGGCCGAAGAGTTCGGATTCAAGCAATTCCTTTGGGATCGCGCCGCAGTTGATGACGAGGAACGGCTTGTCGCGGCGCGGGCTGTTGAAGTGGATCGCTTTGGCGAGCAGTTCTTTGCCGGTGCCGGTTTCGCCGCGGATCAGCAGCGTCGAGTCGCTGAGCGCGGCGCGGGCCGCGTTGTCGAGGGTCGCGAGTAGCGATTTGGATTTGCCGACGATGTTCTCGAAGCCGTACTTGCGGTCGATGGCGGATCGCAATGTTTTGACTTCTTCCTGCAGCCGGTGGTGTTCGAGAGCGCGTGATACGACCAGCCGCAACGCGTCGGCGTTCACCGGCTTGATGATGTAGTCGTATGCGCCGTTGCGCATCGCTTCGACCGCCGATTCGATAGTTCCGAACGCGGTGACCATCACGACGATGATCTCGGGATACTCTTCGCGGATCTTGCGCAGCAGATCCATGCCGGACATTCCGGGCATTTTGAGATCGGTGATGACGAGGTCGTGCGGGTTGCGCGCGAGGATGTCAAGCGCCTGCTGGCCGTCGCTCGCGGTCATCGCCTCATAGCCCGCCTGCTGCAGTTTCAACTGCGTGACGCGTCTCAGGCTTTCTTCGTCGTCGACGACCAGGATGCGTTTGCCGATCAAGCGGCGGCCTCTTTCGTGTTCGCCGGGAACTGCAGCGAGAATGTCATCCCGCGGCCTTCGGTGTTGCGCGCGACGCTGACCGTGCCGCCAAGCTGGCTGACGATCTGGTGGACAACGGAGAGTCCCAGGCCGGTGCCCATGTCTTTGGTGGTGAAGAAGGGATCGAAGATCTTTTCAAGGTTTTCCTGCGGGATTCCGACGCCTTCATCTCGAACCTGGATTTGCACGCCTTTGTCCTTTTCCGACGCGGTGAGCGTGATGTGGCCGCCGTCGGGCATCGCCTGCGCAGCGTTGATGGTCAGGTTGAGGATCACCTGCGCGATCTGCTCTTCGTCGCCGATCAATCGTGGCAGCCGTTCGGCAGCAACGCGCTCGAATTGAATTCCCTTCCCGGCCGAATGCTTGACGAGGTCGATGACGGAATCGAGGACGCGCGGCACGTCGACCTCGCGCCATTCGGGATTACGCGGGCGTGCGAAATCGAGCAGGTTGGTGAGCAAACGATTGAGCCGCGCGCATTCCTTGCGCACGATGCCCATGGTTTCCGCGCGGACCTCTTCGGGACTGTCTGCCGCTTCCATCACTTCGGCGGCGCCGTCGATGCTGGCGAGCGGGTTGCGGATTTCATGGGCGAGTCCCGCGGCAAGCTGGCCGATGGCGGATAGACGATCGGCGCGGCGAACCTGTTCGAAGGTGTCCTGCAATTCGCTGTAAACGCGCTGCAGTTGCTGGGCTGTGGCTTGCAGTTCCGCGCGGCGGCGGCGTTCGAGATCCGAGAGGATGCCGGTGACGATGCCGACCGCGAGAAACATGAAGATTTCCGCGTACTGCTCGTTGGCGTAATGCTGCTCATGCGACCACATGGTGAGGATGTGCGGGATGTAGATGAGTCCCGCGACGAGGCCGGCGAGGAGGCCGCCGAGCCAGCCAAAGGCGATCGCCGCGTAGACAACTGGCAGGTAGTATAAGCGCTGAAAGATGCTGTGCCAAATCCGGTGTTCAGGCGGCGTGAGGTAATGCGCGGCGCTGGTGATCGCGATGCCGATGATGACGAGCGCGAGGGCGCGGCGATTGGCTGTGCGGGGTTCCACCAGCGCGCCCGGCGACGGGAGGTCAGGGTGTGAGCGCATAGGGAGCGTATACGACCTTTGGATTTGCTCTTTCGCCGCTTGCATTCGCCGTTGCCGTTCTCGATTCTAGCGAACGGCCGCCCGCCAGCGCCTGCGCGGCGAGGATCGCGGGAACGTAGGCTTGCGTTTCGCGCGGGATCTGGTTGGTGGCGGCGAGTTGCCAGAAGTCCACCGCTCCGGTGCGGTCGAGGGCGGTGCGGATGCGGCGTTCTCCGGCGTTGTAGGCGGCGAGGGCGAGGGGCCAGTCGCCGAACTTCGCGTAGAGATGTTTCAGGTATTGGGCGGCTGCTCGCGTGGATTTCACGGGATCGGTGCGCTCGTCGGGGCGGAGACCGAAGGTCGCGGCGGTTTCGGGGATGAGTTGCCAGATGCCGAGGGCGTCTTTCGGTGAGCGTGCGTTGGGGTCGTAGCCGCTTTCGACAAGGCCGACCCAGAGGAGGTCCGCGGGCAGGCCGTGGTCGCGCAGGATCTGTTCGAACATCGGGCGGTACGCGGTGAGGCGTTTCAATGACGCATCAAAGTGCGTGGCGCCGGATCCGCCGGGTGAGAAGTAACGCATGAATCCCTGCACGAGCGCTGGCTGTAGCGGCGCCGGATCCGCCGTGGGCTTGGCGACTTCCGGGACTGTCGGCGCCGCCTCACGGATTTCAGCGCGCGCGAGGATCCCGTCGAGCACCTGTTCCCACTGCGTGGTTTGAAAGCCGAACGCGGGCAAAGCGACGAACGAAAGCGCGAGTGTGCATAGTCGCGGCACCTGATGCACGATTGCACGCAGGCGGCCAACCATCCGGCAAGACACTAACACTTCGCTTTTTCAACAGATTGTCCGGGTTGGCTGGATGCAGGGATCCACCGGCGACTGGAGAATCCTGGACAGTGAGCGTCCAGGATTGTCCAACGCCCGGGCCGGAGGCGCATCGTGGACCTACGGTTTTCAGTCACTTACGGCGCCTTTGCGAATGGCAGGCAAGCTGCCCTTAGAAGGCCAGTGCGCTACGTCCTTTTGATCGTCATCTGCGGCGCTGCGGTGTTTGGGCAGGACACCTCTCTCAACGACCTGCTCGCCGAGGCCCTGCGTGCGAATCCCGAAATCATCGCCGCGCAGAAGCGTTATGAGGCTTCGAAACAGCGGCCTGCGCAAGCGTCGAGCCTGCCGGATCCGATGTTTTCACCCGGATACAACGCGAGCGGCCGCCCGTGGCCCGGCGCGGGCCTCGGTTCCGAACCTGTGGCCAACATCGGATTCATGGTTTCGCAGGAAGTGCCGTTTCCCGGCAAGCGCAAACTCGCGGGCGACATGGCGTCGAAAGAGTCCGAAGCCGAGTGGCAGCAGTACCTGCAGGTGCAGTTGAGCGTCGTGTCACGGATCAAGCAGGCGTATTACCGGCGCGCGTATGCTTTCGCGGTGAGCAGCGTACTCGACCGGAACCTCGAGATCCTGCGCAAACTGCTGCGCATCAGCGAGGTCCGCTACTCGGTCGGCAAAGCCGCGCAGCAGGACGTTTTCAAGGCGCAGACGCAGATCTCGATCCTCGAAACGAAGCGGATCCAGATGGAACGCGAGAAGCGGGCGCGCGAGGCGGAAATCAACAGCCTGGTGAATCGCCTGCCGGGTTCGCCGCTGCCGAAGCCTGACGAGTTGCGGCCCGTGCCGATTCCCGCAACGCTCGAAGAGTTGTATGCATCGGCGCGCGAGAATTCACCGATGCTGCGCAAGGACGAGAAGATGATCCAACGCGCCGAGGTGTCGGTCAACATGGCGCGCAAAGAGTATTACCCGGACGTTACGATCAACGGCGGTTATTACAACATGGGCCGGATGCCGGACATGTACATGCTGCGCGCGGACTTCAAGATCCCGCTGTATTTCTTTCGCAAGCAGCGCGCGGCGGTGACGGAACAGGCGCAAACGCTCGTGCAATCGCGGCGCACGTACGAGGCAACGAATCAATCGCTGCACTACAGGATCCAGGACGATTACCTGATGACGGAAACATCCGACAAGCTCGTGAAGTTGTACGGGCAGACGGTGATTCCACAGGCGTCGCTCGCGCTCGAAGCGTCGCTGGCATCGTACGAAACCGGCTCGGTCGACTTTCTGACGGTGTTGATGAACTACAGCACTGTCGTCGAGTACGAGATGAATTATCACGAAGAACTGCAGAATTTCTATCTGGCGCTGGCGAGGCTGGAAGAGATGACCGCGCGTCCGCTGCTGACCCAATGATTATGAAACCTGCTGCACGCTTCATCCTGTCTGCCGCCCTGATCGCCGTTGGCGTATTGATCGGGTTCGGGTATGGCCGCTGGTATGGCCCTGCCATGGAGCACGATCATGATCACGACCATGCGAACGACGCGAAGCAGAAGCCCAAGGGATATCACTGCCCGATGCATCCGAACTTTCGCTCGGACAAGCCCGGCGATTGCGGCATCTGCGGGATGAAACTGGTTCCCGATGAGGATTCGTCTGTTTCGCCTCAGGCCGGACAGACGGCAACAGACGACACCGCGGCAGCAATGCCCGCCGGAACCATTCACATCAGCCCGCAGAAGCAGCAGTTGATCGGCGTCAAATACGGCGAGGCCGCGGTCACGGGCGGCACGCGTTCGTTCCGTGCGGTGGGCAAAGTCGCGATGGACGAAACGCGCGTGGCGAAGGTCCAAACGAAGATTGAAGGTTGGATCGAGAAAGTCCACGTCGACTTCACGGGCAAGCTGGTCGAAAAGGGACAGCCACTTCTCACGCTGTACAGCCCCGAGATGTTCGCGAGCCAGCAGGAGTATCTGCTGGCGATCCGCGGTCGCGAGGTGCTGAAGAACAGCACGCTCGCGGGGACGCAGCAGCAGAACGATTCGCTGGTCGAGGCCGCGCGGCGCAAACTCGAGTTGTGGGACCTTTCCGAAGCGCAGATCGACGAGATCACACGCACCGGCAAGGCGATCAAGAACGTTACGGTGTTCGCGCCGATCGGCGGCTACGTCATGATGCGTAACGCATTTCCCAAGCAGCGCATCACCCCGGAGACCGAACTGTACACGGTCGCGGACCTCAGCAAGGTCTGGATCATGGCGGATGTCTTCGAGAACGAGGCGCCGCTGGTGCAGGTCGGAATGCCGGTACGCATCACCATGTCGTATGCGGGCGGGCGCGCGCTGAGCGGGCGCGTGAACTACATCCAACCGCAGGTGGATATGACGACGCGCACCTTGAAGGTCCGCATTGAGGCTGACAACCCGGGCATGACGCTGAAGCCCGAAATGTTCGTGGATGTCGACTTCAGCGTCGGCATGCCGTCGCGTGTGACGGTTCCCGCGGAGGCTGTGCTGAACACCGGCGTGAAGAAGACCGTATTCGTCGATCTCGGCAACGGGTACCTCGAACCTCGGCGGGTCGACACCGGCGAACGGGTTGGCGAACGCATCGAGATCACTCGTGGCTTGCGCGCAGGCGAACGTGTGGTGACGTCCGGCAACTTCCTCATCGATTCGGAAAGCCAGTTGAAAGCGGCCGCATCCGGCATGTCGGAGCACCAGCATGATTGACCGGATCATCGAGTTCTCGGGACACAACAAGTTCGTCATCTTCATCCTCGTCGGCTTCGCGGTCGTCGCTGGGTTGTGGGCGATGAAGACGATCCCGCTGGACGCGATTCCGGATCTCAGCGACACGCAGGTCATCGTATATTCGCGCTGGGACCGAAGTCCCGACATCATGGAAGATCAGGTCACGTATCCGATCGTGACCAGCATGCTGGGCGCACCGAAGGTCAAGGATGTCCGCGGGTTTTCGGACTTCGGCTATTCGTTCGTCTACATCATCTTTGACGAAGGGACCGACATCTATTGGGCGCGTTCACGCACGCTCGAGTATCTGTCGTCAGTGTTGCCGCGGCTGCCGAAGGGCGTGCAGACGGAACTGGGTCCCGATGCGACGGGCGTGGGCTGGGTCTTTCAGTACGCGCTGGTCGACAGCACAGGCAAGCATTCCCTCGCGGAACTGCGATCTGTGCAGGACTGGTTTCTGCGGTATCAATTGAAGTCCGTGCCCGGTGTCGCGGAGGTCGCGCCACTCGGCGGCTTCGTACGGCAGTATCAGGTGAACGTGGATCCGAACCGGCTGCAGGCCTTCAAGATCCCGATCATGAAGGTCGTCGAGGCCGTGCGCAACGGGAACAATGATGTCGGAGGCCGGCTGCTGGAGTTCAGCGGGACCGAGTACATGGTCCGGGGGCGCGGCTATGCGAAGAGCACCGACGATATCGGCAACATCGTCCTGTTGGCGTCGGACGCCGGCGTTCCGGTGCGCGTGAAGGATGTCGGCGATGTCGTGCTGGGTCCCGATCTGCGGCGCGGCATCGCGGACTGGAACGGCGAAGGCGACGTCGTATCGGGCATCATCGTGATGCGGCAGGGCGAGAACGCGCTGCAGGTGATCGAGCGCGTGAAGGCGAAGATCAAAGACGTAGAGCCCGGCTTACCCTCGGGCGTGAAGATCGTAACGGCGTACGACCGGTCGGACCTGATTCTGCGATCGATCGAGAATTTGAAGTCCACGCTCATTGAAGAAATGGCGATCGTCGCGCTCGTGATCTTCGTGTTCCTCTGGCATATCCCGAGCGCGATCATTCCCGTGTTCACGATTCCGATCGCAATCATCGTGGCGTTCATTCCGATGCGGCTGATGGGCGTCAGTTCAAACATCATGTCGCTGGGTGGCATTGCGATCGCGATCGGCGCGATGGTGGACGCCGCGATTGTGGTCGTTGAACAAACGCACAAGCATCTCGAAGAGTGGGACCGCACCGGGCGGCAGAAGGATTATCATCGCGTCGTCATCGACGCGGTGAAAGAGGTCGGCGGACCGAGCTTTTTCGCACTGCTCGTGATCGCCGTGTCGTTCCTGCCGGTGCTGACTCTCGAAGCGCAGGAAGGGCGGCTCTTCAAGCCGCTCGCGTACACCAAGAACCTCTCGATGATCATTGCGGCGGTACTCGCGATCACGCTCGATCCGGCGATGCGGCTGCTGTTCACGCACGTGAAGAACTTCGAGTTCCGGCCGCGCTGGCTGGCTCGAGCCGCGAACGCCGTTCTGGTGGGAAAGATCCACTCGGAAGAGAGTCACCCGATCAGCCGGATTCTCATTCGTGTGTATGATCCCATCTGCCGCTGGTCGCTGCAGTGGAAGTATCTCGTAATCACGGCTGCGATTGCCGTGGTTGTGTTCACGATTCCGGTGTACGAAAAGATCGGATCCGAATTCATGCCGCCGCTCGATGAAGGCACGTTGTTGTACATGCCGTCGACGCTGCCTGGCATCTCGGTGACCGAGGCCGAACGGTTGATGCAGGTGCAGAACCGGATCATCAAAGGTTTTCCGGAAGTCGCCACCGTGATGGGCAAGAGCGGCCGAGCGGAGACATCGACCGATCCGGCGCCGTTCTCGATGATGGAAACGATCGTCGTGCTGAAGCCACAGGAGCAATGGCGTAAGACCACCATCTGGTATTCGAAGTGGAACTGGGCCCCGCAGTGGCTGATCTCCGCATGCAAGCGCATCACGCCCGATCACATTTCGACCGACCAACTGGTGGACGAGATGAACGAGGCGCTGAACCTGCCGGGCGTTTCGAACGCGTGGACCATGCCGATCAAAGCGCGCATCGACATGCTCACGACAGGGGTTCGCACACCGGTCGGCATCAAGGTGTACGGCTCCGACCTGAAGCAGATCGAACGGCTGGGCACGGAGATCGAAGGCTTGCTGCCCCAGGTCCACGGGACTCGCAATGTGTTCGCCGAACGCACGGGCGGCGGCTACTTTCTCGACTTCGACTGGAAGCGCGATGAACTGGCGCGGTACGGATTGAGCGTCGACGATGTGCAGGGCGTGCTGATGAGCGCGGTCGGCGGCGAAAACGTCACGACCACGATCGAGGGTCGCGAACGGTATCCAGTGAATGTTCGCTACTACCGGGATTTTCGCAGCGATCTCAATGCGCTGGGACGTGTGCTGGTGCCGGTGATGGACGGCAAGACGCAGATCCCGGTGTCGCA
>CAZVKC010000001.1:17669-20441 GCA_964627455.1 uncultured Solibacteraceae bacterium | reverse complement strand
TGGGACGTGTGCTGGTGCCGGTGATGGACGGCAAGACGCAGATCCCGGTGTCGCAGCTTGCTGAGATCCGGATGTCGAGTGGGCCCGCCATGCTGCGGGATGAAAACGGCATGCTGAACGGCTACGTATATGTCGATGTCGCCGGACGCGACGTCGGCAGCTACGTCGATGAAGCGAAGAAACTGGTTCGCGACAAAGTGAAGCTGCCGCCGGGGTACACGCTGGTGTGGAGCGGGCAGTACGAAGCAATGCAGCGCGTGCGCGAGAAGTTGACGGTGATCCTGCCTCTGACGCTGTTTCTCATCGTGATCCTGCTGTATCTCAACACGAAGTCCGCGACCGAGACGCTCCTGATCGTGCTGGCGGTTCCCTTCTCCGCGGTTGGTGCGATCTGGCTGCTGTACCTGCTCGGCTACAACATGAGCATCGGCGTGTGGGTCGGGCTCATCGCGCTGCTGGGCGTGGACGCCGAAACAGCGGTGTTCATGCTGCTGTACCTGAACATCGCGTACGAGAAGGCAAAGAAGGAAGGGCGTATGAATTCGCTGCGCGATTTGCAGGACGCGATCCACGAAGGCGCGGTGAAGCGGATCCGTCCGAAGTTCATGACGGTCGCGTGCATGTTCATGGGACTCGTGCCAATCATGTGGTCCACGGGCGCGGGCGCGGACGTGATGAAGCGGATCGCAGCGCCGATGATCGGCGGCATCTTCACGTCGTTCCTGCTGGAACTGGTGGTTTACCCGGCTATTTACGAGGTCTGGAAATGGAATGCAGAAGTCAGGAAACGGGTGGTGACGGCATGAGGTGGTTCGCGATTCTGCTTCTGGCGGCTTCAACTGCGGCGTGGGGACAGACGGGCCGCTTCGAGTTCGATGTCCGACATGAGCGGGCGCTGCGTGATCACCCGGGACGCGTGACGTTCGATGCGCGCGGCGTCGAGTACCGGCAGGTGCTGACCGAGAAGCAGGCCAGAAGGAAGAAACAGCCGAAGCTCGAGAGCGCTCGTTGGGATTATCAGGAGATCCAGCAATTGTGGCTGTCAAAGGACAAGATCGTGCTGGTGACTTATCAGGATCGCAAGTGGTTCCTCGGCGTCGACCGGGAGTTCGAGTTCTACGTGACGGGCAAGGATCAGCCGTTGACGCCGGTGTACGAGTTGCTGAAGAACAAGCTGGATCAGCGGTTCGTGGCGGCGGTCGCGGATCCGGAAGTCACGGCGGAATGGGAGATCCCCGCGAAGTTGCTGGGAACGATTCAAGGATCCGAGGGCGTGTTGCGGTTCGGCGCGGATCGAATCGTGTACCAGACGCAGAAGAAGAACCAGTCGCGCACGTGGCGGCTCGAGGACATCGAGAACATCAGTTCCTCAGGTCCGTTTCAGTTGACGCTAACGACATACGAGCGCGCGATCAGCCACTACGGCAGCATGCGCGGATTCAACTTTCAACTCAAGAAGAGGCTCGACGGCAAGCGGATCGATGAGCTGTGGAAGCGGCTCAACCGCGACAAGGGTCTCGAATTTTTGACTTCAATTCAGGAAAAGGAACGACAGAAGAAATGAAGATGGCAGGATGGATCTTGTTTGGCGCGATGGCAGCACTTGCGCCGGGGGCGGACCAGCCGAAGACGTTCACTGGCGTGATCACCGACACGATGTGCGGCGCAAAGCACACGATGGGGATCTCGCCCGATGACAAATGCGTGCGCGAGTGCGTGAAGATGGATCCGAAAAAGTGGAAGTACGCGCTGCTGGTCGGGGCGGACGTCTACACCCTGAGCGATCAGCAGACGCCAGAGAAGTTCGCGGCAAAGAAGGTTCGTGTCACTGGTTCGCTAGACGCGAAGACGAAGGTCCTGAAGGCGGACAAGATCGAGGCAGTCCGGTAAATAGCCCGGCTTAGCGAGTAAAGGACGCTGCCAGGTCGGCAAACGGCAGGACTTGGCCTCCGTGTTTTGCCGCGAAGCTGCGCGCGGTTTCGACATCCCGAAACGCGAGGATGCTCGGCGAGCAGCGATCGAAATGGACCTGCATCGGCCGCTTGTCCGCGTCCACTGCCGCTTCCATGTGGCGCTTACACATGTTCACATCACTGTCCCGAACGAGAATCGCTTTCGACGGAATCAGCGGCGGGCCACGGTTATAGTCGGCGATCTCGACGACTTCAACGGGCTTGCCGGATTGCTTGTGCTCCGCGAGCGCGCAGGACGGACAGCAGTACACGCCACGTTTGCCATCAATCAACGCGACTGTACGCGTGTGCTCGTGGACCTCGCGCGAACAGGCCTTGCAGGTGTGTTCCGTCTTCTGGTGATACACGCGCCAGCCGCTGTACCCAATGCCGGCGGCGGCAGGTACAGCGACGCACAACGTCGCAAAGGTTCTTCTATTCACAGTGCGCTGGCATCCCGGTACCTCATGCTAACGCCCAGCGCGCAGCGAGGCAACTCTCCTTAGTCGCCAGCCGCCGCTTCGACGATATGGACCGAACGATAACCGCCATGGCGGCGGAAATACAGGAACAGGCTCGCGAAGATCAGCGTGAGGATCGCCGGAAGGATCGCGACGAAGCGGAACGACGCCGCGGCGCCAAAGCGCTCGTACCAGCCGCCCATCACGGGAAGGATGAACGCAACCGCGAGGTTGCCGGTCCCGCCCATGACGGCGAGCGCAAGCGGTCCGCCTTTGGGGAAACGCTCTGACGTAACGCCCAACATTAACGGCCAGAAGTACGCCTTGCCGATGCCGAAGATCGTAGCGGCCATGAAGGC
>CAZVKC010000001.1:11880-17569 GCA_964627455.1 uncultured Solibacteraceae bacterium | reverse complement strand
GCCGTCATCCACATGCACAGCCACCAGAGCAGGAACATCGGACGGAAGAGTTCGCGCGACATCTCACTGTTCGAAACGCCGGCAGCCACACGCTCAGTCGCCGGGAACTTCTGCGTCCACACCATGGCGGCGTACACGACGGCGGGAATCAGAATCAGGCAGAGTTTCAACTGCCAGCCGAGAGTACGCGCTGCTGCGGAAGCACTCGCGTCGTCGAGGCCCATCGCTTTGGTCAGGAGATAGGAAGCGAGTCCGCCGATGATCAAGCCCCCAGGCCACCAGGCGTGCAGAACGTTCATCCGATGGGTCTTGTCGTCGGCATACAGCGTCGCGCATAGAGGATTGATGACACCTTCGACGAGGCCCTGCGAAAGGCCTAGCATCAGCATGGCGCCGTAGAGAATGACGTACGAAGGATCGGTCATGCTGACAGGTCCGGAAGGTCTCGGCGCGAGGAGGATCGCTGCGACGGCGCCGACATATCCTCCCGCGGACAGCAGCAACAGGCGGCGCATACCGAAGAAGTCCACGAGCGAACCGCCGATGATGATCGAGAGCGTGAATCCCCAAAACGCGGGACTCAGGATGTAGCCGAGTTGCTCCTTGCTGAGGTGAAAGTCCGCTCCGAGAGAATCGAGGATATCCGCGCGAATGGAGAAGACCATCGAGGTCGTAACAAGAGCTACACAACTGGCGACAAAGAGTCTGGTTCTATTCATGAGCATCCTGAGCAGAGCCGCCGCCAAATGGAGGCGTTCGTGCATTTTTTCGCGTATCACGTGCGAAGTCAAGCACACGAATCCTGTTGACATCGTTTTGCTGACGACAGATAATCGGCAGCGCATGTTGACATCAGTGAACCGCAGGAGAGCGCTTGCCGCATTGGGCGCATCAGCCGGCCTCGCATTCGGAAAAGCCAAAGAACAGAAGTTCCCTGTGGGACTTGTCGCAGGAGGCCGCGGCAACATGCAACTCTGGCAGGCCTTCGATGAGTGCAAGGAACTCGGCGTGCACTACGTGGAGATCAATAATACCCACACGAAGATTGTCGACACGTGGGAATCGAAGATCCCCGAATTCCGCGACGAAATGTCGAAGCGCGGACTCACACTGATCGGCAGTGCGATGTACTCACACATGCACCTGACAGAGAAGCGGCGGAACTTGATTGACGAGCACCTGCGAGTGGCGCGTTTTCTCAAAGCCGTCGGCGGACGCTACATGAATCCGCTGATCGCGCCCGGAGCGAACCTCGGCAACGGCACGGACGCTGAGTACGCGGCCGTCGACATCAAAGCGTGGGCTGCAAACGCAAACGCGATCGGCAAGCGAGTACGGGAAGAAACCGGCCTGCAGATCGGGCTACATCCGGAACAAGGCGATCTTCGTACCGGGCAGTTCGAACGATTCATGGACGCAACGGATCCGCGTGCATTTAACGTTTGGCTCGACGTGGGGCACTTTGCCGCCTGCGGCTTCGACCCGTTGGCGGTAGTGAAAAAGTACAGGTCGCGAATGATCGGCGCGCACCTACGCGACTTCAAGCCGGCCTCACCGACTGATTCAGCGTCTGCGACGAATGGCGAGGCCGCGCGAGGCCGCATGGTTCCGTTCGGCGAAGGCGTAGTAAAGCTCAACGAACTTGTCGCTTACCTGATTGAAACAGGCTTCCAGGGTCCCGTCCTGGGTGAGGGCGCGGGGCGCCGCGCCATGAGCGAGTACATGACACGCACCTTGAAGCTCAGACTCTAACCCCCCTTGACTCCATCAAATTGTCGGCATACACTTTCGCACGCTGCACCGAGACCCGTGCAGCGTGGGAGAAAATCCATGAGCTTGCCTCGTCGTCTGCTCTTGCTGCTTCTTGTCTTGTGCTGTGCCGCAGCACCTCAACTCAAGGCACAAACCGTCTATGGTGGCATCGTCGGCGTCGTCCTCGATTCGTCGGGTGCGGCTGCCGCCGGCGCCAAGGTAACCATCAAGGACATCGAACGCGATGTGACCTTCAACACCACAACCAATGAAACTGGAAACTACTCGCAACAGCATCTCGTAGCAGGGCGATATCAGGTGCGAGTTGAACTTTCCGGTTTTCGTGCAGCCATCGAAAACAACGTCAACGTCTCCGCCGACACGCAAGCGCGCGTCGACTTCAAGCTGCAAGTTGGCGACGTCACGCAATCTGTCGAAGTCACTGGCGAAGCCGCACTGCTTAAGACCGAACGTTCCGATGTTGCAATCCAGTTCAACCAGAAAGCCATCGCGGAACTGCCGATGATGAACCGGCGCTTCTCGAATCTGCAGTTGATCACGCCAGGCGTCATGCAGACTTCCGGAGGACCGAACTCTGTCGAGTCCGAGAATCCGATGGGTTCGTATCGTCTGCAGGTCAACGGCCAGATGTACTCGGCCGTGTCGCACCTGCTCGACGGAACCGACAATCACGACTCTGTGCTCGCTTATCAGGTGATCAACCCGACCATTGAATCCGTAACCGAAGCAAAGATCACGACCAGCGCCTTCGACGCGGAGATCGGCAATGCGGGCGCCATGGTCGTCAGCGCGCAAACCAAGTCCGGCACCAATCAATTGCACGGCAGCCTTTTCGAGTTCCTGCGTAATGATCACTTGCAGGCGCGCGATCCGTTCACGCAGTCGCAAGACATTCCCGGCTCGAATGGCCGCAAGATTCCGGTGACTATCTGGAATCAGGCGGGCGGATCGATCGGTGGTCCGATCAAAAAGAACAAGTTGTTCTTCTTCGGCGACTACCAGGCGACGCGCCGTCGCACGGGTGGTAGCAAGACAGTCTGGGTTCCAAGCGAAGCAAACCGGCAAGGTAACCTCAATGACCTCGGGCTGAACATCTTCGATCCCGACAGCGGCGCCACGCCAGCGGATCGCCGCCAGTTCACTGGCAACATCGTTCCCGCCTCGCGGATCGTGTCACAAGCGTCGAACCTGTTGAAGTTCATCCCCATGCCAAACAAGGCCGCCGCACCGAATCAACCCAACTATCAGGGATCCGGGTCGATCGCCCTCACCGAGGATTCGTTCAACGTTCGCGTTGACGAGTACGCTACCGAGAAACTGCATATATTCGGACGCTACAGCATGCAGCGGTTCGACATGAACTCGCCGCCGATCTTCGGCCTCGCCGGAGGACCCGGTTTTGATGCGAGTAACTTCGGGGGCCTCTCGTTCTCGAAGAACCATAGCATCGCGATCGG
This sequence comes from uncultured Solibacteraceae bacterium, assembly GCA_964627455.1. Classification (GTDB taxonomy): domain Bacteria; phylum Acidobacteriota; class Terriglobia; order Bryobacterales; family Bryobacteraceae; genus F-183. The sequence goes on along the minus strand of CAZVKC010000001.1, from coordinate 14,339 downwards.
CGCCGATTACATGGTGAATCCGCGTTGGATCACCGACTTTCGCTTCGGCTGGTATCGCTACTACGTGAACGTAAATCCAATCGGCGTCGATGGCACTCCCGCGAAAGACGCCGGCATTCCCGGCTTGAATCTCGGCTCTGCCATCACGGGCGGCATGCCGCAGTTCACCGGCATCGGATCTCTGAACTTCGGCTTCGGCCTCGGAGCCAATAACTGCAACTGCCCGCTGATCGAAGACCAGCACCAGTATCAGTTCGTCAACAACTGGACCCACATTCGCGGAAACCACTCAATCAAGTTTGGATTCGATGGACGCCATGCGTATAACCTCCGCGTGCCGAGCGACAGCCACCGTTCCGGCCAACTGTCGTTCGCGACCAATCAAACCGCGGGTCCGAATGGCGGCGGCAGCGGCGTGGGATCCTACCTGCTCGGTCAGGTCGCGGGCTTTGCTCGCATGGTGAGCAACGTGACCGATGCAGCAGAACTGCAGAATCGGTTTTTCGCATACGTGCAGGACACATGGCGAGTGACGCCGCGTCTGACGCTCAACTACGGGCTTCGCTGGGAATGGTACCGGCCGCAGTACGTCAGTGGCGCCGGTAAGGGCGGACGCATCGACATCGTCACGGGCGAAAACTATGTTGCCGGTTCCGAAGGCGTCGACCTCGGCATGAACACGAGTTCTCCGCCTAACGCCTTCGCGCCGCGCTTCGGTCTTTCGTATCGCCTGAACGACAAGACCGTGATTCGCGCCGGTTACGGACGCGGCTTCACGCAGGGCATCTTCGGAGCCGTCTTCGGACACAGCGTGACGCAGAACCTGCCGGTGCTCGCGACCCAGCAGGTGAATCCCGCGTTTGCCTACCAGAGCGTATTCACGCTGTCGCAGGGCGCGCCCGCGGTTGCGGATCCCGCTGCGATCCTCGCAGCACAGCGCAAGGGTCCCAACGGACGGCCGATTCAGCCCAACGGCTTCACGACGGACATCACACCGCAAACTTTGCGGATCCCGACGATCGATACGTGGAACGCAACGATCCAACGGCAACTCACCAAGAACTCGAGTCTCGAGGTCGCGTACGTTGCAAACAAGGGCACGCACATGCAGCCGGGCTATAACTACGGCTACAACAACAACGAACCCTCGATGATCGGCTACACGTCGGGCTTGTCGACCAACCAGCGCCGGCCATATTTCGCAGCGCTCGGCTGGACCCAAAACACTCGCTATTCGGGCAACGACTCGAGCAACAACTACCATTCGATGCAGGTCAAGATGGAAAAGCGCTTCGACGGTGGATTGCAGTTGATGGGTCACTACACCTGGTCGAAAGCCTTGGACTTCGATAACGCCCAGTACATCTACAACCGCGGGATTGGATATGCGCCGAGCAACAACAATCGCAATCACACGGTAGTCGCGATGGGCAACTGGGAAGTTCCCGTCGGGCATGGCCGCAAGGCGATGAACAATATGCCTCGCGCGGTCGATTTTCTGGTCGGCGGCTGGCAGTTGAACTTCGTGAACACCATCGCCAGCGGGAATCCATTCACACCGAGCTACACCAACTGCGGCAATGATCAGGATGTCGGGATTTGCCGCGCGGACGTTGCCGGAAACTGGCAGGTGAATGATCCGAGTCAATTCGGATGGTTCGCCGTCTCGCAGACGCTCCTCACCACCAACGGCCAGGTCAGCGGACCCTGGGCCCGCCCGCAACGGGGCGCGCTCGGCAACGTGGGACGCAACCGTCTTCGCGGTCCGAACTTCGCGCAACTGGATCTCTCGGGCTTTAAGGACTTCCGCATTCGGGAAGGCATGAAAGTGCAGTTCCGCGCAGAGTCCTTCAACTTCCTCAACCACACGAATCTGGGTCAACCGAACGCTTCCGTGGATGCCCCCGGCGTCGCCGGCAGAATCTTCGGGACGGCGGCAAACTACCTGCCTCGGCAGTGGCAGTTCGCGTTGCGGTTCCAGTTCTAGAGGCAGAGGAAACGATGGACCAAGTATCACGGCGCCGCCTCATCGCGGGCGGCGCCGCATTCACCGCGGCATCATACAACCGCATCCTCGGGGCGAATGACACCATTCAAGTGGGCGTCATCGGAACAGGCACTCGCGGGGGCGGACACGTACGGTCGCTCGCGAACCAGAAGGACGCGCGCATCATCGGCCTCTGCGACGTCTGGCTTCGCAAGGCCGAGGCGAACAAACAGAGGTCCGCGCCCGAAGCCCGGGTGTTTCAGGATCATCGCAGGCTGCTCGAGATGCAGGGGCTCGATGGGGTCGTCATCGCGACGCCCGATCACTGGCACGTCCCGGTCTCGATGGATGCGATCCAGGCCGGCAAAGACGTACTGTGCGAGAAGCCGATCACGTTGAAGATCGGCGAGGCAGACGCGTTGCAGAAGTCGGTGAAGGATCACAAGCGCGTGTTCCAATCCGGCATGCAGCA
>CAZVKC010000001.1:4345-11780 GCA_964627455.1 uncultured Solibacteraceae bacterium | reverse complement strand
GATACGGTCGATGCGGCGATCACGTATCCCGGCGGCTGGCTCTGCACATTTGAAGCAACCATGGCCGCCGGCATCAACAATAATGGACTCGAATTCTGCGGCACCAAGGGCAAGCTGTTCATCACGCGCGCGGGCTTCGAGTTCATCCCGGTGGATCCGCACGCGCCACTTGGCTTCCGGCAACAGCGCGCCGCGGATGCGCCGCCTCCGCCGGCGACTGTCACTGTCAAGGCAGAACCCGGCGACCAGCACATGCGCAACTGGCTCGACTGCATGCGCTCCCGCAAGGAGCCCAACGCGACGTTGCAGGACGGGATTCGCTCGGCAGCCGCTTGCCACCTGTGCTCCGTTTCGTATCAGCAGGGACGGCGGCTGCATTTCGACGCGGCCAAGGGACGCATTGCCTGACGAGGGGCGGTGATAGAATGCAGGCGTGTGCGCCCCGGGATCCGCGCTCAATAACCTGCCATCATCGTTCCCCGTCCCGCCCCATCAGGAGCGTCTTTTCGAATGAAACTTCTCTATCGCCCATCCGGTTCCCCAGACCAGATGGAAACCTACGGCTTCGAATACCTGGGATTCAAGACATTCCGGCTTGCCGCCGGCGCCAGCGTACAGGAAAACACGGGCGATCGTGAAATTGCGATCGTGCTTTTTGGAGGCAAGTGCTCGGTGCACTCCTCCGCCGGTGATTTCCCTTCCTTCGGAGGCCGCACGAGCGTTTTCGACGGGCTTCCATACACGCTTTACCTGCCGATCGCGACAGACTTCACACTGACCGCCGATACCGATTGCGATCTCGCCATCTGCTATTCAAAGGCCGAAGTCGCATACCCGGCCAGGCTCGTCACGCCGGCCGATGTGCGCGTCGAGATCCGCGGCGGCGGCAACGCCACGCGTCAGATCAACCACATGCTCGAACCCACGTTCGAGGCGCACCGGTTGCTGATCTGCGAAGTCTACACGCCGAGCGGAAACTGGTCGAGCTATCCGCCCCATAAACACGATGTCCACAACCCGCCCGGCGAAGTGGATCTCGAAGAGATTTACTACTACCGCATCGACAAGCCCGAAGGGTACGCGATTCAAAAGGTGTACACGCAAGACCGCCGCATCGACGAGACGATCACGGCTCGCGACGGCGACCTCATCCTGGTGCCGGAAGGCTACCATCCGGTGGTCGCGGCGCACGGCTACAACGCGTATTACCTCAACGCGCTGGCCGGATCCGCGAGATCAATGGCAGCTTCCGACGACCCGCAGTACGCCTGGGTGCGCGCGGAGTGGCGCGACAAGGATCCGAGAGTTCCGGTTGTTCGATAAGGTGGCCTGACAACAATGGATATCGCCATTCTCGGTCGTATCGGTTACGACCTGTATTCTGAGGAACCGCATGTTCCCCTGCCGCAGGCGCGCCGTTTTTCGCGCTATCTGGGCGGCTCGAGCGCGAACATGGCGGTTGGACTTTCGCGTCTCGGCGCCACGGCTGGCATCGTCAGTTGCCTCGGCGCAGACAGCCTGAGCGAGTTCCTGATCGGCTTTCTCAAGAAAGAAAACGTCGACACCACCCACGTGCAGATCCGGCCGGGATTCAACCCGTCGCTGTGTTTGACCGAGGTTTCGCCGCCCGATCGTTTTCCGCAGGTCTTCTATCGCCACGACGCCGTCGACACGATGCTGTCCGTCACGCCCGAAGCGCTCGATTTCGTCGGATCCGCGAAGATGTTCATCACCAACGGGACCTCGCTCTGTGCGTCGCCCTCGCGCGAAAGCACATACATGGCGCTCGAACGCGCACATCAGGCTGGATGCAAAGTGGTGCTCGATGTGGACTTCCGTTCGATGTCATGGCCCAGTCCGCGCGAGGCGGGACTCGCAATCCGGCTCGCGCTTCCATATGTGGACGTGCTCATCGGGAATCAACCCGAACTGATGCTGGTGGCGGATGTCGATGATCTCGACAAGGCGACCGCGAGGTTGCGCAACCGAATTCCAACGCTGGTCTCGAAGCTGGGCGATCAGGGTACGCGCGTGTGGCAGGGCGATGATTCGGTGTTCCTGCCTCCGTATCACGTGGAGGTCTGCACGACCATCGGCGCCGGTGACGGCTTTGCGTCCGGATTCCTATACGCGCTACTCAACGGCATGCCAACAGTCGAGTGCCTGCACTATGGCAACGCAGCAGCAGCTATCGTCGTCAGCCGTTTGAGTTGTTCCGAGGCAATGCCGACGCTCGACGAAGTGAAGACCCTCATGCAACAGCAGCGGAGCGCGTAATGTTCGTATCTGAGGAATTTCTCACTCCCGCAGTGATGGCGCGCATCACGCAGGCGCGCATCGAAGATCCCGACTTGCCGTGGCGCGCCGCTCAGGAACGCGTCCGGCGAACGTCGCTCACGACGGCTGGCAGATTGAACATCCTTGCGGCGGACCATCCGGCACGGCGCGTCACCAAGGTCGGCAGCAATCCGATCGCGATGGCTGACCGGCGCGATTACCTCGCGCGGATCCTGCGAGTGCTGGCGTGCGAAACGGTCGATGGCCTGATGGCGACCATGGATCTGCTCGAGGAACTCTTCATCCTCGACTCGCTCATCCGGCAGGCCAAAGGTCCATCGTTGATCGATGGCAAGGTGCTCATCGGCAGCCTCAATCGCGGAGGCCTCGCGGGCACATCGTGGGAACTCGATGATCCGATCACTGGTCCCACCGCGGCAACCTGTGCAGCGTGGAAGCTGGATGGCGCGAAGCTCCTTCTGCGCATCGGCGACGGTGATGCCGGTTCGTTGAAAACGATCCTGGCCAGCGTGCAGGCGATCAACGAATGCAACGCGCTGCAATTGCCGATGTTTCTGGAACCGCTACCGGTGATCCGCAAGGACTCCGGCTGGGTCGTGCAGAAAGACGCGGAATCGCTAGCGAAGATCACCGGAGTCGCATCCGCATTGGGCGACAGCAGCCGTTATCTGTGGTTGAAGTTGCCGTATTGCGCCGGATACGAAGCCGTTGCACGAGCGACCTCGCTGCCGATTCTGCTGCTCGGCGGCGAATCCGCTGGCAACCCTGCGCCCTTCCTGCAGGAACTCGCAGGCGCGCTGGGCGCGGGTCCCAACGTGCGCGGCGCGCTGGTCGGCCGCAACGTTCTCTATCCCGGCGACGAAGATCCACTGGCAATGGCCTGCGCCGTCGGTGGCATCATTCATAGCCGCTGGTCCGTCGATGACGCGATTGGCTCCATGGCGCAGAATCGCGGCCGTGATCTCGATTCCCTCAACCGTTATCTCTCGATCGAATAAACAAGAAAGGCATTCCGCAAATGGCGACACGACGAGTCACGATGGGACAAGCTCTGCTGGGCTTTCTCAAGAATCAGTACGTCGAACGTGATGGAGTGGAACACAAGTTCTTCGAAGGCGCCTGGGGCATCTTCGGCCACGGCATCATCGCCGGATTCGGCCAGGCGCTGCATCAGAACCCCGACTTTCCATACTACATGTGCCGCAACGAACAGGCGGCGGTGCACATCGCGACGGCATTTGCGAAGTCCCGGATGCGGCTGTCGACCTATGCCTGCATCTCGTCGATCGGACCCGGCGCAACGAACATGATCACCGGCGCGGCCACGGCAACGATCAATCACATCCCCGTGTTGATTCTGCCCGGCGACATCTTCGCGCGCCGCAACGTGGCGCCGGTGCTGCAACAATTAGAGTCCGGCCAGAGCCAGGATACTTCAGTCAATGATTGTTTTAAGCCTGTCTCCCGTTACTGGGACCGCATCAACCGGCCGGATCAACTTCCCTGCTCTGTCGTCGAAGCGATGCGCGTGTTGACTTCGCCCTTGCATACCGGCGCAGTCACGCTTGCCCTTCCGCAGGACGTGCAGACCGAAGCCTGGGACTATCCCGAAGAAATGTTCGCCAAGCGTGTGTGGCACATTCCGCGCCCGGTCCCTGAGGGCGTGATGCTCGCTCGCGCCGTCGAGTGGATCCGCTCAGCCAAGCGGCCTTTGATCGTCGCGGGCGGCGGCGTCCTGTATAGCGAGGCAAGCGCGGCTCTGGCGAGCTTTGCTGAAAAGACCGGCATCCCCGTTGGTGAAACGCAAGCCGGCAAGGGTTCTCTGCCGTATGATCATCCGCGCAACCTGGGCGCAGTGGGCGTCACGGGTACGCCGGGCGCGAACATCGCGGCCCGTGAAGCAGATGTCGTGATCGCGATCGGCACCCGCTGCAGCGACTTCACCACAGCGTCGAAGACCGCGTTCCAGAATCCGAACGTGCGATTCGTGAACCTCAATGTCGGTGAGTTCGACGCCTTCAAGCATGCAGGTCTCCCGCTCGTTGCCGATGCGCGCGTCGGACTCGAACAACTCGAAGCCGCGCTCGCCGGCTATCACGTCGACGCGACCTACGACGCGGCGATCGGCGAATGGAAGGCTCGGTGGGAAGCAGAGACGGATCACATCTTCAATTTACGCCATGGTCCCCCGATCAGCCAGGGCGAAGTCATCGGAGCCGTGAGCCGAGTCGCGCAACCCGAGGATATCTTGATCAACGCGGCGGGCAGCATGCCGGGCGACCTCCACAAACTATGGCGCACGCACAAGCCCGGCGGCTATCACATGGAGTACGGCTATTCGTGCATGGGCTATGAGATCGCCGGCGGCGTCGGCATCAAAATGGCGCATCCTGATCGTGAAGTTTATGTGATGGTCGGCGACGCCTCGTTCCTCATGATGTCGTCGGAGATCGCCACGGCCGTGCAGGAAGGCATCAAGCTGAACATCGTCGTGGTCGACAACCACGGCTACCAGAGCATCGGCGGCTTGTCGAAGTCGATTGGATCCGGCGGATTCGGCACCGACTATCGCTGCCGCACCGAAAGCGGACAACTCGATGGCGCGCCTGTGCCAGTCGACTTCGAAGCCCTGTGCCGCGGCCTCGGCGCACGCACGGTGCGTGTCCGCACCCGCGAAGAACTCGAGCATGCGCTGGCCGACATGCGTACGCACACGGTGACGACAGCCGTCGTAGTCGAGACTGACAAGGAAGCGCGCGTGCCCGGATACGAATCCTGGTGGGATGTTCCGATCGCCGAAGTATCCGAGATCCAGACCACTCGTGATGCTCGCGCCGCTTGGGAGCAGGCCGTCCGGAAAGAACGCCGCTACGAGATCGCATCGCCTCTTGCCTCGAAGGACAAGTAAGGAAACGATATGGGAACGCTGAAAGTTGGCAACGCCCCCTGTTCCTGGGGAACGTTGGAGTTCGAAGAAGCGAAGGGCGGAGAGCAGATCGGCTTCAGCCGGATGCTCGATGAGCTGGCCGATACCGGATACACCGGCACCGAGTTAGGCGATTGGGGATTCATGCCCACGGATCCGTCGGCGCTCGCCGCCGAACTGTCCCGCCGTGGACTCGTGATGCTCGGCGCTTTCGTGCCGGTGGCGATGAAAGATGAATCCGCCCATGCTGCGGGTGTCGAAAATGCGGTGAAGACCGCGCGGCTGCTCGCTGCCGTAGCGACGGATCCGAAACCGTATCTCGTACTCGCGGACAACAACGGCACGGTTCCTCTCCGGACTCTGAACGCCGGACGCGTGACGCCGGACATGGGACTCACGGGCGATGAGTGGAACACCTTCGCAAAGGGCGCGAACCGCGTCGCATCTGCAGTTATGGCAGAAACGGGCTTGCGAACAGTCTTCCATCACCATTGCGCCGGGTACGTTGAAACCCACGAAGAGATCGAGCGATTCCTCGACCTCACGGATCCGAGATGCATTGGCCTTGTCTTCGACACCGGCCATTATGTCTACGGTTCCGGCAACAGCGATGTTCTCGACGGGTTGAACGCCTTTCGAGACCGCATCTGGTACATCCACTTCAAGGACTGCCAGCCTGAGGTTGCAGCCACCGCCCGTGGCAGAGGCTGGGATTACTTCAAGGCCCTGCAGCACGGCGTCTTCTGCGAACTCGGCAAGGGATGTGTGGACTTCCCCGCCGTCCTTCGCTGGTTGAAGAAGACGGGCTATACCGGCTACACACTGGTCGAGCAGGACATTCTTCCGGGTATGGGGAATCCAGCCGATAGTGCACGGCGAAATCGCGAGTATCTCCGCTCGATCGAGGGGAACTACACAGCATAGAGATCCGGGGGCGGAACAGCGGTTCCACCCCCGATGCACTTAGCCCTTGACGACGAGGTTCACGAGTTTGTCGGCGACGAAGATCACTTTCACGATCTGCTTGCCGTCGGTGAACTGCTGCACCTTGGGATCTTCGAGCGCGAGCGCCTGTGCCGTTTCCTGCGGGGTCCCGAAAGGCAGGCTCAGCTTCGATCGCAGCTTGCCGTTCACCTGGACGATCACTTCCGCGACCTCGTGCTTCGCCATTTCGGGATCATACGCCGGCCACGACTGCCGGAAAACGGGACCGCTGTGTCCCAGCGTCTCCCACATTTCCTGGGCGACGTAGGGGGCGAAAGGTCCGAACATCAACACGAACGTATCGAGAAGATTGCCGAGCACGCCCGGCGTCAGTTCGGCTTCGCAAGCGTACAGTTCGTTCACCAACTCCATCATGCTGGCGATCGACGTGTTGAAGTGCCAGCGCGAATCGAAGTCCTCGGTGACCTTGCGCAGCACCTGATGCAGTTTGCGCATCACGCGCTTGTCTGCGTCGGACACGGGTCCCGTCGCTTCCGCGCCGCGGCGATCCACATTGCGGGTCACGAAGCGGAATACGCGAGAGAGGAACCGGTAAGCGCCCTCTGCGCCGGCATCGGTCCAGTCCATGTCCTTCTCGGGCGGCGCAGCGAACAGTTCGAACATGCGGCCGCAGTCCGAACCGTACTTGTCCATCATGAAGTCCGCACTCACGACGTTGCCCTTGGACTTCGACATTTTCGCGCCGTTGAGCACCACCATGCCCTGCGTGAACAGACGCTCGGTGGGTTCGCTGTTGCTGATCAGGCCGAGGTCGCGCATGAACTTGGTCCAGAAGCGCGAGTAAATCAGGTGCAGAATCGCGTGTTCGACACCGCCGATGTACTGGTCGATCGGGAACCAGTACGCGATCTTCTTCGGATCGAACGGCGCATCCGAATTCTTCGCATCGCAGTAGCGGTAGAAGTACCACGACGAGTCGATGAACGTATCCATCGTGTCCGACTCGCGCCGCGCATCGGCATTGCCGCACTTCGGACACGTGACTTTCGCGTAGTACGGGTGGCTCTTCAGAGGCGATCCGCCCTTGCCCGTGATTTCGACGTCGGTCGGCAGCGTCACCGGCAGATCCTTCTCAGGAACCGGCACGATGCCACAGTCGCCGCAGTGGATCATCGGGATCGGCGTGCCCCAATACCGTTGCCGCGAGATGCCCCAATCTTTGATGCGGAACGTGACGGCGCGTTTGCCGAAGCCGTTCGCTTCCGC
>CAZVKC010000001.1:0-4245 GCA_964627455.1 uncultured Solibacteraceae bacterium | reverse complement strand
CCCGTGAACAGGCCGTCCTTCTCGAGATTGCCGGGGTCCTTGCGCGCCACATCGTCGACCATCGCCTTGACGCGCGCGTCGCCGGGCAGGAAGTCTTTCACCAGCGGATGCTCCGGCGCGAGGATCATGCAGGTGGCGCCGAAGATCGTGTCGACACGCGTGGTGAAGACGCGGATCTTCACGTCCGGCGAACCTTCCAGGGAGAAGTCCACCTCGGTTCCTTCGCTGCGGCCGATCCAGTTCTTCTGCATCGTCAGCACGCGATCGGGCCACTTGCCCTCGAGATCCTTGATCGCGTCGAGCAGTTCCTGCGCGTAGTCGGTGATCCGCAGGAACCACTGATCCATCTCACGCTGCTCGACAGGCGTCTTATCGTGACGCCAGCAGCAGCCGTCGACCACTTGCTCGTTGGCGAGCACGGTCTGGCATTCGTTGCACCAGTTCAGCAACGCGGTCTTGCGATAGGCGAGGCCGCGTTCGTACATCTTCAGAAAGAACCACTGGTTCCACTTGTAGTACTCGGGTTCGCAAGTGGCGACTTCGCGGTCCCAGTCGTAGCTGAAGTTCATCCGCTGGTGCTGACGCTTCATCTCGCCGATGTTGTAGTGCGTCCACTCGCGGGGATGGCGCTTGTTGTCGATGGCGGCGTTTTCGGCGGGCAGGCCGAAGGCGTCCCAACCCATCGGGTGCAGGACGTTGAAGCCGCGCATCCACTTATAGCGCGCCAGCGCGTCGCCGATCGTGTAGTTGCGGAGGTGGCCGATGTGGAGCGTGCCGCTCGGATACGGAAGCATTTCGAGGACGTAATACTTCGGTTTCGACGAGTTCTCTTCAGGAGCGTACAGTTTGGGATCCTGGCTCCAGATCGCATGCCACTTGGCTTCGATCTCCTTGTGATCGTACGAACGTTCAGGCATAAAAGGGGTGAACTTCCAATATAGCGCGCCGCCGGGACACTGACAGCATTGCTAGCAGTGCTAGCATTCGGTACAGTGAAGACGTATGGCTACCCTTACGATTCGCAACCTCGACGAGGGCGTGAAAGACGCCATCCGGCTTCGTGCCGCACGGAACAAGCGCTCGATGGAAGAAGAGGCCAGAATAATTCTCAAAGCTGGAGTAGGAGAGATTCCCAATGGAAAGCGCATTGCCGACATGGCACTAAAACTCTTCGGCAAGAAGAACGGAATCGACCTGGACCTGCCGCCCCGTCCGAAAGCCGTCCCTGAGCCCCCGAGTTTCGAATGATCATCCTCGACTCGAACGTGATCGCGGAGTTCATGCGTCCGGAACCCGCTCGAGTTGTTGAAGTTTGGCTTCGCAAGCAGAACGAAACGCCCGTGACAACGAGCATATCCATCGCCGAAGTCGCCTTTGGCATTGAGCGATTGCCCGAAGGGCGTCGCAAGCAGGGAATGCGCAACCAATTCGAACGGTTTGTTTCAGGTGGCTTTACGGCTCACGTGTTCTCTTTCGACGAGGCAGCGGCTCTTACCTATAGTGTTCTGCTCGCAAACCTGCAGCGACGTGGACTGACCATCGGTCCCCTCGACGCAATGATCGCGGCCATTGCTCTCGAGAATGATTGCGCCATAGCCACCCGCAACGTTTCCGACTTCGCCCACACCGGACTCCGGATCATCAATCCCTGGGCGTAATAAACTGGTGAGCATGTTTTCCCGCATGCTCTACGTCCGCCAGAACTTTCCGGATCGCCGGTTGGCGGACATCCCTGGTGAAGTGCACAAACAGCTTTCCGCCAGCGGATTCGGTTCCAACCTGAAGCCCGGAGCGAAGATCGCCATCGGCGTCGGCTCACGCGGCATTTCCAACATTTCCACCATCGTTCGCGCCGTCGTCGACTACTGGAAGAGCAAAGGCTGCCAGCCCTTCATCTTCCCCGCCATGGGCAGCCACGGCGCGGCCACCGCGGAAGGCCAGGCCGACGTACTCGCGCATCTCGGCGTACACGAAGCCACCATGGGATGCCCCGTCATCAGCCAACTCGATGTCGTATCGCTCGGCAAGACGGAAGAAGGACTCGAAGCGTTCCTCGACAAAAACGCCTTTGAAAGCGACGGCGTCTTCCTCATCGGACGCGTCAAGTGGCACACGGACTTCGCGGGCAAAATCGAGAGCGGCCTCTTCAAGATGATGGCCATCGGCCTCGGCAAGTTCGCCGGCGCACAACGCTATCACACATGGGCCTTCAACATCGGCCTGGAGCGCGTCATTCGCCAGGTCGGACGCCAGGTGCTGAAGTCCGGCAAGATTCTGGGCGGCCTCGCGATTCTCGAGGACGCCAACCACAACACCGCGCAACTCACGGCAGTGCCCGTGGACCAGATGGAATCGAAGGAAGAGGAACTGCTGGTGCAGACCAAGTCCTGGATGGGACGCCTGCCTTTTGATCTCGACATCCTCATCGTGGACGAAATCGGCAAGACCTTCTCCGGCGCCGGTATGGACACCAAGGTCGTCAACCGCAGCGTGCAGGGCGAATACAATCCGTGGGACACTGCGCCAAAGTTCAAGCGCCTGTTCCTGCGCGGCCTCAGCGATCACAGTTATGGCAACGGCGTGGGACTCGGCATGGCGGACGCAATCCACACCCGCCTTCTGAAGAAGATCGACTGGACCCCCACGCGCATCAACTCGATCACGTCATCGACGCCGGCTGCGCTGCGCATCCCGGTCTACTATGACAGCGATCGCGAGTGCATCGAAGTGATGGCCAAGACGGTCGGCAAGTTCGATCAGGGCGAGATCACGCTCGGCTGGATCGGCAACTCGCTCGAAATCGGCCTCATGGCGCTGAGCGAGAACCTGCGTTCGGAAATCGAGAAGCGACCGGAACTCGAGATCCTCGGCGATGCATGGGACATGCCCTACGATGCCGAAGGCAACGTCGAGAACCTTCTGCTCCACCGCCGTCTGCGCGAACTGGCCGGATTGCCGGACGCCGCGCTAGCGGCCCACTGAGATCTTCGCGGACCAGTCCTTCAGTCGCGCTTCGAGTTCCGTGGCGCGTTCGGGGGACTGGTCCAACCAGTTCTTCGTTTCCTTCGGATCTTCCTTCAAGTTCGACAGCCACTTCGGCGCCACTGCCGGATCTCCGAGTCCTTCCTTCGGACCCAGCATCAGTTTCCACTCGCCATTGCGAACCGCCGTCTGCCCCTGGTATTCCCAATAGATATCGCGATGCGGCGACTTCGCCTTCTTCGTCAAGACATCGGCGACATTCAGTCCGTCGATCGGATGCGAAGGCGCGGCGCCCGCCCAGTGCAGGAACGTCGGCAGAATGTCCATCGTCTGCCCGGGTTCGTCACAAACGAATCCGGAAGGAATGGTTCCGGGCCAGGACATCAGCGCCGGCATGCGTATCCCGCCTTCGAACAACCCACCCTTGTATCCGCGGAACGGCGCATTGGACCCGCCGCGATACGGACGCCCTTGCGAGTCCGAACGCGCCTCGCTGGTCGCACCGTTGTCGCTCTGGAAGAAGATCACCGTATCCTTCTCGATGCCCTTGCGCTTCAGCAGATCAAGGATCTCGCCAACGCCATCGTCAATCGCCGCGATCATCGCGCAATGCAGGCGGCGGTCGCGATCCATCGTCGCCGGAAAGCGATCGAGATACTTCTTCGGCGCGATCATCGGGTAGTGGGGCGCGCCGTGCGCCAGATACAGAAAGAACGGTTGCCCCGGCGCCAGACGCTCGATGAACGCCTTCGCCTCGCGCGTGAACATCTCCGTCGTATAAGACGGATCCTCGAACGCCTCTTCGCCATTGCGCCACAGATCGTGGAAGATATGTTCCGGCGAGGTCCGCGACATGTTGTAGTAACGGTGCGAGTAATAGTCGGTCCAGCCGGAATAGAATCCAAAATGCTCGTCGAAACCTTGTTTCAGCGGGCGGCTTTCCGGCGCGGATCCAAGATGCCACTTCCCGATCGCGCCTGTATGATACCCGAGTTTGCGCAACTCGCCGGGCAGCGTCACCGCGCTGGGTTTCAACCCGACGATCGTATTGGTCGCGACCGACGGCAGAAAGTTCATGATCCCGTGCCGCCAGGGATACTCGCCCGTCATCAACGCACAACGCGACGGCGAGCACACGGGTGAGTTCGAATACCAGTTCGTGAACCGGACGCCCGAGCGCGCAAGCCGGTCAAGGTTCGGTGTCTTCACGTCGGGCGCGCCGTAACAACCGAGGTCGCCGATGCCTTGGTCATCCGTGTAGAT